>NZ_JBHTIC010000008.1:0-798381 GCF_042676885.1 Lutibacter aestuarii
GATAGCGAATGGGTTCATTTACGAAAATCAAACACCGAGCCAATAATCAGAATTTATACCGAAAGTACTTCGCAAGCAAAAGCAGATGCATTAGCACAAAAACTAATGACTGAAATTAAAAATTGTATATAAAATAATAAAGCTATTTATGAAATTTAAAATAATTGTAATTGTATTATTACTATTCAGTAGTGTTACACATTCACAAACTACTAATTATAATGATTCCGGATTAAATAAGGGAAAGTTTTTTGCTTATTGGGGATGGAATAGAGGTCATTATTCTACATCAGATATTACCTTTAAAGGAGATAATTATAATTTTACACTTTCTAATGTAAAGGCAAAAGACAAACCAAAGCCTTTTGGTATTTATTATTTTAAACCTGATGAAATCACCATTCCTCAAACGAACTTTAGAATTGGTTATTTTTTTAAAGAAAATTACACGGTAGCTTTAGGAGTAGATCATATGAAGTATGTAATGAAAAATGATCAAACTGTAAAAATTAATGGAACGATTAATTTAGGAGGCGATTTTGATGGAAATTATACTAATGAAGAGATCGTTTTGACAGAAGATTTTTTATTGTTTGAACATACTGATGGGTTGAATTATGTAAATATTGAGATAAGCAGGTTTGATAATTTAGATAACTGGCTGAAGTTTAAAGTTAAAAATATAGATATTAATTTAACCGAAGGTGTTGGAGTTGGATTGTTATATCCTAAAACTAATACTACTTTATTAGGTAAAGAACGTTATGATGAATTCCATGTTTCTGGTTATGGTATTAGTGCTCATGCAGGTTTAAATATTACATTTTTTAAACACTTTTTTATTCAATCTAATATTAAAGTAGGCTATATTAATATGAAGGATATTAGAACAACAGCAAGTACATCAGATTCTGCTTCTCAAAATTTTACTTTTTTTGAAAATATGTATGTTTTTGGAGTTAGATTTAGTTTATAAAACAACTTAATTAGGAGCTTTATCCTTATGCTTAAAACGTTTATGAGTCCAAAAGTAGTACTGAGGTTGTTTGCGTATTAATTGTTCAATTTTTTCTAAAAACACGTCGGTAAGTTCGTAATTAGGATACTTTAGGGCATTATTTGTAATTAAACTAAAAGTGGTTTCATAATAACCTCTTTTAATTTTTTTTGTTTCAAATAATACAACATTCATATCGTATTTTTTAGCTAACATTTCAGTACCCGTATGAATAGGGACTTTAATTCCTAAAAAATGGTTCCAATAAAAAGTCTTTTTTAATTGAGGTGATTGATCGCTTAGCAATCCATACATAGATTGGATTTTATTTTTTTCATTAGAATCAATTTCTGAAATAGTTTTAGAAGTAGGTACCAAATTAACACCAAAACGAGATCTAGATTTTAGAATTTTTTTATTGAAATAAGGATTGTTTAATTTAGTAAAAGCACCGTACGTTTTATAGCTTATATAAGGGTCTAAACCTAAAATCCATTCCCAATTTGCATAGTGAGCTCCAGTTAAAATAACACTTTTACCGTCTTTATATAATTCATTTAAAAAAGTGAGGTTTGTATATTTGTAATGCTTGTCCAAAGCTTTTTTAGAAATGGTAAAAGATTTTATCATTTCCATAAAAATATCTACAAAGTGACTGTAAAATTTTTTACTAATTTGAATGATTTCTTCATTGCTTTTTTCAGGAAAAGCCAATTTTAAATTGTTGTATACTACCTTTTTTCGATACCCAATAACATAATAAATAATTACGTAAAGAAAATCTGAAATAAAATATAAAATTTTAAAAGGTAAAATTGAAATTAACCAAATAATGGGATATACTAAAATGTAAACTATTAAATTCATAACTAATATAAGCTGCAAATATCGTATTTAATTTTTAAAAGTTAGCTTACAAAAAAATCAATATCATAACTTTTTTATACTTTCGCTTAATTAAAATATTTCAATAATGAATATAGATAAAACTCTTCTTTTAATAATTTTAGTTAATGTGATTGCTTCAATAAAAGGATTTAGCGATCGTTTGTTTTTTGATAAGTACAAATTTCAAATTGGTGCCATTAACAGAGGTGAAAAAATAAGGATGCTTACTTCTGCTTTTTTACATGTAGACTACTTACATTTAATTTTAAATATGTATGTGCTTTATATTTTTGCGCCAATTATTATTTTTAAGTTAGGTGTTGTAAAATTTCTAATACTTTATTTTGGAAGTTTATTTGCAGGAAATTTTTTGACGTTGACATTTCATAAAGATGAATTATATTATAGTGCAGTTGGGGCTTCTGGAGCTGTAGCAGGTATTATTTATGCGGCAATTTTATTAAACCCTGCAATGCAATTATTTATGTTTCCATTACCAATTCCAATTCCTGGGTATATATTTGGAGTAGGATATTTATTATATTCTATATATGGAATGAAAAATAAGATGGGTAATATTGGTCATGCAGCTCATTTGGGAGGAGCAATTGGAGGGTATGCATTGTTATTATTGGTTTACCCACAGGTATTTACACATAGTTTTACTACGGTTGTTTTATTAGGAATTCCTATAGTACTTTTATTACTATTTGGAAATAAATTAAAATAAAAAAAGCCAAACTTAAGTTTGGCTTTTTTTGAGCGAGAGACCGGGCTCGAACCGGCGACAGTCAGCTTGGAAGGCTGAAGCTCTACCAACTGAGCTACTCTCGCGTTGGTGGTGCAAATATACAATCCTTTTACATTTTTGCAAACGTTTTTTAAATAAATTTAAATTATTTTTAGATAGTGAAAGCCTAATTTTTTGTACCCTTTTAATTCATAAAATTTATGAGATTTAATATTGTTTATGTAAGTATTTAATTCTGAGGCTTCATAACCATTTTTTTGTGCATAGTTATGAATCCATTTAAATAAAATTTTTCCAATTCCTTTGTTTCTATATGTATCACTAATTATTACATGGTCTGGTTCAATAGTTTTTCCACAATAATGTCTTGTTAAATGCCATAATCCAGTAATTCCAATTAATTGCTTATCAATATACACGCCAACACATTTGTAGTTTTGATAGGTAGACATTTCTAACACTCGTTTTTTTAAAATGGTTTCTTTAGTTGTTGTATTTAATTCTTTTAATAGAGGTAGTATGTTTAAAATATGTTTTTTTGAAATCAACTTTATTTCTATGTTTTGCATAATAATAGTAATTTAGCATTGTTACAACAATTTTATGAAAATAATTTTAGAAACAGAACAAATTTATGCCAGAGGTAACCAGCAGTAATATATTCAATAATCAATGATTCAAATTAAAAAAATTTCTGCAGAAGAAACTTATCCAATTAGGCTAGAGGTTTTACGTGAAAATATTCCATTACCATATAAATTTAATGGTGATTTTGATGAAAATACATTTCATATTGGTGCTTATAGAAATAAAAAACTTATAGCGGTTTCAAGTTATATGAAAGCTGAAAATAAAAATTTTAGAGGGAAACAGTATCAATTAAGAGGAATGGCTACACTAGTTGAATCTCAAGGTACTGGAGCCGGTAAATTAATGTTACAAGCAGCTTTTTCGATACTAACTAAAATGAATATTGATATACTTTGGTGCAATGCTAGAGTAATTGCAGTTGATTTTTATAAAAAACAGGGCTTAGAAACATTAGGAGAACTTTTTGAAATACCATTGGTTGGAGCTCATTATGTAATGTTTAAAAAATTAAAATAAAATGAAAAAAACGTTGTTATTAATTTCAATTATAATGTTGGTTGGTTGTCATTCAATTGACCAAAAAAAAGATAAAATTGAAATAAAAAAAGCCTTGCTTAAAAGTGCCGAAGATTGGAGTAATGGAGATATAGATGCTTATATGAATGTTTATTGGAAATCGGATAAGCTTCAATTTATTGGAAAAAATGGAATTACATATGGTTGGCAAAAAACATTAGAAAACTACAAAAAAGGATACCCAAGTAAAGAGCATACAGGAAAGTTGACATTTGAAATATTAAACATTAATTTTTTAGCAAAAGATTTATATTCTTTAACAGGCAAATATCACTTAGAAAGAACTGTTGGCAATGCCAATGGAGTTTACACTTTAATATTTAAAAAAATAGATGATAAATGGGTAATTATTTCAGATCATTCAGAGTAGTTTTAATAATTTCACTAATATTTTATGGTAAAGAAATGGTGTTTTCTCAAATTAAATATTCTGAAAACGCTTTAACTGGCCAAGGAAATTTAAATTTGATAGGAGAAAATTACAAGCTTCAACCTAAAGTTTTGGAAGCTTTTAAACAAATGTCTTTACAAGCCAAAAAAGATGGAATACTAATTCAAATTGTCTCAGCTTATAGAAGTTTTGATCGGCAGCTAAGTATTTGGAATAGAAAGTATGCATCCTATGTTTCTGAGGGTTTAACTCCACAGAGAGCTATTGAAAAAATTATTGAATATTCTACAATTCCAGGGACATCGAGACATCATTGGGGTACAGATATTGATATTATTGACGGAGCGGTAATTAAACCAAAAGAGCTTTTAATTGAAGAAAATTATAATGAAAATGGAAGCTTTTCCAAATTAAAAAAGTGGATGGATATAAATTCAGAAAGATTTGGTTTTTATTTGGTCTATAACAATGATGAGGATAGAAAAGGGTTTAAATATGAGCCATGGCATTATAGCTATCAATCAATTTCAAAACCTATGTTAAAACAGTTTTTGATACTAGATTTGAATGATATAATTAAAGAAAATTCCTTAAAAGGAAATAAATATATAACTGATCAAATTATTGCAAAATATACTTTAGAAAACATTTTAGATATAAACAAAAATTTAAAATAGAATGATTCTAACTTGTTTATATTTAGATAAATGGTATATTTGAAGCAGTAAATGGCTTGCTTAGCTGAATGAATGGTGGTGCTTTTATACTCTTTCAGCAAATTTAAATTTTAATTGATGCGGAAAATTGTTGTTTTTTTTCTTTTTTACATTTTTTCATCCATATTATATGGTCAAGATTCAACTTCAATAAAAAGTTTAAAAGCGGAACTGTATAACGCATCAGTAGACTCCACCAAAATTTCAATTGCACTAAAAATTGCAGATACTTATTTAAAACAAGAAAACGATTCTTCATTATTTTTTTATAATAAAGCTTTAGAAACAGCTAAAAATATAAATGATCAAAAAAAAATAGCCGATATTCTTTTTTATTTAGGATATAGCTATGAGTTTTTTAATGAACATAATTTAGCAATCCAAAATTATAAAGAAGCTAGATTATTATATATAGAACTCAAAGATAGCTTGAAAGAAGCCATGACAAATAACTATATAGGTTTTTGTTATACACATTTATACAACGAATCTAAAGCTATTGATTTTTATTTAAAATCTTTAAGTATTTATAAAAAGCTGAAAAATGATATTGGAATAGCCAATAATTATACAGATATAGGTAATTTGTATTATGCACAGGAAAATTTTAAAGTTGCAGAAGGTTACTATAATGATGCTTTTGAAATCTATAAAAGAATAGGAGATAAATTTGGAGAAGCAAGTAGTTACACTAATTTGGGAAATACCAATATTGATGAGAAAAATTTTAATAAAGGATTAGAATTTTTTAAGAAATCAATTGTACTATATAAAGAAATTGATGATTTGGCAGGCATCGCAATTGCTTACAATAA
This sequence comes from Lutibacter aestuarii, assembly GCF_042676885.1. Taxonomy (NCBI): domain Bacteria; kingdom Pseudomonadati; phylum Bacteroidota; class Flavobacteriia; order Flavobacteriales; family Flavobacteriaceae; genus Lutibacter; species Lutibacter aestuarii. The sequence goes on from NZ_JBHTIC010000008.1 coordinate 5,726, forward strand.
TATTGGAGATACTTATATAAAATTAAAAGAATTTAAAAAATCAAAATCTTATTTTTCAAAAGCATTAGAATTAGCAAATGAAATTAAAGACCAAGATTTAAGAAGTCTTGTATTGTTAAATATTTCAGATTTATATAATAACTCTGGTAATTTTAAAGAAGCTATAAAGAAAGCCAATGAAAGTAATAAAATAGCTAATGAGATTGGTAATTTAGAATATCAAGGACTTAATTTTTTGAATTTATCTGTAGCATATGATGGGCTAGGTAATTTTAAAGAAGCATTAAATTATTATAAGAAATATACTACATCTAAAGACAGTTTAATAAAAATTGATGGTAATAAAAAAATTCAATTATTTAATGCTTTAAATAAATTAGAAGAAAAAGAGCTAACAATTAATAATTTAGCAGCTGAAAATGAAATAACACAGTTAAAATATGATAATGAGAAAAAGTTAATTTATTTTTTAATTGGAGCAGTAGTAATTTTTGCTTTTTTAATAATACTATTTATTTACGAGCAAGAATCTAAGAAAAAAGCTTATAATTTATTGGAGTTTAAAAATTATCAAATTAGTAAATTAAATAATGAAATGCAGGAGCAACGAGATGTTTTAAAACAAATGAATATTACAAAAGATAAATTTTTCTCTATCATTGCACACGATTTAAAGAATCCATTTAATTCTATAAAAGGTTTTACGGAATTATTAATTGAGAATATAAACGAATATACTGAAGAAAAACAATTAAAATTTTTAAAGGTTGTAAAAGGTTCAACTGTAAAGGCGTCTAGTTTATTAAATAATTTACTTATTTGGGCAAACTCACAGTCTGGAAATTTAAAGTTTAACCCTCAAAAAATTGATTTAAAAGTAGAATTAGCCAACGTAATTTCTTTTCTAGAAATTCAAGCATTTAATAAGGATATAAAAATAGCCAATAAAATACAAGATAATATTTTTTTATATGCTGATGATAACATGTTAAGTACCATTTTGAGAAATCTTATTTCAAATGCAATTAAATTTACACAATCAGAGGGAAGAATTGAAATTATTTCTAATACAAAAAATGGATTTACTAAAATTTCTATAAAAGATTCGGGTATTGGAATTTCTGAAGAAAATCTTAAAAACTTATTTAATATAGAAACCAAAAAATCAACATTAGGTACTTCTAATGAGCAAGGATCTGGTTTAGGATTGATCTTGTGTAAAGAATTTGTTGAAAGGCATGGAGGTGAAATTTTTGTTGAAAGTGAGTTAACCTTAGGAAGTACTTTTTCATTTACTTTACCCAATTGGGAAAAAGCTAACCAATCAAATAATATAAAAAAGCTAACATTAAACGTTTAAATTTATTTAACTAACAGGTATCAATAATAAAAATTGTATTTTTATTATTTAAAATTTAATAGTTTAATGTTAAATATATTCAAAAAAATAGCCTTAATCTTAACATTTTTAATTTGTGCAAACATCAAAGCACAAGAATTACCTCCAATAGAAAACTTTTCACCACTTAATTATTCAGGAGGTAATCAAAATTGGGCAATTTCTCAATCAGATGAAAATTATATTTATATAGCAAATAATAGTGGTTTGCTTGAATTTAATGGTGAGAAATGGAATTTATATCCATCTCCAAATAATACAATTTTACGTTCTGTTAATGTTGTGAAAAATAGAGTTTATACAGGATGTTATATGGAGTTTGGCTTTTGGGAAAAAAATGAGTTTGGGGTTTTAGATTACACCTCATTAAGTAATACTTTAAAAGAAGATTTAATTGAAGATGAACAATTTTGGAAAATATTAGAGTTAGATAAGTGGATACTATTTCAATCACTCAATCGCATTTATATTTACAATACGTTAGATAAGAGTTTTAAAATAATTAATTCTAAAACCCCCATTACAAAAGCCTTTAATATTGAAGGGATTATTTACTTTCAAAAAATAAATGACGGAGTTTATAAGGTTGAAAATGGAGAAGTATTACCCATTTCTACAAATGAGATTTTTAAAAATAATATAGTTGTCAATATTTTTAAAGTTAAAGCTAAATTGTTACTGCAAACTCAACAAAAAGGGTTTTACTTTATTGATGAAGATGGCGAAACCAAATGGAATATAGAATTTAATAAAATATTAGAAGCGTCCAGTGTTTATAGTAGTATTAAATTAGAAGATAATAGTTTTATTTTAGGAACCATATCTAATGGAATTTATCATATTGATAGTCAGGGTAATTTAATCAATCAAATTAATCAAGAAGTAGGACTCAATAACAATACTGTACTATCAATATTTCAAGATAAGGATCAAAATATATGGTTAGGTTTAGATAATGGAATTAGTGTAGTAAATTTTAGTTCTCCATTTAAAGTTTTTAATGATGTAAAAGGGAAATTAGGTTCAGTTTACACTTCAGTAATTTTTAATGACTATTTATATTTAGGAACCAATCAAGGATTATTTTATAAAAAATTAAATTCAAATACAACATTCAATTTCATTAAAGGTACTAACGGTCAAGTTTGGTCTTTAGCAATTTATGATAATACCTTATTTTGTGGACATGATATTGGGACATATATAATAAAAAATAATCAAGCAAAATTAATTTCTGATGTTCAGGGAACTTGGGATATTAAACCCATTCCTACACAAGAAAATTTACTGATACAAGGCAACTATAACGGATTAAACATACTTGAAAAAGTTAATGATTCTTGGCGTTTTAAAAATAAAATTACAGGATTTGATATTTCAAGTAAATTTTTCGAATTTTCAGAAACCCATCAACTATTTGTAAGTCATGAATATAAAGGGGTTTTTAAATTAGAAATAGATAAGAAGTTTGAAAAAGTTGTTGAAATTAATGAAGAAACTTCTGTTACAAAAGGACTAAAATCAGGATTGGTGAGTTATGATAATAATTTATATTATTCATCTGAAAAAGGGGTTTTTAAATACTCCAAGGATAAACATTTTTTTGAGTTAGATTCATTATTTACAAATCAATTTTTTAAAAATGACAGCTACTATTCTGGAAAATTGATTGCCAATAGCCAAACCAATACCTTATGGGGTTTTTTAGATAAGAGCATCGTATATTTTTCACCTGGAATTTTAAATAACACGTTAAAAATAAATAGAATACCATTACCTGAATCTAAAAGAAGAGATATTGCTGGCTATGAAAGTTTAGCTCATTTAAAAGATCAATCTTACCTTATAGGTACTGCAAGAGGCTATATTATTTTAAATTTAGACAAACTTATTGATAAAGATTATGAAGTTAAAATTACTTCAATTACTAAAGCTTCCATTAATTTGAATGAATCTAAAGTAAAATTGTTAAATGATAACCATTCTTTTAAATTTAAAAATAACAATTTAAGTTTTAATTTTAGTGTTCCAGAATATGAAAAATTTACAGAGATTAATTATCAGTATAAACTAGTTGGATTATACAATGATTGGAGTAAATGGTCAACAAATTCCGAAGCAACTTTTAAAAACTTACCTTATGGAAATTACACTTTTAAAGTGAATGCTCGCGTAGGAAATAAATTATCAAAAAATACTGCAAACTATTCATTTACCATTGAAAGACCTTGGTTTATATCTAATTTAATGCTTGTTTTTTATTCGTTATTATTTATTTTAATGGTGTTTTTAATTCATAATTTTTATAAGCGTTATTATACCAAACAAAAAAGTAAGTTAATTGAAAAAAAACAACAAGAATTTACACTTTCACAATTAGAAAATGATAAGGTTATCATGAAATTGAGAAATGAAAAACTTAGGAATGAAGTGGAAGGTAAAACAAGAGAGTTATCAGCCTCTGCAATGAATATTATTAAGAAAAATGAGTTGCTAAGTACTATAAAAAACGAGTTATCAAAGAAAGATAGCACAGACAATGTAAAAAGAGTTTTAAAAATTATCAATCAAAATTTAAATAATAATGATGATTGGGAAGCTTTTCAAGAAGCTTTTAATAATGCTGATAGTGATTTTTTAAAGAAAGCAAAATCACTACATCCTACATTAACTCCAAATGATTTAAGGCTATGTGCTTACTTGAGATTAAATTTATCTTCTAAAGAAATAGCTCCGTTATTAAATATTTCTGTTAGAAGTGTTGAGATTAAAAGATACCGCTTGCGTAAAAAAATTAATTTGGAACACGAAAAAAGCCTTGTTGAGTATATTTTAGAGTTATAAGTTAATGCTACAAGTATAAAAAATACCACAACATTACCACAACATGTTATTAACTATAACCTTATAGTTATAAATTTTATCAAATATTTTTTTCTTATTTTAAGTAGGTTAAAATTCTATTAAAAACACTGAATTTATTCAATTTGATATAAAATTAACATTCATTATTATTCTTTTTAAAAAGGAAAGATTTATAAACTGTATGTTTTTTGTATAGGTAGCTTTTTAGATTTAAGGAAATTTTAGCACTAGTTTTATTAAAACTTAACTCATCAATATATGAAATCATTTTTATTATCAATTTTTATAAGTTTTGTAGGTATATACGGATATGCACAAAACTATGAAATAAAAGGAATTGTAGTTGACGCAAGTGGATCACCTTTACCAGGTGTATCTATAGTAGTCAAAAATACATTAAAAGGAACATCGACTGGCTTCGATGGGGACTTTATATTGTCTAATGTTCAAAAAGGGGAAACACTAGTCTTTTCCTATCTTGGTTTTGTAACTAAAGAAATTGTTATTAACGATGACAGTTTGTTAAATGTAACACTTACCGAAGACACTCAGAGTCTTGATGAAGTAGTAGTGGTAGGGTATGGTACTCAGAAAAAAAGAGAAGTAACTGGAGCTGTATCTGTAGTAGACAGTCAAACTTTAGAAGATCTTAAACCGGTTAAAATGGAACAAGCACTTCAAGGTACAGTAAGTGGAGTAAATGTTACTACCACATCTGGGGCTCCTGGTTCAGATATTAACATTAGAATAAGAGGTATTGCAACAAACGGTGATAATAAACCCTTAACTATTATAGATGGTTATATTGGAGAATTAGGTTTGTTAAACCCAAATGATGTAGAAACTATTACAGTATTAAAAGATGCACAAGCAGCTATTTATGGTTCTACAGGAGCAAATGGAGTAATTTTAATTACAACTAAAATGGGTAAAAAGAACTCTAAAGCAAAAATCTCTTATAATACTTATTATGGTTTTCAAGAAACCTCAAAAAAATTAAATGTTTTAAACGCTACAGAATATGCTGCATTGCTTAATGAAAGTTACGTAAGTGGTGGAGCACAAATTCCTTTTCCAAATATATCAGGTTTAAGTAAAGGTACAGATTGGCAAGACGAAGTTTTTGAAACCAATGTGCCTATTGTTAGTCATGATATTACTATGACTGGTGGTTCCGATAAAATTACTTATGCCATCAGTGGTTCGCATTTAGATCAAGAAGGAATTATTGGAGGAAAGAAATCGGGTTTTTTAAGAAATACAGCAAGAATATCTTTAGGAGCTGAACTTTCAGATAAGTTAAAATTAAAATCAAATGTTATTTATACTTATTTTAATAGAGAAACCCTTCCAGAAGGTGGTAATGCATCAGTATTATTAAATGCTGTAAATAGCCCTTCAACACTTGCTCCTTATGATGCCAATGGTGACTATACAGTTTTTCCAATTGGAAATTTAGGAAATGAAATGATTAACCCTTTAGCTCAAATTGCAAATACGTATAACGATTATAATTTCAAAAAGTTGAATGGTAATTTTGGATTAGATTATACCTTAATGGAAGGTTTAGTTTTATCAAGTTCTATAGGCTTTAATACCTCAAACAGCGAAAGTAAAAGCTTTGCAAAAATTGTTGATTATGGAGGGAAAGTTTTTGATGTAGCAAGAAGTTCAGTTAATCAAAATGCAATTAATAACAACGATTATTCATTTGATATTTATGCAACTTATACCAAACAAATTGATGATGACCATAAAATTGTTGGAACTTTAGGTAATACTATTTTTAAAGAGTGGGGAAATGGATTATATGCAACAGGATACGATATACCAAATAACTCGTGGAGTAATGCAGATATTTCGCTAGCAAACGGGGCACCAGCACCAGGTGTCATTCCTGTAAGTTCATATACTTTTGATGAAAGAAAGCTTTCATACTTTGGTAGATTACAATACGATTTTAGAGGAAAATATCTTTTATCAGCTATGATAAGAAGAGATGCTTCAACTAAATTTGGTCCAGGAAATAAAGTTGGCTATTTTCCATCTTTTACTGCTGGTTGGATTTTATCTGACGAAAGTTTCTTTGGAGAATCTAAAGTGTTAAACTTCTTAAAATTAAGAGGTAGCTACGGTACTTTAGGAAATGATAGAATTCCAACAAATGGATATATTTCTCAACTATCAGGTGAAGCTACTTACGTTTTTGATGGTGCTTTAATTAATGGTGTGGCAACAGGACAAATTCCAAATCCAAATTTAAAATGGGAGGAAGCAAGAAAGTTTGATGTAGGTATAGATTTAAAATTATTGGATAATAAAGTTGGAGTTGTTGCCGATTATTTTATTGATACTAGAGCAGATTTATTAATTCCATTTATTCCTACTTCTGGAATTTTAGGGCCTGGAGCGCCTGGAGCGGCTTCACCTACCATCAATGCAGGTACTGTAAAAAACTCAGGTTTAGAATTCTCTGTAGATTATAAAAATAACTTTACAGATGATTTTTCAATAAATGTAGCTTACAATGTAACATTCCTTAAAAATGAAGTTACAGAAATTAATGGTACTGAGTTTATTGAAGGAGGAGTATTTGGTATTTCTCAACCAGCTCCATCAAGAATGGAAGTGGGACAACCAATAGGTTATTTTTATGGATATAAAACCGATGGAATTTTCCAAAATCAAAATGAAGTAGATGCACATCCTTCACAAATTGCTTTAGGAGCTGAATCTGCACCAGGAGATTTTAGATATTTAGATACTAATAATGACGGTGTTATTGATGTAAATGATAGAACCAATATTGGAGACCCTATCCCAGAGGCAACAATGGGCTTAAACCTTCAGTTTAATTATAAATCTTTTGATTTTTCAATGTACACCTTTGCCTCTGTTGGTAATGATATGGTAAGAAATTATGAAAGTATTTATCCAGATGCAAATAACCTAAATTATGTTTTAGATAGATGGACAGGAGAAGGAACAACCAATAGTACACCTAGAGTAACAACTGCTGCCTCTGTTAACAATGTATTCTCGACATATTATGTCGAAGATGCATCGTATGTTAGAATTCAAAATATTCAATTAGGTTATACTTTTAATCCTGATTTATTAGAAAAAATAGGAGTCGATAAATTAAGACTATATACAAGTGCAAATAACTTATATACGTTCACAAAATACAGAGGTTATGATCCTGGAGCTTCAAGTGGAGCACCTATTGGTGGTGGGATTGATGATGGGTTTTACCCAATTCCAAGAACATATATGGTAGGTTTAAACATTAACTTTTAATACGTATTAAAATGAAAAAAAATTTATATAATACTATACTTTTAACAGCGTTTTTAACAATAATTATTTCTTGTAGTGATGATTTTGTTGAGCGTCCTGTTGAATATTCTATTGATTCTGAGAATTACTTTAATTCTAAAGCTGAATATGAAAGCGCATTAATAGGAGCTTACGACCTTTTGCAATCAACAGCAATTAATGTATTAATGTCAGAAATTGCATCCGATAATTCTTTATGTGGTGGAAATAGCCCTACCGATGTCCCAAGTTATCAACAAATTGATGATATGATTCACACTCCTGTAAATGTGATGCTTAAAAAATCTTGGGATTTTATGTTTGCAGGAATTCAAAGATGTAACTATATTTTAGAGTTTAAAGATAAAACAGAGTTTGAGGGCAAAGATCAAATCATTGCTGAAACACGTTTCCTTAGAGCCTATTATCATTTTGAACTGGTTAAATGGTTTGGTGGAATTCCAATGAAAGGAGATGAAAGATTTGTTCCTGGTGATGAAACTACCATCCCTAGATCTTCAGTTGAAGAAGTGTATATATCAATTTATGAAGATTTAATTTTTGCTTCAGAAAATTTAGATCCAGTTGCCTATGAGCAAGGTAGAGCAACAAGAGGAGCTGCATTAGCTTTATTAGGAAAAGCGTATTTATATGAAGCATCTTCAACAAATCAAGCAGCAAAATACGAACTAGCAGCTTCAACTTTACAAAAAGTTATCAATTCTGGTCTATATACATTGGTTCAAAATTATGATGAAATTTTTGAAATGGACGGTGAAAATGGTCCTGAATCTGTTTTTGAAGTACAATATACAGATGTAGAGGGTGCAAGTTACGGACAAGAACAATATTTTGAAGGAAATGTGATGGTTGGTTATAGTGGCCCTTATGGATATGAAGGACCTTTATTTACAGCAGGAAACAATTTTAACCTTCCAGTACAAGAAGTTGTAGATGCTTTTGAAGAAGATGATTTAAGAAAAGATGTAACCATTTTAGATATGATATCTTGGATGGAAGAAACAGGAGCAACATACACAATTCAACATGAAAATACGTTTTATTTTAATAGAAAATATATTCCTAGAAAAAGAAGTGAAAATGCGGCATTAGATTTAAAACTTACAAATCCAAATAATTATAGAGCAATAAGATACTCTGATGTATTACTAATGGCTGCAGAGGCCTATAGCAAATCTGGTAATGATGCAAAAGCTGCAGAATATTTAAATGTTGTTAGAGACAGAGCATTTGGAGACCAAAATCATAGAATTACTTACACGGGTTCTAATTTATACAATGCAATTTTAGCGGAAAGAAGAGTTGAATTTGCAGGAGAGGGGCTTCGTTTCTTTGATTTAGTTAGAACAGGTAGAGCTGCACAAGAAATTGATGGTTTTACAGCAAATAAAAATGAATTATTTCCTATTCCATTAGAAGAAATTCAATTCTCAAATGGTAATTGGAATCAAAATCCAGGATATTAAAATACACGATTATTATGAAAACATTAAAATATATTTTACCTATTCTTTTACTTATCACAGTGGTTTTTAGCTGTAGTGAAGATGAATTTGGTAATACAAATTTTGTTGATAGCATATTAGCTCCAACAAATGTGGTAGCTGAGTTTAATATTACACAAGATAATACAGGCTTAGTTACAATTACACCTAATAGCCAAGGAGCTGTTAATTATACTATTTATTTAGGAGATGGTACCGTTGAACCAGTTAAAGTCAAGCAAGGAGAAAATATTTCTCATGTTTATGCAGAAGGTAATTATGATGTAAAAGTGGTAGCAACAGGTGTATCAGGATTAAAGACTGAAATTATACAACCATTGGTAGTTTCTTTTAAAGCTCCTGAAAATTTGGTTGTTGAAATTACAAATGATGAAGCAACTTCAAAACAAGTAAACGTTAAAGCAACAGCAGATTACGCTACGATGTTTGAAGTGTATTTTGGTGAAGAAGGAAATGATGAGCCAGTTTCAGGGAATATTGGTGAAACCGTATCTTATGTATATGCAGAACCAGGTGTTTATACTATAAAAGTGGTAGTTAAAGGTGCTGCAATTGAAACCAATGAATATTCGGTTGAATTTGAAGTAACTGAAATTCTTCAACCAATTGAAAAAGCTCCAACTCCAAGAAATAGAAATGAAGCGGATGTAGTTTCAATTTTTAGTGATGTATATTCTAACATTACAGTTACTGAATGGAATCCAGGCTGGGGACAATCTACTGTTTTATCTCCTTTTGATGTAGATGGAGATAATATTTTAAAATACGATTATTTAAATTATACAGGAATTGTTACTGACTATGGTAACCCAACTGATGTTTCCGCAATGGAATATATTCATTTTGACTATTGGACTAACGATGCAGAAAGCATTGGTTTTAAAATTGTAAATACCAACCAACCTGATGGTTCTCCTGAAAAAGAATATGAAGTTACAATTTCCGAAATTACCGCAGGTGCTTGGGTAAGTGTTGATATTCCTTTATCTGAATTTACTACAGATATGTCTGCAATAACACAAATGTTATTTGTTTCAAATGGGGTTACCGTATTTATAGATAACTTATATTTTTGGAAGGAAGCTACAGGAAACCCTGCTGCTGGAGTATTACCAATAAACTTTGAATCTCCTTATGAGCTGAGTTCATTTGATGGCGGTGATATTTCAATTATTGACAATCCAGATACTAATGGAAATTCATCAGCAAAAGTACTTCAATTAGTTAAAGGAGCTGGTCAAACGTGGGCAGGTTCAAAAATTACTGTGGATACTCCTTTTGGTATTGAAGAATCAGTTACAGTAAATGCTAAAGTGTGGTCGCCAAGAGCAGGATTAAAATTATTGATGAAATATGAAGATGCTACCCCTTGGCCAAATACACAGGCAACTGCCGAAATTGTAGCAGAAACTACAACTTCTAATGCTTGGGAAGAATTAAGTTTTACCTTGACTGGGGTAGACCCTAATATTGATTATTATAACTTGGTGTTGATAATGGATAATGGAACCGCTGGAGATGGATCTAGTGATTATACAATTTATGTAGATGATATCTCTGTTGCTTCTTTCTTAGATTTTGAGCCAGAGTTAGAAATAAGTTCATTTGATGGTGGAGAAATTTCAATTGTTGACAATCCAGATACTAATGGGAATTCTTCTTTAAAAGTTGCAAAATTAGTTAAAGGAGCTGGTCAAACGTGGGCAGGTTCAAAAATTACTGTAGATACTCCTTTTGGCATTGAAGAATCAATAACAATAAGAGCTAAAGTATGGTCGCCAAGAGCAGGATTAAAATTATTGATGAAATTTGAAGATGCTACCCCTTGGCCAAATACACAGGCAACTGCTGAAATTGTAGCAGAAACAACAACTTCAAATACATGGGAAGAATTAAGTTTCACCTTAACTGGGGTAGATCCAAACGTTGATTATTATAATATGGTATTGATAATGGATAATGGTACAGCAGGAGATGGTTCAAGTGATTATACAATATACATAGATGATATTGTAAAAAATTAAAAATAATTTTAAAAGTAAATTATGAAAAATATAAAATATATATTAGGTCTTTTTCTTACATTAACGCTTGTAGTTAGTTGTGAAGAAGAAAAATATGAATTTGGAGATATAGTTGCTCCCTCAAATGTCCAAGTAACTGCAGAAATTATCGGGCAAGATTTGAGTAATCCTGATCTGTTAAATGGTGATGGAACAGGTTTTGTAACATTTACAGCTGTTGCGGATAATGTTATAAGCTATAAATTTAATTTTGGAGATGGTTATGTTGAAGTTGCTCCATCTGGAAAAATTACGCATCGATTTACCAAAGTAGGAGTAAATAACTTTACTGTAGTTGTTAGTGCAATAGGTACTGGAGGGGTTACATCAACTACTACTGTTGATATAGAGGTATACAGCTCATTTACTGATGCAGAAGCCGAAGATCTTTTAAGTGGAGGTGTTATAGGTGAGGGTAAAACTTGGTACTGGGCATCTGATTTACCATTGCATGTTGGTATGGGACCTGCAAATGATGATTACGGTGGAGGTGAATTTGCTTGGCCAAATTGGTGGAATGCAATACAACCTTGGGATGATGAAAAGTCTTGTATGTATGCTGATGAGTTTGTATTTACTAAAACAATAAATGGCATTACATTTGAACAGACTGCTGGACCAGCGTTTATTCCTGGAACTTATGCGGGTGTATTAGGTGTTGATGGAGATACGTGTCATGATGAAACTGTTGCAACAACAATGTATGGAGTTAAAAATGTTTCTATGTTTCCTTCATCTACCAGAGCTGCATTGGAAGGAAATTACTATGACACAGCATATAGACAAACATCTTTTGAAATATCAGATGGAGGATTCTTAGGATGGTATGTAGGTTCAGGTACTTATGATATTATTAGCATATCTGAAGATTATTTATTAGTTAGAGTTGAAGAAGCTTCGTCTGTTGGAGCTGCTTGGTATCAATTATTTACCTCTACAAAACCAGTACAGGAAACAGGATTTTCAGAATTGGTATGGTCAGATGAATTTGATACAGATGGAGCTCCAGATGCTTCAAAATGGACATACGATCTTGGCGATGGAGGCTGGGGAAATGGTGAAGAACAAACCTATACAAATAATGCAGAAAATGTTTCTATAACAGATGGTATTTTAAAAATTACAGCTAAATCAGATGGAAATGGAGGTTATACTTCAGCAAGATTAAAAACTCAAGATTTATATAGCTTTACTTATGGTAGAGTTGATGTAAGAGCAAAATTACCAGCTTCTCAAGGAACTTGGCCTGCAATATGGATGCTAGGAGATAGTTTTAGTACTGTTGGATGGCCTGCTAGTGGTGAAATAGACATTATGGAACAAACAGGTGCTGATAAAAATAATACTTTAGGAACTTGTCACTGGTTTGATTCTGGAACTAATGCAAATGCAAGTTATGGTGAAACTACAGCTGTAGTAAATACTTCAACAGAGTTTCATGTTTATTCTTTAGAATGGACTGAAGACTCACTTAAAATATTTGTTGATGACATAAAATTTTATGAACTGGCTAATAATGGAGATTTACCTTTTAACGATAATTTCTTTATGATTTTAAATGTTGCAATGGGAGGATCTTTAGGAGGAACAATAGATGCTGGTTTTACAGAAGATTCTATGGAAGTGGATTATGTAAGAGTTTATCAATAATTGAGTTTTTAAAATAGATTTGATTTAAAAGGTCAGAAAATACTATTCTGACCTTTCATCAAATTTTAAAACTTTTGATAAAGTCAAACAAAAAATGTTTCACTGTTAATACCTATAATAACTTTATTCAACTTTAATGTTTAGATATTCTAAAAATAGAAACTTACTAGGATTATTTTGCCTGTTAGTAGCCTTGTTTACTAGCTGTAATACTTCTAATTTTAAAAATAATGATGTTAATAAAGATATCGTTGAAACTCTTTTATTAACGAAAAATGAAATTTTTCAAACGTCATCAAAAACAACACAAAAACTAGAAAGCATAGGAAGTATAAAATTTAATTCGCTTAAGCAACCATTTGAAACGGATGTAGCAATTTTTGTTAATACTTCCAAACAATTTCAAGAGTTTATTGGGATAGGTGCGGCACTTACCGATGCATCAGCCGAGACATTTTTCAAGTTAAGTGAAGATCAACAAAGACGTTTTATGGAAGCTTATTTTAGCTTAGATAAAGGTATTGGTTATTCGTTGGCAAGAACCATAATACATAGCTGTGATTTTTCAAGTGAAAGTTACACTTATGTTGAAGAAGGAGATGAAAAATTAGAAACTTTTTCAATTGCCCATGATAAAAAATATCGTATACCATTTACTAAAAAAGCTATTGAAGCTGCTGGTGGTAAATTGTTAATGTATGCAAGCCCTTGGAGTCCTCCTGCATTTATGAAAACAAATAATAGTATGTTACAAGGAGGAAAATTAAAATCTCAATTTTATCAGCCTTGGGCAAATTATTATGTAAAGTTTATTAAGGCATATGAAACAGAAGGAATTCCAATTTGGGGATTGTCTATTCAAAATGAACCAATGGCTGTACAACGATGGGAATCTTGTATATATACTGCTGAAGAAGAGAGAGATTTCTTAAAAAATTATTTAGGACCTACGCTTGAAAAAGAAGGTTTGGGAGATAAAAAAATTATTGTTTGGGATCATAATAGAGATTTACTTTTTGATAGAGCAAGTGTAATTTTAAAGGATCCTGAAGCCAGTAAATATGTTTGGGGTACAGGATTTCATTGGTATGAAGATTGGAAAGATGGAACGCCAATGTTTAAAAATGTAGCTGCTGTAAATGAAAGTTTTCCAGATAAAAAATTAATTTTTACAGAGGGTTGTAACGAAGCTTATGATATAAATAGAATAGGAGATCCAAAATTGGCAGAACGTTATGCAAAAGCAATGATTAACGATTTTAATAATGGAACAGTAGCTTGGACAGATTGGAATATCTTGCTGAACGAAACTGGTGGCCCAAACCACGTTGGAAACTTATGTTTTGCTCCTGTTCATGGCAATACACAAACAGGAGAACTTACTTTTACAAACTCGTTTTATTACATTGGTCATTTTTCAAAATTTATTAGACCTGGAGCTAAACGAATCTCTACTGGATCAACATCAAATAATTTAAGCGCAACATCATTCAAAAATATTAATGGAAGTATTGTAATAGTTGTTTTAAACGAAAACGATGCTGAAATAGATTACAGACTTACAATTGATAATCAAACTTCAAATGTTAAAATATCAGGTAGATCAATTCAAACGATTATTTTAAACTAAATTATTATGAATAAATCATATACTATTACCATCAGTTTTATTGTAGCTTTAGGCGGTTTTCTTCTAGGTTTTGATAGTGCTGTTATTTCTGGAGCTATAACAGGAATCAGGTCTTATTTTGAAATGTCTGATTGGGAGCTTGGTTTTTCAGTAGGTTGTGTCATTTTTGGGGCTATGGCTGGAAATATTTTTGCAGGACCACTAAGCGATAAATATGGAAGAAAAAAACTATTAATAGTTACAGCAATATTGTTTACAGTTTCAGCAACATGGTCTGCATTAGCAACCAATTACATTTCATTTGTAATAGCAAGAATAATTGGAGGAGTTGGTATAGGAGGCGCAATTTTAATAGCTCCAATTTATATTGCAGAAGTTGCTCCGCCAAAATTAAGAGGAAGTTTAGTTTCTTTAAATCAATTAAACATAGTTATAGGTATTTCAGTTGCTTATTTTTCAAATTATTTTTTAAAAGATATTGAAGGAGAGAGTTGGAGATGGATGTTAGGAGTTGAAGCAATTCCTGCATTCTTATATTTTTTAGCGCTATTTATAGTGCCTAGAAGCCCAAGATGGCTAATTCAAAAATTGAATCGAGTAGATTTGGCTGAAAAGATATTGAACAAAATTGGAGGTAAACAATTTGCTAAAATTACGATTGAAGAAATTCTAAGAGGAGTTGCTAAAAAGCAAGCTAAAGGAACTTATGCAGATTTTTTTAGTAAAAGAATGACCACTGTCGTAATCATTGCATTTGGATTGGCATTTTTTCAACAAATTACAGGGATAAACGCTATTTTTTATTATGCTCCAACTATTTTTGAACAAGCCGGAGGCAGTACAGATTCATCATTTTTACAGGCAATAGTTGTAGGTCTTACTAATTTGGTTTTTACACTGGTTGCAATTAGGTTAATTGATAAATTAGGTAGAAAGCCTTTATTGATAATTGGAACTTCTGCTATGACTATTGCCTTGACTATGGCAACATTAGCATTTAACAATGCAACGTATGATTTTAATGAAAACAATCTTCAAAAAATTGAAAATAGCGAGTTAAAATTAGCGCTTAATCAAATAAAAGGAACTTCATTTAATTCACAGAATGAATTGTTTGAAAATTTAGAACAAATTTTAACTAAAGAACAGCTTTTTAACTTCAAAAGATACGAGGTAAAAAACTTTATAAGTATTAATGCAACCTTAGTATTAATTGCAATTTTATTATATGTAGCTGCATTTGCAATCTCATTAGGACCTGTAATGTGGACAATGTTATCAGAAATTTTCCCTGGAAATGTGAAAGGAATAGCTATTTCAGCAGTTGGTTTCTTTAACTCTTTAGTAAGTTATACGGTGACTCAATTTTTCCCTTGGGAATTGACCAATTTAGGACCTACAATAACCTTTGCTATTTATGCATTAATGGCAGTATTATCTTTATTGTTTGTATTAAAATACATAGTTGAAACCAAAGGAAGAAGTTTAGAAGAAGTTGAAGAATTATTAATGAGAGTAGAATAAGATGAAAAAAATAATTGGACTAGTTATTGCTATTTTTCTTTTTGTTGGTTGTAAGGACAATCAATCAAAAAGTGAGCAAATAATCACAAAAAATAAACCTGTAAAAGTCACACTTAAAAAAGAAAATGGAAAATTTCAATTGTATGTAAATAACAAACCATTTTATATAAAGGGAGCTGGTTTAGAACACGGTAATATTGAGTCATTAGCGAAACATAAAGGAAATTCTTTTAGAACTTGGAGAACAGAAAATGGGAAAAAAAGTGGAAAAGAAATTCTAGATGAGGCTTATAAAAATGGGCTAATGGTTGCAATGGGAATTGAAGTTGGTAGAGAAAGACATGGTTTTGATTATAATGATACAATTGCAGTAAATAACCAGCTAGAAAGAATTAAAAAAGAAGTGTTAGCATTAAAAGATCATCCAGCTTTACTTTTATGGGGTATTGGAAATGAGTTGAATTTAAGATATACAAATCCTAAAGTTTGGAATGCAGTTAATGACATTTCTAAAATGATTCATAAAATTGATCCCAATCACTTAACTACCACTAGTTTGGCAGGAATTTCTAAAAATGAAGTTGATTTAATAAAAGAGCGTTGTTCAGATTTAGATATATTGTCTTTACAAATGTATGGAGATTTACCAAACTTGCCCAAATTAGTTAGAGAATTTGGTTGGGAAGGTGCTTATATGGTTACAGAATGGGGAGCAACAGGACATTGGGAAGTTCCTAAAACAAGTTGGGGAGCTCCAATTGAAGAAAACAGCACTTTAAAAGCAGCTAATTATTTAAAAAGATACCAAAAAGGTATTCAAGCAGATACTTTGCAATGTATAGGTTCTTATGTTTTTCTTTGGGGAAATAAACAAGAACGAACCCCTACTTGGTATGGTATATTTTTAGAAAATGGAGATGAAACAGAATCGGTTGATGTAATGCATTATATTTGGAATGGTACATGGCCTCAAAATAGAACACCACAAATAAAAACATTTACCTTAAATGGAAAAACAGCCTACGAAGATGTAATTTTTAAATATGGAGATGAAGGAACCGCTTCAGTTAAAATTTACGATTTTGAAAATGATGCTATTAAATATTCTTGGGAAATTTTACCTGAAAGCACTGATTTACAAGATGGTGGAGATTACGAAGAACGACCTAAAGCGATTAGTGTAGAAGTGATTAATGAGGACAATGGTGAGTATGTTTTTAAAACGCCAAAAAAGGGTATTTATCGTTTATTTGTTTATGCAAGTGATGGAAATGGACATGCTGCAACAGCAAATATTCCTTTTAAAGTAGAATAATAAAAAAATATCATAGTTAAAAATAAAACCTCTTTCAGTAACTTTAAGAGGTTTTTGTAATACCAAAAAATAGTTAAAATTAACTAAGTCAAATGTATATAGGAAAAAATAAAGCCTTTATTGAAGCTAATGTAGTGGCTGGTGAAATGATAAATTTAAATAATGAAAGCTATTATAAAATTTCTAATGTAGACCAAATGAGGCCTTTTTTTATGAGCATTGTTAGTGACTCTAATCATTGGATGTTTATAGCAAGTAATGGAGGTTTAAGCGCTGGAAGAAAAAATAGCGATTTAGCACTTTTTCCATATTATACAGACGATAAAATTACAGAATCTTTTGAAATTACAGGAAGTAAAACAATTTTAAAAATTGAAATCGACTCAAAAAAATACTTATGGGAACCTTTTTCAGAAACCCAAAAGAGTATTTATAATATTTCAAGAAATTTATATAAAAATAGCTATGGAAATAAATTAATTTTTGAAGAAATTAATAATGATTTAAGTGTAATTTTTAGATATGAATGGAATTCTAGCAATAGGTTTGGCTTTGTCAAAAAATCAACAATTATAAATAACAACCACCAAAGTATTCAAGCTCAAGTTTTAGATGGAATTCAAAACATTGTTCCTTATGGAGTTTCCGCAGAGATGCAAAATACAAGAAGTAATTTAGTAGATGCATATAAAAAAAATGAACTTGAAGAGGAAGTAGGAATTGGAATTTATGCTTTGAGTGCAATTATAGTCGATAAAGCAGAACCAAGTGAAGCTTTAAAAGCTACTATTGCTTGGTCTTTAGGAATTAAAAATCCAACCTACTTATTATCCTCATTGCAATTAAATAACTTTAGAAAAGAAGTAAAAATTACCCAAGAAACAGATATAAAAGCTGAAAAAGGAGCTTATTTTACTTGCTTTAAAACCAAAATAGCGTCAAATAATTCAACTTCCTGGATGCAAGTAGCAAATGTAAATCAAACAATTAGTGCTATTTGCGAAATTTCAGAACAAATTAAAAATAATAAAAATCTTCAAAGGTTAGTAGAAGAAGATATTGATCTAGGAACCAAAAGATTAATTGAGCTTTCGGGGAACTCAGATGGGATACAGTTAACTTCAGATACGTTAGTAAATACTAGGCATTTTTCTAATACGCTTTTTAATATCATGCGTGGAGGAATTTTTGATGATAATTACCAGATTGAAAAGAAAGACTTTACTGCTTATATTTTAAATGCAAATAAAAAAGTTTATAAGAAAAAAGAACAATTTTTAAATCAGATTCCAAATAAATTTTCATTAGAATTATTAAAAGAAACTGCAAAAAATCAAGAAGATAAAAACTTTAGAAGACTGTGTTTTGAGTATTTACCGTTAAAATTTAGTAGAAGACACGGAGATCCAAGTAGACCTTGGAATAAATTTTCAATTAATACCAAAAGTGAAATAGATGGTTCTAAAATATTAGATTATGAAGGGAATTGGAGAGATATATTTCAAAATTGGGAAGCTTTAGCACATTCATACCCTAATTTTATTGAAGGTATGATTCATAAGTTTTTAAATGCTACAACCTTTGAAGGTTATAATCCATACAGAGTTACAAAAGCAGGTTTTGATTGGGAGGTAATTGAGCCTAATGATCCTTGGTCGTTTATTGGTTATTGGGGAGATCATCAAATTATTTATTTATTGAAGTTTTTGGAATTTAGTGAAAATTATTTTCCAAATGAATTAAGCAACTATTTTAACCAAGACTTATTTGTTTATGCCAATGTTCCTTATAAAATTAAAAGCTATTCTGAAATTTTAAACAATCCAAAAGATACCATAGAATTTGATGTTGAATTAAACGAAAAAATTAATCAAAAAAAGCTTGAATTAGGTTCAGATGGAGCATTGTTAAGAGACGAGAATTTCTTTATTCACAAAGTAAATTTAATAGAAAAATTGTTAGTTCCAGTATTGGCGAAAATCTCAAATTTTATTCCAGAGGCTGGAATTTGGCTAAATACACAACGGCCAGAGTGGAATGATGCCAACAATGCACTAGTTGGTAATGGAGTTTCTATGGTAACGTTGTATTATCTAAACCGTTTTATAACATTTTTTGAAGACCTTGTTCAAAAAAATAATACTATTGAAAAAACTGAAATTTCTGAAGAACTGTATATGTTTTTTAAAGAAGTAGTTAAAACATTTACTGAAAATGAACATGTGTTAAATGGAAAAATATCTGATAGAAAACGTAAAACAATTTTAGATAGTTTAGCAACAGCAGGAAGTTCATATAGAATGAGTGTGTATAACAAAGGATTTACAAGTAATAAAATAGCCATTACTAAAGCTGAACTTTTAGAATTTTTTAAACTTTCAAAGTTTTTTATAGATCATACAATTAGGGCAAATAAGAGAGAAGATAAACTTTATCACTCCTATAATTTAATTCATATTAAAAATGAATTGGAAGTTTCGATTTCTCATTTACCTGAAATGCTAGAAGGTCAAGTAGCTGTATTAAGTTCAGGCGCTATATCTACCATTGAAAGTTTAGAAATTATAGATTCTTTAAGAAACAGTGCATTGTATAGGGAAGATCAGAATAGTTATTTATTATATCCAAACAAAGAATTAGCTCGATTTACTGAAAAAAATACAATTCCTAAAACTAAAGTGAATAATTCTAAGTTTCTACATACACTTCTAAAAAATGGAAATACACAAATTATTGAAAAAGATATCCAAGGAAACTATCATTTTAATGGAAATTTCAATAATGTAAAATGTCTTAAAAAAGCATTGTTAGAATTAAATTCAGATACATATTCCAATTTAATTTTGAAAGAAAAAGAATATTTATTTAGTCTTTTTGAAGAAGTTTTTAACCATAAGGCATTTACTGGAAGATCAGGTACTTTTTTCGGATATGAAGGGTTAGGCTCTATTTACTGGCATATGGTTTCAAAGCTTTTATTGGCAGTTCAAGAAAATTGTGTACAGGCAGTTGATAATAATGAAAGTATAAAATTAATAAATCAATTAAATCATCATTATCACGAAATTAATAAAGGGATAGGAGTTCATAAATCTCCAAAAATTTATGGGGCGTTTCCAACAGATCCATATTCGCACACACCTGCAGGAAAAGGTGCTCAACAACCAGGAATGACAGGACAAGTTAAGGAAGATGTAATTTGTAGATATGGAGAGTTAGGAATATTGATTAAAGATGGGAAATTACACTTTAATCCATTTTTATTAAAAAGAACTGAATTTTTACAAAAATCAAGTGCTTTTAAGTATACAGCAATAAGTAAAGAGCTTAAAGAACTTATTTTAAAGAGCAATAGTCTTTGTTTTACATATTGTCAGATTCCTATCATTTATAAATTGGGTACAAAAAAACAACTAGAAGTAATATTTAGTAATGGTGCTAAAAAGAAGTTAAACCTGTTAAGTTTGCCAAAAATTATAAGTAATCAAATTTTTAGTAGAACAGGAGAAATTGAGAAAATAATAGTGTCAATTTTAAAATAGTTATGAAAAAGTACTTACTAATTTTAGTAGTAACATTCTTGCTTTTTTCTTGTAAAACGAAACAAGAATTAATTTGGGAAGAAAATTTTGAAGGTACAAGTTTAAATAATAATTTTTGGAATTTTGAATTGGGAGATGGTTGCCCAAAGCTATGTGGATGGGGAAATAATGAAAAACAGATTTATACTAAAAATAATCACACCTTAAAAAATGGTTTTTTAACAATTACGGCAAAACTTGAAGATTCAATTTATACTTCAACTAGGATTACTACTAAAAATAAAATTGAATTTCAATATGGCAAAATTGAAGTGAGGGCAAAGTTGCCTTTAGGAAAAGGCTTATGGCCTGCATTTTGGATGTTAGGAAGCAATATAGATGAGGTAAAATGGCCACTGTGTGGTGAAATTGATATTTTAGAATATGTTGGCCGTGAACCTGAAAATATTTTTACAACAGTACATACACAAGACAGTTATGGAAACTCTAAAAATACTCGAAAAGCTAAAATTCAAGGGATTGAAAAAGGATTTCATATATATACTGTTAATTGGACCCCTAATAAAATAGATTTTTTAATAGATAACCGATTATTTTATACCTATAAACCAAAAAATAAAACCGTAGAAACTTGGCCTTTTAATCAACCTTTCTATATAATTGTTAACCTAGCAATAGGAGGTAATTTTGGAGGGAATGATATTGATAATACTATTTTTCCTAAAGATTTTGTATTGGATTATATACGAGTCTATAAAAATTAAAGAACTCTTTCTAATGAAAATATTAATTCAAATAATTATAGTCTTTTTAATATTTACAAGCTGT
This sequence comes from Lutibacter aestuarii, assembly GCF_042676885.1. Taxonomy (NCBI): domain Bacteria; kingdom Pseudomonadati; phylum Bacteroidota; class Flavobacteriia; order Flavobacteriales; family Flavobacteriaceae; genus Lutibacter; species Lutibacter aestuarii. Next base: position 27,386 of record NZ_JBHTIC010000008.1, read on the forward strand.
AATAACCATGAACAAATCGTTGAAACACAAATTAAAATAAGTGAATTTCAAACAGATGAAACAGAACTAAAAATTAAAAAGTTAGTATCAAAAATGACCTTAAAAGAAAAGGCTGGTCAAATGTTAAATATTGGTTTGCCAGCTATTTTAACAGGTGATTACTGGGATGTGAGAGATAGTGCTGTTTTTGATAGTATAAAATTTAAAAAATTTATCATAGATTATGCGGTGGGATCAATCCATAATACACCAGGATATCCAGCTTTTAAAGAAGATTGGCATAGAATTATAAAGAAAATTCAAGATTCGGCGATGCAGCACACTCGATTAAAAATTCCTGTATTATACGGAATTGATAATATTCATGGAGCTAATTATGTTAATGAATCAGTAATATTCCCACATCAAATTGCGGTAGCAGCAACTTGGAATCCTGAATTATCCAAACTTGGAGCTAAAATTACGTCTTACGAATCTAGAGCAGCATCATTACCTTGGAACTTTAATCCGAATGCAGATGTAGCAGTAAATCCACTTTGGGGAAGAATTGCTGAAAGTTATGGTGAAGATCCATATTTAATTTCTGAGATGACAAATGCTTATATTGAAGGCTCTCAGGAAGAAGGGTTACAAAGTCAAATTTCAACAGCAGTATGCGTAAAACATTTTTTGGGTTATGGAGCAGGCAAAAATGGGAAAGATCGTGCCAATGCGTTGATTCCTGAAAATAATTTACGTCAGTATTTTTTACCACCTTTTGAAAAAGCAATTCAAAAAGGTGCTATGGGTGTTATGGTCAGTTCTAATGCTGTAAACGGTATTCCTTGTCATATAAATAAGTATTATATTACTGATATTTTAAAAGAAGAATTAGGTTTTAAAGGTGTTGTAATTTCAGATTTTAGTGATGTTGAATTTTTGGTTGAAGCTCATCAATCTGCTAAAGATATGCGTGAAGCTACTAAATTAGCAGTAAATGCTGGTTTAGATTTATTGATGAATCCATACGACGCTGATATTGTAGATATAATAGTTGAATTGGTTGAAACTGGTGATATATCTATGCGCAGAATTGATGATGCGGTTACACGTATTTTACGTTTGAAATTTTACCTAAACCTTTTTGAAAACCCTTATACTAATCCCAAAGACTATCCAAATGTTGGAAATGAAAAACATATTAAAGCAAACTATCAAATAGCCAGTGAATCAATTACTTTATTAAAAAATAAAGGGAATATTTTACCTCTTACAAAAGCTTCAAAAATAGTTGTTACTGGTTACGCTTCAAATTCTATAAATATATTGAATGGAGCTTGGTCGAGATCATTTTTAGGAAGAGATACCACCTATAACGATTCAAGTAAATTAACAGTAGTACAAGCAATTGAAAAGCATATTGGAGCAGCCAATGTGACATATGTAGAAGGAACTGATTATTTGAACGATGTTAATTCAAATTTAGCAGTTTCTAAAGCAGGTAATGCAGATATAATTATAGTTTGTGTTGGTGAAATTCCTGCTTCTGAAAAGCCTTCAGATATTAATGAACTGGAATTGCCAAGAGTACAACAAGAATTAGTTGAGAAATTAGCTAAAACTGGAAAACCAGTTATTTTAGTGATGGTTCAAGGTCGCCCAAGAATTATTAAAGATATTGAACCTTTAGTTGATGGGATTTTAATGGCTTATTTACCTGGTCAAGAAGGAGGAAGAGCCATATCTGATGTGCTTTTTGGAAAAATTAATCCAAGCGGAAAATTACCATATACGTATCCTAAATATTCTGGAAATGCACTAACCTATTATCACAAAAAAACAGATATAAGAGATGTTAATTGGGGGTATGATGGGTTTTATCCTCAGTTTGAGTTTGGATACGGTTTATCTTATACAACCTTCGAGTACTCAAATTTTCATATAAATAAAGATACTTTATATAGATCAGATCAATTTAATGTTTCAATTGATGTAAAAAATACTGGTAAAATTAAAGGGAAGGAAATTGTTGAGTTGTATTTAAAAGATATGGTTGCTATTTTATCTCCTGATTCTAAAAGATTAATACGTTTTCAAAAAGTAGATTTAGAGGTAGGAGAAAGCAAAACAGTAAATTTCACCCTATCACTAAACGACTTAAAAAGTATTGATATAAACAATAATTGGACGGTAGAAGAAGGTGAGTTTGAACTGCAAATAGGAGGAAACCCATCAGAATTAAAAACTAAGAAAATATTTTTTATTAAAGGAAATTAACTAAAGTTTATAAAGCTTATTTTTTTATTAAAAAATAATATTTACTTAATGTTAATATTTAATAAGTGTAAAAAAATTATTAAACATCTTTATTGTGTTTTAAAACATTATTGGTTAAAATTGCACTTAAATTAATTGAATTTTAAAGAATTCTAATTAATTTATTATTTTTTTAAAATGATAAGTATCGAGTTTTCAAGTGTTTATTTTACTGATTCAATTCAATATTTTTATAAAAAATAATTTCATCAAAAATAAATCTATTAAATACCTACATTTGTTTCCAATTTAATTTTCTAATGCAAAAACCAAAAAAAATTAACCAAAAGTTATTATTAGAAAAGCTCAGCAGAGGTGATGAAACTGCGTTGGTAACTATTTATAAAGAGTATTGGGAAATTATGTATTTGGCTGCATATAATTTGGTGAAGAAAAAAGAAGTTTGTGAAGATATTGTACAAGAAATATTTGTGAGTATTTGGAACAATAGAGAAAATATTAAAATAAACACATCGTTAAAAAGTTATTTGTACACTAGTACAATTTATAAGGTATACGATTATTTTAGAAAAAATAGTAATGTTGTAAAAGTTGAATTATTAGAAAATTTTGATAAAAGAATTCAATCTTCCAACCCAGAAACTAAACTGATACATGCTGAGTTAATGGAATTTGTTGACTCAGTGATTGAAGATTTACCTACAAAGTGCAAAGAAGTTTTTAAATTGAGTAGAGAAGCACAATTAACTCATAAAGAAATTGCACAAAAATTGAACATATCACAAAGAACAGTAGAAGGTCATATTGCAAAAGCGCTTAAAATTTTGAGATCTTCTTTAGGCAATGCTGTTTCATTAGAGATGGTAATGTTTATATTTCACGATTTATTACCATAAATAAAAAAAAATCATTTCCAAGTAGGTGTGGTCGTAAGTTTTTTCGACATATATAGTAATATACTTCAGAGATAGAGGAAATGAGCTTAAAAGATAGAAAAAAATTAGCTGAATTAATTGAGAAACTTATTAAAGGTAAGGCTTCTAAAAATGAAATTATAAGTCTTTATAATTTTTTCTTAAGTCATCAAACAATTTTTAAATGGCCGAAAGAATTTGAGAATAAAGAACTGGTTGAAAAAGAAATTTTCAATAAAATTCAAAAACAAGCTAAGATAGGTCCATATAAAGAAAGTAAACTTTCAAAACTAAGAAGTTTAAATTTCATTAAATACGCCGCTGTACTAGTAATTTTTATTTCAGTTTGTTATTTTATTTTTAATAATGAAGAAACTAATAAAACCAATATTGTAATTGAAAATAATATTGAAATAGGTACAGATAAAGCTACGCTTACCTTAGAGGATGGTTCAAATATAGTTTTAGAAAAAGGTAAAACCTACAAAAAGGAAAATATAAAAAGTGATGGAGAGAAAATAGTTTACGAAGCTTCCCAATCAGAACCAGTTCCAAAATTAACTTATAATTTTTTAACAGTCCCAAAAGGAGGGCAATTTTATATTGATTTAGAAGATGGAACAAAAGTTTGGTTAAATGCAGATTCTAAATTAAAGTACCCAATTAAATTTATAGATGGTCAGCCTAGAGATGTAGAATTGTTGTATGGAGAGGCCTATTTCATTGTGTCGCCTAGTACAAAACATCATGGAGATAAGTTTAGAGTAATTTCAAATCATCAAGAAATTGAAGTTTTAGGAACTGAGTTTAATATTAAGGCTTATCAAAATGATAATGTTGTTGAAACAGTTCTTGTTGAAGGAAAAATAAATGTTGATATTAATAATGAAAATAAAATTTTACTTCCAAATCAACAATTAAAGTATTCCAAGCTAACCAATACTTCCGAAATCAATACCGTAAATGCATTATACGAAACAGCTTGGAGGTTTGGGTATTTTAAATTTTATAAAAAATCATTTTTTGAAGTTTCAAAAGTTTTAGAAAGATGGTATAATGTGAAGATTGTATTTGAAAAAAATGAATTAAAAGATTTTAAAATTACTGGAGTATCTAGTAAACATCAAAATATAGAAAACTTTTTAAAAACCTTAAAAAACACAAATAATATAACTTATGAAATAAAAGAAGATATAATTTATATAAAATAAAAATAAAAGGGATGAAGTAGTTGTCGCCAAACAGAGAACTTCATCCCAAAGTTCGATCAATTAACAATTATTAATTAACCAAAAAGCAAATTTATGGAAATTAAATTTACTAACACAATTCCATTACAATGGAAACACTTGATTAAATTCATTATGAAAACATTCATCCTATTATTTTGCTCTGTTGTTTTTGCGTTATCACCAAAAAAAAGTATTTCGCAAAACTCTAAGATTAAAGTAGCTAACAGTACAACGGTTACTGTAGATGAAGTATTTAGTTTAATAGAAGAACAAACTGAATATCATTTTGTTTATGGAGCAGAGTTATTTAAAAATGCACCAATGGTGCAACTTAAAAAGGGTACTATTAGTACACAAAAATTATTAGAAAGCTGTTTAGTTAAAACGGTTTTTACGTATGATTTTACTGAGGATAATACAATTGTACTCAAAAGAAAACCCGAGTTTGTTGGTACTCAGTTAGTTGAAATGCCTCAACACACTATTTCTGGAACTGTAACTGATAAAGAAGGAAATCCTTTACCAGGTGTAAATGTTTTGGTAGGTCCTAAAGATAGTAAAACTGTTAGAGGTATTGCTACAGATTTTGATGGAAAGTATAGTATCAAAGTTTTAAAAGGTGAAGTTATAAAATTTTCATATTTAGGCTTTGCAACACAAGAATTTACGATTGAAGATCAATCAGTGTTAAATGTTATATTATTAGAGGATGTAAGTGATTTAGCTGAAGTTGTAGTTACGGGGTTTCAAAAAATATCTAAAGAAAGAGTTACTGGGTCTTATGAAAAAATAGATCAAACACAACTGGAAAAACCTGCCGCTGATATTTCTGAAAGATTAGTTGGGATGGTTGCAGGTCTTCAAAGTACTGTTAATTCAGATGGTTCAATTGATTTTGAAATTAGAGGTCAGTCAAGTTTATATGCCGATCAGCAACCATTAGTGGTGTATGATGGTTTTCCTATTGAAGGAGGATTTAATTCTATTAATCCTAATGATGTTGAATCTATTACAATATTAAAAGATGCAGCAGCTGCTTCAATTTGGGGAGCAAAATCTGCAAATGGAGTAATAGTAATTACAAGTAAAAAAGCAGAGAAAGGAAAAACAAATATTTCAATTTCTTCATTTTTAAGAGCATCTAGTAAGTTAGATTTAGATTATGTAGTTGGTTTGGCTTCAAGTTCAGATATTATAGATTATGAACAAAAAGCTTTTGATTCTAACTTTTTTGGAAGCCCATTTGGTGGTCCTCCATCAATAGATCCATTAGATTTAGATCCATTTTCTCAAGCTATTACAGCAATGAATAATGCTCGTTTAGGAATTATTTCAAATTCAGATAGGGATGCAATATTAACAAAATTAAGAGGTATAAATAACGAGAGTCAAATTAAGAAGCATTTGTTACAAGCTCCAATAACAAAACAAACAAATATTAAAATTTCAGGAGGAAATGATAAAATGTTGAATAGTCTTTCGTTATTATATGAAGATAGCAAAGATTATTTTATTGGAAATAAGGTTAGTAAATACTTAATTAATTTTTCAAACAGTATTAAAGTTACAGAAAAATTAAAGTTTGATTTTTCTAGTATGCTTCAATTTAATGATAATACTAGAAATGGTATTGGACTTTCTACTTTCAATTCAATGTCACCATTTGATAATTTAGTGAATGAAGATGGTAGTTTGGTTGATATGTCACATTTACATTATTATCAGCCAAATTTCACTCAATTTGTTCCTACAGAATTGTTCCCATATTCGGATTGGTCATATAACCCAATCACAGAAATTAAAAGTAGAGACTTATCTACAAAGAGAATGAATGCAAGAATTCAAACGGGTTTAACACTGGATATTATTGATGGATTGACAGTAAGCTCTAAATTTCAATATGAGGCAAATAATTCTGATATTGATAATTATTATAGTGACAAATCATTTACGGTAAGGCAATTTATTAATGAAACATCTTCTCCAGATTGGTTAGATGGAAATGCTCCAAAACCACTTGTTCCAAATGGAGGAATTTTAAGACAATCAGAAATAAATATTACAGCTTATAATTTTAGAAATCAATTAAATTTTGATAGAGTTTTTGAAGATAAACATGCAGTAAATTTAGTGGTTGGTTCAGAAATATCTAATAGAATAACTAAATATACAAGTAACCCAGATGCTTTTGGATATAATAGTGAAACACTTGCTACTAGCCAGCTTTTAGGAGATTACAAAAAAGTAAACCTTTGGGATTATTTACCAGGTGTTTATGCTCCTTACTTTTATCCTTTTAGTTTTAGACCTATACATTCTTTTAGTGAAGGAACTACGAGATTATTTTCTATGTATGGAAATTTAGGATATACCTATGATAATAAATATACCATTACGGGAAGCTATAGAACAGATGCTTCTAACTTAATTACCGACGATCCTAAATATAGATACAATCCATTTTGGTCAGTTGGTTTTGGATGGCAGTTAGGGAAAGAAGAATTTTTGAGTCATATTAATTGGATAGACAGACTTAATGTAAGAGGTACTTATGGTGTAAATGGAAATATTGATAGATCTACTTCGTTTAAACCGTTAATCAATATCTTTGGTTCATTAGATGATATAACTCAAGAAAGTGAAGCAGGTATTTCAAGTTTTGGAAACCCTACTTTACGTTGGGAGAAGACAAAGTCTTTTAACTTAGGAATTGATTTTTCTATTTTGCAAGGAAATCTAAATGGAACCTTAAATGTATATAATAAAAAAGGTTCAGATTTGATTGTAAACCAGTCAATTGCATCAGTAAACGGTACAACAACTCAAAAGTTTAACAATGGAGAAATGTTAAATAAAGGGTTTGAGATAGAATTAGGAACTTCTCAATCAATTATTGGAGAAGATGTGAAGTGGAGAGGAAGTATAAATTATTCACATAATAATAATGAAATTACAAGCTTCTTTAAAACAGATTATAGACAATATGATTTATACTATGGACCAACAACATCATACGTAGAAGGTCATGATGCAAATACATTGTGGTCTTTTGTGTATGCAGGGATGCATAATTTTGGCACCGATGCTAATCCAATTATGAAGCCTTCAATTTATGGTGAAAATGGTGATAAAGTTGGACTTACATCTTGGGCTCCAGGAAATGCAGTAAATTATATGGAAGATCAAGGTAGTTTGGTTGCCCCAACAAATATTGGAATGAGAAACACATTTAAAATATATGATTTCGATTTCTCATTTATTGTAACTGCAAAGTTTGGACATGTGTTTAGAAGACAGAGTTTTAATTATCCAAGTATGTCTGGAGGAGTAACACCTTTAAATAGGCAATATAGTGAAGTAGCTAATGGTGATCCAAACAAAATTATTCCAATTCCTGAAACAGAGGGTAGATATTATTTTTATGATCGTTTTTACCCATACATGAGCTATTTAACAGAAGACGCTTCACACATAAGGTTTCAAGAGGTGAATTTAACGTATAATGTACCAACAAAATTTATTGATAAAATTGGTTTAAATTCAGCTAGAGTTTATACACAAGCTAATAATCTTGGAACCATTTTATTTAATGATTTTGGTGAAGATCCTGAATACCCAAGAGGTACTATTAAGCCGCAAACAACAGTTACGTTTGGAGTTCAATTAAATTTTTAAAATAGAAACACATGAAAAATTTTAAATATATAATATTATTAATTTTAATAGTAAACTTAGTAGCAAGTTGTAATGATTTTTTAGATGAAGAACCATCAAAATCTACAGCTACTGTCCCTGATAAATTAGAACATTTAGAAGCACTACTTAATAACTATGGTGAGTTTTATAGTGAACCAGCCTCCGAGTTAATTTTTTCAACAGATGACTATGGTTTTATAACTGATTTATATGATGCTTCAACGAGCTCATACAGTCTTACTTCATTACAATATGGTACATGGGACAAAGAATATTTACCAAATACCAATAGACCTTATTGGCCACGTGAATGGGAGAAAATTTTTACCGCAAATTTAGTAATGCAAAATTTAGGAAGTGTTGCAGGAGAGGATACTGAAAAGAAACAAATTAAAGCAGAAGCACATTTTATTAGAGCCTATAGCTATTTTCAATTAGCAAACATTTATTGTTTACCTTATACAGAAGGAAATAAGCAAGAGCTAGGACTTCCAATAAAAGAAACTACCAGTTTTGAAGAAAGCATGGAAAGAGTAAGTTTAGAGGATACTTGGAAATTTATTGAATCTGACTTAAATAAAGCTTTAGAATTAACACGTTCTTTTACTCAAGTAAATGATTTAAACCGTACTTGGAGAGCAAGTACAGCTGCGGTAAATGGTTTTGCGGCACGTTATTATTTAGCATTAAATGATTATGAAAAAGCTCAATCTTATGCTCAAGAAGCATTAAATGAATATGACTTTTTAAGAGATTATAATACAGATATGAGTTTTTCTAATGCACCTACGCAAGTAACTATATTTAATCCTGAGCCTACTCAAGTGAGTATTGATTTTCCATATACACATGATTCACAAGAAGCTGATTTAATGTTAGCTTGGGGAGAATCGTATTACTTTAGAGCGTTATCAAATGGCTCTTGGAAATATTGGCCATCTGAAGAGTTATTATCACTTTATAATCAAACCTATGATTTAAGGTTTAAATACCATATGGTTGAAGGATATTCATACGAACAAGCAAATGCTGTAGATCCTCCTTACAATTACCCAGGTTATGTTTTCTTTCATAGATCAGACATCTTAAGTGGTCCATCAGTACCAGAAATGTTATTAATTTTAGCTGAATGCCAAGTTAGAACAGGAGCATATACACAAGGTATTCAAACAATCAATCAATTAAGGGCAAGTAGAATGGATGCGTCTGCACCTTCAGAAATAATTAATTTAAGTGCCGCTTCACAAGCAGAAGCTTTAGTGAAAGTTTTAGAAGAGCGAAGAAGAGAAATGCCTTTTGTACATAGATGGTATGATATTAGACGCTATAATAACAATGAAGATAGCTCAGATGATGTTGTTGTAACTAGAACTTTTTACCCTTATAATGGAAGTTCAATTTTAGGAGCAGAAACACCTGTAAATTTTTCATTAGAAAAAAACTCAAGAAGGTATGCTAATCCACTACCTGATACCGATATTATAGCCTCGGACAATGTTTTAAAACAAAATACTTATTAAGCTGAGTTTCATTTGGTTTCACTGGTGTTTTTGTTAGCGCCAGTGAAACTTTTTTAATTAAGCTTAAATTTATAGCATTCAAATTATTGTATTTTTTTCAACAAAAAAATTCTTTTTAAAAGAGGTGTTGAACTAATTAATTTTTAAAAATTTTTATATGAATTTTAAATCTTTAATTCTTTTGTTTGGTGTAGTTATTTTTACAATTTCTTGTAAGGATTCAGCTAATAAAGATAAAAAATCTAAAAAAGTGACTCTAGTTGGAACGGTAGCCAATTATGAACAAGATACTTTATATTTAAAAAATATAACAGCTAAAAATACCTTATATAAAGATATTGTTTATGCTATTCCTTTAATAAATAAAACAAATTTTAATTTTACCTTCGACCTAGAAGAACCAAACTATTTTCAATCTGGTAGAACTTTTTTTTATTTAACTCCAGGCGATAGTTTAGTTGCAAATATTGATACTAAAGGAAGAGATTTAGCCTCATTTACAGGAAAAGGAGCTGAAGCTAATAATTTTTTAAGAAAATTGCCGTATCCAAAAGGAGGTTCTTACTGGGGAAATAAAGAGTTGTCAGCAAATATTAAGTCTTATAAAGACATGCCAGAGACTTTTAAAATAGTTGTAGAGGATCGTTTAAATGTTTTAAAGTCACTCACTAATGTTTCTGATGAATTTAAACGTTTAGAGAGTTCTCGTATTAATTTTGATTATGTAAATACCTTGAAATCTACTACATATCTTTATTATTATAAATTGAGATCAGGAGATATTACAGAAGAGCAATATAATACCTTAACCCAAGAAGCTTCAGAATATTTAACACCATTTATGGAGTCTTATTTAAAAGATTTTAATAGTACAGATTATTTACAACTAGAAGTCTTTCAATCAATTTTATATTATTTAAAAGATGATTCATTTAGAGCTAAACTTAATTTGCCTGAATTAAGCGAAGAATTAAAGGAATATATTGTTACAGGCAATTTGATTTCAGAATTCTCTAAAGAAGGTTATTCAAAAGCTTTTAAAGAAAAATTAAATCAAGAAAAAAGTAAAATTAAGAATCAGGAATATATAAATGCAATTGAATTTAAAGAGAAAGAATATGAAGCTATAACTGAGGGGAGTCCAGCATCTGATTTAAAATTTAATAAGTTGGATGGAAGTACTGTTAATTTAAGTGATTATAAGGGAAAAGTTGTAGTTATTGATTTATGGGCAACTTGGTGTGGCCCTTGTATGGCTGAAAAGCCATCTTTTGAGGCTTTAGAAGAAAAATTTCATAATAATGATAATGTAGAATTTATTTCACTTTCTATAGATACAGAAAAAACTTGGAAAAAATATTTTGAAAAGAATGAAGTAAAAGGGAATCAGCTTCAAATATATAGAAATGAGCTTTCAGATTATATGGTTGTTAGTATCCCACGTTTTTTTGTAATTGATAAAGATCAAAAAATTGTGGATGTATTTGCTCCTTGGCCATCGTCTGGTAAACTTGAAGAAATGATTAATAATATTTTAAATAAGTAACTTGTAAATATAAAGCATTATTTTATTAATACTAGCTTTTATATTATTGCTATGAGGAAAATTGCAAAATGAATGGTAGCCTACAAAAATGAACATTTAACTTTTTAAATAAAAAATAAGTTTTTAATATCTAAAGTATTGTTTGTTTTAAATTTAAAAAGCGATTTAGGAAACCCTAAATCGCTTTTTTTAATAGTGTAATTTTGTAGCGTGATGCAGAATTGAACTGCAGACCTCCGGGTTATGAATCCGACGCTCTAACCAACTGAGCTACCACGCCATTTATTGAGGGTGCAAATATAAAAATAAATAATTTGATGCAGCAAATTTATTGACTAATTTTTTTAATAATTTAAATTTTTTTTAAATAGAATATTTATATATATTGTGCTTTTAAAATGAGAATATGTCTACAAAAGTAAAATTTGAAATTGAGTTTCCTATACACGCATCACCTCAGATGTTATACCAATATTTCGGAACCCCTTCTGGACTTTCAGAATGGTTTGCTGATAATGTAAATTCACGCGGAGAAATATATACGTTTATTTGGGATTCTTCTGAAGAAAAAGCTAAAGTTCTACAAGAACGGCCAGGTGAAAAAATTAAATTTAAATGGTTAGAAGATGGAGATGATAAAACTTTTTTTGAATTTCGTATTGAAGTAGATGAAATTACTAAAGACGTTTCTTTAATTGTTACAGATTTTTCAGAAGAAGATGAAATTGAAGAATCTAAAATGTTTTGGGAAAATCAAATCAATGAATTAAAACATACAATAGGAGCTTAGTTTATAGCGAGTTATTAAAAATAAAAAACCTTGAATTTATTCAAGGTTTTTTTTATGTAAATTTGCCTCTTAAAATAGAGGTAATGATAAATTTTAATGGTAGTTTTTTAGAAAAATCAACAACTTTTTTTAATGCTGAAAATAGAGCTTTTAAATATGGAGATGCGTTGTTTGAAACAATTAAAGTATTTAATTCTAGAGTTGTGTTTTTAGAAGACCACTATTTTAGGTTAATGGCTTCGATGAGAATGCTTCGAATGGAGATTCCTATGTCATTTACGTTAGATTTTTTTGAATCAGAAATTTTAAAAACTGTTAGAGAGAATAAGTTAACCAATGCAAGAGTAAGAATAATAGTTTACAGAGGTAATGGAGGTTTGTACACTCCTATTAATAATTCAGTACAATATTTAGTTGAAGCTTCAATGTTACAAGTTGAAAAAAAAGCAAGCTATACAGTTGATTTATTTAAAGATTATTATTGCTATTCGGGGTTACTATCAACAATAAAAACCACTAATAAACTGACAAATATTTTGGCAAGTATATACGCTTCAGAAAATAATTTAAATAATTGCATTTTATTAAACGAAAGAAAATTTGTTGCTGAAGCAATTAATGGAAATATTTTTATAGTAGTAGATAACAAGATAAAAACACCTCCAATTACTGAAGGGTGTGTTAAGGGAATTGTTAGAAAAAAACTAATTGATATACTTTCTAAAAATCCAAATTATAATTTAGAAGAAACACCTATTTCGCCATTTGAGTTGCAAAAAGCAAATGAAGTTTTTATAACAAATACAATTATAGGAATTCAGTCTGTAACAAAATACAAAAAAAGTAATTATAAAACGGAAGTAGCAGATGAACTAAAAGAAGAACTAGAAGTTTTAATTTAAAGCTGGGTTTTTTGGAGCGTTTGCCCAAATTTGGTATTCACCACCAAATGTTAATAATTGATTTTTCCATATATCATTACTGTTAACTTTAAATAAGTTAGGGTATTTATTATTAACAACAACCCAAGTAGCTTCTCTAAGTTCTTCATCTAGTTGAGTAATTGACCAGCCAGTATATCCTAAAAAAAATCTAATATCTGTTGCTTCAATTTCTTTTGAATTTAATAATTCAGTGAGTACATCAAAATCTCCTCCCCAATAAATATTTTTATCAATTTTTATGCTATTTGGAATTAGATGAGGCACTTTATGCATAAAATACAAATTTTCCTGTTCAACAGGTCCTCCATGAAATATCGTATAATCAATATTAATTTCAGGAATTAAATCTTTTAAAACAAAATCGGTTGGTTTGTTCAATATAAAACCAATACATCCATCTTTATTATGTTCAGTTAAATAGATAACAGATCTATTAAATTCTTTGTCATTTAGAATAGATGGTTCTGCAACAAGTAATTTTCCTTTTGATGGATTAAGCTCTAACATACAATTACCTTTGTTTAAATATAGTAATTTTTATCTAAAAAAAAAACTCTCTAATAAGTTAGAGAGTTTTAAAAATAATAAGATGTCGTCTTATTTATTAGTTAACTGCGTCACTAAATCCAGCACCTGCTTTAAATTTTACAACGTTTTTAGCTGCAATTTTAATAGTTTTTCCAGTTTGAGGGTTTCTTCCAGTTCTAGCTGCTCTTTTAGAGATAGACCAAGTTCCCCATCCTACTAATGCAACTTTTCCACCTTTTTTAAGTGTGTTTGTTACATTTTCTGTTAATGATTCTAGAGCTGCTTTTGCTGCTGCTTTTGTGATGCCAGCATCAGCTGCCATAGCATCAATTAAATCTGATTTGTTCATAATTTAAATATTAAATTAATTGGTTAAACATTTTTTTCTTTTAAATGCTTAACAAAGTTATACGGAATAAGGGTTTGTGCAAGTTTTTATTAAAAAAAGTACCTCTTTTGTTAATAAATGTATCTAAATGTTAATAACCTTGAGGCTTTTTATATAAATAAGCTGTAAGCCCTTTAAAATATGGGTTTATTTAAACATTGCATTTTTATGAAAAGTAAATCCATTTAATAAGCTTTTACTATCCATTTTTCGTTTACCAGCAATTTGAAGAGATTCAATTATTAAATAACCTTCATTTACGGCAACTTTAATATCATTTTTAGAAATAACTAAAAAACCTGTTTTGTGTTGATGATGAATGATTTCTTTTTTTACATCAAAAATTTTGACTTTAATTTCTTCACCATTATTAATAAGGGTTGTCCAAGCAGCAGGATATGGATTCAATCCACGTATTAAATTATAAATATTTGTCAAATAATCATTCCAATTGATATGGCAGGTTTCATTAAATATTTTGGGTGCAGGTTTTTCTTCTGCAGTTGGTTGCTTTTTTGTGGTTACATTTCCTTTTTCTATTAATTGAACGGTTTTAACAACCAATTGACTTCCAATATTCATTAATTTATCATGCAATTCTCCAACTGTTTCTTCTTCTTGAATATTGGTTTCTTCTTGTAAAATAATATGACCAGTGTCAATTTTTTCATCAATAAAAAAAGTAGTAACTCCAGTTTTAGTTTCACCATTAATAATTGCCCAATTTATTGGTGCTGCTCCTCTATAATTAGGTAATAGTGATGCATGTAAGTTAAAAGTTCCGTATTTTGGTAATTGCCAAATCTGTTTAGGTAACATTCTAAATGCAACAACTATTTGTAAGTTTACACTTAAAGCTTTTAATTCATTAAGAAAATCATCGCTTTTTAAATTTGTAGGCTGTAGTAACTTTAAATTATGTGCAATTGCATATTTTTTCACTGCAGATTCATTTAGCTTTCTTCCTCTACCTGCAGGTTTATCAGGTGCTGTAATTACGCCAACAATATTAAAATTAGCTTTTATAAGTGCATCTAATGTTGCAACAGCAAAATCAGGAGTTCCCATAAATACAATTCTCAAATCTTTCATTAAAAGTTACTTTTAAATTTATTTTGCGAAGTTATGGTTATTTTATTTTTTTCTAATAATATTTTTAGTGAATTTAAAACTTCGGTTTCGGAGTACTTTAATTGGGTAACTAGTTCTTTTGAGGATAAAGGATGGTGTTTTAAAAGCTCAATTATTTCTTGAATAATATCTTTTACGGAACTAGGTTTAGTAGTTTTTGTTTTACATACGTCGCATTGACCACAAGGTGTTGAACTAGTTTCATCAAAATAAGCTAATAACTGAATGTTTCTACAGGTTTTAATATTTCTTATATATGCTATCGTTGCATTTAATTTATCAAATTTTACTTGATTTCGTTTTTGAATACTTTTTGAAATACTATTTATGGTGTAATCATCTTCTCGTGCAACTAAAAATAACAATTTAGAACTATTATCTTCAAAAAGATACTCAACAATTCCATAGGAATTTAAATCGTTTAAATGATTGACAACATCACTTTTATTGATTGTTAGTTTTTTAGCTAAATTAAATTCATTTATTATAGTATGGTGTTCTGAAATTCCACCGTAACTTCTTAAAATTAATTTAATTAGTTCTCCTTTTACAGGATGCTCATTTATATAATGAATTAATTGTTTACTGCTAATTATAAATTTTAACGTTGATCTTTTACTGTAATTTTCATCTAAAATTAAAATACTCTCTTTTTCTAAAATTTTAATAGCATTATAAGTTTGCAATAAGTTTAATTGGTAGGTATGACAAAATTCTTGAAGTGTAAAATTAAATGGGGTTGTTGGTGTTTCACCTAAAGCAACTTTATAATATTGATTTAAATGTGAATATACTTTTTTAACAAATTTTACAGAAGCTATGGTGCTTTCAAATTTTGAAGTTGTTTCAAAAAGTTGTGTGTTGTTTGTTAAAAGGATAGAGTATGCTTTTTCTCCATCTCTTCCAGCTCTTCCAGCTTCTTGGATAAAATTTTCTAAACTATTAGGAATATTTATATGAATAACTGCTCTTACATTAGGTTTGTCAATGCCCATTCCAAAAGCATTGGTTGCCACCATTACAGGAGTTTCATCATTCATCCATTTAGAAAAGGCTTCATTTTTTTCTAAAAATGATAAACCACCATGGTAAAAACTACTTTTAAATTTATTGATCTGTAGAAGATTACTAATTGTTTTGGTTTGTTTTCTACTGTTGGTATAAATAATACTTGAACCACTTAGTTTTTTTAAAATTTGAAGTAATTTACCATAAATATCTTCGGTAAAAAGAACACTATAACTTAAATTTTTTCTTTGAAATGATTTTTTAAAAACGGTGGCGTTGGGTATTTCTAGTTGTAATTGAATATCTTCCAATACTCTTTTTGTTGCGGTAGCAGTTAAGGCTATAAATGGTGTTTTGGGATGTAATTTTTTTAAAACCTTTAATTGAAGATAAGAAGGTCTAAAATCATGTCCCCATTCAGATATGCAATGGGCTTCATCTATTGCAAATAATGAAACCTGAAGTTGTTTGATTTTTTCTTGAACAAAACTAGATTGTAATTTTTCAGGAGACAAGTATAAAAATTTATACCCTCCAAACTGCAGATTGTCAAAAGCTACAATTACTTCTTCTTGTGTAAGTTGTGAGGTTAAAGCAATAGCCTTAATGTTTTTTTCTTTTAAACTATTTACTTGGTCTTGTATAAGTGCAATTAAGGGGGAAATTACAATACAAACTCCTTCTAAAATCATAGCAGGAACTTGATAACATAAAGATTTACCACCTCCTGTGGGCAATAAAACTAATGTATCTTTACCATCTAAAACATTGTTAATTATTGTTTGTTGTGGAGTTCTAAATTCGTTATAATTCCAATATTTTTTTAATATGTGTAAAGGTGTATTCATTGTTTAATACACGCTAAAATAAAATCGGTTCTTTTGGTTACCGTTCCAGTTGGAACTTCAATAATGTTGTAATTTAATTCTTTGTAAGTTCTTTCTAAATGGTTATGTATAGCTAAGGCTTGTTCAAAATTTTCATAACGTTCGTTATCCGATATGTAAATATCTTCCCAAGGAGGCATTAAAAAAATATAATTATAGCGGTATAAATTACTTTTGTGAATGTAAGTTTTAGGATAATCAATACTAATATAATTCATATAAGCATGTACATCTGGAATTCCTCTATCAAAAAAAACGATATCATTATTTTTGATTTCAGCATCGGTATATTGATGAATACGACCCTCTAAAAGCATTTCACTAAAAAGTAGAGGTTTGGTCAAAAATAATTGTTCAATACCTTTTTTACGTGCATTTAAAGTAACTTCTCTAGAAATTTCTGGCATACACAAAAAATTACGTCTTGCTAATTCTTCAATTACAGTTGATTTTCCAGTGCCAGGACCTCCAGTAATGACTATTTTCTTTTGCATAACACAAAAATAAGGTATTCGTTAAATTATACTAAAAATAATAATGTAATTTTGTCAGCTAAATATTAACATTATTAAGGTGGTATTATATTTGCTTCTCTTATTTGTAAAAAAATAGAATGGACAATAGAGCGCAATTTTATAAAAAGTTAAAGAAAAAATTGAAGAAGGATACAACTTTTCCAACAAAGTATCTATTTAAATTTATAGTTCCAACAGATGAAAATAAAATTCAGCAAGTAGAAGATTTATTTAACTATCAAGGAGCTGTTATTAATAAAACTTCATCAAGAACAGGTAAATACACCAGTGTTTCAATTCATATTGTTATGAAAAAAGCAGATGATATTATTTTAAAATACCAAGCTGCAGAAAAAATTGAAGGAATTATATCTTTGTGATTCTTTTAACAGCAATTCATAATAATATAAAATAAATTGCAGCGTTTTTTTAACACATTATTTAGTATAAATTAAAGTTGGTAAAATTATTTTATGAAATTAAAATATGTAATTATTATTTTTCTTTTTATCATCTCTAAAACTTTTTCTCAGGAAAAAGAAAAAGTTTTGTTTACTATCAATAATGAACCTTTTTATACCCATGAGTTTTTAAAAGTGTATAAAAAAAACCAAACTTTAATGCCTTCGTCTGAAGAAAATTCTATTGAAACTTATTTAAACCTATTTGTAACATATAAATTAAAAGTAAAAGAAGCTAAAGATTTAAAGCTGGATACTTTACCTAAATTTAGGAGAGAATTAAATACTTATAAAAGCAAATTAATATTACCCTATTTAAAAGATGAACAAACAACTGAAAAGTTGGTTAATGAAGCTTATGAAAGATTGCAAAAAGAAGTAGAAGTAAGTCATATTTTAATAAATTTAAAACCAAATTACACCTTTTCGGATACATTAGAGGCATATAATAAATTGCTTCAAGCAAGAGATTTAGTATTGAAAGGTTCAAGTTTTTCTGAAGTTGCAAAAAAATATTCTGAGGATCCTACAGTTAGTCAAAATAATGGAAATATTGGATATTTTACAGCTTTACAAATGGTTTATCCTTTTGAAAATATTGCATATTCAACACCAATTTCTGAAATTTCTATGCCCTTTAGAACAAAATTTGGATATCATATTTTAAAAGTTCATAATATAAGAAAAGCTAGGGGAGAAGTTGAAGTTGCTCATATTATGATTGAAGGTGATACCGGAAAAAGCAAAACTACAATTGATTCAATTTATAAAGAACTTGTAATAAATAAAACTAATTTTGAAAATATAGCAACAAAGCTTTCTGAAGATAGAGCCAGTGCTGTTAATGGGGGTAAATTGCCTAAATTTGGAACAGGTCAAATGATTGAAGAGTTTACAGATATGGCATTTTCTTTAACTAATGAAAATACTATTTCTAAGCCATTTAAAACACCATTTGGATGGCATATTATAAAATTAATTAAAAAGTACCCATTAGAAAGTTTCGATAAACTTAAAAGTAAAATAAGACAGCAAATTGAAAAGGATGAACGCTCAAAATTGATTGAAAAATCACTTATTAATAAATTATCTAAGCTATATGCAATTAATGTTAATAAAAATGCATTGCGTCAATTTCAAATTGATGATTGGAAAAACAATAATAAAAATTTCCAAAAGCTATTATTAACCATAGAAACAAAAGAAATTAATCAACTTAAATTTATTAATTATTTAAAAAGAAATAACTTATCGGATATTTATATAGCCTTTAGTTTATTTAAAGAAAACGAAATTTTAAATTATTATAAAGAAAATATTGAAAAAACAAATGCAGAATTTGCTGCTATTTTTAAAGAGTTTAAAGAAGGTTTGTTACTTTTTGATTTATTAGAAAAAAAAGTTTGGACAAAATCTAAAGAAAATGAAGGCCTCATTCATTTTTATGCATTACACAAAGAGGATAAATATAAAAATAAAGCGTTTGAAAGCATCAAAGGAATTGTTATTACCGATTATCAAAATGAGTTAGAAAAAATATGGATTAATGAGCTTCATAAAAAATATAACGTTAAATTTAACAATTCAGAAAAAAAGAAAATTTTAAAAACAAATTTTAAGTAAATTGAAACCAGTTATAATTTTAATAGGAGTACTATTTTTATTCCAATCATGTGATTATTTCACTATTAAAAAGGAGACAAATGAACCTGTTGCAAGAGTGAATAATAATTACTTGTATAAAAAAGATTTAAAAAACATTTACAGCTCAGAAATTACTTCTCAAGATAGTATTTTGTTAACCAATAATTATATAAATAATTGGATAAAACAACAATTATTATTGTCTAAAGCTCAAATAAATTTAGAAAATAAAGCTGAGAAATTTGACAACTTAGTAAAAAAGTATCGTGAAGATTTATACATAAATGCGTATAAAGAAGGTGTTGTAAATGAATATTTAGATACCGAAATTTCTGAAAGTGATTTAGCGCAATTTTACAATGAGAATAACCAAAATTTTAGGCTAAATGAAGAGTTGGTTAAAGTGAAGTTTATAAAATTTGGGAAAGACATTAATAACAAAAAAGAATTGATAAAACTATTTAAATCAACTAAAAAAGAAGATTTAGACAGTCTTCAAGCTAAAGAATTCAACCTTAATTCTTATCATCTCAACGATTCAATTTGGGTAAAATATAGAGATTTAATAGTTAAACTCCCAATTTTAAAAGCAATAGAAAAACAAGAATTGCTAAAAAAAGATAATTTTATTCAAAAAGAAGATTCATTAAGCTTATATTTGGTGACCATTAAACAGGTGTTAAATAGAAATGAAATAGCACCAAAAAGCTATATGGAACCCACCATAAAGCAAATGATATTACACCAGCGTAAACTGTTATTATTAAAAAATATTGAAGAAACATTAATTGATGATGCAAATAAAAAACAACAATTTGAAATATATTAAAATGAAACAACATATTATTGGACTTATCTTATTCCTATTTTTTATTAGTGCAAAGGCACAAGAAAGAATTAAAGTTGATGGAGTAGCAGTTGTAGTAGGAAAGAATATAGTTTTAGATTCTGACATTGACAAGTTTAAAAAAGAACTTCAAAGTAGAATAGAAGGTAAAATTAATATTTCTGATTGTGAAATTTTAGAAGAAATTATGACACAAAAATTGCTAGCACATCATGCAGTAGTTGATAGTATTGTAGTTTCTGATCCAGAAGTAAATAGCGAAGTTGAGCGTAACATTGCCTATTTTGCTCAGCAATTAGGATCTGTAGAAAAAGCAATTGAATATTATGGTTTTAGTGATGAAGAAGAGTTAAGAACTGAATTGGCAGGTATACAAAGGGAGCAACTACTTATTAAAAGAGAAAGAGCGACCATTACTGAAAAAATAGATGTCACACCTGAAGAAGTTAGAACTTATTTTAAAAATTTAGAAGTAGATAACAATTTACCTGAGTTTAGTGCCGAAATAGAATTAGCACAAATAGTAAAATATGTAAAACCATCTGAAGAAGAGGTTGAACGAGTAATTAATAAGTTAAATGAACTTAAAAAAGAAATTGAAGAAGGTTATAGCTTTCGTTTAAAAGCAATAATTAATTCTGATGATCCAGCGGTATCTGGTAACGGTGCTGGTGCTGGAGGTAAATACACCATTACTCGCGAAAGTGGTTTTATTAAAGAGTTTAAAGAAGTTGCTTTTAGTTTAGATGAAGGTGAAATTTCAGAACCATTTGAATCAGGTTTTGGATACCATATTATTCAAGTAGAAAAAATTAAAGGTCAAGAACGCGATGTACGTCATATTTTAATGCAACCTAAAATTAGTGTAGCAGAATTACAGGCTTCTAAAGAAGAGTTAGCCAAAATTCGTGAAGAAATTTTAAAAGGAGAAATAACATTTGAAGATGCAGTTTTAAAATATTCTGACGATGAGGATACTAAAAATAATAAGGGCTTAATTTTAAATCCTAATACAAACGATACACGTTTTGATTTAACCTTAATTGGGCCAGATTTATATGCCAAAGTTAATAATTTAAAAGCAGGTGAAATAACAGAACCTTTTTATGAAGAGGTTAGGGGTGGAGAAAAAATGCATAAAATTTTGCTATTAAAAAGTAAGGATGATACCCATACAGCTAATTTCACTAAAGATTACGAAAAAATCCAACAATTAGCACTTCAAAAAAAGCAAGAAGAAACCGTTGAAAAATGGGCAAAAGATAAAATTATTGATACCTACATTAAAATCAATAAAGATTTTAAAAAATGTACCTTTAAAAATAATTGGAAAAAGGAATAATATGTCTGATGTTGCTGCATTAAAAAAGTTGGTTGAAAAGCATAAAGCACTTCAAAATGAAATTGGAAAAGTAATTATTGGTCAAAAAAAAGCTGTTGATCACATTTTACTTTCTATTTTAAGTGGAGGACACTCATTATTGGTTGGAGTACCTGGACTAGCTAAAACATTGATGGTACATACCATAGCTAAAACATTGGGTTTAGATTTTAAGAGAATTCAATTTACTCCAGATTTAATGCCATCAGATATTTTAGGAAGTGAAATTTTAGATGAAACCAACCACTTTAAATTTATAAAAGGACCAATTTTTAGCAATATCATTTTAGCTGATGAAATTAATCGTACGCCACCAAAAACCCAAGCAGCTTTACTTGAGGCTATGCAAGAACATTCGGTAACGGTTTCTGGTCACCATCATAAATTAGCAAAACCATTTTTTGTATTGGCCACTCAAAATCCTATAGAACAAGAAGGAACGTATCCATTGCCTGAAGCTCAGCTAGACCGTTTTATGTTTTCTATAAATTTAGATTACCCTAGTTTTAATGAAGAAGTTGAAGTGGTTAAAAGCACAACCAATGATATAAAAAATGAAGTTCAACCATTGCTTTCTGCTGAAGAAATTAATAATTTCCAACATTTAATTAGAAGAATTCCTATTGCTGATAATGTGATTGAATATGCAGTGAAATTGGTTTCTAAAACTCGTCCTAACACACCTAACGCACCAACAATTGTAAATAATTATATTGATTGGGGAGCTGGTCCAAGAGCCTCTCAAAACTTAATTTTAGGAGCAAAAGCAAACGCAGCAGTTTGTGGTAAATTTTCGCCTGATATAGAAGATGTACAAGCAGTTGCTTATGCTATTTTAAAACATAGAATTGTAAAAAATTATAAGGCAGAAGCTGAAGGAGTTACAGAAAAGCAAGTAATTAAAGAATTGTTTTAGTTGTTAATTTCTAGAACTTCATTTTCAAAAAAGCTAAACATATTTCCTCCGTATTTTTTTTGGTAGCTAAGCCTTTTATGTTTTGTTAAATCTGTATGTTTGGAGTGTTCAATTATTAAAATTCCGTTTTCTGAAAGTAATTTATTTTCAAAAACTAATGTAGCAATGCGCTCAAATTTATCAACTTCAAAATCATAAGGTGGATCAGCAAAAATAATATCATAAGTACCCGTCGATTTTTCTAAAAATTTAAATACATCAGATTTAAAGGTACTAATGTCAAAATTAAGTTCTTTAGCTGTATTGTTAATAAATTTAATACAACCAAAATGAGCATCAATAGCCGTAATTTGGGCTGTACCTCTTGATGCAAATTCATAGCTTATATTACCAGTACCAGCAAATAAATCAAGTACATTTATATCACTAAAATAATACAGGTTGTTAATAATGTTAAACAAAGCCTCTTTAGCCATGTCAGTAGTTGGTCTTACAGGTAAATTTTTGGGTGCTTGTAAACGTTTACTTTTATATTTTCCAGAAATTATACGCATATTTTAAAATTGATTCAATACTATAAATTGTGAATGCACCGACAATTCGTTAAGGCTTGTAGATTTTTTTGAAGGTGAGTAGAAATTAATATTTCTAATATATTGGTAAAGGATGGTGTACAACTCAGATTCTTTTTCAATATCTCCCATTAGTACTAGGTTAAGTTCTTCTGGATTTAATTCTAATTGTTCAGCTGTAAAAAGTATGTAATAAATAAAATCTTCTTTTGTACTAAAGTTGAAGCAGTTAAAAAGTTTAAATTTTTTTTCTTTTAAAACCACAATCTCAAAGTTGTTGTTAGTAACATTCACAAAACAGAAATCTCCATCAGAATTTTTGTATTCGTTTAATAATTTTTCAATTAAAACAGTAGAGGAATGCTTAAATATAAAGGAGCCATAATGATCTAATAAAAAATTATTGATATTTACAAATGGAATATATACATTAACAATTTCAGAATTATTTATTTCATCAAAAGTAATAAAATCGTTTTCTAAAACTTTGACAGAATACTTTAAATAATCTGGTAAATATTCTTTATCAAAAAAAGGCTTAGGAACTTGCGTTACTAAGTTATTAAAATGTGCTACACTTACCGAGTTAAACTTTAATTGAAGAATTTTCTCTTTTTTAAAAATTTCTTCTACAAATTCTAAATGTTTATAAGGGGAAATACCGTTTTGATTGTCAAATTCAAATTTAGCAAAGTAACCAAATTCATTTACAATTTTGTTATAGATACAAAAAGAAAATCCATCCAAACTAAGTTGGATGGATAAATGATTTTCTTCTAGATTAAAAAAATCTATATTTTTATTCGCTATCTTTTTTATCTCCTTTATCATAAAATGGAGGCCAGTTACCGTCTTCACTTACTTCTGTTAATGAACCAACTCTAATATACTCACCTCTAACTTCTTCACCGCCAATGGCTTCTTTTTCTTGTTTTACTAGGTTAATATCCATTCCTTTTAAAATAAGGGCTTTATCAACTTTAATTTCAAAAACTTGAGCTTTTAAACCAGCAATTTTTTCAATTTCACCAATTTCTATTTTAAATTTTTGATCAGTTCCTGGAATGTTTAGCATATTTTTATAATCTCTTCCAACAAAATAGGCTCTAACATCTTCGTAACCAATAGTATCAACAACTCTTTCTTCAATTTCTTTTGTAATACCACCACCAACATTTATTGTTTTAGGAACGTTTCTAGTTTGAGTTAATGCGTATTTTGCTGTATCTAAAAATTTAATAAGAGCCTCACCATCAGAAGTGTACGTTCCAATTACTTTTTTATGAGCAACTTCAGCATCACGAAGGATTTTTAAATTATTAATTACTTTAGCATATTTTACTTTTTTCTCTTTATTAAACTTGATAGGTTTTAAAATTTCAAAATTAATTTTATAAACTAAAAAAGCCGCTAAGGCAATTAAAATTATTGAGATTATCCAATGTAATTTTTTTGGAATAAAATTTACAATTGCATAAGCCAAAAAGCCTGTAACTATAATACCAGCTATTATTATTAGAACTGTTGTCATTTTTGTGTATGTTAATTTTATGTGTGTACGCAAATCTACAAATTTTTTTTAATGAGAAAAACTTTTAAGCATAAATCAATTTGTATATTTGAAATTTATTACAAACATGACAAAAACTCCCACTGAATTTTATAAAACACTCGTAGATAAGTTTCCATTTAAACCTACAAATTCGCAAGAATTATTACTGGAAAATTTAGTTGAATTTATTTTTGATAAGAGTAAAGAAACACTTTTTATAATAAAGGGATATGCAGGAACAGGAAAAACAACCACAATTAGTACGGTAGTTAATAATTTATGGAAAATAGGGAAAAAGGCTGTTTTATTAGCGCCAACAGGAAGAGCTGCTAAAGTTATTTCAGGTTATTCAAATAGGCAGGCGTTTACAATTCATAAAAAAATCTATTTTCCTAAAAAAAATAAAGCGGGTGGGGTAGATTTTACCTTACAACAAAACAAACATACCAATACTATTTTTATTATAGATGAAGCTTCTATGATTCCTGATAGTCCTAGCAATGCTAAGTTGTTCGAAAACGGTTCATTATTAGATGATTTAATGTCATATGTATATTCAGGTGTAAATTGTAAAATTATTTTTATTGGAGATACAGCTCAGTTACCTCCTGTAAAATTATCAATTAGTCCAGCTCTTGATGCACAAAAATTGGAGTTAAATTATAATAAAATAGTAACTGAAATTGAATTAAATGAAGTAATGCGACAACATTCAGATTCAGGAATTTTAATAAATGCTACAGAGCTGCGTTTAATTTTAGCGAATAATGGCTTTGATGAATTTAAATTTCAGTTAGGTTTTCCTGATTTGATTAGACTAGTTGATGGGTATGAAATAGAAGATGCTATTAATACTGCTTACGATAATATTGGAGTAGAAGATACCGCTTTTATTGTACGTTCTAATAAAAGAGCCAATCAATACAACCAGCAAATTAGAAGTAAAATTAGAGGGCAAGAAAATGAGATTTCAACTGGAGATTTTGTGATGGTAGTAAAAAATAATTATTTCTGGTTAAAAGATTCTAGTGATGCAGGTTTTATTGCTAATGGAGATATTTGTGAAGTTTTACAAATTTATAACACCAAAGAATTGTATGGATTTAGGTTTGCAGAAGTGAAAGTTAGAATGATTGATTACCCAAATCAAAAACCATTTGATACTGTTTTATTATTAGATACTTTAACATCTGAATCACCTTCACTTACTTATGAAGAATCAAATAAACTGTATCAAGAAGTGGGGAAGGATTTTGCTCATGAAAAATCAAAATACAAACAATTTTTGGGAATCAAAAAGAGTAAATATTTTAACGCCTTGCAAGTTAAGTTTTCTTATGCTGTTACTTGTCATAAATCGCAAGGAGGGCAGTGGAAAACAGTATTTATTGAACAACCATATTTACCAGATGGGCAAAATATAGAATATTTAAGATGGTTGTATACTGCAGTAACTAGAGCACAAGAAAAAGTGTATTTAATAGGTTTTAAAGATGAATTTTTTAATTAACATTTTAAAAGAGTCCTATTTAAATAAATCCATTCCTGGAATGTTAGGCATTCCATCTTTGGCGGCGGCAGCTAATTCAGTTTCGCTAATGGTATTGGCTTTATCTAGTGCTTTATTTAAAGCTAAAACTAAATAATCTTCAATTTCCTCTTTGTCAGTTAATTCTTCGGCTATTGAAATACTTTTCACCAATCTATTGGCAGTAACTGAAACTTTGACCTTGCCATTACCTGCTTCACCATCAACAAAAATAGTATTTAATCTTGCTTTTGTTGCTTCTATTTTTTCTTGAGCTTCTTTAAGCTTTCCCATCATACTAGAAAAATCTCCAAACATTTTATTTAAATTTAACAAGTTACAAGCGCAAATATAGTATTTTTGCGGCTGAGAGAAAATATTCGTTAAAGTATATGATGTTAAGACCGCCAAAGGCAGAGAAGATTGAAAAGAAGTTAGAAATTCACGGGGATGTTAGAATTGATAATTATTATTGGCTAAATGAAAAAGAAAACCCAAAAGTTATAGGATATTTAAATGCCGAAAATACCTATTACAATTCTCAAACAGCTCATACAAAGCAATTTCAAGAAGATTTATTTCAAGAAATGAAATCTCGTATTAAAGAAGATGACGAGTCAGTTCCTTATAAAAAAAATAAATATTTTTATACTACACGTTATCAAAAAGGGATGCAATACCCCATTTATGCTCGTAAAAAAGAAACTTTAGAAGCTTCAGAAGAAATTATGTTCGACGTTAATAAAATGGCCGAAGGACATACATATTTTAAACTTTCTGGAATGTCGGTAAGTCCAAATAATAAGTATATTGCTTTTGGTGTTGATACCGTAAGTAGAAGGCAATACACGTTGCAATTTAAAAATCTAGAAACAGGTGAAATATTTCCTGAAAAAATAGAGAATACTACAGGAAGCTCATCTTGGTCAAATGATAATAAAACAATTTTTTATACCCAAAAAAATCCAATTACTTTACGTAGTGAAAAAATATTTAGACATGTATTAGGAACAGATCCTTCAGAAGATGTAGAAATTTATTTTGAGAAGGATGAAACTTTTAGTGCTTATGTTTATCGATCAAAATCAGATAAATATTTAATCATAGGTTCTTTTAGCACGGTTTCAACAGAATATCATATTTTAGAAGCTGATAACCCAACAGGAAAATTTAGAATTTTTCAACCACGAGAGCGTGATTTAGAATATAATATTGCGCATTATGGGGTGAGTTTTTACATACTTACAAATAAAGACAATGCTACCAATTTTAAATTAATGAAAACCACAGAAGAGGCTACATTAAAAGAAAACTGGTATGATGTGATACCACATAGAGAAGAGGTATTGTTGGAAGATATTTCCATTTTTAAAGACTTTTTAGTAGTTGAAGAGCGTTTTAATGGTTTAAATAAAATTAGAATTATTCGTTGGAATGATTCTGAAGATTTTTACTTGCCTTTTGATGAAGAAACCTATTCTGCTGGTGTTTATTACAATCCTGAGTTCGATACTAATATTATTCGTTATGGATATAATTCAATGACAACTCCAAGTAGTGTAATAGATTTTAATGTAGATAATAAAACAAAAGAAATAAAGAAAGAGCAAGAAGTTTTAGGAGGTAAATTTAATAAACAGAATTATATAAGTGAAAGAATTTGGGCAACATCAAAAGATGGAACTAAAATTCCTATTTCATTAGTCCATCATAAAAATACCTCTTTAACCAAAAATACCCCATTGTTATTGTACGGATACGGATCTTATGGCTATACTATTGATGCTGGTTTTAGCACTACACGTTTAAGCTTGTTGGATAGAGGTTTTGTATTTGCAATTGCTCATGTGCGTGGAAGTGAATATTTAGGTAGAAAATGGTATGATGAAGGTAAACTATTTCATAAAATGAATACGTTTACCGATTTTATAGATTGTGCAAAGCATTTAATATCAATAGGATATACGTCTAAAAATCATTTATATGCAAGTGGTGGATCGGCTGGAGGTTTATTAATGGGAGCTGTTATTAATATGAATCCTGAGCTGTTTCATGGAGTTTTAGTTTCTGTCCCTTTTGTTGATGTTTTAACCACGATGCTTGATGACTCAATACCTTTAACAACGGGCGAATATGATGAATGGGGAAATCCTAATGAAAAAGAATATTATGATTATATGAAATTATATTCACCCTATGATAATGTATCAAGACAAAATTATCCGAATATGCTTGTAACAACTGGTTTACATGATTCTCAAGTGCAATATTTTGAACCAGCAAAATGGGTAGCAAAACTTAGAGAGTTTAAAACAGATAAAAATATTTTATTGATGCATACCAATATGGAAGCCGGTCATGGCGGTGCTTCTGGGCGTTTTGATTCATTAAAAGAAACAGCTAGAGATTATAGTTTTCTAATAGATTTAGAAGGAAAATCATAATTTTAAAAAAATATTATTAAATTTGCACGTTGTAGATTATTATTCATAATTCATTTTTTGAATATTTCATATTTTGAATTAAACTCTTAAAAATGACACAAAATACCGGTATAAGTAACAATATTCTAGACCTTATTGGTAGTACTCCTTTAATTAAGCTTAATAAAATAACCAAAAACCTTACAGGTAATTTCTATGCTAAGTATGAAGGGTTTAACCCTGGACATTCTATGAAAGATAGAATTGCATTGTATATAATTGAAGAAGCTGAACGCCAAGGAATACTAAAAAAAGGTAGTACTGTAATAGAGACTACTTCAGGAAATACTGGCTTTAGTATGGCTTTAGTTAGTATTATTAAAGGTTATAAGTGTATTTTAGCTGTTAATTCTAAAGCTTCCGCTGGAAAAATTAACATGTTAAAGGCTATGGGAGCCAAGGTTTATGTATGTCCAGCGCATGTTAGTGCAGACGATCCTCGCTCTTATTATGAAGTTGCCAAAAGATTGCATAATGAAACAGCTAATTCAGTATACATTAATCAATATTTTAACGACTTAAATACAGAAGCTCATTACAGATCTACTGGTCCTGAAATATGGAAACAAACAAATGGGGAAATCACTCATTTGATTGCTGCTAGTGGTACAGGAGGAACAATTTCAGGTGTGGCTAAGTATTTAAAAGAACAAAATCCTAAAGTAAAAGTTTTAGGAGTTGATGCTTTTGGATCTATTTTAAAGAAATTCCATGAAACAGGAGAATTTGATAAAAATGAAATTTACCCATACAGAATTGAGGGATTAGGAAAAAATTTAATTCCTACAGCAACTAATTTTGATGTTATTGATACCTTTGAAAAAGTTACAGATGAGTCTGCTGCACATAGAGCTAGAGAATTAGCGATAACTGAAGGGCTATTTACAGGTTATACAAGTGGTGCTGTTGTACAAGCAGCTATGCAATACAATGAGATGGGAATGTTTAATGAAAATTCTAAAGTAGTATTAATTCTGCCAGACCATGGTTCTCGGTATATGGAGAAAATTTATAGTGATGATTGGATGAAAGAGCAAGGTTTTTTTGACGCAAAAAAACAAGCTCATGAACAAGTTGAATACATTAAGTAAATAAAATATAAATTAATTAAAAGGAGCTGGAAATTTTTTTCAGCTCTTTTTTTGTTTAATTTACATTTGAATAGCATAAAAAAAATTACGTAATTTGCACTATCGTAAATATGCTTTTAAAAGTGCTATTTATGTTTAAATATATACAATGAAAGACTTATTTGAAAGAATTATAAAAGACAAAGGTCCGTTAGGGAAATGGGCTAAGCAAGCAGAAGGTTATTATGTTTTTCCAAAGTTAGAAGGTGAAATTTCTAATAGAATGGTTTTTAATGGTAAAAATGTAATTACTTGGAGTATTAACGATTATCTAGGTCTAGCAAATCACCCTGAAGTTAGAAAAGCTGATGCAGAGGCTGCTGCAGAATATGGAATGGCATATCCAATGGGTGCTAGAATGATGTCAGGGCATACGAAATACCATGAACAATTAGAAAAAGAATGTGCTGAATTTGTTGATAAAGAAGCAGCATATTTAGTAAACTTTGGATATCAAGGTATGGTTTCTGCAATTGATGCTTTAGTTAGCAAACATGATGTTATTGTGTATGATATCGATTCACACGCTTGTATTATTGATGGGGTTAGATTACACCATGGTAAACGCTTTACATATCAACATAACGATATAGAAAGTTTAGAAAAGAATTTGCAACGAGCTTCTAAAATTGCAGAAGAAAACAATGGCGGTATTTTAGTAATATCAGAAGGTGTTTTTGGTATGAGGGGTGAACAAGGTAAATTGAAAGAAATAGCCGCTTTAAAAACCAAATATAATTTTAGATTATTAGTTGATGATGCACATGGTTTTGGAACTTTAGGAGAAGGAGGAAGAGGAACAGGTTTTGAACAAGGTGTGCAAGATGAAATTGATGTGTACTTTGCAACCTTTGCAAAATCTATGGCAGGAATAGGCGCTTTTTTTGCGGCAGATAAAGATATAATTCAGTACTTACAATACAATATGCGTTCTCAAATGTTTGCAAAATCTTTACCAATGCCAATGGTAAAAGGAGCTTTAAAACGTTTGGATATGCTTAGAACAATGCCAGAACTTAAGGCCAAGTTATGGGAAAATGTAAACGCTCTTCAAAATG
Organism: Lutibacter aestuarii; assembly: GCF_042676885.1. Lineage (NCBI taxonomy): Bacteria > Pseudomonadati > Bacteroidota > Flavobacteriia > Flavobacteriales > Flavobacteriaceae > Lutibacter > Lutibacter aestuarii. Next base: position 58,313 of record NZ_JBHTIC010000008.1, read on the forward strand.
GGTTAAAAGAAAATGGTTTTAATATTGGAAAAACAAATACTTGTGTAACGCCTGTATTTTTAGAGGGTGATATACCTGAAGCTATGGCTATGGTAAATGATTTAAGAGAAAACTATGGAATTTTCTGTTCTATAGTGGTATATCCTGTTATCCCTAAGGGATTAATTATTCTTAGGTTAATTCCAACGGCAACTCATAATTTAGATGATGTAAAAGAAACTATTGAATCTTTCTCAGCAATTAGATCTAAACTTGAAAAAGGTATTTATAAACGTATCGCAGCATCAATGATTTAATTTATAAAGAAATACAAATAAAAAAAGACCTTTTAATTAAAAGGTCTTTTTTTATTTGTATTATATAATAGTAATTCTTTAATAACCTTCTGAAAGGTTTTTAAGCATATTTTTATTTATAATTTTAATTTTTTTTCCTATTAAATCTATAACGCCATCTTTTTTAAGGTTAGACAATAATCTAATAGCAGATTCTGTTGCAGTTCCAATAGTATTAGCAATCTCTTCTCTGGTTAAAACTACATCAATACAACCTTCATTATCAATTCCAAAAATATCCTCTAAATTTAATAAAGTTTCAGCAAGTCTATCCTTTACAGGTTTTTGTGCCATTTGTGAAATAGAAGTATTTGCTTGACTTAATTGAAGCGATATATTGCGTATTAAATTTAAAGAAAATTGAGGGTTGTCTCTTATAGAATCTAAAATATCGCCTTTAGGAATAAAACAAACATGCATATCTTCTAAGGCAGTAGCATTTAAACCTACAGGCTCATCACTTAGAATAGATCTATGGCCTAAAATATCACCACCTTTAATAAATTTAATGATTTGTTCTTTACCGTTAGTATTTAATTTAGTCAATTTACATTTTCCATCCCTAATACAATAGAGCCCATTAATAGAGTTTCCTTCAGTCATTAAATTCTCACCTTTTTTTATGAGGAGTGAAGTTTTATGTTCTGAAAATCTTTCTAATTCTTCGTGAGTTAAAGTTTTCAAAGCGTTAAAACGCTTCATAATACATTGTCCACATTTTGACATATAATCTCGATTAAATTAATCTTGTAGTAAAACGCTCAAAGGTACAAAATTAAATGATATTTATCATACTTAAAAGGGAATAATTGAATAGTTTTGTGGTGTATTTAAAAAACTATGAGCCAAAATAATTGTTATCATTGTGGAGCCGATTGTGGTAAAAAACCAATTGAGTTTGATGAAAGAAAATTTTGTTGTAACGGGTGTAAAACAGTTTATGAAATATTAAATGCAAACGAGTTAACTTGTTATTATGATTTTGAAGCTTCACCAGGAACTATTCCAAGTGATATTAAAGGTAAATATAATTATTTAGAAACACCTGAAATTATTGAAAAGCTATTAGAGTTTGATGATGGTACTACTTCAGTTGCTGAATTTTATATTCCAAGTATTCATTGCAGTTCTTGCATTTGGGTGTTAGAAAATTTAAATAAGTTAAATAATGGGGTTACCACTTCTATGGTTAATTTTCCTAAAAAAACGGTTCGTATAACTTTTAAAAACAGTTCTACAACTTTAAAAGATGTGGTGGAACTTATTACTTCTATAGGTTACGAACCTTATATTAGTTTAGATGATGATGAAGGAAGAAAAAGTACTGTTGACAAAACGTTAATATATCAAGTTTCAATTGCTGCTTTTTCATTTGGTAATATTATGCTATTATCTTTTCCAGAATATTTTCAGGTAGATGAATTTTGGTTAGAAAAATACAAACATTTGTTTAGGTATTTAATGTTTGTAATGGCAATTCCAGTAGTGTTTTATTCTGCTAAAGATTATTTTATATCGGCATATAAAGGGTTACGTCATAAAATTTTAAATATTGATGTGCCTATAGCTTTAGGAATTTCAGTTTTGTTTATTAGAAGCTCAATTGAGATTATGTTAGATATAGGTTCTGGCTTTTTTGATAGTTTGGCAGGGTTGGTATTTTTTCTATTACTAGGAAAATTTTTTCAACAAAAAACCTATAACTTTTTATCTTTTGAAAGAGATTATAAATCGTACTTTCCAATTGCTGTAACCAAAATTAACAAAGGAAAAGAAGTAAATATTGCTGTAAAAGATATTCAAAAAGGAGATAGGCTTTTAATTAGAAATGAAGAATTGATTCCTGTTGATGGTATTTTAATTAATGGAAATGCTGCAATTAACTACAGTTTTGTAACAGGAGAATCTTTACCTGTGATGAAGCAATCAGGAGATAAATTATTTGCAGGTGGAAAACAAACATCTGGAGCCATTGAAATGGAAGTAATTAATACAATTGCTCAAAGTTATTTAACTCAACTTTGGAGCAACGATGTGTTTAGTAAAAATAATGAAAAAACGATAAAAAATATTACAGATTCAATTAGTAAGTATTTTACAATAGCAATTTTATTGATTGCTTTTTTTGCTGGTATTTTTTGGTATTTTTATAATCCCCAAATGGTTTTTAATGTAGTAACCGCAGTTTTAATTATAGCGTGCCCTTGTGCATTGGCTTTGTCTGCTCCGTTTTCCTTTGGCAATATTTTACGAATTTTTGGATATAAAAAATTCTATTTAAGAAATGCTGAAACTATAGAAAATATTTCCAAAATTGATACCATTATTTTTGATAAAACAGGAACCATAACTTCAAGTGATAAAGCACAATTAATTTATAAAGGAGAAGATTTAACGTTAAAAGAGTTAAGAGCTTTAAAAACTGTTTTAAGAGCATCTAATCATCCTTTGAGTAGAACACTCTATGACTTTTTAGAAGAAGAACCTTTCGAAGAATCTCCAATAAATTTTGAAGAAATATTAGGTAAAGGTATTGAAGCTACCGTCAATAATTTAACTATTAAATTAGGGTCTTCAAGTTTCGTTAATGCAATTTCAGAAAAAACAAATGAAACTTCAATACATATAAAAATCAATCATAAAATAAAAGGAAGTTTTACTTTTAAAAATAGTTATAGAGAAGGAACAAAAGAAGTTTTTGAAACTTTAGCAAAACATTACAAACTAGTTATTCTATCTGGAGATAATGATGGAGAAAAACCTTATTTAGAAACCTTATTACCTAAAAATACAGTTTTTCAATTCAATCAAAAACCAGAAAACAAACTCAACTTTATTAAGAAACTACAAGAAAAAGGAGCTCATGTGATGATGATTGGCGATGGTTTAAATGATGCAGGTGCATTAGCACAAAGTAATGTTGGGATTGCAATTTCTGAAGATGTAAATGTGTTTTCACCAGCCTGTGATGCTATTTTAGACGCAAAACTTTTCAACAAATTGCCAAAGTTTTTAACACTTTCTAAAAAAACTATTTCAATTATTAAAGCCAGTTTTATACTGTCTTTTTGTTACAATTTAGTTGGGATGTCATTTGCTTTAACAGGGATGTTAACCCCTGTAGTTGCAGCAATTTTAATGCCTTTAAGTTCTATTACTATAGTGGTTTTTGTAACAATTTTAACCAATTGGGTATCAAAAAAATTATAGAACTTAAAAAGTAAATCAATTTTTGCGTAAGTTTATATGATAATTATCATTTTATTTGCAATTAGTAAATGATATTTTTGTCATTAAAAATCAAAAGAAAACTAGTAACTAAAAAATGGAAGTAGTCTACATAACAATAGGCGTGAGTATTGTTGTTGCCGTATTTTTTTTCATTGTATTTATAAAGTCAGTTAAGTCTGGGCAGTATGAAGATACACATACACCAGCCGTACGGATGTTGTTTGATGATGAATTGGTTACTGAAAAAAAGGACAAAATCAAAAAAGTAAAATCAAAAATAACTAACAATTAATCAAACAAGTATGGAAAAAGAACAGTTTTATTATGACAATAAAATCGTAAAAATGTTTCTTTGGGCTACAATTCTGTGGGGAGTTGTAGGAATGTTAGTAGGGCTTTTAGTAGCACTACTTTTTGTTTTCCCAGGATTATTAGAATTTACAGGAGCTGAAAATGCTATTTCGTGGTTAAGTTTTGGACGATTAAGACCATTACATACCAATGCAGTAATTTTTGCCTTTGTAGGTAATGGAATTTTCTTAGGTATTTATTATTCTACTCAAAGATTACTTAAAGCAAGAATGTTTAATGATGTTTTAAGTAGAATTCATTTTTGGGGCTGGCAGGCAATTATTGTAGCTGCAGCAATTACATTACCTTTAGGCTTAACATCTTCTAAAGAATATGCAGAATTAGAATGGCCAATAGATATAGCAGTAGTCTTAGTTTGGGTTGTGTTTGGAATTAATTTAATTGGTACTATTTTAAAAAGAAGACAGCGTCATATATATGTTGCTATTTGGTTTTATATTGCAACATTAATAACTATTGCTGTTCTTTATATATTTAACAATCTAGAAATGCCTGTTTCTGCATTTAAAAGTTACTCAGTGTATTCAGGAGTACAAGATGCATTGGTACAATGGTGGTATGGACATAATGCTGTGGCGTTTTTCTTAACTACTCCAGTTTTAGGTTTAATGTATTATTTTGTTCCAAAGGTTGCGAATAGACCTGTTTATTCATATAGATTATCTATTATTCATTTTTGGACATTAATTTTCTTATATATTTGGGCAGGACCACACCATTTGTTATATACTGCTTTACCTGAATGGGCACAAAACTTAGGAACTGTATTTTCAGTAATGCTTATTTTCCCTTCTTGGGGTGGTATGATTAATGGTTTACTAACCTTAAGGGGTGCTTGGGATAAAGTTAGAGAAAACCCAGTATTAAAATTCTTTGTAGTTGCAATTACAGGTTATGGTATGGCAACTTTTGAAGGACCAATGTTATCATTTAAAAACTTAAATGCAATTGGACATTATACTGATTGGATTGTTGGGCACGTGCATATTGGAGCTCTAGCTTGGAATGGATTTATGATTGCTGGTATTGTATATTGGTTAGCTGAAAAATTATGGAAAACACCATTATATTCTAAAAAATTAGCCAATACTCATTTTTGGCTAGGAACTTTAGGTATCCTGTTTTATGCAATACCTTTATATGTTGCAGGTTTTACACAAGCATTTATGTGGAAACAATTCAATCCTGATGGAACTTTAGTTTATGGTAACTTTCTTGAAACCGTAACACAAGTAATTCCAATGTATGCTATGCGTGCTATTGGTGGTACTTTATATTTAACAGGTTTCATTTTGTTAGCAATCAATATTATTAAAACTGCAAAAGCTGGTTCAACAGTTGAAGATGAATTAGCAGAAGCAGCACCATTGAAAAAAATTAGTGGGCAAAGAGTTGCTGGTGAAGGATTCCATACTTGGCTAGAAAGAAAAGTAGTGCTATTTTCTATTTTAACTACTGTAGCTATTTTAATTGGGGGTTTAGTTGAAATTGTTCCTTTATTATTAGTAAAATCTAACGTGCCAACTATCGAAAGTGTTAAACCATATACACCGTTAGAATTAGAAGGTAGAGATATTTATATTAGAGAAGGTTGTAATAACTGTCACTCACAAATGATTCGTCCTTTCCGTTCTGAAGTTGAACGTTATGGTGAGTATTCTAAAGCAGGTGAATTTGTTTATGATTTTCCATTTTTATGGGGATCTCGTAGAACTGGACCAGATGTTCATAGAGTTGGAGGAAAATATAATGATAATTGGCATTTTAATCATATGTTAGATCCTAGATCTACATCGCCAGGATCTATTATGCCTCGTTACGCTTGGTTAGTTAAAAATGATATAAATGCTTCTAATTTAGAAAATAAAATGAAAGGGTTAGTCTCTTTAGGAGTGCCATACTCTGACGAGGATATTAGTGGAGCAAAACAAGCACTTTTAACCCAAGCTAAAGAAATTGAAAATAACTTAAGACAAGATCCAGAGTTTGTTAAAAATTATGGATCAAGCAATATCCAAAATAAGGAAATTGTAGCATTAATTGCTTATTTGCAAAGATTGGGTACAGATATTAAAACAACTAAAACAGCATTAAAATAATTTGTATGTTAAAATTTATAAAACATAATTTAGCAAGTATTGATGGTGTTGAAATTTATCCTATAATTTCACTTGTACTGTTCTTTGTAGTTTTTATTACTATGGTAGTTTTTGTATTTAAACTTCCAAAAAGAAGAATAGATGAGGTAAGTCAAATGCCATTATTAGATAACGATAATAATACTAAAGAAATTACTCATGAATAAAAATTCAGAAAATATATCGGGATGGAAAAAGTTGATGAAATCTTTAACCAAAGCCCACGATTTAGGAACAGAAGAAGACATAATGTTAGACCATGATTATGATGGTATTAAAGAATTAGATAATGTATTGCCACCTTGGTGGTTGGCAGGATTTTATATTACTATTGCTGCAAGTATATTTTATTATATAATGATTTTTGGTTTTGGAAAATATAATCAATACGATGAGTTAGCGGCTGAAATCGAAACAGCAAAGCAAGAGGTAGAAGCCTATAAAGCAGCCAATCCTGAAAAGTTTGATGATTCAAATATTGTTGCTTTTACCGATGAAGAAAATTTAGCTAAAGGAGCTGAATTATTTACAACTAAAACTTGTACTGCTTGTCATTTATCTGATTTAGGAGGAAGTATTGGCCCAAATTTAACAGATGACAAATGGATTTTAGGAGGTGGAGTTAAAAATATTTACAATACCATAACTAATGGAGGTCGACCAGGAAAAGGAATGATTGCTTGGGAAAGCACTATTAGTAGAGAAGAAAGAATACAATTAGCCAGTTATATAATTTCAATGCAAGGAACTCAACCTGCAACTCCAAAAGCTGCAGAAGGTGATATTACTTGGCCTGAAGAATAGTATTTAAAAAATTAGTCTTCGCTAGAAGACTATGTTTTTGATTTTTTTAGTTAGTAGTATAGGCTGTTTTTTTAATTTTTGTCACTTTTGTATCAAGATGGATAAGTAATTAACCATAAATTTGTAAGGTGAAAAAATTTAGAAAACAGCCTTTTTTATTTAAATATGGAACAACAAGAAAACTTTAGAGATTCTATTGGAACAATAGACGAAAGAGGGAAAAGAAATTTTATCTTTCCTAAAAAACCAAAAGGGAGATATTACAATTATAGAACATTTGTTAGTTGGATTTTATTAGCATTTTTTTTAGCAGCTCCATTTATTAAAATAAAAGGCAATCAATTTTTATTATTTAATGTATTAGAAAGAAAGTTCCATATTTTTGGATTTCCTTTTTGGCCTCAAGACTTTCATTTACTAGTAATTTCATTATTGGTAAGTGTTGTTTTTGTAATATTATTTACTGTAGTTTTTGGTCGGATTTTTTGTGGATGGATGTGCCCTCAAACTATTTTTATGGAAATGGTTTTCAGAAAAGTGGAGTATTTAATAGAAGGAGATAGAAATAAACAAATAAAATTAGAGAAACAACCTTGGAATGCTGAAAAAATTAGAAAGAGAGTTACTAAATGGATCACTTTTTTTATCATTTCATTCTTTATATCAAATGTATTCCTAGCCTATGTTTTAGGTTCTGATGTAGTTTTGGGATATATTACAGATGGTCCAATAACCCATTTAGCTACCTTAATAAAATTATTAGTTTTTACAGCAGTTTTTTATTTTGTTTTTGCTTGGTTTAGAGAACAAGTATGTATTATTGTTTGTCCTTATGGTAGATTGCAAGGAGTTTTATTAGATAATAAATCTATTAATGTAGCTTATGATTTTGTTAGAGGTGAAGGTGAAAGTGGTAGAAAAAAATTAAGAAAAGGAGAAAATAGGGAAGAATTAGGTCATGGTGATTGTATAGATTGTAAGCAATGTGTTCAAGTATGTCCAACAGGAATTGATATAAGAAATGGTACTCAATTAGAGTGTATCAACTGCACCGCTTGTATTGATGCGTGTGATGCAATTATGGATACATCGGGATTTGATAGAGGCTTAATTCGTTACGCTTCTGAAGATAATATAGAGAAAAAAGAAAAGTTTAAATTCAACGCACGTTTAATAGCCTATTCAGCAATTTTAACCATCTTAATTGGTGTTTTAATTACCATGTTATTTTTACGTAATGATGTTGAAGCAACTGTGCTACGTCTTCCAGGTCAAACATTTCAAAGTACTACAACAACTATTAAAAACGTTTATACAATAAAATTAATTAATAAAACTACTGAAACCATTGAAAGTGTTGATGTAAAGTTAATTTCACATGAAGGAACTGTTACTATGGTTGGTGGTGCTGTTAATATAGAAAAACAAGGACTTAAAGAAGGAACTTTATTTATTGAAATTAATAAAAAAGATTTAACTTCGTCAAAAGAGAAACTTAAAATTGGAATTTATTCAAATGGTAAATTAATTGAAACTACTTCAACTAATTTTACGGGACCTATAAAAATAAATTAAATGAAATTAAAACTAACTTGGCCTGCAGGAATTATAATTTCCATAGCAGCATTTGTAATATTTATCTTGTACTTTGTGTTTAAAGTAACCTTTTTGCCTGAATACAACCATTATTTAGTATCAGAAGATTATTATAAAGATGAATTAAATTACCAACAAGATATTGATAAATTAAAAAATGCTGTTTTATTAAGAGAAGATGTAACCATCCAAAAAGTGAAAGAAGGATTATTAATTAACTTTCCTTCTAATTTCAATTTTGAGGAAATAAAAGGAAGCATTTCATTTATGAGGATGTCTAACAATAAAATCGACTTTAAATTTCCAATTAAACTTGATTCACACAAATTTTTAATCAAAGATGAATCTTTAGTTGATGGTAGATGGGACGTTAGAGTTGATTGGAGTATAAATGAAAAAAACTATTTATTTAAACAAAAACTGACCTATTAAATATGCTTTGGACTGCACTTGTTTTAGGTTTGGCTGGCAGTTTTCATTGCATTGGTATGTGCGGACCAATTGCTTTTGTAATTCCTGTTGATAGAAGTTCTAAAACTAAATTAATTTTTCAAACTTTTTTATATCATTTAGGAAGGCTGATAAGCTATTCATTTATAGGAATGCTTTTTGGTTTAATTGGTAAGGGGTTATATTTAGCTGGTTTTCAACAGCGGTTATCTATTTTAATGGGGGTAATAATGATACTACTAGTAATTATTCCAGTTACCATTTTCAATAAATTTAATTTTTCAAAACCTTTATATAAAATTATAGCTAAAGTCAAATCTAAATTAGGACTATACCTTAATAAAAAATCTAATAAAGCATTATTTTCAATTGGTTTTTTCAATGGTTTTTTACCTTGTGGATTGGTATATATGGCTTTAATTGGTTCAGTTTCTACTGGAAACAGTATCCAAGGAGCTTTATATATGGCAGTATTCGGTGTAGGAACAATTCCAATGATGACAGGTGCAATTTTGTTAGGAAATTTTGTAAATTTATCTTTACGAACAAAAATTCAAAAAGTAATACCTGTTTTTGTTGTTATTATCGGATTATTATTTATTTTGCGAGGATTAGGATTAGGAATTCCTTATGTTTCTCCATCTGATGCGAAACTGCAAATTTCTAATAACCCAGCAGAATGTGTAACCGTTGAAAATAATGATTAATAGTGCAAGATACTCCTAAACTTACCATTGAAGATTTTAATAAAGCAACTTCAAATAAAGAATTATTACAAATAATTAAAGAAAAAAAAATTCCAATAGATAAAGTATCTAAAAAGTTATTTTATGAGGATGAATTACGTAAGCTTCAAATAGAATTGGTAAAACTGCAACAATGGGTTTCTAAAAATAAAAAGCGTGTTGCTATTATTTTTGAAGGACGTGATGCTGCTGGTAAAGGAGGTAACATAAGAAGGTTTACAGAGCATTTAAACCCTCGATCTATGAGAGTTGTGGCATTAACAAAGCCTACAGAAGTAGAACAAGGTCAATGGTATTTTAGAAGATATATTAAAGAACTACCAAACGCAGGTGAAATTGTGTTTTTTGATAGAAGTTGGTATAATAGAGCTGTTGTAGAACCAGTAATGGGATTTTGTAATGATGCTCAATATCAAAACTTTATGGTACAAGTACCAGAGTTCGAGCATATGCTATATGAAGATGGATTGATATTAATAAAGTTTTGGTTTTCAATTTCAAAAGACGAACAGTTAGCAAGGTTTAACGCCCGTTTGGGAACACCTTTAAAACGTTGGAAATTTAGTCCAGTAGATAGAAAGGGGCAGGAGCTTTGGAATAAATACACTCATTACAAAGAACAAATGTACAGTAGAACTCATACAAGTTATAGCCCTTGGATTACAGTTAAAGCTAATGATAAAAAAATAGCACGTTTAGAATGTATTAGATATGTATTGTCTCAATTTAATTACGATGGTAAAGGTGAAGCATTAACAACGTTATTAACCGACCCTAATATAATTATGAGATATTATCGTTCATCCAAACAAATCGATTAACTATGAAAGAGAAAGAATTTAAACTAACGGAAGAAGGAGTAGAAATATTAAATACTAATAAAGGCTTAACAGCACTACTTTCTAAAGAACCTTATAATTTAGAAAAGGCCATTAGGTATGTAAAATATGAAAGAAAACTTAAAAAATTACAAATAGAATTAATTAGGCTACAGTCTTGGGCAATTAATCAAAATGAACGAATAATTGTACTTTTTGAAGGACGTGATGCTGCAGGTAAGGGAGGAGCAATTAGAAGAGCTACAGAAAGAATGAACCCTAGACATTTAAGAATCATGGCATTACCTAAACCAACTGAAGACGAAAAAACTCAGTGGTATTTTCAACGTTATGTTAATCAGTTTCCAAAAGCTGGAGAAATTGTGTTTTTTGATAGAAGCTGGTATAATAGAGCAGTAGTTGAGCCAGTGAATGGATTTTGCTCTCAAGAGGAATATAAGGTTTTTATGAATCAAGTAAATGATTTTGAACGTATGATTACTGAATCTGGAATACGTTTGGTAAAAATTTATATGTCTATATCAAAAAGAGAACAAGCAAAACGTTTTGAAGATATTAAAAACAACCCTTTAAAACAGTGGAAAATGACTCCAGTTGATGAAAAGGCACAAGAATTATGGGATGTTTATACTGAATATAAAAACAAAATGTTTAGTGTTACAAAAGTAGGTCCAGTTTCTTGGAAAATTATAAAAGCCAATCGAAAAACCTATGCTAGGGTTGCTGCAATAAATCATATTTTGAAAAGTATCCCTTACGATAAAAATCTAGAAATATAAAAAAAGCCTGAATTTAAATTCAGGCTTTTTTTTATATTAAAATTATCCTTATTCTTCTTCAACCAACACCCATTCACCTTTTTGAATTAAAGGAATTGCTTGTTTGTATTTTAAAGATTTATTTTCACCACTCATAACATTTTTAATAGTCACTTTTTCATTTCTACCAATTTTACGTTCAGAACGAACAATAGTTTCAACTACTTGAGGTTGTTGAGTTTGATTGGTTTGTGTACCTTCAGTAGGACTTTGATAATCTTCTTTACTCAACTGTACTTTTTCACGTTTTTGTTCTCTAGCTTGTGAAACTTGACTTGCATCTTGAGAAGGTAATTCACCTTTAAATAAGAAGGATAAAACTTCTTTATTTACTTTATCAAGCATACCATTAAATAATTCAAAAGATTCAAACTTGTAAATTAATAATGGATCTTTCTGCTCATAGGTAGCATTTTGAACAGATTGTTTTAATTCATCCATTTGACGTAAATGATCTTTCCAAGTATCATCAATAATGGCAAGTGTAATATTTTTCTCAAAATCAGTAACCAATCCTTTTCCACCTGTTTCATAAGCTTCCTTTAAATTAGTTACTACTTTTAATTCTTTTGTTCCGTCAGTAAAAGGAACTACAATTCTTTCGTATTTATCACCTTGGTTTTCATAAACATCTTTAATAACAGGATAAGCAGCTTTGGCGCTTCGTTCTAATTTTTCTTTGTAATGTTTATACACTATGTCAAAAAGCTGATCTGTTAGTTCTTGTTCAGATAAAGTTTTAAACTCTTCTTCTGTAAAAGGAGAACTAGTTGAAGAAAAACGGATTAATTCGAATTCAAAGTTTTGAAAGTCGTTTGTTAATTTGTTTTCTCTTACCAATAAGTTACAAGTATCATAAACCATATTTACAATATCAACTTGCAAGCGATCTCCATACAATGCATGACGACGACGTTTATACACTACTTCACGTTGCGAGTTCATAACATCATCATATTCTAATAAACGTTTACGAACACCAAAGTTATTTTCTTCAACTTTACGTTGAGCACGTTCAATTGATTTACTTATCATAGAATGTTGGATAACTTCTCCTTCTTGTAAGCCCATCCTATCCATCATTTTGGCAATTCTTTCAGAACCAAATAAACGCATTAAGTTGTCTTCTAATGAAACGTAGAATTGAGAAGAGCCTGGATCTCCTTGACGACCTGCACGACCACGCAACTGACGGTCAACACGACGAGAATCATGACGCTCTGTACCAATAATAGCTAAACCTCCAGCGGCTTTAACTTCATCAGATAATTTAATATCTGTACCACGACCAGCCATATTGGTTGCAATAGTTACTACACCAGCATTACCAGCTTGAGCAACTATGTCTGCTTCTTTTTTATGTAATTTGGCATTTAATACGTTGTGTGGTATTTTTCTAATGGCAAGCATTCTACCTAATAATTCGGAAATTTCAACAGAAGTTGTACCTACTAAAACAGGGCGACCTTGATTCACTAAGTTTTCAATTTCTTCAATTACTGCATTGTACTTTTCACGTTTGGTTTTATAAACTAAATCTTCTTTATCATTACGTTGTAGCGGTAAATTTGTAGGAATTTCAACAACATCTAATTTGTAAATATCCCAAAATTCGCCAGCTTCTGTAATGGCAGTACCTGTCATACCTGAAAGTTTTCGGTACATTCTAAAGTAGTTTTGAAGTGTAACTGTGGCATAGGTTTGAGTTGCAGCTTCAATTTTTACATTTTCTTTGGCTTCAATTGCTTGATGTAATCCGTCTGAATAGCGTCGACCATCCATAATACGACCAGTTTGTTCATCAACAATTTTAATTTTATCATCCATAATTACATACTCCACATCTTTTTCAAACAGGGTGTATGCTTTTAATAGCTGGTTCATTGTGTGAATTCGTTCGCTTTTGATACTAAATTCACGATATAATTCGTCTTTTTTATTTGCAGTTTCTTCTGGTGAAAGATTACTGCTATCTATTTCACCAATTTCAGTACTTAAATCTGGAAGTACAAAAAAGTTTTCATCACCATCATCTCCAGATAAAAAGTTAATACCTTTATCAGTTAGCTCAATAGAGTTGTTTTTTTCATCAATAACAAAATATAATTCTTCATCAATTTTTGGCATTTCACGGTTATTATCTTGCATGTAGAAATTTTCCGTTTTCTGTAAAAGTTGTTTGATGCCTTCTTGACTTAAAAATTTTATTAAAGCTTTACTTTTTGGGAGACCTCTGTATACACGAAGTAATAAAAATCCGCCATCTTTAGTGTTACCTTCTTTAATTAATTTTTTTACTTCGGCTAAAACACCAGTTAAATAATTTCTTTGTATAGAAACAATTTTATCTACACTTGGCTTTAGTTCATTAAATTCGTGTCTATCTGCATTGGCTGTTGCACCCGAAATAATTAATGGTGTACGAGCATCATCAATTAATACTGAATCCACTTCATCAACAATGGCATAATTGTGTGGTCGTTGTACTAAATCGTTAGGCGAGTGCGCCATATTATCGCGTAAATAATCGAAACCAAATTCGTTATTTGTACCATACGTAATATCTGAATTATATGCCTTTCTTCTGGCATCAGAATTTGGTTGGTGATGATCAATACAATCAACACTTAAGCCATGAAATTCAAAAACAGGTCCCATCCAAGCGGCATCCCGTTTTGCTAAATAGTCATTAACGGTAACTACGTGAACACCTTTTCCAGTTAAAGCATTTAGATAAACAGGTAAAGTAGAAACCAATGTTTTACCTTCACCAGTCATCATTTCAGCAATTTTTCCTTGATGAAGTACAGAACCACCAATTAACTGAACATCATAATGAATCATATCCCAAGTAACTTCTTTTCCTTGAGCATTCCATTTATTTGCCCAAATAGCTTTTTCGTTGTCGAGTGTAATGTTTTCTCTAGTTGCAGAAAGTTCTCTGTCAAAAGGAGTTGCAGTAACGGTAATTGATTCATTTTCAGTAAAGCGTTTTGCCGTTTCTTTAATTACTGCAAAAGCTTCAGGCATTATTTCATTGAGTACTTTTTCAGAAGTTTCGTATGATTCATCTTCTAATTGATCAATTTCAGTATAAATTTCTTCTTTTCTATCAACATTTGCATCGTGTGCTTCATCTTGTAATGCTTTAATTTTAAGAGTTAAATCTTTTGTTGCATCATTTATTTTCTGCTTAAAATAATTTGTTTTATCTCTTAATTGATCGTTAGTTAAGTTTGCCATTTCACTTTCGAAAGTAGCAGCATTGGTAACTACAGGCTGAAGCAATTTCAAATCTTTCTTCTTTTTATCACCAACAAATACTTTAAGTACTGAATTTATAATACTCATAATTATTATTTCAAAATTTTATTATTGCCCTTTTTTAAAGGAGTTTTTTTGTTATTTTTTACTGTAAGCGAATTTAAAATATTTAAATTTTAATTGCCTTAAAATATGTTTAAATTTAAAGTTTAAAGCAAAAAAAAGTCTCAATTGAGACTTTTTTTGAAATTATAAATTATACCTAATATTCATCTTCATTCCAGAGATAATCTTCTTCGGAAGGGTAATCAGGCCATATTTCAAGAATTGATTCAAAATTCTCATCCTCATCTTCAATTTCTTGAAGATTTTCAACAACTTCTAATGGTGCTCCTGTTCTAATTGCATAATCAATCAATTCATCTTTTGTTGCCGGCCAAGGTGCATCTGCTAGATAGGATGCTAATTCTAATGTCCAATACATAATCTTTTTGTATTAAATTTTTTGCAAAAATAAATTTTTTAAACTAAGAAGCAAGTTATTTGTTGTTTTTTTTCACTTTTTGAAAGAACTTATTTTATTTTCTCAGGAATCCAACGTATTTCTTGAGCGTTATTATCCTTAGTCAATTTTCGTGCCAGTACAAAAAGAAAGTCAGAAAGTCTATTTAAATAAATTAAAATTTGTGTATCAACGGTGCTTTCATCACTAAGCTGAGCTACTATTCTTTCAGCTCTTCTACAAATACATCGGGCAATATGACAAAATGACACTGTGGTATGGCCACCTGGTAAAACAAAATGAGTCATTGGAGGTAATTCCTCATTCATATTATCTATTTCAACTTCTAATAATTGTACTGAATTGGTGTTAATTTGATGAATGTTTAAGCGTTCTTTTCCACTTTTTAAAACTTTCTTATCAGGAGGTGTTGCTAACATAGCACCTAAAGTAAAAAGCTCATTTTGAATTTTTATTAAAATATGTGAGGTATAATCGTCAATTTTTTGATCACGAATAAGCCCAATATATGAATTTAGTTCATCAACAGTTCCATAAGCTTCAATTCGTAAATGATATTTTGGGACTCTTGTTCCTCCAAATAATGAAGTTTGTCCTTTATCTCCAGTTTTTGTATATATTTTCATACGGTAAAAATAGTTAATATTTTAGTTACACTCTAATTGTAAAATGTTGTTTTTTTTGTTCTTTTCTAAAAAATACAAAACCCCAATAAAAAGTATTTATAGTAACTGTAACTTGTGGATGTTTAATAATTTCTTGCCAAGCTTGTTGCATTTCTTGTGACCAATTAATATCATCAAAAATAAATACAGAATTGTTGTGTATAGATTTTAGGCAAATTTTAAAGTAGTTAATGGTAGCTTCTTTTTGATGATTTCCATCAAAGTATATCATATCATACACATTATTTTTAATTGTTTTAGGTAAAGTGCTGTTAAAATTTCCTGTTATAAGCACAATATTTTGAAGGTTGAATTTTTGAAATAATTGTTCAGCAGCATTAGCTGTATTTTTACAACCTTCTAAAGTGGTAATATTTGCTTTAGGATTACCAATGCTTAAAGCAGAAGTACTCAACCCAACTGAAGTGCCAATTTCTAAAACATTTTGAATTTGAAAATACTCCACAATCCTAATTAATAGCAATGCTCTTTTTTGAGTAATTCCTGCCACTTTAGCAATATCAGCAATTTTTCGAACGTTATTTTTAAAAACCTTAGAGCCTTGTCCAAAATCAGTGACTTCAATTGCTTTTTTATTTTTAAAAAGTGATTGTTTAATTTTTTGAAATGCTATTGTTTTTTGTACACTTGTATTGGTATAAAAACATTGAGTAACTAAATGATAAACAAAAGGAGAATGCACTCCATGTTGATTAGTTGATGTTGTTAGAAATTTTAGATATGAAGTAAGTTTAAACCACATACAAGCTTATTTTAGTGCGAAAATAGTTTAAAAATTATTTTAATACGCTATTTAAAATTATATTTGCCTTAACCTCCATAAAATTTATATGAAGAAATTATTTTATTACATTTTAGTTTTAGGTTTACTTTCGTCTTGTGTTTCTACTAAAAGAACAACGTATTTTCAAGGCGAACCATTAAAAAAAACAGATATTTATAAGTTAAATAATGAACCTTATAGGTTACAGGTTAATGATATACTTCATATTGACCTTAAAGCAGAGAACCCTGAACTAGTTGCGCTGTTTAAAACCAGTGCTTCAGTAGGTAGTGGTTCAAATACAGGAGGAAATCTATATTTTAATGGATACACAGTTGATAGACATGGAAATATTAGAATACCGTACATTGGTGATTTAAATGTTTTAGGTTATACTGAAAAAGAAATTAGACAAAAAATTGAAATAGAATTACAAAAATTTTTAAAAAATACCGAATCGGTTTTTGTAACTGTTAAATTAGGAGGAATTAATTTTATTGTTACAGGTGAAGTAGGCTCTCCTGGGACTAAAAATTTACTACAAAACCAAGTTTCAATTGTAGATGCAATTGCGAACTCAGGAGAGATAACTTCTTATGGAAACAAACAAAACATTACCATAATTAGAAAAACATTAGATGGGGTAAAAAAATACAACGTAAACCTTACTGAAATAGAAGTTTTTGAATCTGAAAACTTTTATATAAAGCCAAATGATATTATTTATGTTGCACCATTAAAACAAAAATCTTGGGGGATAGGAACTACTGGATTTCAAACATTCTCTACAGTTGTTACCGTACTTTCATTTTTGGCAAGTACTGTTTTATTGGTTAAAAATTTATAATTTTAAATATGGATAATAAATTCAAATTTATTGAAAACCCAAGTGAACAAATTTCAAATATTAAAGATTATTTATTTAGAATTTTATACAATTGGAAATGGTTTGTTTTAACCATTGCTTTAGCCTTAGCCATAGCATATTATTTTAATATTTCTACAGAAAAAATTTATGGATTAAAAACTACAATTGTTGTAAAAGAAAAATCAAATCCGCTTTTTTCCTCAGGGACCAATATTGCATTCAATTGGGGAGGAGTTAGCGATAAGGTTGAATCTATTAGAAAAGCATTAATATCAAGATCTCATAATGAAAAAGTTGTAAGAAGATTGCAATTTTATGTTGATTATTTAAAAGAAGGTCGTTTCAGAAATGAAGATGTGTATGGAAAAACTCCTTTTGTGTTAAAATTGCAACCCAATCAATTTCAACTGCTGAATACCCTCATTAAAATTCAATTTATAGATAATGAAAAATTTACCTTAACGGTTGATTTTAATGAAGAAAACAATTACCGATTAATTAACTACACTAACGAAACAACCAAACCTTACACTTTTGAAAATGCTAAATTTTCAAAAACATATTTGGTAAATGAATATATAAACTTACCATTTTTAAAAGCTCAAATTGAACCAAAAGCTAGTAGTGTGAGTTCTTTGGCCGGACAATTTTATTATATTAAATTAAATTCCATTAACCAAGTCACTAGTTTATATCAAGGTGTAAGCGCAAAAGGTTTGGCAGGAACTTCGTTAATAGAACTTACTTTAACCGGAACCAATAAAAATAGAATAGTAGATTTTTTAAACAAAACAGTTGAAGTTTTAGCTGAAGATGAATTAGAACAAAAAACAAATTACGCCAGAAGCACCAAAGAATTTATAGATGCACAATTTAAAAACACTTCCGATAGTTTAAAACTGATTGAAGATAAAATAGGGAAATTTAAACAAGACAATTTAATATATCAATTATCTGCTGAAGGAAGCGAAATATTTTCACAAACCACAAGTTTAGATAAAATTCAGAAAAGTTTAATAGACCGTATTGAGTATTTTAATATTCTTGAAAACTATATAAAAACTCATACAAGTTATACCAATATACCAGCCCCAGCAATTATTAATATCGAAGATGGATCCATATCTGAAATGGTAGGTAAGTTGACAGAGTTGTCAATTAGAAAAGATAAATTAAAAGGTGAAGTCACAGAAAATCATCCATCATTAATACAAGTTAAAAAAGATGTTGAAACTACCAGAACTGTTTTATTAGAAAATTTAACTTCTTTAAAAGAAATTACTAGAGTTACCCTTGAAAATAGTAAAAGAAGACTAAGTAGTTATAACTACGAATTAAATAAACTTCCTAATAAAGAACAAAAATTATTAAATTATCAAAGAAAATATAGTTTAACAGAATCAAACTATGTTTTTCTTATGCAAAAGAGATATGAAGCCGAAATTGCAATAGCAGCAAGTGTTTCAGATATTTCTGTATTAGATACGGCTAAAGATACAGGACAAGGAGCAATTTTACCTAGAGTTTCATTTAATTATATGATTGCTTTACTGCTAGGTACCATTTTGCCATTATTTGTAATTATTGCTAAAGAAATTTTAGATACTAGAATACACACTACCGATGATATTGAACGAATTTCTCCAATTCCAATTCTTGGGGTTGTTGGTAGAAATACTGCAATTAATAATTTAGCAGTTTTTTTAAAACCTAAATCTACCGTTGCAGAATCTTTTAGAGCATTGCGCTCCAATATTCAGTTTTTATTTACAAGGTATGTTAAAGGAAAATCAAAAACTATTATTACAACTTCATCTGTAAGTGGTGAAGGTAAAACTTTTTTATCAATCAATTTAGCAACAGTTTTTGCTATGGGAGGTAAAAAAACAATATTGGTTGGTTTAGATTTAAGAAAGCCTAGAATTTTTGATGATTTTGAATTGTCAAATGAAGTGGGTGTAGTTAATTATTTGATTGGAGAAGTATCTGAAGATGAAATTATTAAAAAAACAAAAATTCCAAATTTAGATGTAATTACTTCAGGACCTGTACCTCCAAATCCTTCAGAATTGTTAATTTCAGAGGCAACAGAAGATTTGATTAATAGCCTAAAAGATAAATATGATTATATAATTTTAGATACCCCTCCAATTGGTTTAGTTAGTGATGCAGTAGAATTATTAAAATATGCAGATTCTACTATTTATGTAATTAGACAATTATACTCTCAAAAGGGAATGTTAAAGATGATTAATGAGAAGTACAGTAAAGAAGAAATTTCAAATATTAGTTTTGTTTTAAACGATTTTAAAATTAACTATAAATATGGTTATGGTTACGGATATGGCTATGGCTATGGCTACGGTTATGGAAAATATGCAAAAGGATACCATCAGATTGAAAATAAATCTTTTTTTAAAAAGATATTTAATTGGAAAAAGAATAAATAGAAAAGTTACTTAACTAATCTATATAAGCTTTCCATTAATATAAACCTTTTCTATATGGTTATTGCCAAAAGAATAAGGTAAAAAATAATAACTAGGTATTTCTTTTGTAATTATAAAATTGGCTTTTTTTCCTTTGCAAATACTTCCATGCGTTTTTTCTAGACCCATTGCGTATGCTGCATTAATGGTAGCTGCATTTATGGCTTCTTCTGGAGTCATTTTCATTTTAATACAGGCTGTGGAAACAACAAAATTCATATTTCCTGAAGGGGTAGAGCCAGGATTGTAATCTGTCGCTAAAGCTAATGGTAATCCAGCATCTATCATTTTTCTTGCAGGAGTGTATGGGATGCTTAAAAAGTAAGAACAAGATGGCAATGCTATTGGCATAGTGTTTGAGTTTTTTAGGGCTTCAATATCTTCAATTCTCATTTCCTCTAAATGATCTACAGAAAGAGCATTGAATTTTATCCCTGCTTGCACTCCGCCTATTGCTGTAAATTGATTTACATGAATTTTAGGTTTTAATCCATAGTTCGCTGCTGCTTGTAATAGTTTTTCAGTATCTTCAACACTAAAATAACCTGTTTCACAAAAAATATCAATAAATTCTGCCAAATGTTCTTGGGCTACAATTGGTAGAATTTCATGAATTACTTCATTTAAATACCCAACTTTATTGTTTTTATATTCTAAAGGTAGTGCGTGAGCGCCTAAAAAAGTCGCTTTAATGGTGATAGGGTAGACTTCATTTAATTTTTTTATAACTCTAAGCATTTTTAATTCTGCTTCCTTTGTTAAGCCGTACCCCGATTTAATTTCAACTGCCCCAGTACCTAACTTCATAACTTCCTCAACTCTTTTTGCAGATTGTTTGTAGAGCTCTTCTTCTGAAGTATTTTGTAATTTTTTAGCTGAATTTAAAATCCCTCCACCATTATTGGCAATCTCTTCATAAGTCAGTCCATTTATTCTGTCAACAAACTCTTGCTCTCTATTTCCAGCATAAACTATATGAGTATGGCTGTCGCACCAAGTAGGAAGTACAATTTTCCCAGTGGCATCAATCAGTTCATCAGAAGTTATTTCTGATAAATCTTTCATTTGACCAAAATCTATAATGCAATCATCGTTAATTAATAAAAAAGCATTTTTAATAGTTGGTAAAACCTTCATGTCTTTTCCAGCTACCATTTTTTTTGGTGTATTTTCAACTTGAAGTAGCTCTTTAATATTAATAATTAATGTGGTCATTTTTCTTTAAATTTATGAATTCAAAGATAGAAATATTTTAAAGAGAATTAAGATGATTTTTTAGAATGATATATGTGACAAATGTCACTAAAATTATACGCAATTTCTAAGGTATAAACAACGAATTAAAGTATCTTTGCAAAAAATTTAAAAAAATGAATAAAGCCATTTATATAGCAACGAGTGAAGCTAATAGCGGTAAATCAATTGTAACTTTAGGACTAATGAGAATGCTGTTAGGAAAAACACCTAAAGTTGGGTATTTTAGACCCATAATAGATGATGTAAAAAAAGGAAAAAAAGACAATCACATCAACACTATTATTACACACTTTGACTTAGATATTAAACCCAATGATGCCTATGCTTTTACGAGGACCGAGTTTATAAATAAGCGGAATAAAGGAAAAGATGGTGAAATTTTTGATACTATTATTGAAAAGTATAAGGCTTTAGAAGAAAAAAACGATTTTATGTTGGTTGAAGGTACCGATTTCTCTGGAGAAGGTACTGCTATTGAGTTAGATGCTAATATTTTAATTGCAAAAAATCTTGGAATACCTGCAATTATTGTTTCTAGCGGAATTGGTAAAACATTAGAGGAGTTTATTGGAGGATTGCACTTGGCATATGATTCTTTTGAAGATAAAGAAGTTGAGGTAGTTGCTGTTATTGCAAATAAAGTGCAAGAAAAGAACTTAGAAATTGTTAAAAGTGGTGTTAAAAAGAATTTACCTAAAGATATTTTGGTAAATGCTATTCCACTTATTCCATCATTAAATAATCCTACCATTAAAGAAATTGCAAAAGCAGTAGATGCTAAAGTTTTATTTGGTGAAGATCATATAAATAACCAAACCACTAGCTTTAAAGTAGGAGCAATGCAATTGCGTAATTACTTAACTCATTTAGAAGAAAATTGTTTAATTATAACTCCTGGAGATAGAGCAGATATAATTTTAGGTGCTTTACAAGCAAACATTTCTTCTAATTATCCATCAATGTCTGGTATAGTTCTTACAGGGGGTATCATTCCAGAAGAACCAATAGTTAAATTAATTGAAGGTTTGCCTCAAAAGCTTCCAATTCTATCTGTACAAGAAGGAACATTTGACGTTGCAAATAAAATTGGAGCAGTTCGCTCACATATGTACGCAGATAATAAAGAAAAAATTAATTTATCCTTAAATACGTTTGATAAGTATATTGAAATAGAAAAATTAAATGAAAAGTTAATAACATTTAAAGGAAACGGCATTACGCCTAGAATGTTCCAATACAACTTATTAAAAAGAGCTCGCAATATACGTAAGCATATAGTTTTACCTGAAGGGAATGATGATAGAATTATTACAGCCGCTGTTCGTTTAATTGAACAAGATATTGTTGATTTAACTATTTTAGGAAACAAAGATAAAATTGAAAATAAAATTCTTCGATTAGGTTTAAAATTAGATTTAAGCAAACTAAATATTATCAATCCAATTGAATCTGATTATTATGAAGATTTTACAAATACCTTATTTGATTTAAGAAAAAATAAAGGGTTAACCATTGATGTTGCAGCAGATTTAATGGGAGATGTTTCTTATTTTGGAACTATGATGGTTTATAAAGGTTTAGCGGATGGAATGGTTTCAGGAGCAGCTCATACTACACAGCACACTATTAGACCAGCTTTGCAGTTTATTAAAACTAAGCCCGGAGTTTCTGTAGTTTCTTCAATATTTTTTATGTGTTTAGATGATAGAGTTTCAGTATTTGGTGACTGTGCTATCAATCCTAATCCAACTGCAGAACAGTTAGCAGAAATAGCAATATCATCAGCAGATTCAAGTAAAAACTTTGGAATTGACCCTAAAATTGCCATGCTCTCTTACTCATCTGGAGCATCAGGAAAGGGTGAAGATGTGGACATAGTAAGAAAAGCAACGGAAATAGTGAAACAAACTAGACCAGATTTAAAAGTAGAAGGACCTATTCAATACGACGCAGCTGTAGATGCTTCTGTAGGTAAAAGTAAATTACCAGAATCGGAAGTTGCAGGTCAAGCAAATGTTTTAATTTTCCCAGACCTTAATACAGGGAACAATACCTACAAGGCTGTTCAAAGAGAAACAGGAGCATTAGCAATTGGACCAATGTTACAAGGTTTAAATAAGCCTGTAAACGATTTAAGTAGAGGTTGTACCATAGATGATATTTTTAATACGGTTATTTTAACAGCAATACAAGCACAAGGAATATAAATGAAAATTTTAGTAATTAATAGTGGCAGTTCTTCAATTAAATATCAATTATTTAATATGCCTCAAGAAGAAGTTATTTGTTCAGGTTTAGTAGAAAGAATTGGTTTAAATGACGCCGAAATTCATTATAAATCAAATAAAAATAAGATTGATGAAGTTGTAAATATTCCAACCCATAAAGTTGGTTTAGAAAAGGTTGTAAGTTTGTTGTTAGATGAAAAAGTAGGAGTTATTAAATCTACTTCAGAAATTGAGGCAGTAGGTCATAGAGTGGTTCATGGAGGTAGTACATTTTCTAATACTACAGTAGTTAACCAAAAGGTAAAAGATAAAATAAAAGCATTATTTTCATTAGCACCACAGCATAATCCGCCAAACTATGAAGGAATTTTAGTTGCAGAAACTATTTTTCCAAATGCAAAACAAATTGCAGTTTTTGATACTGCTTTTCACCAAAGTATTCCAATTGAAGCTTATAAATACGCTATGCCAAATAAATTTTTAAACGAAAAAAATATTCGTGTATATGGTTTCCACGGAACAAGTCATAAATATGTATCTGAAAAAGCAATAGCACATTTAAAACTTAAAAAATCTAATATTATTACCATCCATTTAGGAAATGGATGTAGTATGACCGCAGTTAAAAATGGAAAAAGCATAGATCATTCTCTAGGCTTTGGACCTGTTACGGGGCTTATTATGGGGAGTAGAAGTGGAGACATAGACCAAGCTATAATTTTTCATTTAGTAAATAATTTAGGGTATCAATTAGAAGAAGTAAAATCTATGCTACAAAACGAAAGTGGAATGTATGGGTTAACTGGATATAGTGATTTACGTGATATAGAATCTGAAGCTGAGAAAGGAAATAAAGAGTGTCAATTAGCTTTAGATATGAATGCTTATAGAATTAAAAAGTATATTGGTTCTTATGCAGCAATTATGAATGGATTGGATGCTATAGTTTTTACAGCTGGTATAGGTGAAAATTCTGACGTAATTAGAAAATTAGTTTGTACAAATATGACTTATTTAGGAATTGAATTAGATGAAGAGAAGAATAAAGTTAGAGCTAAAAAACTAACCGAAATTCATAAAGAAAATTCAAAAGTTAAAATATTAATTGTTCCTACGAATGAAGAAGTTGAAATAGCAAAACAGTCTTTTCAATTAATTAGTTAATAAAATAGATTATTTAAACAAAAAGCATTGAAGGTTTCAATGCTTTTTTTGTTTTAAAAATGAGCCAACAATTATTTTAAAGAGCCAATCATATCTTCAGGTTTAACCCAAGAATCATATTCTTCAGGAGTTACATATCCTAAACGAATAGCTTCTTCTTTTAAAGTAGTACCATTTTCGTGTGCTTTTGTTGCAATTTCAGCAGCTTTATAATACCCAATTTTAGGATTTAAAGCTGTAACTAGCATTAATGAATTATTTAAAAGTTCTTTAATTCTCTCATTATTTACTTTAATGCCTACAGCACAATTATCATTAAAGCTAACACAGGCATCACCCAATAAGCGAGCTGATTGTAAAAAATTAGCAGCCATCATTGGTTTAAAAACGTTCAATTCGTAATGTCCTTGAGTTCCACCAACAGTAATTGCTACATCATTACCCATAACTTGTGCACACACCATTGTTAAAGCTTCAGCTTGAGTAGGATTAACTTTACCTGGCATAATGGAACTTCCAGGTTCATTTGCAGGTATCAATAATTCACCAATTCCTGAACGGGGTCCTGAAGCCATCATTCTAATATCATTGGCAATTTTATTCAATGAAACTGCTAACTGTTTTAATGCTCCATGGCTTTCCACAATGGCATCATGTGAAGCCAAAGCTTCAAATTTATTTTCGGCAGTTATAAAAGGCAACCCTGTAAACTCAGCAATTTTTTTGGCGACTAAAACATGGTACCCTTTAGGTGTATTTAAACCAGTACCAACAGCCGTTCCTCCTAGAGCTAATTCGGCTAAATGTGGCAATGTGTTTTGTAATGCTTTTAATCCGTGGTTTAATTGTGAAACATAACCAGAAAATTCTTGCCCTAAAGTTAAAGGAGTGGCATCCATTAAATGTGTGCGACCAATTTTAATAATAGTTTTAAATTCTTCAGATTTTACTTGAAGCGTATCTCTTAATTTTTTTATGCTAGGAATTGTAACTTCTACTATCATTTTATAACAAGCAATATGCATTCCTGTAGGGAATGTGTCGTTACTTGATTGTGATTTATTCACGTCGTCATTTGGTTGAATATTTTTTATTCCTTTACCTATAACTTTTCCAGAAATTTCGTGTGCTCTGTTAGCAATTACTTCGTTACAATTCATATTGCTTTGTGTTCCTGAACCAGTTTGCCAAATTACGAGTGGAAATTGATCATCAAGTTTTCCATCTAATATTTCATCACAAACGGTAGAAATTACATCTCTTTTTTCTTTTGATAAAACACCTAATTCACAATTTGCATGTGCAGCAGCTTTTTTAAGGTAGGCAAAGCCATAGATTATTTCTATTGGCATAGAGCTTGAAGAACCTATTTTAAAATTATTTCTAGAACGTTCTGTTTGAGCTCCCCAGTATTTATTTGCAGGAACTTTAATTTCTCCCATCGTGTCTTTTTCAATTCTGTACTTCATGTTATATTTTTAGTTTAAATATAAGTATTAAATTAATAAATTGTATGTTTTGCTATTATGTGCAACCAAAAAACATTAAATGAACTTCCTATAGAGCATTTACTTAAAATTACTTTTTAAAATCGTCACATTTTTTAATTTTTTTTCATTTACAAAGAGGATTAATCGCCTTTTATATCAACTATTTTCTTCTTCCATCGTATATTTGTAAGAGTTAAAATGAATTTCAAAAAACATATAATAAGATGTCTGAATTTAAATATCAAAAACCTTTTCCTATTACAAAGGACACTACAAAATATAAGTTATTAACTAAAGATTATGTTTCAGTTATAGAGTTTGATGGGAGAAAAATTTTAAAAGTTGCACCAGAAGGTCTTGAACTGCTTTCTCAAACAGCATATCATGATGTTTCTTTTTATTTACGTGCCTCTCATTTAAAAAAATTAGAAGCTATTTTAAAAGATCCTGAAGCTACGGATAACGATCGTTTTGTTGCTTATACTATGCTGTTAAACCAAATGGTAGCAGCCTCTGGAGAGTTACCAACTTGCCAAGATACTGGAACTGCAATTTGTGTAGCTAAAAAAGGAGAAGATGTTTATACTGGTGTAAATGATGCTGAATACATTTCAAAGGGGGTTTACAATACGTATCAAACGGATAATCTGCGTTTTTCTCAAATTGTTCCTCAAACAATGTTAGAAGAAAAAAATTCAGGCAACAACCTTCCTGCTCAAATAGATATTTATGCAGAAACAGGAAATAAATACGAATTTTTATTTATTACCAAAGGAGGTGGTTCAGGAAATAAAACTTATTTATATCAGATGACAAAGTCATTGCTAACAGAAGAAAACCTAACCAATTTTGTGAAAAAACACATTATGGATTTAGGCACTTCCGCTTGCCCACCTTATCACTTAGCTTTTGTAATTGGAGGTACTTCTGCTGAAGCTAATTTGGCTACTGTAAAAAAGGCATCTGCTGGTTATTTAGATCATTTACCAACCAAAGGAAATGATGGCGGACAAGCCTTTCGAGATTTGGAATGGGAAGAAAAAATTACAAAAATTTGTCAAGAAAGTGGAGTAGGAGCTCAATTTGGCGGAAAATATTTTGTACATGATGTACGTGTCATTCGTTTACCACGCCATGCTGCATCGTGTCCTGTAGGGTTAGGGGTTAGTTGTAGCGCCGATCGTAATGTAAAAGCTAAAATTACTGGAGAAGGTATTTTTCTTGAAGAATTAGAGAAAAATCCAGGACAATTTTTACCAAAAGAAGCACCACATTTAGCAAACGCTATTGAGTTAGATTTAGATCAACCAATGGATAAAATTAGAGAAGAACTTTCAAAGCATCCAGTAAAAACACGTTTTAACCTACGAGGAACATTGATTGTAGCTCGTGATATGGCTCATGCTAAAATTAGTGAAATGTTAGCCAAAGGAGAAGAAATGCCAGAATATTTTAAAAACCATCCAATTTATTATGCTGGACCAGCTAAAACACCGAAAGGAATGGCTTCAGGTAGTTTTGGACCAACAACTGCAGGACGTATGGATCCATATGTTGATGCTTTCCAAAAAGTGGGTGGTAGTATGGTAATGGTTGCAAAAGGTAATCGCTCAAAGCAAGTTACAGATGCTTGTAAGGCGAATGGTGGTTTTTATCTTGGTTCCATTGGAGGACCGGCAGCAATTTTAGCTAAAAATAGTATTAAATCTGTTGAAGTTGTTGATTTTCCAGAATTAGGAATGGAAGCAGTTCGTAAAATTAGAATTGAAGATTTTCCAGCATTTTTATTAGTTGATGATAAGGGGAATGATTTTTTTGCAGAATTTAATTCATAAAATAAGAAAGGTCATTAAAAAAATAAAAAGTTGTTAGATTAATTAAAAATAAATTTTAATTTTGTAAAAAAGTTTAAAACAACATAAAACAGTTATGGATTTATCTCAATTTTCAGGTTTCTTAGTTTTCTTAACAATCTTCACTATGGGGTTTTGGTTAATGATTTTCTTATTAACTTTTGTAATCCCTTATTGGTTAGTGGGGTATTTTAGAGAAACTTGGAAATATAGAAAAGAAGAAAAAGCAGCAAAAAAATAATACTTTATTTTATATAAATAAAAAAAGGGACAATTTATAAATTGTCCCTTTTTTGTTTTTATGCTTTAAACATTTCTTCTTCACCACCACCATCGTAATTATTTTGAGGTCTTTCACGTTTTTTCTTTTGATTGAATCTATACGTAAAATTTAACAATATTTGTCGTTCTCTCCATTGAAATTCTCCTATAGATTCTGTGGTTGGAGAATAGCTTGTAGATTTTCTTTTTCGAGTGTTAAATAAATCGCTTACATTAAGAGAAATAGTTCCTTTCTCTTTAAAAATATCTTTACTGAAAGCTAGGTTAACACTTAACATTCCTTCTCTTTTGGATTGTGCTCCTTCAGATGGTCCCATATAAAATCCAGTTGTTTGCCAATCTATTTCTCCTGGTAAAGTAACTCTAGATACCATTCTAGTGAACCAACTAACATCATCAGAATCATAGCTAATATTATTAAATTCACCGTCAGTAACAGATTTAAAAAAGTTAAAACTATTGTTAAGTCTCCACCATTTAAAAGGATTATAGTTTGTAGTAAATTCAAAACCATACCTATCTTGTGAGCTTAAATTTATAGGACTTCTTATAATAACTTTTATATGATTTGGGTTTTGAGCATCAGGATTTGTAATTACATTTCCTTCTTTGTCTCTCCATTCATCAACTTGAGCCATTTCTATATTATTTATTGCATGTTGATAGTAAATAGAAGAATTGAAAGTAAATTTATCCCATCTTTTTAGAAACCCTAAATCAAAAGAATTAGTGTATGTTGGGTCAAGATTAATATTTCCAGTTCTAATGTACGTTTCACTGGTTCTTGATTCAAAAGGATTTAAAAACCAGCTTCTTGGTCTTCTTAACCTTCTGCTATATCCTAAAGTTAAACTCTCAGAATCATTAAATTCTAGCCCTAAGTTTACTGTTGGGAAAAATTCTGTGAATTTTTTATTGAAAACTTCATTGGTTTGAAGTAAATTTATTTTTCTATCTGTAGTTTCCATTCTAATACCTAATAGATAAGAAAATTTATCAATTTTTTTACCGTATTGAGTATATAAAGCATAAATATCTTGTTCGAAGTTTAATGTGTTAGAAAAATTAGTATTGTTATAAAACTCATTGGTTTCTTCGTTAAAGCTTTCAACTAAATAATCGGTATTTAAATCATTTAAATCAGCCTTAAAGCCAAACTCAAATTGAGCGTCTTTTCCAAGAGGTAACACGTAATCGGCTTTAATTAACATATCTTTTGATTCTTCATCGGTAAAATTTCTTTCAGGATTAAAATCTTTGATGTAAGCATTACTATTCTCTACACTTTTTCCATATTGAAAATCTAAAATTAATTTATGTCCATCGTTTTTAAAATTTTGTGTAAAATTTAAAGAATATTCAGTGGTTTCATCATTTTCTTTTTCGGTTTCAATACGTTCAAAAGTTTCAATTAAATCTTTATTTGAGTTAAATAAATTGCTAAAATTTGTTGATACATCATCTCCATCAGATTTTCTGTAGAGAACCGTTCCAGTAATTGAAGCTTTATCTGTTAAAAAATATTCAACACCAAATCTAGTGTTAAAACGATTATTTTCTCTATCGTATGTTCTTTTTTCGTTTCTGTAATTTAAGATTTCTCCAGCATCATCAAAATAGGTGGTATTATTTTTAGAATTACCAGGAGCATTTCTGTAATTATAGCCAGTACTTGTAAAGTAATTAGCCTTGTTTGTACGGTAATTTAAATTTACAGAGCCACCAAAATTATCTGGAATACCAGCAGTTGCTGTTAAAGAACCATTAAATCCTTGCGCCTTTCCTTTACGTAAAACGATATTTAAAATTCCAGCAGTACCTTCAGCTTCATATCTAGCTGACGGACTGGTAATAACTTCTACTTTTTCAATGGCATCTGCTGGCAATTGGCGTAAAGCATCAGTACCGCTTAAACCTACTAATCCAGAAGGTTTACCATTTACCAATATTCTAACATTTTCATTACCTCGTAAGCTCACATTACCTTCAACATCAACAGAAACAGATGGAACGTTATCTAAAACGTCTGAAGCAGTACCACCTTTAACTGTCATGTCTTTACCTACATTGTATATTTTTTTATCTAAACGAATTTCAACAGTACTTTTTTCTGCAATAACTTCTACTTCATTTAAGGTTTCTGCATCAACTTCAAGAGAAATGACACCTAAATCTGTAGCGCCAGATACTTTGATGTTGTTAAAATTCTTAGTTTTAAATGAAATAAATTCAATAGATATGTTATATACTCCTCTTGAAACTTGAATTTCAAACTCTCCTTTACTATCAGTTATTGCTCCCGTAATAATTTTATTATCTAGGGTTTTAACTACAATTGTTGCGTATTCTAGAGCTTGTTTGGTTTCGTTATCAATTACTTTTCCTGTTAAAGTTACTTTATCATTCAAAGTAGAAACATTCGCATTTATTGAAAAAGTGACTAAACAAAATAATATAATAATTGTTAAATTTCTCATTAATCTTTTTTTAGTTAATTACACTACAAATATAGTTTAGGAACGTATAATTTAGTGTTAACTAGTGTTAATGATTGTTTAGTAAATAATGTTAATAGTTAAATAATAAACTAGTATTATTTTAATATAAGTGGTTGATAATAAGTATTTTGAATGTTTTAAAAATTTGATTTTAGTGTTAATTTTTATTAAAAATGAGTGTTAAAAAAAACTTAAATTTTAGAGGATAGTTTTTATGATTTCTGGTGGGCGTCCAATTACAGCTTTACCGTTATTAATTACTATTGGTCTTTCAATTAATTTTGGATTTTCAACCATTGCAGTTATAATATCATCGTCAGATAGTTCTTTTCCTTTATAATTTTCTTTCCAAATGGATTCATTTTTTCTAACTAAATCTATAGGAGATATGTTTAAAAGATTTAAAATATTTTGCAATTCTTCTTTAGAGATAGATGATTCTAAATATTTTATAATTTCAAATTCGAAATTAGAGTTTTCTAAGATAGTAAGTCCTTGGCGACTTTTACTGCAACGAGGATTGTGATAAATTTTCATACGTTAAATTTTAACAAAAATAATAATTAAAAATTGGGTTTAAGATCTTTTTTATTAAAATCAATTTGCCTGTCTTTTTTACTTTGATTAAATCTGTAAGTAAATGAAAATAAGATAGTTCTATATTTATTTTTAATTAAGCTTTTAGAAAAGTAGTTGGTATTAAACCTGTTTCTATCTATTTCATTTGATAAAAATAAATCATCAACTCTTAAGCTAAAAGAGGCATCATTATTAAATAAATCTTTATTAATAGCTGCGCTTGCATAGGTATATGCTTTTCTTGTTGAATAGGAGCCTTCAGAAATTAGATGGTGTTTGGCATTTATTTGAAAATTAAAAACTTTTGGTATTTTTATTTGTGTTAATAAACTAAAAGAACCATCAATACTAGCTTTATTATAGTCTAATATAATAATTTCGTTAGCGGCATTGATAGTTTTAAATGTTCCTGTTTGATCAAAATTTACAAGATTAAAATTAGCAGTAAAATTTAAAAATTGATTAGGTTTGTACATGGTGTTTAAGTTAACACCATAATAATCTACTTTACCTAAATTAATAGGTGTAGTGATAACTTTTTTAATAGTATTAATTTGTTCACCAGTTTCATAAGTAACCTCTTGCCAATATCCTTTAAATTTTTGATAAAAGAGTGATGGTGCAAATGTAATTTTAGTTCCATAGTATGTGTATGATAAATTTGCAGCATCAATATAGATAGGTTTTAAGGCAGGATTTCCAATATAGGAAGAAGTTTCACTGTATTTTTGTTCGTAAGGTTGTAAACTAGAATAGCCTGGAGTAGCTAATTTTCTTGACAAGCTTAAGCTTAAACTCTTGAAATCACTTAGGCTATACTCAAAATAGGCAGAGGGTAAAATTTCGTTATAATTATTTTTTTGAACCTCATTTAAAGTCAAATAGTTTGCCTTTAATTCCATAAACTCTGTTCGTAGCCCTAGCCCATAATAGAATTTTTCACTTTCATTTTCAAATTCTATAAAAGCTGCAGTTACATTTTCAGTATAGTTAATATTATTAATTTCTAGTCCACTTATATATTTAAAAGGAATTTTATAATAATTTCCTTTGACTCCTAAAGTATAAGTAGAAGTTTTATTTACAGGACTCACATACTTAACTTCAAAAGAGTTATTTGTAAGTTTGTTTTTTTCCTTATTATATTCGTTTGTAAAATTAGGGTTGGTATTTTCAATGGAGTTAATAACATTGTCAATATCCTTAGTATGTGAGATGTATGCTGTTAAACTTTTTCCTTCCTTTTTAAAATTATGGGTAAAATCTGAAATAAATTCAATCATTTCATTAGTTAACTTTCCATTATGATTTCTATCATTAGATTCTATAAAATTATAAGTGTTATCAAAAATCTCAGAATTGGTTAATGTGTTACTTTTATTGATTACTTTCTGATAATTAATGCTTGTAGTTAAGGTGCTTCTTTTAGATAAGTAAAAATCAGTACCTATAGTTCCATACAAAGCTTCTCTTTTGTTATTAAACTCACTTCCTTCATTTAAAAATGAAATGGTATTATTATTTTCAAAATATTCGCTTTCTAAAAACGAATTTTTAATAGGGTTACTTTTGTTATACGATGAGTTTATGAAGAAGTTAATTTTTTCATCTTTATTATTTAATGTAAACAATCCTCCTGAATAATCTTTGTGACCAGCCGTTGCCGTAAGTGATGCGTTTAAACCTTGGTCTTTACCTTTTTTTAAAATAATATTTATAACACTTAATGCGGAAGAACTGTATTGAGCACCTGGATTAGTAATTACTTCAATATTTTCAATTGCGCCAGCAGGTAATGATTTTAAGGCATCAACTCCAGACATTGAAGATGTTCTTCCATTTATCATTACTTGAACATGACTTTGACCTTGTACGGTAATATTTCCGTTGGAATCTACTGAAACTGAAGGAATATTATTTAATACATCTGTAGCAACGCCGCTACTAGAAACAATATCTTTCGCTACATGAAAAACAATTTTATTAGGTTTAAATTCTACAGCTTTTTTTTCTGCAACGATTTCAACTTCTTTTAAAAATTCAGTATCAAGCTCTAATAAAATGGTACCTAAATTAAAATCTTTGGTGATGTTTGAAATGTTTAATTTTTTTGTTTTGTAAGAAATATATTCAACAGTAGCATTATATGTTCCTTCTTCTACGTCAATGGAAAAATTACCACGAGAGTTTGTGATAGCTCCATATTTAATTACATTAGAATTTAGATTTTTAAAAATTATTGACGCAAGTTCGATAGGAATTTTAGATTCTGCATCTATAATTTTTCCTGATATTGAATATGTTTTGGGGTTGTTGTTTTGACTAATACTTAAAAATGGGGTTAGTATAATTAGTAATAGTAAAATTCTTTTCATATAATTCTATTTAATTTATCATAACAATTTTTCAGAATCGTTTTAATAACGATTGCTTAACTTTTTCATAATTTCAAAAATACAAATTATTATGAATAATTAACAGTTTATGTTAAATATTTTGCTGTTTATTAGCTTTTTAAAAGATAAATTTAGAGAAGTCTAAAAGTTTAAGCTAAATTTATTTAATTTATTTGAAAGCTGTGTAGGATTTTCTAAATGAATTCCAGTTATATTGAGTTTTTCTGCTGCCTTAATATTATCTAAATTATCATCAATAAATAATGTTTTTTTTGGGTTTATTTGATATCTATTTAAAATAATATTGTAAATTTTTAAGTATGGTTTTCTCGTTTTTTCTTTACCTGAAACTACGACACCATCAAAATCATAAAAAAAAGGAAATAAGTTTAAAGCCATATCCCATTTTTCAGCACTCCAATTAGTTAAGGCATAAATTTTATAGTTACCGCTTATTTTTAGTTTTTTAAAAATTTCAACATTTTCTTTAATTGCTCCTGAAAACATATGATGCCAATGGTTGTAGTATAATTTAATCCATTTTTCATATTCTGGAAATTCAGTAACTTTAAGTTTAACAGCTTCTTCAATGGTTCTGCCTGCATCTTGTTCCATATTCCATTGTGGGGTACAAATGGTGTTTAAAAACCATTGCACTTTTTCTTCATTGTAATTAAAAACTTTACGGTAAACATACTCAGGTTTCCAGTCGACTAAAACACCACCTAAATCAAAAATAATTGTGTCAAATTCTTTTTTTATCATAGTTCTGTACTAGTATCTTTTTGTCCTTGTTGCATTAAATATGCTTTAATAAAACCATCTAAATCACCATTCATAACAGCATCTACATTGCCAGTTTCGAAATTGGTTCTTACATCTTTAACTAATTTGTATGGATGCATTACGTAATTTCTAATTTGCGAACCAAAATCAATTTTCATTTTATTAGCTTCAATCTCATTGCGTTTTTCACGTTGCTTTTGAAGTTCAATTTCATACAATTGCGATTTTAATAATTGTAAGGCTTTGGTTTTATTTTCTAGTTGAGATCTAGTTTCGGAATTTTCAATCATAATACCAGATGGCTTATGGCGTAATCGAACAGCAGTTTCAACCTTATTTACATTTTGACCACCAGCACCACTTGCTCTCATAGTTTCCCAAGTTATTTCTGATGGATTTATATCAATTTCTATACTATCATCAGCTAACGGGTATACATATACAGAAGCAAAAGAAGTATGGCGCTTTGCATTACTATCAAATGGAGAAATACGAACTAAGCGGTGTACACCATTTTCGCCTTTTAAATATCCAAAAGCATATTCACCATCAATTTCTAATGTTACTGTTTTTATTCCAGCAACATCACCCTCTTGAAAGTTTAATTCTTTAATTTTATAACCTTGTTTTTCACTCCACATCATATACATACGCATTAACATTTGAGCCCAATCACAACTTTCAGTACCACCTGCACCTGCTGTTATTTGGAGCACAGCACTTAAATTATCACCCTCATCAGAAAGCATATTTTTAAACTCTAAACTTTCTACTAAATGTAAAGTTGTATTGTATAATTTTTCAACATCATCTTCAGAAGCTTCTCCTTCGGAAAAGAATTCAAATAAAATAGAAATTTCTTCTAAATTAGTGGTTATGGTGTTAAAATCTTCTACCCATTTTTTTTTGGAACGAAGGTCTTTCATTAAAAGTTCTGCTTCTTTTGGGTTATTCCAAAAATTTGGATTTGCAGCTTTCTCTTCTTCATTTATTACTTCAATTATTTTCTTGTCAATATCAAGGTAAGTTTTTAACTTGCTAATTCGTTCTTGTAATTTATTTAGTTGTTCGTTTGAAATCATATCCGTGTTTAAGTAATACAAAAATAATCTTTCATTTTTAAACAATGAAAATTAATTTTAAGACTAAATTTATTAGATGGATCATTAATCTACTAATTAAAAATCTATTTTATGAAACATTTTATTTATGTATTTATTTTTTTTCTATCTCAGCAAATAGTTGCACAAGGTTTTCAAAAAGCAAAAGAATTGGAGCAATTTAAAGGTTATTTTAATTTTTATTACGATGCTTCTACTGACAGAATTTTTATTGAAGTAAACAATTTAAATGAAGAATTTTTGTATGTAAATTCTTTGGCAGCTGGTATAGGATCTAACGATATAGGTATAGATAGAGGCCAGTTAGGGAATACAGCTGTGGTAAAATTTATAAAGGCAGGAAATAAATTATTATTAATACAACCTAACCAAAATTACAGAGCTGTTAGTAATAATATTGAAGAAAAAAAATCAGTTGAAGAAGCTTTTGCTCAATCTGTTTTATTTGGATTTCCTATTGAAGAAAAAAATAAAGAAAGCTATTTAATAGATGCATCCAAGTTTTTTTTACGAGATGCACATAATGTTGCAGGAAAACTTCAAAATGCTAAGCAAGGAAACTATAAATTAGATTTAAGTAAAAGTGCTTTTTTTATGGAACGCACAAAGGCATTTCCTAAAAATGTTGAATTTGAGGCTATCTTGACTTTTGAAGGTGATGCAAAAGGAAAATTTATTAGAAGTGTAACTCCAAATTCATCTTTTGTTACCGTTCGCCAACATCATTCATTTATTGAATTGCCGGATGATAATTACAAAATGAGAAAATTTGATCCACGTTCTGGAGCTATAGGTTTTTCATATTTAGATTATGCAACTCCTATTGAAGAACCAATTAAAAAACGTTTTATAATTCGACATAGATTAGAAAAAAAAGACCCAGGTGCTACTATTAGTGAAGCAAAAGAACCAATTGTTTATTATTTAGATAGGGGAGCACCTGAGCCCATTAAATCAGCACTTTTAGAAGGTGGAAGTTGGTGGAATGAAGCATTTGAAGCTGCAGGTTATAAAAATGCATTTCAGTTTAAAGTATTGCCTGAAGGAGCAGATCCTTTAGATATTAGATATAATGTTGTGCAATGGGTACATAGAAGTACAAGGGGCTGGTCTTATGGTGCAAGTATTGTAGACCCACGAACTGGTGAAATTTTAAAAGGCCATGTTAGTTTAGGTTCATTAAGAATACGTCAGGATTATTTAATAGCACAAGCACTATTAGGTGTTTCTGAAAAAACGGGTGATGAAAACCCATTGTTGCAATTGGCTTTAGCAAGAATTAGACAGCTTTCTGCACATGAAATTGGACATACTTTAGGCTTTACTCACAATTTTGCTGCAAGTTATAATAATAGGTCTTCGGTAATGGATTATCCACACCCTTATGTGAAATTAATCAATAATAAAATTGATGTATCTAAAGCTTATGAAAAAGGAATTGGTGATTGGGATAAAGTAACTGTTGCATATTCTTATCAAGATTTTCCTAAAAATGTGAATGAGGAAGATGCCTTAAATATTATTATTGAAAGTTCGATTAAAAGAGGAATGAAATTTATCGCAGATTCTGATGCTCGTGCTCAAGGTGGGGCTCATATATATGCACATTTATGGGATAATGGTACAAACCCTGCAAAAGAACTAGATAGAATTTTGAAAGTGAGAGAAGCAGCTATTAATAATTTTTCAGTTAAAAACATAAATAAAAATCAGCCATATTCAGTTTTAGAAGATGTTTTTGTTCCGTTATATTTTTTTCATAGATATCAGGTTGAAGCAACTTCAAAATTAATCGGAGGTTTGGATTATTCATATGCTCTAAAAGGTGATAATCAAACTATTGTAAAACCTATAGATGCTTTAATTGAAAAAGAAGCATTACAAAGCTTATTGAATGCTATTAGAGTTGAAAAGTTGAAAATTCCAATAAATTTATTAGAATTATTTCCGCCTAGAGCTTATAACTATAATAGAAGTAGGGAGTCTTTTGGTTCAAAAAATGGTGTTGCTTTTGACGCTTTAAATGCGGCTTCAACAGCTTCAGAATTAGTGTTGGATTTATTGTTTAATTCACAAAGAGCTTCAAGAATGATACAGCAGAAAGCACTTTTTAAAAACCAACTGGGCTTAAATGAAATGATTGATATAGTGGTTGAGTCAACTTTTAAAAAGCACTATAAAAGCACCTATGAAAACGAAATTCAACAAAGTATAAATGCTGTTGTACTTCAAAATTTATTGGAATTATGTAGCAATAGTAACGCAACTTTTCAAGTAAAATCTATTACCTTAGCTAAGGTAAAGGAATTGAAAAATTGGTTTTATCAGAATAGGAATAAAAAGACTAAAGAAGATAGTTTAACTCGTATGTATGAAGAAGGCTATATTGAATTGATTAACAATTTTTTAGCTAATCCTAAACAATTTGAAAAAAAGAATTCACCTAAAATTCCTGATGGTTCGCCTATTGGAAGTGTAAGTTGTAATTTTGGACATTTATAAAATAATTTAATTTAAACTATGCAAATAAATTTAATTAGTGATACTGTAACTAAACCTACAAAAGGCATGTTAAAGGCAATGTTGAATGCTGAAGTTGGAGATGATGTTTTTAAAACTGATCCAACGGTAAATAAGCTTCAAGAAAAAATTGCCAAAATGTTTGGAATGGAAGATGCCTTATTTTTTCCTTCGGGTACAATGGCTAACCAAACAGGAATTAAAATTCATACCCAACCGGGAGATAAAATGTTTTGCGATAAGTATGCACACGTATATAATTATGAAGGTGGAGGGGCAGCTGCAAATTCTGGAGTAACTTCTCACTTAATTGATGGTTCAAGAGGAATGTTTACAACAAACCAGTTAAGTGAAGCTGTTTTAGGTGGTAGATCAGATATTCATGTGCCTTATGCTAGGCTAGTAACTTTAGAAAATACCACAAATAAAGGTGGAGGTGCTTGCTGGGATTTTGAAGAGATATTGAAAATAAAAAAAGTTTGTACAGCTAATAATTTAGCATTGCATTTGGATGGTGCTAGATTGTTTAATGCGTTAGTAGCCAAAAATGAAACTCCTAAGCAATATGGTGAGGTTTTTGACACGATTTCTATTTGTCTGTCAAAAGGTCTTGGAGCCCCTATAGGATCAGTATTATTGGGCTCTAAAAAGCATATAGAAAAAGCTTTAAGAGTTAGAAAACTTTTTGGTGGAGCTATGCGTCAGGTTGGATATTTAGCAGCTGCGGGAATTTATGCCTTAGACAATCATGTAGAAAGGTTAGCAATTGATCATACAAGAGCAAAAATTATTGGAGTAGCTCTTCAAAATTGTGAACTGGTTAAAAACGTAGAGCCAATTGAAACAAATATCATTATTTTTAATGTTATAGATTCTATTAATGAACAAGATTTTATTCAACGACTAAATAGAGCAGGTATTTCATTAATTTCTATGGGACAAGGTAAATTACGCATGGTAACTCATTTAGATTTTACAGAAGAAATGTTAGAAAGAGTAGTTTCAACACTTGAAAATATTTAGAAATTACATGAGGAGTGTAATTTAATATTCGTTTTTACGTCTTACTAAAAAAATAAATAAAATGAATAAAATTTTAGTGAGTATTCTTTTTTGTGTTTTTGCAATAACCATAAATTTTTCGCAAACAAAACAAACAACAAAATCATTAGCAATGACAAAAAAACTTGAAACGGCCACTTTAGCTAATGGGTGTTTTTGGTGTACTGAGGCAATTTTTCAAAGATTGAAAGGAGTAGAGTTTGTTACATCGGGATATTCAGGAGGTACTATTAAAAACCCAGCTTATAGGGAAGTAACTACAGGTAGAACTGGACATGCAGAAGCCATTGAAATTCAATTTAATCCATCAATTATTTCATTTCAAGAAATTTTAGATGTATTTTTTAGTACTCACGATCCTACAACTTTAAATAGACAAGGTTATGATATAGGTACCCAATATCGTTCTGCAGTTTTTTATCACTCTGAAGCTCAAAAAAAAGTTGCAGAAATTTTTATAGAAGCCTTAACTAAAGCGGAGATATTTGATAACCCTATTGTTACTGAAGTAACTAAATTTGAAGCATTTTATAAAGCAGAAGATTATCATCAAAATTATTACAATAATAATAAAAACCAAGGTTATTGTAGAGCGGTAATTAATCCTAAATTAGAAAAATTTATAAAAAAATATAAAGACAAGTTAAAGGAAAATTAATTTGGTATTTTTATTGCAATAAAATTTTAAAAAAATCCTATGACAAAGAAATATAAATTACTTTTTTTAAGCATTTTATTTGATGCAATTGGAATGCTTAGTTTTGTAATTCCATTTATAGGTGAGTTTGCCGATGTAATTTGGGCTCCGTT
Source organism: Lutibacter aestuarii (assembly GCF_042676885.1). Classification (NCBI taxonomy): domain Bacteria; kingdom Pseudomonadati; phylum Bacteroidota; class Flavobacteriia; order Flavobacteriales; family Flavobacteriaceae; genus Lutibacter; species Lutibacter aestuarii. Next base: position 98,281 of record NZ_JBHTIC010000008.1, read on the forward strand.
ATCATCTTATTTAATTTATAAAATGTTTAAAGGCACCGAAGGTAAAATTGCCGGATTGGTATCATTTATAGAAGAAGCAGGTATTTTTGGAACAGATTTTTTGCCAACTTTTACATTAACGTGGATTTATAAATACCTTCTTAAAAAAGAAACAGCAACTAAACTTCCTTAAAAAGTTTTTTCAAACCAATTCTTAGTAGTATTTTTTTAGTGAAAAAATTCCAAAAGAATTTAAATTGACCGAAACAAAAACCTACCAAAGGGAGTGTTATTTGATAAATAATGAATATCAATAAAATTCTAATTGGCCAAAAAATCCAAGGATTTTCTTCGCTTATACCTACAATTTCAGTAACCGGTTTTGCAACCCAAGCAGCAAAAGAACCATTTATTGAAAATACAATAATAATAAGCAGAACTTGAAAGTTAGAAGTTAGTCCCCAACGTTTTTTTAATTTCTCCATGTGATTTTGTTTCGCCACAAAAATACATTTATATTTTAAAATGAAAATTTTTCAACGAAAAAAAGGTGAAGCAAAGCTTCACCTTTTATGTATTCTATGTAATTAATTTACTTTCCAAACAAGCCTCCTAATAAACCTCCTAAACCAGCTTTCTTTTTACCACCTGCAGCCATACCAATAATATCATCTATCACACTACCATCACCATCTGCATCCAATATTTGGGTTACTAAACTTTGTTCTTTTTGTGCACCAGACCCTAATAAATTTCCTAATAAATTATCAACTCCATTAGCATCTTCAATATTTTTTTGACGAGATTGTTTTCCCAAATATCCCATAATAACTGGAGCTAACATTTTTAATAAACTCATAGCAGAACTCATATCAATACCACTTTTTGTACTGACAACCTTTGCAACATTTTGTTGTTTACCATTAAAAATATGACCTAAAATACCAGCCCCATCGGCTAATATATCTTTATTTCCTAGTACATCTGTTAAATTGTCTAAAATACTACCATCATGTTTATTGGATAATGCGCCTAGCACACCTTCTGCACCTTTTTGGGTAGATGTATTATTTTTTAGAGCACCTAAAATTAAAGGTATAGCTGTTGATATTGCCGATGTTGTTTTTACTTTATTTTCTCCTAATTGTGAACTAGCGTTGTTTATTAAGTTTTTTCCTAAATCACTGTTCAATAAATCTATTAATCCTGCCATTTTATTTTTTTAGTTTAAAATTATGGTTGAAAATACATAAAAATAATGATATCAATATAAAATCAAGTTTAAAAATAAAAGATTGCTTTAAAATAAAAAAACTCATGAATCGTTGTATTTTAAATGGCACAGACTTTGTAATAAACAAGCAATAATTATAAAATTTTAACAATATGAAAAAAGTATTTTTAGGTTTAAGTTTATTTTTAGGAATGATTTTCACTTCTCAATCACAAGAAATTTCTAAACATGCATTAGGTATTCGATTAGGTGATAATGATGGTTTTGGAGGTGAAATTTCTTATCAACATCAACTATCTGAAATAAATAGATTAGAATTGGATTTAGGATATAGAGACCATGATAGATATGATGCTTTTAAACTTTCAGGAATTTACCAATGGGTTTGGAATATTGATGAAGGTTTTAATTGGTATGTAGGTTTTGGTGCTGGTATTGGTTTTTGGAGTAATGGAAACAAATATATTGGAAATGGTGATGATGGAGTATTTGTAAACGCTGATGGAAATATTGGAATTGAATATAATTTTGAAATCCCACTATTAATTTCATTAGATTTTAGACCAGAAATTGGAGTTATTGGTGATTATGGTAAAGATACCGATTTAGATTTAGCGATTTCTTTAAGGTATCAATTTTAAAGCAAAACACTGATTTATAATGAAAAAGCACTTTTAGTGCTTTTTTTTATGTTTAAAACACACCGTATTTTTAATTGTATTTTTTTATCTTTCCGAGAATTTTAAAATATTTCAATGAAAAAAATAGCATTGCACTGGCAAATATTAATAGGAATGGCTTTGGGTGTTTTAGTAGGATTAGTATTCACCCAGTTTGAAGGAGGTAAAGAAATAGTACAAGATTGGATAAAACCTTTTGGAAAAATATTTATCAATGCTTTAAAATTAATTGCTGTGCCTTTAATATTGGCTTCGTTAATAAAAGGGGTTTCAGATTTAAAGGATATTTCAAAACTTTCAAAAATGGGAGGAAGAACTATCGGTTTGTATTTAATTACTACTATAGTTGCAGTTTCTATAGGGTTAATGCTAGTTAATGTTATTAAGCCTGGAAATTCAATATCTGAAGACACACGTCAAGAACTTGTTCAAAATTATAGTGGAGATGCTATGAAATATAAAGAGGAAGCTGACAAACAAAAAAGTAGTGGTCCTTTACAAGCGTTGGTTGATATCGTTCCCGACAATATTTTTGGAGCTTCTACCGAAAATAAAAACATGCTCCAAGTCATATTTTTTGCCATATTTTTTGGAATTGGATTAATTTTAATTCCTGAAAAAAAAGCAAAACCTGTCAAAAATTTCTTTGATGGTTTTAATGAAGTGATATTGAAAATGATTGACCTTATTATGCTTGCAGCTCCTTATGGTGTGTTTGCATTATTGGCAGCATTGGTTGTAGAATCTCCAAGTATTGATTTATTTAAAGCACTTGTTTGGTATGCTTTTACGGTAATTTTAGGATTAATTTTAATGATTACTTTTTACAATATAATTGTTTGGATGATTGCAAAAAAAAATCCATCAACGTTTTTAAAGGGTATTTCTCCTGCTCAATTATTGGCTTTTTCAACAAGTAGTAGTGCAGCCACATTACCAGTAACTATGGAAAGAGTAACAGAACATTTAGGTGTAGATGAAGAAGTTAGTAGTTTTGTTTTGCCAATTGGAGCAACAATTAATATGGATGGTACAAGTTTGTATCAAGCAGTAGCTGCTGTTTTTATAGCTCAAGCGTTTGGAATGGATTTATCTTTCGGTGTTCAATTAGGAATTATTGCCACAGCAACTTTAGCTAGTATAGGTTCTGCTGCTGTACCAGGGGCAGGAATGGTAATGCTAGTAATAGTTTTAGGTCAAGCAGGTATACCCGAAGCAGGTTTGGCTTTAATATTTGCTATTGACAGACCATTAGATATGTGTAGAACCACTGTAAATGTAACAGGAGATGCCTCTGTTTCTATGTTAGTTGCAAAGTCTTTAGGAAAACTTCATAAACCTAAAGTAAAGGAATGGGATGACAATTACCATAAAAAATAATTTTTGATAGTTATAAAAATCGACTTTTTAAATCTTTAGAAGGAAGCATACAGGTATTTTTTTTGCCATACCATTTGTACCTATTTTTGGCAATATAATCATATATTTTATCACGTAATATTTTAGGAATCAAGATAAAAATATAGAGTAGTTGAAATCCATTATTTAACTTCTTTGCAATTCTTAAAACTGCTGTAGATTTTTCATAAACAATAGTGTCTTCAATTAAAATAATTGAATCAAAAATAATTTTATTCAAAGAATGATGTAACAAAATTTCTTTTGCTGCGTCTGATTGTAGTGAGGCAAATAAAAAATATTTCTTTTTATCGTGTTTAATTATAAAATTAACTGAGGAATTACAAAGGTTACAAACACCATCAAAAAGAATAATAGATTTGTTTTTATAAATGTTCATGAGGTAAAATTAAGTATTTTCTTTTAACAAAAAATTAATAGCATCTCTCAATAGCAATTTATAAATTCGTTTAAAACAACAAACCCAAATGATTAAGATTGAAAAACTACACAAATCATATCCAATAGGAAAAGACTCATTACATGTTTTAAAAGGACTAGATTTACACATAAAAGAAGGAGAATTTGTTTCCATTATGGGGTCATCAGGTTCAGGAAAATCAACGTTGTTAAATATTGTTGGTTTATTAGATAACCATGATGCTGGAAACTATTATTTAAATGGTCAATTAATTGAAAACTTAGATGAAAAAAAGGCAGCTATATTAAGAAATAAATTTTTAGGATTTGTCTTTCAATCGTTTAATTTAATTAATTATAAATCAGCTTTAGAAAATGTTGCTCTTCCATTATATTATCAAGGAATGGGAAGAAAAGAACGTCAAAAAATAGCACTTCAATATTTAGATAAAGTGGGCATTGCCGATTGGGCAAATCATTTACCTAGTGAGCTTTCTGGAGGACAAAAACAACGTGTTGCTATAGCTAGGGCATTGGTTACTAAGCCAAAAGTTGTATTGGCAGATGAGCCTACAGGAGCATTAGATTCAACAACATCACATTCTGTAATGGAATTGTTAAAAGAAATTAACAGAGAAGGTATGACGGTTTTTGTAATTACTCACGAAGAAGATATTGCAGAAGAAACAGATAGAATTGTACGTTTAAAGGATGGAGTAATTATTAGTGATGAAAAAACTCTAAAAAAATCAAAAGCATAAGGTATGTTTGATATAGACCGTTGGCAAGAAATATTCCAAGCACTTAATAAAAATAAGTTGAGAACTGCTTTATCCGGTTTTACCATAGCATTTGCAATTTTGCTATTTACCTTATTATTTGGTGTTGGAAATGGATTGAAACATACATTTGAAAAACAATTTGCAGGTGATGCTACAAATTCAGTATATATAAATTCTGGAAGAACTACAAAACCGTATAAAGGGTTGCAAAGTGGTAGAAGAATTCAATATAGAAATGATGATATGAAATTTATAAATGAAAAATTTGAAGATAAAATTCAATTTTTCAGCCCCAATATTCAGCGTAATATGCAGGTGATTTATAAAGGAGAGCAAAACAGATATAATGTTAGAGGTGTTTATCCAGATTATCAACCTTTAGAGTCAGCTGTTATTCAAGATGGTAGATTTTTAACTTATTTAGATTTGGAAAGAAGGTCTAAAGTAGTAGCTATAGGAAGACTTGTTGAAAAAGATTTATTTGGGAACAAACATGCTTTAGGTAAGAATATTAATATTGAAGGTATTTCTTATAAAGTTGTAGGTGTTTTTAATGATCCTGGAGGAGACAATGATGAACGCTATATTTACACCCCTTTCACCACTTTTCAAGGAATGTATAAACCTAATGATGAGTTAGATTATATAGGACTCACATTCAATCCAAAATTGACAGTTGATCAGGCATTAGCATTTACAAATTCATTAACAAAATTGTTAAAAGAAAAGCATAGTGTTGATCCAAGAGATCAAGGAGCAATTAGAGTAAGAAATTATGCCGAAGGGACAAAGAATGTTGAACAACTTATGTTAGCCTTAAAAGTAATTATATTATTTATTGGAATAGGAACATTAGTAGCTGGTATTATTGGGATTAGCAATATAATGGTTTATATAGTAAAAGAACGTACTAAAGAACTTGGTATTAGAAAAGCTCTAGGAGCTACTCCTAAGGCTATTGTAGGCATGATTATGATGGAATCAATATTTGTGACCGCTATCGCAGGATATTCAGGATTGTTATTAGGTGTTTTCGCATTAGAATCTTTAGGAGATAGTTTAGAAAAATATTTCATTTTAAACCCAAGTGTAGAAACGTATGTTGTAGTAGGGGCTACAATTGTATTAGTTATAGCAGGTACCATTGCAGGCTATATTCCAGCAAAAAGAGCGGCAAGTATTAAACCAATTGTAGCATTAAACGATGATTAATTATGAAATTTTTATTTGATAAAGATACTTGGCAAGAAATTTATAGTAGCATACGTAAAAATAAAATGCGTACTGGAATTACTATCATAGGAGTTATGTGGGGTATTTTTTTATTGGTTGTTTTGTTGGGAGCTGCTAAAGGATTAGAAAATAATTTTAACAAGTTATTTGGAAATTTTGCAACAAATAGTGTTTTTGTGTGGGCGCAATCAACAAGTAAACCTTTTAAAGGATTTCAAGAAGGTAAAGGACTCACTTTAAAAATGACGGATTTAGATAATATTAAAAATGAAATTGAAGGTCTTGAATTTGTGGTGCCACGTCATCAAACACAGGCATTAGCTATTAATAATTTTAAATCTGGTAATTTCGGAATCTTTGGTGATTATCCAGAGCTAGATAAAGTTCAAAAGAAAGATTTGGTGTATGGAAGATTTATAAATGACAATGATATTAAAGAAAAGAAAAAAGTTTGTGTTATTGAAGAAGAAATTTATAAACAATTATTTGATAAAGATGTGTACCCTATAGGACAATATATAAAGATCAATAATATTAATTACAATGTGGTTGGTATGTACAAACAAGGTCAAGTTGGTACTGGAGGTCCACAAGGAAATATACACATTCCTTTTACTACTTTTCAACAAGTTTATAATAGGGGAAATACTATCGGATGGATGATGATTACAGGTAAACCTGAATATGATATCAAACAAATTGAAGCTGATGTTAAATTACTTTTAAGAAATTTACATAAGGTTCATCCTCAAGATGAAAGAGCCTTTGGAAGTTTTAATTTAGGGGAAAGAATTGCTCAAGTAACAGGTTTTTTAACTGGAATGCAATTTTTAACTTGGTTTGTGGGTATAGCAACATTAATTGCTGGAGTATTTGCCATTGGAAATATTTTATTAATTACTGTAAAAGAAAGAACCAAGGAAATTGGGATTAGACGTGCAATTGGTGCAAAACCTTGGGAAATTAAACGACAAATTATATTAGAGTCTGTATTTTTAACTAGCATTGCAGGAGCGCTTGGAATTATATTTGGAGGCCTTGTATTAATGCTGATAGACGCTACAATTGGGAGTGGCCCAGAGGCCGCATTAACAAATCCAACAGTAGATATTCCTGTAATAATTATTGCAGCTGTTACCTTGGTAGTTTTAGGAACATTAATTGGGTTAATACCAGCGCAAACCGCAGTAAGCATTAGACCAATTGAAGCATTAAGAGAAGAGTAAGAAAAATAATTTAAGTACTATTTTTCAACATATTTAATAAAAAAACAACTAATAAGAAAATAAATAACTAATGAAAAAAACATTAATTTTTGGAGGAATAGCAGTAGCACTAATAGCTGTTTTGCTTTGGTTTGGAGCTAAAAATAGCAAATCACCCATTCAATATGAAACAGAAAAAGCTTTTAAAACTAATATAGTTAAAAAAACAGTAGCTACAGGAAAAGTAGTTCCGCTGGAGGAGGCTGAAATTAAACCTAAAGTTTCAGGAATAATTGAAGAAATTTTTGTTGAAGAAGGAGCACAAGTTGAAGTTGGTGACCTAATAGCTACCATTAGAGTAGTTCCTAATGTTCAATCTTTAAATAGTGCACAAGGGAATGTTAAAAATGCTCAATTACGTTTTGATAACTCAAAAACATTATATGATAGAAATAAAAAACTTTTTGAGAAAGGGGTTATTTCTGAACAAGAATTTGAAACTGCTGAGTTAAATTATAATAGTGCATTACAAGATTTAAGAAATGCTCAAGATAACCTTCAAATTATCAAAAAAGGTTCAGCTGCTGGAATGGGAAAAACAGCAAATACTTTTGTAAAAGCAGAAATTTCGGGAACTATATTAGAAATTCCAGTTCGTAAAGGAAATCAAGTAATTGAAAGTAACACATTTAATGCTGGAACTACCATTGCTACAATTGCTGACATGACAAAAATGATTTTTGAAGGTAAAGTAGATGAGGCTGAAGTAGGTAAAATAAAAAATGGAACTGTATTAGAAGTATCATTAGGAGCGATAGAAAAAAAGAAGTATCCAGCTAAATTAAACTTTATTGCTCCAAAAGGAACTGAAGAAAATGGTGCAGTTCAATTTAAAATTAAAGGAGATGTAACGCTAGACGATGAGTTTTTTGTACGTGCAGGTTATAGTGCCAATGCAGATATAGTTTTAGATAAAAAAGACAGTGTTTTATCTATTAAAGAAGCATTATTACAATTTGATAAAAAAACAGAAACTCCTTATGTGGAAGTCAAAGTTGGTGATCAAGAATTTGAAAGACGTGATGTAGAATTAGGAATTTCAGATGGAATCAATGTTGAAATATTATCAGGTGTTACTTTAGATGATGATATTAAAATATGGAATAAAACTTCCAAAAAAGAGGAAGAAGAAGGGAATAATTAATAGTTAAAAAAAACTATTTATAAAAAGCGTTTTAATTTTAATTAAGACGCTTTTTTTGTATCTTTATACAAGTACTTATTTAAAAGCAACAATCTCTGTTTAAACAATTATTATATGATTTATATCAGAGAAAAATTAAAATAAAATAATGAACTTTATAGTATAATATTAAAAGCAATTCGTATATGGAAAGTCAGTTAGTATTCTTAAGTGATCTTAATTTCAACTTAGATGTTTGGAAAAGAGAATTAAAATTTCAAGAAAGTGAAATGGATTATTTTGAAGAAAAATTAGAACATGTAGCTATGCGTAATCTTGGAAATGAGGTTATGATACAATTAGAAGGGTTTCAAAATAAAATAATTCGTGAACGTGAAGTAATGGGTCATTTAAGACATAGAATTAGAATGAAAAAACGTGAATTGGCTAAAGCTAAAGTGGATAATTCACAAGAAATAGTATTTCAAGAAAAACAAATTTTATTGAAAGATGAAATGAAAACTTTTGTAAAAATGCATTACCAATTAAAAGAAGATATGATGGATTTCTTCTTAAAGTATTTGTAAAAATTAAAAAAGCCGCTAAATGCGGCTTTTTTTGTTATTGAAACTGTTTGGATATTATTTCAGCCTTTTTTGAGGTTGAATAATCATAAAATCCTTCTCCAGATTTTGCACCTAACTTACCAGCTTGTACCATATTTACCAATAGTGGACATGGAGCATATTTTGGATTTTTAAAACCATCATACATTACATTTAAAATAGATAAACACACATCTAAACCAATAAAATCAGCTAACTGTAAAGGTCCCATTGGATGTACCATACCTAACTTCATTACTGTGTCAATTTCATAAACACCAGCAACACCATTATAAAGCGTTTCAATAGCTTCATTTAACATTGGCATTAAAATTCTATTAGCAACAAATCCTGGGTAATCATTTACTTCAACTGGTACTTTATGTAGCTTTTCGGAAAGTTCCATAATAGTTTTGGTTACGTTATTACTGGTATTATAACCTCTAATAATTTCAACCAATTTCATAATTGGAACAGGATTCATAAAATGCATTCCAATAACTTTTTCGGGTCTTTTGGTGGCTGCGGCAATTTTGGTAATTGAAATTGATGAAGTATTTGATGCCAAAATAGCATTTTGAGGAGCTACATCGTCTAATTGCTTAAAAATTTTAAGCTTTAAATCTACATTTTCGGTTGCAGCTTCTACAACTAAATCAATATTTTTTACACCTTCTACAATAGAAGTAAATGAAGTTATATTATTTAGTGTTTGAGTTTTAATGGCTTCAGTAATTTTTTCTTTAGCTAATAATCTATCGAGATTTTTAGTAATGGTAGAAATTCCTTTATTAATAGCATCTTGAGAAATATCTATTAAATGAACGTTGTAATTGTTTTGAGCAAACACATGAGCTATGCCATTTCCCATTGTACCAGCTCCTATAACTGCAATATTTTTCATTGGTTTATAATTTTAATGTTAGTTGACCTTTTAAATAAGTAATTGCTTGTCCGCTTATTTCAACTCGGTTATTTAAATATTCGCAATTTAATAAACCTGTCCTTTTTGAAAGCTGTTTAGCGGTTAATTTATTTTTATTCAATTTTGAAGCCCAATAGGGTATAAGTAACGTGTGAGCAGACCCAGTTACTGGATCTTCATCAATACCAATTTTTGGAGCAAAAAAACGAGAAACAAAATCTGTATTTTCCCCTTTAGCCGTCACAATAATACCAGAGAATGCTACTTTTTTTAATTTGCTAAAATTTGGTTTCAAGTTTTGTATAGTTTCTTCATCTTTTAGCACTACCATACATTTCCATTTGCCTGTAAATGTTTTTATGATAGTACAATTTAACGCTTCTTGTAAAAGTTGAGGAGTAACAATTTCTTGATATTTCTCAGATGGGAAATTAAGCGTGTACCAATCGTTATTTTTTGTTACGCTTAAAATTCCACTTTTGGAATGAAATTCTATTTTTTTATGTTGATAGTTAAATTCTGAAAAAATAATATGAGCAGCGGCTAATGTAGCGTGTCCACATAAATCAATTTCGCAAGTTGGTGTGTACCATTTTATTTCAAAATGATTTTCTTTTTCAACAAAAAAAACAGTTTCAGATAAATTATTTTCTTCAGCTATGGCTTGCATTAATTCATTTGAAATCCATTGACTTAAAGGACAAACCGCAGCGGGGTTTCCTTTAAATAATTTGTTGGTAAAAGCATCAACTTGATAAATAGTCATTTTAAAAATCGTTTATTATCATATGAGCTACTCTCAAAGCTTCGGTGCCTTGCTCTAAGGTAACAATTGGAGTTGTGTTATTGTTAATGGCATTAGCAAAAGTTTCTAATTCATCTAAAATAGCATTATTAGCTTCAATTGTTGGGTTTTCAAAATAAATTTGTTTTTTTATACCTTCAGCATTTTGAAGAATCATGTCAAAATCTCCTGGGTTTTTAGGGGCGTCTTTCATTTTAACAACTTCTGTTGCTTTTTCAAAGAAATCAACCGCAATATAAGCATCGCGTTGGAAAAAACGTGATTTACGCATGTTTTTAAGTGAAATTCTACTAGCGGTAAGGTTAGCTACACAACCGTTTTCAAATTCTATTCGCGCATTGGCAATATCAGGAGTGTCACTAATAACTGAAACTCCACTTGCGTGTACATTTTTAACTTTTGAATTCACTACACTTAAAATAACATCAATGTCATGAATCATTAAATCTAATACAACAGGTACATCTGTTCCTCTAGGATTAAATTCAGCCAATCTATGTGTTTCAATAAACATAGGGTTTGCTATGGAGCTTTTTACCGCAGTAAATGCTGGATTAAATCGTTCTACATGACCAACTTGCCCTTTTACTTGGTGTTTATCAGCTAAAGTTATTAATGTTTCAGCTTCTTCAACAGTTTTAGTTATTGGTTTTTCAATAAAAATATGTTTCCCTTTTTCAATAGCTTTTTTAGCGCAATCAAAATGTGAAAGAGTAGGAGTTACAATATCAACAACATCAACAGCTTCAATTAACTCATCAATAGAGTTGAATTTAGTGTACCCAAATTCTTCAGCTACCTTTTGTGCATTTTCTTCAATAGGATCATAAAAACCTACTAATTCGTATTTATCGGATTGATTTAATAATTTTAAGTGAATTTTGCCAAGATGACCGGCTCCTAAAACTCCTGCTTTTAGCATCATAAGATTGTTTATTTTTATGTAAGCAAAAATAACAATCTTTGCGCATTTATTCCTATTTTTAGCAACTCAAATTTAAATTATTAGTGAAAGATACGCATAAACATCAAGGTCTTAGAAATCAATTAGTAAAAACAATTACAAAGAAGGGTATTAGTGACAAAAATGTGTTAAATGCCATTGCTAATGTGCCTCGACATTTATTTATGGATTCTGGTTTTGTAGATTTTGCTTATCAAGATAAAGCGTTTCCTATTGCTGCAGAACAAACCATTTCTCAGCCTTATACCGTAGCTTTTCAAACCGAACTCTTAAAAATTAAACCTAACGATCAAATTTTAGAGATTGGAACAGGTTCTGGATATCAAACAGCAGTTTTAATAGAAATGGGAGCTAAAGTTTTTACCATTGAAAGACAATTGGAATTATTTAAAAAAACAAAATTATTTTTACCAAAATTAGGATATAAACCTAAAAAAATAGTTTTTGGTGATGGTTATAAAGGAATGCCCGAATTTGCTCCTTTTGATGGAATTATTGTAACCGCTGGTGCCCCATTTGTTCCTAATCCTTTATTAGCACAACTTAAAATAGGTGCTAGGTTGGTAATACCTGTTGGAGATGAAGTGCAAATTATGACTCTTTTTATTAGAAAAAGTGAAAAAGATTTTGAAAAACACGAATTAGGTGAATTTAAATTTGTGCCTATGTTAAAAGAACGAAATTAAAATTCACCTTAAATAATTTATTTGAGAAGGTAAATGCTACTCAGCAAGTCTATGCCAATATTGTGTTCTTCCAATTAAGGCAAAACCAATATAACCTCTTACTTTTAATTTATTAGGTGTATCAAGTGTTATATAACATTTGTATTCTTTTCCAGTTTTTGGATCTAAAATTTTGGCATCATTCCATTCGTCACCATCTTTTGAAAGTCCGTTTATGATTACCATGCCTTTAATAGGTTTATTTTTATTAGCACCTTTGCATTTATCACACACTTTATCTTCTTTTCCTTTTTCTAAAAGTTGAATAATTTTAGCATAGGCTTTACCATCTTTTTGATAAATTTCTACTATTGATTTTTCATTACCAGTTTCATCATCAATGGTTTTCCATTTCCCAAAAATAGATTGTGAGTAAGTGTTAAAAACTCCAATAACTAATAAACAAATACTAAGGGTTATTATTTTTTTCATGGTTTAACTATTTTATTTTAAAATTGTATTAATCTGTTTTGGCATCAAATTGATAATCCCACTTTCCTTGAACTTTTAGAACTTGTTCAATAACATCTCTCACACAACCATTACCTCCTTTTTTTTGAGAAATATATAAAGAAATATCCTGAATTTCAGGAACAGCATCTTTAGGACAACAAGGTAAGCCTACTTCTTTCATTACAGGGAAATCAGGAATATCATCACCCATATACAATACATTTTCAATTTTTATATTTTTCTTTTTTAAATAATCGTTTAATTGAATAGTTTTATTGTGTGTTCCTAAATAGATGTCTTTGATTCCTAAACCTTCTAATCTAGATCGAACACCTTCGTTACTCCCTCCAGAAATAATACAAATATTATACCCTAAATTAATAGCAGTTTTTAATGCATAACCATCTTTAACTGACATGTTTCTAATAAGTTCTCCATTTGTAGTAATTGTAATAATTCCATTGGTTAAAACACCATCTACATCAAATATAAAGGTGTTTATTTGTGGCATTAGTTCTTTATAACTTTTCTCCATAAGTATTGAAAATAGATTTTGTGAGCAATGTATAAATTTCTTGCTGATTTTGGGTTAACATTGCTTGATGTTTTTTAAGAGTTTTAGTATCGTTTCTTTTTGCAGGTCCTGTTTGTGCTTCTAAAGGAGTTAGTGTTTCTATTTTAGCTGCTGTTTCTTTAATAATTGGCCATAAAATTTCAAATGGAACTTTATTTTTTTTACAAATTTCATTTCCTATATGATATAAATGATTTACAAAATTATTGACAAAAACCGCTGCTACATGGATACTTTTTCTTTGGTTTGAATTTATTTTATAACAATGATTTGATATTGATTTAGCTAATTTTTCTAACAATTCTTCATCTTTTTTCAAAGTAGCTTCATAACAAATAGGGATTTCTTTAAAATTTACAGCTCGTTCTTTTGAAAAAGATTGAAGCAAGTAAAAGACACCTTTATTTGCCTGACATTTTAGTTCATCAATACCAATGCCTCCTGAAGTATGAACAACAAGTTTATTTTTAAAATTTAGTTTTTTAGAGATGGTTTCTATACAATTATCTGAAATACAAATAATGTAAATATCAGCTTCTTTAAGTTGATTTAAGGAATTGGTAACTGAAGTGAATTTCTCTAAATATTTTATATGGTTAAGTGTTCTGTTATAAACTTGAACCAGTTCAATATTTTTTGTTTTCAACAAAATATTTGTTAAATGATATGCTACATTGCCTCCGCCAAGTATACAAACTTTTATCATATTGCGAAGATACTTTAAATGAAGTATAAAAAAAATTCCACCTTTTAAAAAGATGGAATTTTAATGTTAACCAATTTATTTAATTTAAATTATTTTTCACTTTTAATTGCAGCTTGTGCAGAAGCAATACGAGCAATCGGCACTCTAAAAGGAGAACAACTTACATAATTCATACCTGTTTTATAACAGAATTCTACTGAACTTGGTTCGCCTCCGTGTTCGCCACAAATACCAACTTTTAATTCTTTTTTTGTACTTCTACCTTTTTCAGTACCCATTTTAACTAATTGACCAACACCTTCTTGATCTAATACTTCAAAAGGATCAACTTTTAAAATTCCTTTTTCAATATAAATAGGTAAGAATTTACCAGCATCGTCACGAGAGTATCCAAAAGCCATTTGAGTTAAATCGTTTGTTCCAAAAGAGAAGAATTCAGCTTTTTGAGCAATTAAATCAGCTGTTAGAGCAGCTCTAGGAATTTCAATCATAGTACCTACTAAATACTCAATAGTATCGTTGTATTCTTCAAAAACAGTATTAGCAGTACCTCTAATGATTTTTTCTTGACTTTCAAATTCAGCTAATGTACCAATTAATGGAATCATAATTTCAGGTTTAGCAACAATACCTTTAGCTTTTAAATTTAAGGCAGCTTCTATAATAGCTCTAGCTTGCATTTCAGTAATTTCAGGATATGTAATTCCTAATCTACAACCTCTATGACCAAGCATTGGATTAAATTCTTCTAATTCAGAAACTTTATTTTTAACAGCTTCTAAAGAAATATGCATTTCATCAGCTAAATCTTTTTGAGTTGCTAATTGATGAGGTACAAACTCATGTAATGGTGGGTCTAGTAAACGAACGGTTACAGGTAGCCCTTCCATAGCTTCAAAAATACCTTCAAAATCTTCACGTTGCATAGGTAATAATTCCTTTAAAGCCTCTTTACGACCTTTAACAGTATCTGCTAAAATCATTTCACGCATTGCTTTGATACGGTCAACTTCAAAGAACATATGTTCGGTTCTTGTTAAACCAATTCCTTGAGCTCCAAAATTACGTGCAACTTTAGCATCTTTTGGGGTATCAGCATTTGTTCTAACTTGCATAGTAGCATACTTGTCAGATAAATTCATAATTTCAGCAAATTCACCACTTAATTCAGGCTCAATAGTTGCAACTTTTCCTTCAATAATATTTCCAGTAGAACCGTTTAATGAAATCCAGTCACCTTCATGATATTCGTGACCATCTACTTTAAGTATACGATTTTTATAATCAATTTTTAAAGCACCTGCTCCAGATACACAACATTTACCCATTCCACGAGCAACTACAGCTGCGTGAGATGTCATACCGCCGCGTGCAGTTAAAATACCTTTTGCAATGTTCATTCCTTCTAAATCTTCAGGAGAAGTTTCAATACGTACTAAAATACTGTTTTTGTATTTTGCAGCTTCATCTGCGAAGAAAACAATTTTACCAGTTGCAGCACCTGGTGATGCAGGTAAACCTTGTGCTATTACATTGGCAGCTTTTAACGCTTTAGGATCAAAAATTGGGTGTAATAATTCATCTAGTTTGTTTGGTTCAATACGAAGTAAGGCTTCTTTTTCATCAATTAAACCTTCTTTTAGCATATCTATTGCAATTTTAACCATTGCAGCACCAGTACGTTTACCATTTCTAGTTTGTAAAATCCAAAGTTTACCATCTTGCATAGTAAACTCCATATCTTGCATGTCAGAATAATGTTTTTCTAGTTTTTCTTGGTATTCGTTTAATTCTTTATAAATAGAAGGCATCAATTCTTCTAAAGAAGGATAATTTGTTACTCTATCTTCTTCTTCAACTTTTGCTAATTCAGCCCAACGTAACGAACCAGTTTTTGTAATTTGTTGAGGAGTTCTAGTACCTGCTACAACATCTTCACCTTGTGCATTAATTAAATATTCTCCGTTAAAAATATTTTCACCAGTACCAGCATCACGTGTAAAGCAAACACCTGTTCCTGAGTTTTCACCCATGTTTCCATACACCATTGCTTGTACGTTAACTGCTGTACCCCAATCTGCTGGATATCCGTGCATATTTCTATAATAAACTGCTCTATCACCATTCCAACTATTAAATACAGCTACCACTGCTCCCCAAAGTTGATCCCAAGGATTTGAAGGGAAATCATGTCCTGTACGTTTTTTAACAGCATCTTTGAAATCGTACACTAAGTCTTTTAAATCTTGAATTGTAAATTCTGTATCTAATTCAATACCTCTTTTATCTTTCAAGTGCTCCATAATTTCTTCAAAAGGATCGATATCTTCTTTTGATTCTGGTTTCATCCCTAAAACAACATCTCCGTACATTTGTACAAATCGTCTATATGAATCCCAAGCAAAACGTTCGTTGTTAGTTTTCTTTGCTAAACCAATTACAACTTCATCATTTAATCCTAAATTTAATACGGTATCCATCATACCAGGCATAGAAACTCTTGCTCCAGAACGAACAGAAACTAATAATGGGTTGTCTTTGTCACCAAATTTAGCTCCCATTATATTTTCAATATTTTCAATTGATTTTTCAACTTCAGGTTTAATCATTTCTACAACAGTGTCTTTTCCAAGCAAGTTATATTCAGTACAAACCTCTGTAGTAATTGTAAAACCAGGAGGAACTGGAATTCCAATTAAACTCATTTCTGCTAAGTTTGCCCCTTTTCCACCTAAAAGGTTCTTCATTTGACTATTTCCATCTGCGGTTTTATTTCCGAACTTGTAAACTCTTGTTTTGACTTCTTGTAGCGTCTCCATCTTTTATTTATATTTATGTTAATCTTTATATTTAAGATCACAAATTTACGGAGAGGGATTTAAGATTATTATGACTTATGTCATTGAATTTTATGTTATTATTGTAAAGTAATTTATGTTACTTTGAAGGAGTGATAAAAAAAGAGCGTTTTTACAACGCTCTTTGTATTTAATTGATATTATTGTTGTTAGAAATTAGTATTCAGTAATTCACCAGATAATTGTAGCATGATTAATTCTGCATTTTTGGCATCAAATTTAGCTTGATTTAAGTTTGATTGTGCATTTAGTAAATTTACTTGCGCTTGTCTAAATTCAATCGAAGTAACTTGCCCTAATTTAAATTGTTCTTCTGTTCTTGAAAAATTTAACATATTGGTTTCAACATTTTTTTCTTCAGCTTTTAAAATAAATAAAGCATTTTTATATACTTCAAAAGCATTGGTAACATTGCGTTCTAACTCGTTAGACAATTGCGTTTTTTGAACTTGTAAATTATCAGCAATAATTTTGGCATTTTGGACTTTAGTTTTGGTGTTTCCACCATCAAAAATATTCCAATTTAAACTAAATCCTGCGTTTAGACCTTTTGATAATTGCTCTGCATAATTAAAAGTAGCATCGTTATCAGATTTATTGAATCCGTAAGAGCTATTTAAGTTGAGGGTAGGAAACCAATTAGATTTGTTAATTTTTATATCTAAATCACTTAATAAAATACTTTTAGATAGTTTTTGAATTTCAATATTGTATACTTTTGCTTTTTCTAATAAAGAGTTTAATTGATAAAACTGTTCAAACTTTACATTGGTATCAACATTAAAATTGGTTGAAACTTCTCTACCTAATAATAAATTTAAATCTCTTTTAGAGTTAGCTAAAATTCTTTGAGTATTGATGTATCTAATGCTATCATTATTTACATCAACTTCAGCATTCAGCATTTGAAGTTTTGTGTTTTGTCCATAATCAAAGCCATATTTTGTTCTAGTCAAACGCTGTTTTGAAATGTTTAAAGATTCTAAATATATTTTACTATTCTCAGTTAAATTAGCAATTTCAAAATATTTACTAAAAATTTGCAATAATGAATTTTCAATAATTGCTTTAGCTTCTAGTTCAGATAAATTATAGGTTTCTTTTAATTTTTTATAGTTGTAAGTACGGCCTAACCCATCAAATAATGTATAATTCAATCCAATAGAAGCATTATAAACTTTAGATTCAACATCATTTACCGTTGTTTTTTCTCCATTTTGAAGCGTAAATTCGTTGGTGTCATTATTATAATTTGCTCCAGCATTAGCAGTTATTTTAGGTAAATAATCACTGTTATAAATACTTGCATTATTTTTAGCAATTTTCATGTTATTTTTAGCGATTAAAATTCCATAATTATTCTCTAATGCAATATTAATTGCAGCTTCTTTTGAGAGAATTTCTTGTCCGTAATTTGCAGATATGCAACAGCTAAAAAATAATATGATAAGCTTGTTAATATGTTTCATCTTCTTCATTTTTTAATTCAATAATTGCTCTTTCTACTTCTTCTTTTGTAACTTCTTTTCCAGTACTTAACCATTTGATGAAAACTTTAATTGAGTTGGAAACGGATAGGAGTAAAGGTAGCATTACAAGTGTTAAAACCGTAGCAATAGCTATTCCATAAGAGATAGAAATGGCCATGGGTTTTAAAAATTGTGCTTGTCTGCTTTTTTCTAACAATAGTGGAGCTAAACCGGCAATAGTTGTTAAAGAAGTTAACAAAATAGCTCTAAACCTTGAAATACCTGCGTTGATAAGTGCTTCGTCAAATTTCATACCTTGTTTTAAATATCCATTAAATTTTTCTATAAGTACCAACCCATCATTAACCATTATTCCAACTAATGCTATGATACCCAGCCATGATAGAATGTTTATTGGAAACCCATGGAAAAAATGCCCCCAAACCACTCCAATTAAGCTAAAAGGAATTAATAATATTAGAAGAATTGGTTGTTCGTAAGATCTAAATGTAAATGCAATAACTATGTAAATAAGTCCTAAAATTATTAAACCTACCTTATTAAATGAAGTAATAGTTTTATTTGCTTGTCTATTTTGTCCTTCGTAAGCAGCACTCACAGTAGGGTATTTTGATGAAATTTGCGGCATAATAGTTGTCTTAATTTCATTTAAAATATCTGTTGCACTTTCACCTGGAGTTTTCATATCGGCAGTAACTTGAATTTCTCGTTTACTACTTAAGTGGTTAATGGCAACATCGCCTCGTTCAATTTCATAAGTAGCAATTTCAGAAAAAGGTACACGTTGATTATTAGGTGTAGTAATCCACATATCATCTAAATTTTTTATAGAAGATCTGTCCTCTTTTTTATATCGAACCCATACTTTTATTTCATCTTGTCCACGTTGAAAACGTTGAGTTTGTAATCCAAAGAACCCATAGCGAACTTGGCTCATAACCATTTGAAGGTTTAATCCTAATAAATATGCATTTTCTTTAAGTTTTATTCGCACTTCTTTTATCCCTGCTGGGTCATTGTCAGAAATATCTTTAAGCAATGGATTTTTACTTAAAACCTCTTTTAATTCAATTTTAGCAGCCTTTAACTCATTGATATTATTGCCTAATAAAGAAACAGCAATAGGACTTCCCCCAAAGTTACCACCAGAACCAAATGTTAAACTTTCAACCCCATATACTTTACCAACTTTATCTCTAATAGCATTGGTAATTTCTGGAGAGGAGAAATCTCTAGCTTCACCAGGAAGTAAGTTTATAGTCAAGCTTCCATTGGCTGATCCAGGACCAATTCTTTTAATGATATTTTGAATAACAGGTTCATTGCCTGTTTGTTTTTTGGTAAATTCTTCATTTACTTGCCAAGCTACTTTTTCAATTTCAGATATGATAGAGTCAGTTATCATTTCATTGGTACCTTGTAGCATTTTTAAATTAATGGAAACTCGATCACTTGCAATAGAAGGGAAAAAAGATGTTTTAACAATTCCACCACCTAAACCTCCAATGCTAAAGATTAATAAGGCTAACGGAATTGCAAAACCTAAAGCTCTATTTTTTAAAAAGAATTTTAAATAAGGAGCATACCAATTATCTCTTATATAAAAGAGTATTTTTTCAGCTTTTTGGTTAACGTTAAAAAAGAAGGTGTTTAACTTGTTTCTTTTCTTTTCCTTTTTTTCTAACGCTTTTGAATGTGCAATATGAGCAGGTAAAATGATTAAGGCTTCAATTAGTGAAACTCCAAGAGTTAACATTACAACTAATGAAACTTCACTAAAAAACATTCCAATTCTACCATCTAAAAAGAAAAAAGTAGAGAATGCAATTATTGTAGTTAAAATGGCTGAAACAATAGGAGGAATTACTTCTAAAGTACCATCTACTGCTGCTTGAATTGGAGATTTTCCTTTCTCGTAATGATGGTATATATTTTCACCAATTACAATTCCATCATCTACCAAAATACCAATAACTATGATCATCCCAAAAAGCGATAATACATTAATGGTTACCCCTAAATTTGCAGCAAAAATAAACATTCCAAAAAATGCTATTGGTAAACCTGCAGCTACCCAAAAAGCCAAACGAACATTTAAAAATAATGCTAAAAAAAACAATACTAAACCAATACCCATAATAGCATTTTTAACCAATAGTTCTGTACGTTGGTTTAAGGTTATAGAAGCATCACTCGAAATGTTTATTTGAATACTTTCATTTTGCTCATTAAAGGTTTTAATATAATCTTTAATTTTATCTGCTGTAGATATTAAATCTTCACTATTAGTATTGCTAACGGTTATGTTGATAGATTTTTGACCATTATAAAATATTCTATCTGGATTTTCAGACCAAGTATCGGTAACATCAGCAATATCTCTTAACCTAATAATGTTTCCTGTTGGTTCGGCTTTTACAACTAAATTTACCAGTTCGTTACCATAGTAATTTTTATTTCTAGCCCTTATTAAGTAATCTTCATCGTTTGTTTTAATATTTCCGCCAGAGATTAATAGGTTTGATTTACTGACGGCATTGGCAACTTCTGAAAAAGATAAATTATAGGCTCTTAAATCATTTTCACGTACAGCAATTTCAATTTCTTGCGCTGGAAAGCCTGAAAGACTGACTTGAGAAATACCTTCTATATTTCTTAAATCATTTTCAATATCACGTGCATATTGTTTTAAGGTAGCTAAAGGAATATCATCACCACTTACTATAAAGCTTATAGTAGGTCTAATATTTTCAATTTTTGCTATAATTGGAGGTTCCATACCAGAAGGGAAAGAAGGAACTCTATCTACAGCATTTTTTACATCAGATAAAACAACATCAATATTTTTTCCTTTAATAATTTCAACATTAATTGTTGCAGAATTTTCTCTAGAAACTGAAGTAACCCTATCAACTCCGATAATGCCTTTTAAGTTATCTTCAATTTTTAGAACAATTCCTTCTTCCATTTCTTGTGGAGAAGCTCCAGGGTAGGCTAAATTAATTGAAATGTTTTGAGAATCAGTCAATGGGAAAAATGAAGATTTCATAGATAATGCCCCAACTAACCCAAAAGCTACAAAAGCAATTATAAAAATATTAACCGCAACAGGAAATTTAATAAAATAAGTAATTATCTTTCTCATTAGTCCTGTGTATTTTCGTTAAAAACTTTAATTGGCATTCCTACATGAGAACCAGGTACAGGTTTGGCTAATAGTTGAGTTCCATTTTTTAAACCTTTAATTACTACAGTGTTTTTATTTTCATAAATTAAATTTATAGGAATTAAATCTAATACAGAATCTTTTACAATATATAATTTAGAATTTTCAACTAGTAAATTACGTGAAACTTCAAATGCATTTTCTTCGTTTTTTGCCTCTAATGCTACTTCTAAATATTGTCCTTCTTTCAATTGTTCACCACTTACTTCAATAAAAGCTTTAATGGTTTGTGTAGCTGTATCTACTTTTCCATTAATTCTAACAACTTTTCCTGTCCAAGAAGCTGTTTTTTCTAAGTTGTATAGTTTTACAGGTTTTCCAATTTGAAGTAAATTTTTATATTCAGATTTTACAGAAACACTCATTTCATAAACTGTAGGATTGATGTACTCTCCTAATTTTTGTCCAGGTCTAATTAAACTACCAGGGGTAACTAATGCTTCAGTTAAAATTCCTGAAAAAGGAGCTTTTAAATTGTACTTATTTAATTTTACCTCTAAGTTTTTAACATTGTAGTAATTTGTTAAAATACCTCTACCAGAAATGAAGAATTTTTCTTTTTCAGAAACAGTTTCAGGTAGTTTTTCAAGAGGTTTTTGAATGTCAAATTTTTGTAAATAAGATTGCCATTTACCATATTCATTAGGGAAATCCAATCTAATGTCTGGCATTATGGCTGTTAGAGCATTGTAGAAATTACTTTTTTGAGCTTGTAAATTGGCATAAAATTCATCACTATTAATTTTTAAAATAGTTTCTCCTTTTTTAAAAGTTGTACCAGGTTTAAATTCTTTTGAAGTAATAACTAAAACACCTTGAACTTCAGAAAATAATTCAATTTTATTTTTAGCAATTAAATTACCATTGGTAGAAATAATGATAGGAATATTTGTATTTGTTACCGTTTCTACAAATACTGTTTTTATATTTTTTTCTACTTTAGCTTTAGGTTTTTGTTTATTGTCTATAAGATATTTAGCTAAAAAAATAGCACCTGTTAAAAGAAGTAGAGCTAATATGATTGATACCGTTTTTCTCATTTTTTAAATTTGATTAGTAATTGACTATAAAGATTGATTTTTTATGTTGTTTTGAATTTGATTAGTAATTTTTATAAAGGTTTCCATTTCTTGATTTGAGATTCCTTTTTGAAAGATGTTCATAATTTGAAACATAATTGGCTTCATTTTTAAAAATAATTTTTCACCTTTTGCAGTTATTAGTATTAATTTTTTTCGAGCATCTTTTTTTGAAGTTAAACGCTCAACTAATTGATTTTTTTCCATTACGTTAATTAATCTTGTTAACGTAGTTTTATTTCTATTGGTGATAAATGCAAGCTCATTTTGACAAATACTCTTATTTTGTTCGTGTAAAATTTTTAAAACTATCCATTGCTCTTTAGTAACTTGAATATCATTCTTTAAAAATTGATCACAAATAAAAATGCTCATCATTTTATAGGTTTTACCTATGCTTGGACCTACAGTTTTATTGAAATCTGCTTTTTCAAAGTCTTTTTGCATTGTATAAATTTTATTGCAAATATAGTTTTATCAATTTTAGTTGTATATGCAACTATGTTAAAAAAATGAAAATAATAAAAAAAATCACTCCATGGAGTGATTTTTGAATGTAAAAATTTAAAAAACTATTTATTTAGTCTTCATTTACACTACTTGCATATAAACTTTTTGTTTTTGTAGTATTATTTGAAAATTCAAAGGTTGTTAAGTTTGGTAACTCAGAAATACTTTTATCAATACTTCCTATAAATCGGTTATCATTTAAAAGTAAAGTTTCTAAGTTTAAAAGTTTATTAAGTTCTAATGGTACCTCTCCTTCAAATGAGTTATTTGCTAATGTTAATTCTTCTAATTTTTCTAAAGCTCCAATTTCAGAAGGGATAAAACCAAACATCGCATTGTCAAATAAGCTTAGTGTATTTAAACTTGACATATTTTTAATTTTTGGAGATAACATACCTGTTATACGGTTACTACTAATATGTAAAGTTTCGAGATTGGCTAATTTATAAATTGATTCAGGTAAATTTCCGCTAATTAAATTATTAAATAATATTAGTTTTTTAAGATTAGTTAAATTGCCAATATTTGAAGGAATATTACCTTCTAATTGATTCATAAATAATTCTATAGATACCAAGCTTTTAATTGAAGTAATTTCAGAAGGGATAATACCACTAATTTTATTAAAACCTAAATTTAATTTTTTTAAAGAAGTTAAGTTTTGTATGGTATTAGGGATTGTACCAACTAAATTATTCATACTTAAATTAAGAGCTGTTACAGTGTTATTTTCAATAGTTACACCATGCCAATTATTAACATCACTTTCTAAATCCCAAACAGAATTCCAATCTTTTCCATTTGTTGATTCATACAAATCAATTAAAGCTGATTTTTCTAAATCGGAAATTTGAGAGAAAGTATTAGGAGCAATAGCTAACAAAAAAACGATTATTAGGGTTAATTTTTTCATTGTTTTTGGGGATTTAGGGGTTTGTATTTCTTAAATCTTAAAGTAAATGTAATTTATTTTTTACAATTTACCAAATATTTAATACCATTTATTTTAAAAAACATACCATTTATTGTATTTAAAAGGTTTGTTTATTAAAAATTAAAATGCGTTTTTCAATATTAATGTTTCCACAAATTGCGTATAATATTTATTATATATTTGTGTTTGTAAATAAGAAGAATATTTTATGAAATTAGATATTTTAGCCATTGGAGCACATCCAGATGATGTTGAATTAGGTTGTGGAGGAACTATTGCAAAAGAAATTTCATTAGGAAAAAAAGTTGGAATTTTAGATTTAACAAGAGGAGAATTAGGAACTAGAGGCTCAGCTGAAATTAGAGATACAGAAGCTTCAAACGCAGCTAAAATTTTAGGTGTTTCAATTAGAGAAAATTTAGGATTTGCTGATGGATTTTTCTCCAATGATAAAAAACATCAACTTGCAATTATTGAAATAATAAGAAAATATCAGCCTGAAATTGTGTTATGTAATGCCATAGATGATAGACATATAGATCACTCTAAAGGAAGTAAGTTGGTTTCTGACGCTTGTTTTTTATCAGGTTTGGTTAAAATAGAAACTCAATTGAACGGCAAAATGCAACCAGCTTGGAGACCGAAACAAGTATATCATTATATTCAATGGAAAAATATAGAACCAGATTTTGTGGTAGATATAACTGGATTTATTGATGCTAAAATAGAAGCGGTTAAGGCATATAGTTCACAATTTTATAATCCAAACAGTAAAGAGCCAAGTTCTCCAATTTCAAGTAAAAATTTTATTGATAGTGTTACTTATAGAGCCCAAGATTTGGGAAGGTTGGTTGGAACTGAATTTGCAGAAGGTTTTAATTCAGAACGTTACGTTGCCGTAAAATCTTTAGAAAATTTATTCTAAAAAAATGTTTGTAAAAAAAGAGAAATGTTTTACATTTGCAACCTCTAATAAATGGTGGTTGTAGCTCAGCTGGTTAGAGCGCCGGATTGTGGTTCCGGAGGTCGCCGGTTCGAACCCGGTCTTCCACCCAAAATAGAAGGTCTGTAAAAACAGACCTTTTTTTGTTTTATAAAATTGATTCATAGAGTTTTAATGAATGTTAAAGTTTATGAAATATGAAATCATAATTAGTGATTTTTTAGCCAATTAACACAAAATATTGCGTAGCACTTTTTGTCTTAGAATTTAGGATTCTTTTAAGGTTTTTTTTAATTATAATTTAATAGCTTTACATTCTTAAAAATTAACGTATACACATGAAACAATTACTTTATATTTTCTCTTTTGTGTTAGCAACCAATGCAATAGCACAAAATACAACTTCTACAGAATTACAAAAACAAAAAATTAAACAAGCTTTAGCTTATGGAGATAAAATTATTGCTGCCGATGCTATGTATTCAATAGTTGCTATGGAAGGTCCTCAAAGTACGTATAAAGATAGTTTAGCTTACTTATATTTTAATGCTAGAAATTTTGTTTCTTGTTTTTTGGTAACAAATGATATTTTAAGTTATAAAGAAAATAATTTAGAGTTGTTAGAGATGAAAGCTGTCTCATTAGAGAACATGGGAGCTTTAGATAAAGCAAAAGAGGCTTATGCCAGTTTACTAACCAAAACCAATAATAACTTTCACGCATATAAAATAGCAGGGTTAGAGCTAGCACTTAACAAATTTGAAGAAGCCTTAGTTTCTATAAAAAAAGCAGATCAATTACCTGATGATGGTAAACTTTCTGTAACTTTTCAAGTAAATAAAAATTACAATCAAAATGTAAGTTTGAAAGCTGCCATAGCTTATTTAGAAGGGTTGACCTACTTAAATTTGAAAAAGGATAAAGAAGCTAAAGCTAGTTTTGAAAGAGCGGTACAACTTTTTCCTGAATTTGTTTTAGCTAAGAGCAAATTAACCACTTTAGAAGCTAAAACAACAAATTAAAATTTATAGTTTTTCAGCTAAATAGGGTGCTGTATAAGAATTTTTAATAGTGGCTAGTTCTTCAGGAGTACCTTGAAAAACTAAGGAACCACCATTTTTACCTCCTTCTTTACCCAAATCTATAATGTAATCCGCACATTTAATCAAATCTATATTGTGTTCAATTACAATTATAGAGTGCCCATTTTTGATTAATGCATTAAATGATTTTAATAACTTTTTAATGTCATGAAAATGTAAACCTGTTGTGGGTTCATCAAAAATGAATAGAGATTTAGATTGGCGAGTGCCTTTTACCAGAAAGGAAGCTAATTTTATTCGTTGAGCTTCACCTCCTGAAAGCGTAGAAGAAGATTGCCCTAAAGTAACATACCCTAAACCTACATCTTGTAAGGGTTTTAATTTTTTTACAATTTTAGTTTCTTTGTGTTCATTAAAAAAGCTGATAGCATCATCAATGGTACTGTTTAAAATATCATTGATAGATTTGTTATGAAATGTGACTTCTAAAATTTCTTTTTTAAACCTGTTTCCTTTACAAGTTTCACATTCTAAATGCACATCTGCCATAAATTGCATTTCAATGGTAACTTCACCTTCACCTTTGCAAACTTCACATCTTCCTCCATCAACATTAAATGAAAAATGTTTGGCTTGATAATTTCTTATTTTCGATAATTTTTCTGAAGCAAATAAAGTTCTAATATCATCATAAGCTTTAATATAGGTTACTGGGTTAGATCGACTTGAACGTCCTATAGGATTTTGATTGATAAACTCAATATGCTCAATAGCTGAAATATCACCTTTAAGCTCTGTAAATTGTCCAACTTTTTCTCCATAACCTCCTATCTTTTTTTGAATTGCTGGGTAGAGAATTTTACTTACCAAAGTACTTTTTCCACTTCCCGAAACTCCAGTAACTACAGTTAAACTATTTAAAGGAAAAGTTACATCAATATTTTTTAAATTATGTTCTCGAGCTCCAATAACGTCAATAGTTTTGGTTATTTTTCTTCTAACTTTTGGAATTTCAATTTTAAGTTGATGATTTAAATATTGAGCTGTTAAAGAACTACTTTTTAAGAGTTGTAGATAAGTGCCTTCTGCTACAATTTCACCTCCAAAAGTGCCAGCTTTGGGGCCAATATCAATTATTTGATCTGCAGCTTTCATAATATCTTCATCATGTTCAACAACAATAACGGTGTTTCCTAAATCTCTTAAATCTTTTAAAACTTTGATCAAACGTTCGGTATCTTTTGGATGCAAACCAATACTAGGCTCATCTAAAATATACATTGAGCCTACTAAACTACTTCCTAATGAGGTAGCTAAGTTAATTCGTTGACTTTCTCCTCCAGAAAGCGTGTTTGAGGTTCTATTTAAGGTTAAATAATTTAAGCCAACATCATTTAAAAATTGTAGACGATTGTTAATTTCAGTTAATAAACGTTTTCCAATTTTTTGTTCGTAAGGGTTTAATTGAATGTTTTTAAAAAAAATAATTAATTCATTTAAAGGCAAATCAACTAATTCACTAATATTTTTGTCATTAATTTTAACATTATTAGCTTCTTTACGTAAACGTTTTCCATTACAAGTAGTACACTTTGTTTTACCTCTATAACGAGAAAGCATGACTCTGTACTGAATTTTATAGCTTTTTTCTTCTAAATGATTAAAAAAATGGTGCAGTCCTTTAAAGGATTTGTTTCCATCCCATATCAATTGCTTTTGTTCTTCTGTAAGTTCAAACCAAGGCTTATGTATGGGAATGTCAAATTTGTAAGCGTTATTAATTAAAGCATCTTTATATTTTTTAAAGGAATCTGATTTCCAAGGCAAAATAGCATTTTCGTAGATAGATAACGAGGTGTTGGGAACTACCAAATCTTCATCTATTCCTATTACATTTCCATAACCTTCACAAGAAGGACAAGCTCCATAAGGATTGTTAAAGCTAAATAAATGGCTGTTAGGTTCTAAAAATTGAAGTCCGTCTAATTCAAATTTATTATTAAATAAGGTTTGTTTTTTGGTGGAATTATCTTCAATAATACATTCGCCTTTTCCTTCAAAAAATGCAGTTTGGATGGCGTCACCTAATCGATTGTAAAAATCTTCATTAGTATTAACAACAATACGATCTATTACTAAATAAAAATCGTGATCAATTTCAGTTGTAATATCTTCAATTCTTACAATTTTATTTTTATATTTTATTCTAGAATATCCTTGTTGCGCTAAAATTTTTAAAGTTTGTAAAACATTTCTTTCTTTTGGAATATGTACAGGAGATAAGAGTAGTAATTTGGTGTTTAGCTCAAGTGTTTTTACATAATTTATAACATCTGAAACGGTATGTTTTTTAACTTCATTTCCTGAAATAGGAGAGAATGTTTTCCCAATTCTGGCATACAATAATTTTAAGTAATCGTAAATTTCAGTAGAAGTACCTACTGTAGATCTTGGATTGGTTGAATTTACTTTTTGTTCAATGGCTATTGCTGGAGCTATTCCTTTTATATAATCTACTTTTGGTTTGTTTAATCTGCCTAAAAATTGACGTGCATAGGACGATAAACTTTCAACATATCTTCTTTGTCCTTCAGCAAATAAGGTGTCGAATGCTAAACTTGATTTTCCTGAACCTGAAAGCCCTGTAATTACTACTAATTTATTTCTAGGAATGGCAACATCAATATTTTTTAAATTATGAAGTTTTGCTCCTTTAATTAATATGTACTCTTTAGGATTTAGTGATGCTATGTTGTTTGTCATTTGAATTGAAAAAGTAAATGAACGCAAAGATAATTACATTTCCTTAAAACAGCAGTCTCTAAAATTGGGAATCTTAAAAAGATTGAATTAATATCTTTAAAGTTTGGTATTTTAAAAAAAATACTGCATATTTGATAATTAATTCGTAAACAAACGCCTATATAACACCTTTACTTTTTATAAATTAATAAATACAAATTTACACTAACCCCTATAAGTATTTAACTATGGAAAGTAAACTTATGGCTGATGGCGTTCTAGTCAGCAATTACATTAACGGTAACGAAAAATCTTTAGAAATCCTTATTGTTCGTCATAAACAACGAATATTTAGCTTTATATTATCTAAAGTTTTAGATAGAGATATTGCAGAAGATATTTTTCAGGACACTTTTATTAAAGTAATTAAAACTTTAAAACGAGGTGCTTACAACGAAGAAGGAAAATTTTTGCCTTGGGTAATGCGTATTGCTCATAATTTGGTAATTGATCATTTCAGAAGAAATAAAAGAATCCCAACATTTAATAATACAGATGAATTTGATATTTTTTCTGTAATAAGTGATGAAGTATTAAATGTAGAAAAACAATTGATAAAAAATCAAATTTTAAATGATGTTAGAGGGTTGATTGATGAATTACCTGACGATCAAAAGGAAGTATTACTTATGCGTATGTATAGAGATATGAGTTTTAAAGAAATAGCGGAAAATACCGATGTTAGTATTAATACAGCATTAGGTAGAATGCGCTATGCACTTATAAATTTAAGGAAGTTAATAGAAAAACATAATATTATTTTAGTCAATTAATACTAAACGTAAAATTTTATCGTTCATAGTTGTATATAAACCAATTATTTATGATGAAACTTTACTCAGAAAAGACTCCTGTAAAGGAGCAACCCAACCAAGAAATAATTCAATATTTACTTAACTACTCTAAGCAATTGAGAGTGGTAAAAACCAACAAAAACTATATTGAATTACATTTGAATTAATGTTCTTTAAACCCATTTTATAAACCAATAAAATGGGTTTTGTGTGCTTAAATATTTTATTTTTTGTAAGTTGTTAATACTTTTTTTGACTTAAATTTCTAAATTTAATATTACAACCATTACAGTAGATTTTCAATTAATATGAATAAAAGAAAAGTATCGTTTACTTGGGCATTTAAAGAATTTATTTGGCCTAGAAAAAAAATTGTTTTAATCGGCCTAATTTTAATTATCATTAAAAGTTTATCGGGCTTAGTGTTGCCTTATGCAAGCAAGAATTTAATTGATGAAGTAATACCTTCTAAAGACTTAAATGCCTTAAAAATTTTATTACTCATTGTTTGTATTTCAATTTTTCTTCAAGCTGTAAGTTCTTTTTTATTAACGAGGCTATTAAGTGTTGAAGCTCAACATTTAATATCGTTATTAAGAGCACAAGTTCAACGTAAATTATTAACACTTCCTGTCAGCTTTTTTGATAATAATAAGTCTGGAGCATTGGTTTCTAGAGTAATGACAGATGTTGAAGGTGTTAGAAATTTGGTAGGAACAGGATTGGTTCAATTAATTGGAGGAAGTTTAACAGCGATCATATCTTTGATTATTTTAATCAAAATAAATGCCACCATGACTCTTTTTGTACTGTTGCCTGTAGCTATATTTGCTTTTGTTGCATTAAAAGCATTCGGGTATATCAGACCAATTTTTAGAGATCGGGGAAAAATTAATGCTGAAGTCACTGGAAGACTTACAGAAACATTGAATGGTGTTCGTGTTATTAAAGGTTTTAATGCGGAAGAACAAGAAAATATTACTTTTGAAAAAGGAGTAGAAGCTTTGTTTTTAAATGTTAAAAAGAGTTTGACATCCACCGCATTAATTACAAGTTCTTCTACTTTTCTTTTGGGACTTGCATCCGCTGGAATTATGGGAATTGGAGGATATTTTATTATGGATAATTCAATGACCTATGGAGAATTTGTGTCATTTACGTTATTTTTGGGTTTTATGATTGCACCGATTGTTCAAATGAGCAATATTGGAAGTCAGTTGACAGAAGCAATGGCTGGACTTGATAGGACTCAAGAATTGATGGAAATGAGAGAAGAAAATAATTCAGCAATAAGAACTATAAAACTTGATAATATTATAGGTAATGTTGAATTTAAAAATGTTTCATTTAGTTATGAGAAAGGAAAAGAGGTACTTCATAATATTTCTTTTAAAGCTCCAGCTGGAAGTGTAACAGCTTTAGTAGGTTCTTCTGGTTCTGGAAAAACTACCATAGCAAGTTTAGCAGCTACATTTTTAACTCCCACTGATGGTACTGTTTTTTTAGATCAAAAAGATTTATCAAAAATAAATTTAAGTAGTTTTAGAAGTAATTTAGGAGTAGTTCTACAAGATGATTTTTTATTTGAAGGAACTATTAAAGAAAATATTTTATTTGCACGACCTAATGCAACAGAAGATCAATTATTACATGCTGTTGAAGGAGCTTATGTAAATGAATTTACAGACAGGTTTGAAAATGGTTTAGAAACCATTATAGGTGAGCGTGGTGTAAAACTTTCAGGAGGACAACGTCAACGAATTTCAATTGCTAGAGCACTTTTAGCAGCTCCTAAAATTATTATTTTAGATGAAGCAACTTCAAATTTAGATACAGAAAGTGAATCTTATATTCAAAAAAGTTTGAGTGGTTTAATGAATAATAGAACTACGTTTGTAATAGCTCATAGATTAAGTACCATTCAACAAGCTGATCAAATATTGGTAATTGAAGAGGGAAATATTGTTGAACGTGGAAAACACCAAGAATTGTTAGCTAAAAAAGGAAGATATTATGACTTATATACTTACCAGAGTAGAATTTAATCTAATAATTTAAGAATCTTTCAATTGATTTTGATGCTTTGAAATTATAGATTTTAAACGTTGTTTTGTTAGCTCTTTTGAAGTTCGTAATTTATTTTTCTTACGGTTTATTAGCTTTGAATGCTTTGCTTTGTTTACTGTATTTTTAGCTTTCCCTTTTTTTGACATCATTCAATAAACCCCTTTTTAAAAAGGGGTATAAATTCATTCATTAATATGGTTGATTAAGTAGATTTTTTTACAAATTTTGTTAAAATAACAATTTGTACACCATTTATCCTTCCTTCAATTTGTTCTGCATTGTCATGTACCAATGAAATATTTCTAACTGCAGTTCCGCGTTTGGCTGTAAAATTTCCACCACCTTTAACATCTAAATCTTTTGTAATAGTAATAGTATCACCAGCTTCTAATAATGCTCCATTACAATCTAAATGTTTAATAATTTCATCTTCACTTTTTCCATCACCCATAGCAGCAGCCCATTTTAAAGTGTCATCATCTAAATACATCATCTCTAATAAATCTTGAGGCCATCCTTCAGATTTTAAGCGATTTAACATTCTCCAAACTATTACCTTAACAGAATCAAACTCGCTCCACATGCTATCATTCAAACATCTCCAGTGATTACTATCCATAAGTTCAGGGTTTTCAATCTGAGATATACAGGTTTCACAAGCAAGTAAACTCTCGTCAAGTCCACCAATGCTTACAGGAGGAACTTGGAAAATGGTTAATTTCTCTGAAGCTCCACATAATTCACATTTAGATCCACTGCGTTCATGCAATTCATTAGCTATACTCATTATAGTATTGTTTTAATTAAAAGTTGTTATAAATTTTGTTGAAAAGAATCAAATTTTGACAAAACTACTGAATTCTAAATAATTAACTGAAAAAAACATTTTTTTATTTTTTGAAAGATTTAAATAAAAACAATTATTGTCCAAACCTCTCATATTCAGTAAATTATTTGTAACTTTAAAAGAGTTGTAGACTATTCAAACATTTGCAAATTTTACATTTTGTTTGAACAAATTATCTGAAAAATTTCAATTTAAATTATTTATTATGAATCCAACATTATTTATAAGCGTTCTTTTAATAGTATTTTTACTAAGCGGAATTCGAATTGTTTTTGAATATAAACGCGCCTTAAAATTTAGATTTGGTAAATACATAACAACTTTACAGCCTGGATTTAGATGGGTAATTCCAGTAATTGAAACGGTTCAAATTGTAGATATTAGAGTAATTACAATTAATATTGTTTCTCAAGAAGTAATGACAGAAGACAATGTACCTTGTAGTATTGATGGTGTGGTATTTTTTAAAGTTAATAATCCGGAAAAAGCAGTGTTAGAAGTTGAAGAGTATAATTTTGCCATTACACAATTGGCACAAGCAGCTTTAAGAGATGTTTGTGGTAAGGTAGAGTTAGATACCATCCTGTCTAAACGAGAAGAGATGGGAAAAAATATCAAGTCTATTGTTGAAAACGAAACTAAAGATTGGGGAATTGAAATAATTGATGTAAAAATTAAAGACATTCAATTACCTGAAAATATGCGAAGAATGATGGCAAATCAGGCTGAAGCAGAACGGTCTAGACGCGCACGTATTATTTTAGCATTAGCAGAAGAACAAGCAGCAGGAAAGCTGTTAGAAGCAGGGAAATTAATAGATCAGTCTCCATCGGCAATTAAGTTAAGATTGTACCAAACTTTAGCAAATATTGCTTCAGAGAAAAATTCAACCATTTTATTCCCATTTCCTGAAGAAGTTTTACCCAGAAAAAGAAAGAAATCTTAAACATTAATTAGAATTAATTGATAAATTTGTTTTCTTAATTTATTAATTCAATTTTAAACTCGTATGCAAAAAATTCTTTTTAGTATCGTACTTTTCATCTCTTTTTTAGGGATCAAAGCTCAAAATGTAATGACACCAGAACTCTTAGTCCAATTAAACAAGGTTTCTGGAAAAGGAATTACCAAAGATGGAAAAAGTGTAATTTATAGTGTTTCGAAATACCATTTAGATAGCGACAGTAAATCTACAACTCTTTATAAAATTCCAATTATAGGAGGTAATGCAGAAGTAATTACTAATGATAGTGCATTACTAAATGATGCCAGCATTTCACCTGATGGAACCTATAAAATAATTGCTTCAGATGTTAAGCTAAAAAAAGTAACTGGTCAAGATTTTTATTCAGATGTTAAAAATTCAAATGTAAAAATTTATGATGCCCTTAATTACCGTCATTGGGATACTTGGGAAGATGGTGCATATAGTCATATTTTTTATTATGAAACTAAAAACAGCGATGCAAAGGGAATTGATATTATGGAAGGAGAACCTTTTGATTGCCCTCAAAAACCATTTGGAGGAGCTGAAGATTATTTGTGGAGTCCAGATAGTAACAGTATTTTATATGTTACTAAAAAATTAAATGGAACGGCTTATGCTGTTAGTACAAATACGGATATTTATGAATATAATTTGAAGACTAAAGTAACTAAAAACCTTACCGAAGAAAATAAAGGTTACGATACCCAACCAGCCTTTTCATCAAAAGGACAATTGGCATGGTTACAAATGAAGCGCGATGGTTATGAGGCAGATAAAAATGATATTATTGTAAAATTAGATGATAAAACTATTAATTTAACAGCTAATTGGGATGGTACAGTTAATAGTTTTTTATGGGATGAAAAAGGAGAAAAAATCTATTTTATCGCTCCTATAGCTGGAACCGTACAAATGTTTGAAATAAAAGTTCCTTCTTCAGCTAACAAAATTAGTGAACCTAAGCAACTTACTGATGGACAGTTTGATGTAAGTGGTATGGTAGGACAATCTAAAAATACCATGGTGGTAACTAGAAGAGATATGAATCATGCTCCAGAGCTTTATACAGTTAATTTAAAGGATGGAAAAATGATGCAATTAACTCATGAAAATGATGCAACCTACAATTCTTTAGATTTAGGAAAAGTTGAAAAAAGAATGGTTAAAACCACTGACGGAAAAGAGATGGTAACTTGGGTTATCTATCCTCCAAACTTTGACCCGTCTAAAAAATATCCTACATTGTTATATTGTCAAGGAGGTCCTCAAGGAGCATTGAGCCAGTTTTATTCTTTTAGATGGAATTTTCAAATTATGGCTGCAAATGGTTATATAATTGTAGCACCAAATAGAAGAGGAATGCCTGGTCATGGAGTTGAATGGAATGAACAAATAAGTAAAGATTATGGAGGGCAAAATATGGAAGATTATTTAGCGGCAATTGATGATGTAGCAAAAGAGCCTTATGTTGATAATGATAGATTAGGATGTGTAGGAGCTAGTTATGGAGGTTATTCTGTGTTTTATTTAGCAGGAATTCATAATGGTAGATTTAAAAGTTTTATTTCACATGACGGACTTTTTAATTTAAAAAGTATGTATGGTACCACAGAAGAATTATTTTTTGTGAACTGGGATTTAGGAGGACCTTATTGGGATAAAAATAATAAAGCAGCTCAACAATCATTCACAAAATTTAACCCAGTAAACTTCGTTTCAAAATGGGATACACCAATTTTAATAATTCAAGGAGAAAAAGATTATAGAGTTCCTATAGGACAAGGTTTAGAAGCCTTTCAAGCGGCACAACTTCAAGGAATTAAAAGTAAATTATTATTATTCCCAGATGAAAACCACTGGGTACTAAATAGTCAAAATAGTATCGTTTGGCAACGAGAATTTTTTAAATGGTTAAAAGAAACCTTATAAAGTAAATTAAAGCCTTAAATACTACAGTATTTAAGGCTTTAAAAATTGTACATTTATGAATGGAACTGATTGGCTGGGGTTTGTAGGGGTTACATTAATACTTGTAGCCTATTTTTTAAATGTCAGAAATATGGTTAAAAGTACTCATTTATCATTTATTTTATTGAATTTAATAGGAGCGTCTCTAGCTTGTTTAGCGTCGATATTGTTAAAGTATCTTCCTTTTATCATACTTGAAGGTGTTTGGGCACTTATTTCATTAAATTCTTTAATACACTATTTTAAAAAAGGATAGCATACTTTTTTTTAAAATAATAAGTTTGGTGCAACTTCAACAAAACTACTTTTCAAAGGGATAGTGGTTTCTGAATTTTTTTTAAGATAGGCCGTTAAAATTTTTTTCACATCGTTATTGTCTTTTTGGGCAGCAATGTGGTTGTAGTAATCGGTAATCGATGTTGCTTTTTTAGTATTATTTATATACCCAAATCCTTTGTAAATTCCATTAACAACTAATACAATCCCCGCTTCTTTTTTTGTTCTACCAGTTTCTTTGATGATAAAATTTTCGGTGTTGTATTTAATGGATGCTACGGCATTTTGTACTCTTTTGTTATAGCTTGATGTTGATTCTTGGTTTCTGCAAATTCCTTTGCATTTTTTTAATTGAAAATGGAAACAACTACTTACATTAGATTGCAAATGGCAGTATTTTGGGCATAATTCAAATGTTTCACAAAGCTTTTCTAGAAATAACCTACACTCAGTTTCATTATAAAACTTCATAAGTGGATTAGATATAAGTTTTAAGCGATTATAAGCTAGGTGTACAATTCCATTTCTATCTTCATAACTAAATAAACCAATGCTTTCATTGGCTCTTTTTTGAGCTCGGTTAAATTTTGGATAATGTTTTTTGATTTCTGCAGATTCAAGTAAAAGTGCTATTAATTCACTTCCAGTTTCTTCAAAAGTAATGTTCTCAATTTCCAAACACATGGCAACTTCTTTTTTAGATTTATCATAAAAATGACTTAAAACACGTTGCTTTATATTAGTTGATTTTCCTATATAAATAATTTCATTTTTACTATTTTTAAAATAATAAACGCCTGTTTTAGTAGAGAGTTCATCTACAATTTTTTTTGGTAATAATGGAGGAATGGTAGCCTGACGAGATTTTGGATTTAAAAATGAATGAAATACACTTCCATAAGTGTCTAATTTTAGTAGTTTTTTAAACAATATAGTGGTAGCCTCAGCATCGCCTTTAGCTCTGTGTCTGTCTTTAATAGTAATATTTTGAGAAGCACAGAGAGCACCTAAACTATAGGAATTTAATCCTGGAATTAATTTTCTGGATAACCTTACAGTGCATAATTTTTTTCTTTTAAAATTGAATCCAAGGTTTTTAAATTCTTGTTGAATGATATGATAATCAAAATTTACATTATGTGCCACAAAAATAGTGTCTAGTGTAATTTCTTCTATCTTTTTTGCAATTTCATAAAATTTTGGAGCACTACCTACCATTGCATTGGTAATTCCTGTTAAATTGGTTATAAAAGGAGGTATATGACATTCTGGATTAATTA
This sequence comes from Lutibacter aestuarii, assembly GCF_042676885.1. Lineage (NCBI taxonomy): Bacteria > Pseudomonadati > Bacteroidota > Flavobacteriia > Flavobacteriales > Flavobacteriaceae > Lutibacter > Lutibacter aestuarii. The sequence continues at coordinate 135,257 of NZ_JBHTIC010000008.1, forward strand.
GTGTGGTGAACTCGTCAATTATTTTTTTACCATCAAATACCAAAATTGAAATTTCAGTAATTTTAGCTCCTTGACCAGTGGTTTCTATATCAACAATTGAATACATTAGTTAAAAGATTTTTGAAGTTCTTTTAATTCAACTCCTAACTCAGTTAGCATATTTGCAATGCTACTAATTTTCAACTCATGTTCATCATATTCTTGTGTATTTATGCTACAAGTAAATTCCCATAGTTCTAAAACTTCATCAATTGGCACGAAATATGGGTCGTATTTTTTATTATCAGAAGCTAATAACAACATTTGATGTTCTTCAATTTTATTATAAACACGTTTGTAAACAATTCCATCATTTAAGGTTAAAACAATGTAGGTTTTACCATTTTTAACATTTCTAACATCGTCAATAAAACGAGCTACAATATATGATCCACTCTTAACGGGTAGCATAGAATCTCCTTTAATAGGAAATGCACGATGAGTGCCTGTTGGTAAAAAAGGTAATTTAATTTTTGATAAATGTTCAATATATTCCGGATCTGAATATCCTCGTAAATAACCAGCAGAAGCTTCCATAGGTATAATTTCTATTAAATCTTCATCTTTTTGATCAATGGTAATAGGAAATAAAATTCTTTGGTTGTTGAGTTTAATAAACGAAGTTTCGGTAGCTGAGGTTAAATCATTTTTTATTAAAATATCCATTGAAATATTAAAATATTCGGATAATTCAATTAAAAAATCAATAGGAGGGATGGCTCTATTTTCTTCATAAGAACTTATCCTAGAGCGCGAAACTTTCAAATCTTTAGCAAATTGTTCTTGAGTTAAAGATTTTAGGGTTCTTAAATGTTTAATATTATTTGATAAATTATTCATTTGCTAAAAATACAATCATTAAATGCTATTATTTTTAGCTAAATTAATATTTTTTTGAATACCTAGCTAATTTTTAAAAAAAAAACCTGTAAATGCTATTCTTTTACAGGTTAACAAAAATTTTCCATATGTTTTGTTTTAAAGGATTATCTGTTTAAAAGCCATATCTTCTGTGGTTATTCCATTGTAATCTTTTTGAATTTGATAATGATATAAATAGGGTATTTTCTTTGTGATTTGTGGTTATGTGTTGAGTTGTCATAATTCTAAATATTAAGTGTTATTAATTAAAGACTGTATCTTCTATAGTTTGTCCATTGATTTCTTTTCGTATTTGAAAAGTTAATAAAGGTTCTTTTTTTAGTTTCTGATGTTAAATTTTGAGTTGTCATAATAAATGTTTTTAATTGTTAATAGACTATAAATAGACGTCTTTAGCTCAAAATTGTTACGGTATTTTGCATAACATAGTACTATATTAACAAATTTTTAACGAAAGCTATAATTTAAACAGGCTATTTGTTAAGGAGTCGTTAATATAAGTTGTTGAAAATTAAAGGTTAGCATGATTTATCTCATTACTTATTTTGATTGAAGTAATTGAAAAAGAAAAGACTGTATTTAATTTTAAAAGTTCAAAAAGAGTAAAAGCTTTATAAAATCATTTAAAATAAAAGAATTACAATTAACGATGGATACAGGAAGTTTTATGCTTATCAGAAAAAAAGAATTAGTTTAATTTCCCACTAAATAAGTTTAACCGAAGCCTCCAAGGCTAAAACTTTGAAGGTTTCAGTTATTTAAATTATTCTATAAAAAATTTATTAGTATAATTTTTTGAAGTAATTCCTCTTAAACTGTTAATAATTAAGTGATTTAAAATTTCACTTTCGGAGTACTTATTAAACAAGCTAGTTTCTGAAAAAAGGACATCATCAATACGTAAAAATAAGATGTCACAAACTAATTGAATATTTATATCTTTTCTAATATCACCATTATTTTTAGAAGTATTTAATAAATCAAAAATTAATTTAGTTACTAGGTAGTTTCTAAAACTATAAAATTCTTTAAAGGCATTAGGATAATATTTTTTTAGACCAAATAAAAAAGATGGTTTAAAATGTTTTAGGTACTCAAATCCTTTTTTATAGATTAAAATAATGGTTTCTATAGAATCATTGCTAGATGTATTTAAATCACTTATTTCAGTTAAAAATTTTTCTAATAAATATTGAACACTTTCTCTAACTAGTTCTTCTTTAGTATTGAAATATTTGTAAATAGTTTTTTTTGATATTCCTAATCCACTAGCAAGCTCATCAAGTGTAAAACTTTTGCTACCAAATTTTGTAAATTTTTGAATGGCATGTATTATAATTTGATCTTTCTTCATGAGTTATAAATTTATTGCCAACCACCACCAAGAGCTTCATATAAATACACTATATTTTTTAATTGTAGTAGTTTACTATTAATTACATTTAATTCTGCATTTAGAGCACTTTGTCTTGCAGTTAACAAGTCTAAATAAGTAGCATACCCATTTTTTAATAGCTCTTCAGAATTTAACTCTGCATTTCTAAGTGCTTCTACTTCTTTTATTCGATAATTAAATTTTTCTGTTTCAGATGTATACGCAAATAAAGCATTTGAAACTTCACTGCTAGCATTTAATAAAGATTGTTTAAAATTTAATAATGCTTGTTCTTGTTGAGCTAAAGCAACTTCATTTTGGGTTTTTATTTTCTTTTTATTGAAAATTGGCTGTGCAAGACCTCCTATTAAATTTGAAAATAAAGAGTTAGAATCAATCCAATTATTAAAATCTATACTTTGAAAACCAGCGTTAGCTGTTAAAGTTAATGATGGATAAAAGTTACTTTTAGCAACATTAGTCAATTCAAAGGCTTGAATTAAACCATATTCAGCAGACATTACATCGGGTCTATTTCTCAATAAAATTGAAGGAACTCCAACGTTAATATTGGTGTTTAAAGATTGACTTTCTAAGCTACTTCTTTCAAAGGACTGAGGTTTTTTCCCTAAAAGAATGCTCAAAACATTTTCTGTTCTAAAAATTTCAGTTTTAATATCAACTTGTAACGCTTTAGCACTATTTAATTGTGCAATATTTTGGTCAACAGCAACTTGAGTTACCTGACCAGCATTTTTTAAAGCAATAATAGTTTCTACACTTTTTTCTCTAGCATTAATTGTTTGCCTTGTTATATTTAATTGTGCATCTAAAGCTAATAATTGGTAATAAGTTGTGGCGATATTTGAAATTAATCTACTTTTTACAGCCTGGTGAGCAGCAACACTTTGAAGATAATTAGCCTCATAAGCTCTTTTATTACTTCTAATTTTACCCCAAATATCTGCTTCCCATGATAGTGAGGTAGTTAAGTCAAACTGATCAAATGATATTTTCCCAGAAGTGCTATTTTTAGAAGTTTCTTGATGCATAGCCGAGCCTTTCAGGTTGATACTGGGTAAGTACCCTGCCTTTCCTTGTTTTAAATAAGCTTCAGACATTACTATTTGTTGAATAGCTACTCTAATATCAATATTATTGGCTAAACCTTCTTCAATGTATTTTGTTAAAAAAGGATCTGTAAACAAGGTTTTCCAAGAGATATTTGCCATAGACAAACTGTCTTTTGATATATGATCTGTTCTGTATAAGCCTTGTGTTTCTTTTAAATCTGGTCTTTGGTAGTTTTTACTAACAAAACAAGATGATAATAATAAAGAAACGCCTATTAATATTGCAAAATTAACAATTGTTGGTTTTCTCATTTTTTAATTGTTTTCTTGTAATTTTTTTTGAATTTTTTCATAAGGGTTTCCAGTAAATTTTTCTTGAATCCATTGGAAAAACATAAATAAAGTTGGAATAATAAATATCCCTAAAAAAGTACCTATTAGCATACCTCCAGCAGCACCAGTTCCAATTGAATTATTTCCAACGGCACCAATACCTCTTGATGTTACTAAAGGCATTAAGCCTAAAATAAAAGCAAAAGAAGTCATTAAAATAGGTCTTAATCTTGTTTTTGCAGCGTTAATGGCAGCATCTAATAAACTTTCACCTTTTCTTCTTCGTTGTATTGCAAATTCTACAATTAAAATTGCATTTTTAGCAAGTAAACCAATTAGCATAATTAGAGAAATTTGAAAATAAATATTGTTTTCTAATCCACTCAATTTTGTAGTAATAAACGCTCCAAAAACACCTAATGGAATTGAAAATATTACAGATAGCGGAAGTAGATAACTTTCATACTGTGCTGCTAGTAAAAAGTACACAAATACTAATGATAATATAAAGATAAGGATGGTTTGATTTCCAGCATTAATTTCTTCTCTTGAAAGACCCGAATATGCAATATCATAATCACTAGGTAAGTTTTTAGCTTCATTATTAGCAACAAAAATTCCATCACCAGAACTAAAACCAGCATTAACAGCCCCATTTAATTTAGTTGAATTATAAAGGTTGAAACGAGTAACAGATTGTGGACCATAAACACGTTTTAATTTAACAAACTGAGTTATTGGAGTCATTTCACCACTAGCGGTTCTAACATACATTTGCTGTAAAGATTTTTCATCAGCTCTATCTTCAGGTAAAGCTTGAATATAAATTCTATATTGTTTTCCAAATCTTGAAAAATCCGAGGCATACACTCCACCAATATATCCTTGTAAAGTTGAAAATATACTGTTAATAGGTACCCCTAATTTTTTTGCAAGTGGCATATTAATTTCCATTTCGTATTGAGGATAATTAGCATTAAAAGCAGATTGAACATATTGTACTTCAGGGTGTTTAACTAAATTATTGATATATTCTTTTTGTGTAGCATCTAAATTTTTAAAGCTTCCTCCAGATTTGTCCAATAAGTTAACTTCAAATCCTGAAGAAATTGAAAATCCAGGGATGCTTGGTGGTTCAAAGAAGATAATTTTAGCATCTGGAATAGTAGCTGCTATACCAAACAATTTTTTAATAATTGTAGTAGTTTTTAATGAGTCTTCTTTTCGTTCAGACCAATCTTTAAGTTTAATAAATCCTAATCCATAATTACTACCTTGTCCTCCTAATAAACTAACACCATTAATTACTGAAACACCTTCTACACCTGGTAAATCTTTAGTTTTATTATATAATTGTTCATTAACTTGATTGGTTCTATCTAAAGATGAGCCAGCAGGCAATTCTACATTAATAAATACAAAGCCTCTATCTTCATTTGGAACAAACCCAGTTCTAGTAGTACTTGCTGCCCACCAAATACCAATTACAGTAATGATTAATGTTAAAACAGGAATCCATCTATTTTTTGAAAGAAAATATAAAGCTCTTCCATAGCGTTCAATTAATGCTTTAAACGATGTGTTAAAGGCTGTATGAAAACGCTCCATTAATGATGATTTCACCTTTTTATCTTTATGAGATTTTAGAAAAACAGCACAAAGAGCTGGACTTAAAGTAAGTGCATTAATTGCTGATATTCCAATGGCAACAATTAATGTTACCCCAAATTGTTCATAAAAAACACCTGTTGGTCCTTGAACAAAAGTCACAGGTATAAATACTGAAGCCATCACTAATGTAATGGCAATAATTGCCCCAGAAATTTCACCCATTGCACTTTTTGTTGCGTGCATTCTGCTAGTATTACCTTCATCTAATTTTGCATGTACAGCTTCTACAACTACAATGGCATCATCTACTACAATTCCAATAGCTAAAACTAAAGCAAATAGAGTTAGTAAGTTAATTGAATACCCAAATAGATTCAGGAAAAAGAATGTACCAATGATGGATACAGGAACAGCTATTGCAGGTATTATAGTTGATCTAACATCTTGTAAAAAGATAAAAACCACTACAAATACTAATAAAAAAGCTTCAATTAAAGATCTTGTAACTTTATCTATAGAAGCTGTTAAAAATTCGTTTGTATCATATTGAATATAAACTTCTATCCCTTCAGGAAAATCTTTTTCAAGAATAGATAATTCAGTTTTGATATTTTTAATAATTTCTTGCGCATTGGAACCTTTAGTTTGATAAATGGCCATAGCAACACTTGGAAAACCTTTTGTTTTAGAACTGGTGGCATAAGATTGTGAAGCAAGTTCAATATCAGCAATATCTTTTAGATATAGATATTCTCCATTATCCAATGTTTTAATGATAATATTTTCATACTGATTTTCTGTTTTAAATCGCCCACTATATTTTATTACATAAGAAAAAGTTTCTCCATTATTTTCACCTAATGCACCTGCAGCAGCTTCTAAACTTTGTTCACGTAAGGCACTAGTAACATCAGTTGGAATAAGGTTGTAAGCTTTAAGTTTACTTGGGTTTAACCAAATTCGCATTGCATAATCTTGCCTTGAAAATACATTTACTTCACCTACACCTTTAACACGTTGAAGTACGGGAGTAACATTAATTTTTAAATAGTTTTGTAGATATGTAGCATCATAATGTTCATTTTTTGTATAAGCCGTCATAAACATTAAGGCACTTGTTTGTTTCTTTTGAGTTAAAACCCCAATTTGTTTTACTTCCTGAGGTAATAAAGAGTTGGCTCTAGCAACCCTATTTTGAACATTAACAGCAGCAATATCTGGATCAACATCTTGTTCAAAAAATACATTTATTTCTGCAGTACCATTATTGGTAGCTGTAGATGTTATATAGGTCATTCCTTCTACACCATTTATTTGTTCTTCAAGAGGAACAATTACGCTTTCTAATACAGTTTCTGCATTAGCCCCAGGATAGCTTGCAGTAACATTAATTGTAGGTGGTGCAATATCTGGATATTGTTCTACAGGTAAAGTTTCTAACCCTAAAACACCAAGAATTACTATAATTATAGAAATAACGGTTGATAAGATAGGTCTTTCAATAAAAGTTTTTAACATTGTTGGTAATCTTATAATTATTTAAAATAAAACTTTAATAGGTTTAACAATAGAATCATATGCTACTTCTTGGGGAGAAATAACAGTATTGTTACGTAGCTTATTAATACCTGAAGTAACAATTGTTTCACCAGCAGTTAACCCAGATTCAATGACATATAAATTATCAACACTAGCTTTTATATTTATTAATTTAGCTTTAGCTGTATTATTGTTATCTACTTTATATGTAAATACTTGACCTTGTTGTTCAAAAGTTGCTGATTTTGGTAAAACAGGTTTATTTTTATACTCAATAGGAATACGAATTTGACCACTATTTCCATTGCTAATTAGTAAATTTGGATTGTTAAACAAAGCTCTGAAGTTAACTGTTCCAGTAACTTTATTAACCTGCCCATTAACAGTTTGAATTTTTCCTTTTTCAGAAAAAATGGTTCCATTAGCAAGTTTTAATTCTACTTTTGGAAAGTTTTTAATTTTTTCTTGAAGATTATTTCCTTTTGTTTTTTGTAGAAAATTTAAATATTCATTTTCATTCATTGAAAAGTAAGCATACACTTTTTTTGTATCTACAACTACAGTAAGTGGAGTAGAATTAGAAGGACTAATTAGAGACCCTTCCCTATAATTAATACTTCCTACCCAACCGTCAATAGGGCTTTTAACTTGAGCATACCCTATAGTAGCCAATAAGCTGTTATAGCTACTTTTGGCTTGTAGTAACTTGGCTTTAGCAGTTTCTAATTGTACCTCACTTATTATATTTTTTTCAACTAAAGGTTTTAATTTGTTAACCTCAACTTGAGCTGCATTAACATTAGCAGCTGCAGCTTTTGCATCTTGTGTTAAACTTTCAGTTTCTAATTGAAATAAAACTTGTCCTTTTTTTACTTTTTGACCTTCATCAACCAAGACTTTACTTATATATCCAGTAGTTTTTGCTCTTACTTCACTGTTTATTATTCCTTCTATACTTGTTGGGTAAGTATCATAACCAATTACAGTTTTATTTTCAATAATTGAAACTGGAAAAGGCATAGCTCTTTGTTGGTTTTGAACTTGTTTATTTTCATTGTTATTACAACTATATAACACGAAGCTTAAGGATAAAATAAATACTGATTTAATTATTTTTTTCATTGTTTTCTTTTAGTGTATTTGATATGTATGATTTTTTTAGATTTTCAAAGTTTGATATGACATTATTTATTAATTGAATATAATTTTCATTAAATTTAATTCTGTCTATTTTGGAATTTGTTTTTTTTAGTTTAAAACTTAAGATTCTTTCATGAAGTGTTTTTTCTACTTTCCATTCTTTTATTTTTGATTCAAGTCTATTAATAATATAATCTTCTGAAATAATAAAATATCTTTTTCTATCTCCAGTTTTGGTAAAATATCTAATTACTCCTTTTGTTTGTAAAAGGTTTAAATTAACGGATATCGAACTTTTACTTGCTCCTAAATTTTCTACTAATTCATCAAAACAAGTACCTTCTTCTCCAATTAATATTAATAAAGAGAAAATTCTTGCAGATAATGGAGACATATCTTCTAGGTTATGGAAGTATACACCTAGTTCTTCAACTAAGTTTTTTTGCTCTTTAATTAAATCTTGAACTTTCATATTTTTAAATTTAAAATGCAAATATATGTTTAGTTCGGTAAAAAGCGAACTAAATGAAGTTAATAATTTGTTAAAGCTATTTTAATTAAAATAATTAGGGTTTAGAGTAGTAGAAAAGTTCCTTTTTGTATAGATTATAATTAAATTCTCTTTTTCTTAAATTAAGTCAGTGAAATGGAATAAATAGAATTTTAGTTTTGCATTAATTTTTAAATAATTATTTTGGAGAACTTCAGTTTTTGTTTGGTAACAATTTCAAAAATTAGTTATAACATTATTAAATTTGATGAAAGCTTTAAGGAATATAAATTTTTGATTTAACCAAAAAAAACTCAAATAAAATACCTTATTAGGCTTTTTTTGGTTCTTATACATGCAATTTTTTGTACTAATTGTTAAATAAACTTTTGTAAGGTATCTTAAGATTTTTTTACATTAATTTACTTTGTTTTATATCCATCAATACTTGTGTTATTTTTCTTTTTCCAATATTCTTTAATTTTTTCTTTTCCTTGTTTGGTGGCCCAATTATTTAAAGTGGTACGTTCTTTATTAAAATCCATAAAAGGAACTGCAAAACCGCATGAAGTTTGTACCAAATCAACATCCATTTCAATAATTTGTCTAACTCCGGCATTTTTTGGAAATAAATTGATGTATTGTTGGAATTTTTCATTTTCATGATGATAAATTTGAGCAATTCCATAAAGTCTTAAAATTAATGGTTTATCTTCAAAGGCACAGAACATAATTGTCATTCTGTTATTTTTTATTAAATGGGCTGCAGTTTCATTTCCACTACCTGTTAAATTTAGCCATACAATTTTATTTTTTTCAAGTACTCTAAAAGAATCTGTTCCTTTAGGAGATATATTAACTCTACCTTCATTAGCTGCTGTACCTACAAAAAATATTTTTTGTTGTTCAATAAATTCTTTTAAATCATTTGTAATAGCGTTTAATTTTTTGCCCATTAATAGTGGTGGATTTAATTAAATAAATTAGTAGAATATTTTATTAAAGTTGATTTTTAATCCCAAAGACGGTTAGATCTAGTTAAAATAATAGGGCTATTATCAGTAATTAATATAGTTTGTTCATGTTGAGTAACATAACCTCCTTTATTTCCAACTAAAGTCCATCCATCATTTAATTCAATTGCCATTGTTGAATTTGTTGAAATGAAAGTTTCAATAGCAACAGTTGTATTTTTTTTAAATCGTTCTTTATTACTTTTAACTCTGTAATTTAAAATATTTTCTGGTTCCTCATGCAAACTTTTTCCAACTCCATGACCTGCTAAATTTTTAATAACTTTAAAACCATATTTTTTAGCTTCACTTTCAATTAAATACCCAATATCTGCAATTTTAACGCCACCCTTAATAGTGTTTATTGCTTTTTTTAAAATATGTTTTGAAGCATCAACAAGTGGTTGATGGTTGTAAATATCTTTACCTAGAACAAATGACCCTCCATTGTCTGACCAAAAGCCATTCAGTTCAGCTGAAACATCAATATTAATCAAATCACCTTCTTTTAATATTTTATTTTTAGATGGAATTCCATGTGCAGCTTCTTTATTAACGCTGATACAGGTATAGCCTGGAAACCCATAGGTTTCGTATGGAGCAGATTTTGCTCCAAAACTTTTCAAAATTTCACCTCCAAAATCATCAAGCTCTTTGGTTGACATTCCAATTTTAGCATGTTCTATCATTAGTTTGAGAGTTGTACCAACAACTTCACTAATTTTTTTCATTCCAATTAATTCGGATTCTTTTGTGATTGACATTTTTAGTTTTGTTTTAAAATTTTCTTAAATTCATCATATACCCCAAATGTAATCCTTCGTGGTAGTTATTAAATTCAAAAGCATCTTTTAGAGAGGTTAAATAAAAACCTGTACCTGTTATTTTTTCATTAAAGGTGGTAAATTTAACATTATTATACTTTAAAATTAGTGCAGTTAAATATATAATTAACTTTTTGGTTCCCTAAAATTAAATCTATTTAGTGTTGTTACTTTTTTAGTAATTTAGAAGTTTTAAAAATTATCTTATTTTTTCAAAAGTGAAAACAATCAAATTATATGAAATTACCTATAAACTGCGAAGTAGATTATTTTAGAGATTTTTTAGATTTAGAAGATGCAAAAGGTTTATATTTAGAATTAAGTGAACTAGTTAAAGAGTTGAACTATATTCCCCAGATTGAAAGTGGGACATCTTTTGAAGTTAATTTTAAAAAAATAATGTTCTTAGATCAAGATTTAATAGGTAAAAATATATTTCCTGAGGAGCAATGGGGACCAACAAGAATTTGGACGAACAAATTAAAGAATTTAAAAGTTAAAATTGAAAGTTTTACAAAACAACAATTTCAGGTATGTGTGTTAATTTTTTATCCAGATGGTAGTGCTGGAGTTGATTATCATTCAGATTTTATGGCTTTTGGAGATACAACAATAATTCCATCAATAAGTTTGGGAGAAGAACGAGTATTTAAATTTAGAAATAAAGAAAATGGAAATGAGTTTTCTACACTATTAGAAGATGGAAGCTTAATAATTATGGGGGAGCATTGCCAAAGTAGGTATGAACACAGTTTGCCAATTGATTTTAAATATAAAAATCCAAGGATAAATCTTACCTTTAGAAAATACGGATTTGATGATTGAATTAAAAATAACTAAAAATAAATGAAAGTAACAGCTAAACATAATGAAAGAATTGCCAAAATGACATTTGCCTCTGTATTTCCTCATTACGTAACTAAAATTGAAAAGAAAAATAGAACAAAACAAGAACTATATCAAGTAATAAAGTGGTTAACAGGGTTTGATGATATAGAAGTACAAAAGTTAATAGATGAAAAAGTAACATTTGAAACTTTTTTTGAAAAAGCTGAGCTAAATCCCAATGCTCATTTAATTAAAGGAGTAATATGTGGTTATAGAATTGAAGAAATTGAGAACCCTTTAACAAAACAAGTAAGGTATTTAGATAAATTGGTAGATGAGTTAGCAAAAGGAAGAAAAATGGAAAAAATTTTAAGAGTAGATCAATAAGATTTTTCAAAATTATAAACACTCCAGTAAGGAGAAACATTTTTAAATTATAATTTTATCTAAATCAGTTCACTTTCTACTGATAATGTATATTGAAGACCTATTTTTATAATGTATTATTTTTTAAAAGATTTATTTTTAAGGATGTATATTGTAATAATAAATTGTTTTTCAATATATTATATTCAGCTGAGAGTAGTTGGTTTTTTACTGAAGTATATTCAAAAGCATTAACTTTATCGTGTAAAAATTTAGCCTGAGTAGTTTTAAATGATTTTTCGGCTAATAATAAGTTTGTATTTAAATTTTCCTTTATTTGAAGGTATTGCTTCTTTTTTGCTATTTCTTGTTCTAGTTGTTTACGGATTTTTATTTTTTCTTGTTCGACAACTAACTTAATTCTTTCACTTTCTATTTTTGTAGATGTTATTTTTTTGTTGTTTTTAAATCCGTTAAATACAGGGACTCTTAATTGAAACCCTATTTGTTGACTTTGATTATTGTCTATTTGAGTTTTAAAATTCGTTACAGCTGCATCAGGTTGGTTTAAAGGATTGTAATAAAACGATGATAAAGTGTAATACGCTGATATAGATGGTAGTTTTGAAGCTTGTTGTATAGTAATATCTTTGAGGCTACTTTTATAAGCTAATTCTGCTAATCGAATTGTTGGGTTGTTAATTAAATTTTGATTTTGAAAAAGTTCAATTTCTTCTGGATTTTCATTTAAAAAATATGGTTGAAAAACTACATTTACAATGGATTCATCCGTAATATTCATTAGTTGAAAAAGTTGTATTTTTTGAAGCTCAAATAATTGCTCAGTTTCTAAAATTCGTTTTTCTTCTTGTGAATAACTTAGTTGAATATCATACAAATCGCTTTTTGGCTTTTTACCCAATATCACTTCCTTTTCTATTCTTTCTTGGTTATATTTTGTATTTATTAATTGCTCTTTTTGAATTTTTACCAATTCTTGAGTATATAAGGCTTCAAAATATCTTTCCAATAGCTGCATTTTATATTCATAAGCAACCACAGCTTTACTTATTTTTGATTTTTCAATAGCAATTTTATTTTTTTTGGCTGTAGCCAACATATTGAAATCTAATATACTTATATCAGCATTAAGATAAAAATTATCGTACTGAATATCTGAACTCACTCTTCCGTTGGTTGATGGATCTATTGTTGAACCAAAATCGTAGCTATGAGAACCAACCAAGCTAATTGAGGGTAGCAAATTTAATAAAGGGTTGTAATACTCTTTTTGAGCTTTAGAAATTTCTAGTTGTTTCATTTTAACATCTAAACTATTTTCCAAAGCAATATCAAAGCATTTTTGTAGTGGCCAAATAATTTCTTGACCACTAACAAAATTGCTAACTGTAAAAAGGAGTATTATTAAATAATTTCTACTATTCATATTTTAAGTAAGTTAAAACGTCAACTCTGGTTGCTTCGTAGGCTCTTGAGAGCACTACTATAAGTGTTAAAATTGCCAATACAACAAAACCAATAGTAAAAGGAATTATTGAAATTGAAATTCTAAATGCAAAATTTTCGAGCCATTTTTGCAATAAATAATAAGCTGGAAATAAAGCTATTAAAAAACCAATTACACAAAATATAATGTATTGTTTGGATAGCTCTTTAAGTAAGGTTTGTGTTTCTGCACCTAGTGTTTTTCTTATTGCAATTTCTTTCATACGTCTTTCAATAGAATATGTTGCCAAAGCAAAAAGTCCAAAAAGTGCAATAATTATTACCACTATATTTAAGAGAGAAAACAAATCTTTTTGTTTTACATATGTTTCATATGTTCTAGCAAACTTTTTGTCAACAAAATCATAACTAAAAGGATATTTTGTATCTACCTTAGTTGTCCAAAATTCCTCTAAATTAGCTATGGTCTCTTTCATATTTTCTGGTTCTATTTTTACATATACTTCATTCATATTATACATCATCCAGTCAATAGTTTTCATATGAAAAAATACCATTGGAGGAATTTCTATTTGAGGGCCATATATATGAAAGTCTTCAACAATACCAACAATTTTTAATTTGTTATCATTCCAATTAATTTCTTTACCTATTGGATTTGGTTCTTTCATCATTTTAGCAGTTGTTTTGTTAATTAACATGGTGTTAATTGTATCTGAAGAAAAATTTGGAGATAGATTTCTTCCTTCAGCAATTTTAATTTTCATCATATCAAGCATTTCAAAATCTACGGCCATATTTTCCCCTTGTATACTTATGTCGTTATAACTAAAACTTGAAGAAGATCTTGCCCCTTCTCCAAATGTAAAAACACCTGTAGAAACGGATTTTACACCTTTCATTTTTAAAAGTTCTTGTTTTATAGTGTAGTACCTAAGTAAAGTTTGTTCATCATTTGTTCTTCTAAAATTAATACTTAAAACTTGTTTACCTTCAAACCCCAACTTTTTAGTATTCATATAATCTACTTGTTGATACACAATATAAGATCCAATAATAAAAAAACTAGCAATAGCAAATTGTAGAATTAGCATTCCATTACGTAACCAAACGCCACTTTTACTTCTTCCAAAATTTCCTTTAAGTACTTTTAGGGTTTCAAAATTAGATACATAAATAGATGGTAATATGCCTGCTACAATTATTACAGTAATAAAAATGGCTATTAGTTGAAGGTAAAACTGACTACCATTCATAAGCAATTCTTTATTTAAAAAATTATTGTAATAGGGTAGTGATAATTCTACAATAACAAGAGCCAACAGTATTGAAAAGCAACCTAAAAGAATTGTTTCAAAAATAAATTGCTTAATAATGTTAACTTTTGAAGCGCCAATAATTTTTCGTACACCTACTTCTTTAGCTCTTTTTATAGCATTTGCGGTGGCTAAATTTACGTAATTTACAATTGATAATATTAAAATTAAAATAGATAAACCTACCATAATTAGTAGAAATTGGTAATTACCTTTGCCTTCTGGGTAACCATCCATTATTGAATGTAATCTAGCTGTTTTTAAAGGTTCAAGTATTACTTTAGCTGGACCATATTTTTCTATATATTCTTCTAGCGTTAAACCAGCATTTTTTGCATCATTTTTAGTTTTATGTTCTATAAATAAATTTTCAATTTTTTTAGAAACGTGTTCAGATTCTGATGGATTTTTTAATTTTAATAATAATCCAAAGTTGTAATTTCCCCATAGATCTTTATTTTGATCTAACCTTTTATGTATTAAATTGGTTACAACCTTAGGAGCATACGATGATTTTTTATTGAGTTTATATACCCCTCTAACAACTAAATTCCTTCCAGAATATAGCACTTGTTTTCCAAGCGGATCTTCATCTTTAAATATACGTTTAGCAGTTGTTTCAGAGAGTGCAATACTAGTATTGTCTTGTAAAGCTGTTTCGGCATTTCCTTTAATAAATTCAAAAGGAAAAAAAGAAAAGAACGTATTTTGAGAATCCAATATCCTATCGATAAGCTCTTTTCTTCCATTATATTCAATAATTTCATTAAAATACCAAGTGTTTAAATAACAATGATTTTCTAATTCTGAAAATGTACTTTTTAAAAAAGCATTAAGAGGAGCAGGATTTGTATTCCAAATATTTCCTTCACCAACATCGTTAATTACTTGAAATACATGTTCGTTTTCAGGGTTCCAAGCATTGTACGATTGTTCATCATTCCAATAGAGTGTTGCAAAAATTAATCCGGCAATTCCTACACTTAACCCTAATATGTTAAGACTAGTAAATAACTTATTGTTTTTTATATGATGTAAAAATATTTGTAGCCAATTTTTAAGCATAATGAAGGATTTTTATTAGTTATTTACAAGAATGTCAACGTTTCTTTGATTTAGTTTTTCTGATAAGATCATTCCGTCTTTCATTAAAATTGTTTTTTGAGAAAAAGAAGCATCATAATTTGAATGAGTTACCATTAAAATGGTTGCGCCATTTGCATGTAAATCGGTAAGTAATTCCATTACTTCATTGCCATTTTTACTATCTAAATTTCCTGTGGGCTCATCTGCCAAAATAATTTTGGGATCGTTAATTAATGCCCTAGCAACGGCTACACGTTGTTGTTGACCACCAGAGAGCTGTTGTGGAAAATGTTTTAAACGGTGAGAAATGTTTAGTCGTTCAGCAATTTTAATAACTCTTTTCTTTCTTTCAGAACTACTTACATTATTATAAATCAATGGCAATTCAATATTTGCAAATACAGAAAGTTCATCAATTAAATTAAAATTTTGAAAAACAAAGCCAATATTCTGTTTTCTTACCTTGGCTCTGTCTTTTTCTTTTAGTCCAACCATTTCTTTACCAAATAATTGGTAACTTCCATTTGAAACGCTGTCTAAAAGTCCAACAATATTTAATAAAGTAGATTTTCCACTACCTGAAGGCCCCATTACACTTACAAAATCTCCTTGTTTTATTTGAAAAGAAATGTCATTTAAGGCTTTGGTTTCTACTTCCTCAGTTCTAAATATTTTTGAAAGATTTTCAATTTTTATCATAATTATATGGTTTTAATCTTCTATGTTTAGTAATTCGATGTTTAAATAATCTTTATAGTTAGAGGTAATTACTTTATCACCCTCTTTTAATCCGTCTAAAATTTCATAATACAAAGGATTTTCTCGACCAAGTTTAATGTTTCTTTTAAATGCTTTATTATCTTCAACAACAAAAATCCATTTACCAGCAGTTTCCTGATAAAAACTACCTTTTGATACTACTTTTGTTTTTGTTTTTTCAGAAAGAATTAATTGTACACCAAAACTTAATCCTTGTCTAAGATCTAGTTCTTTGTTGTGAACAAAATTTAACTCAACTTGAAATCTACCATTTTTAACTTCTGGAAGTACTTTAGAAACAACCACTTCAACTTTTTCATTTTTGTATTCCACATTTCCTTTTTGGTCTTTTGAAACACGATCTAAATAATATTCATCTACAAGAGCAATAAGTTTATAGCCAGACATTACATCAATTTTCCCAATACTTTCACCTGCTAAGTATGTTTTTCCTAAAATAGGCTCAAAAGAAGAAAGTCTTCCAGATAAAGGAGCAGTAACCAAAAAATTCTTTTTGTTAGTTCTTAAAATTTCTAAACTTTTTTGCATAAAAGCAATAGATTGGTTTATTTGTGCTATTTGAACTTGATTGGTTTGTTTTTCTTTTTTTATACTTTCTTGAATAATGTTTTTTCGTTCTTGTTGAAATCTATAATTTTCTTGAGAGGTTTTCCATTCATTTTTAGATAAAATTTCCTGCTCGAATAATTTTTTATTCAATTCAAAATTATTTTTTGCATCTATATAATCATGTTCAATAGCAACCAAATCTTTAGCTAAATTTAACTCCTGATTTCTAATATCTAAACGCGCCTTATTCAAATTGTTGATTTGTTCAATTATTGAAGTTTCCTGAGTTACATAACCTAACTCGGTATTTGGGTTGTACAATTTTACTAAAGGTTGCCCTTGTTCCAAATAAGCTCCATTTTCAACAAATATTTCTTGAACTGCTCCACCTTCAATAACATTTATAAGCATAGAATTTAAAGGCTCAACTTTAGCTTGAAAAACAATAAAGTCTTCAAAGTAGCTATTTTCAACAGTTTTAATTATTATTTCGCCTCGTTTTACATTTAAGCTTTGCTTTTTAGTAAATGAGAAATAACTAATAAAGCTTAAAATCAAAAAAAGCAACAAAGCAGTTATTAAGTATTTATTTTTTTTACTTTTACGAGTGATGATCGTATCCATTACACATTTTATTTACCTAATATAAATGCAATTTCGTGCCATTTATTTATAATTTGTAATTAGATGGTTTTCAATACTTTTTAAAGTGATTAAAAATTGTAAGTGACCGATAATGAACACTTTTGTACAAAACTGAACAGAGAATGAAAAAAATAAAATCCAATATTTTAATTATAGATGATCAAGATGATATATTATTTTCAGCAAAAATGTTGTTAAAAAAGTATTTTGAGACAATTTTTACAGTGAATAATCCTAAAAATATGATTAAAATATTGTCTGAAAATGCCATTGATGTTGTTTTGTTAGATATGAATTATAGAATTGGTTTTGAAGATGGAAGAGAAGGAATTTATTTGTTAAAAGAAATTAAAACATTATCACCACACACATCAGTTATTTTAATGACAGCTTTTGGAAAAGTAGAAACGGCGGTAGAAGGATTAAAAGCAGGTGCTTTTGACTATATATTAAAGCCTTGGGATAATGAAAAATTACTTTCAGTTGTAAAATCTGCTGTTAAGGAAGGAAGAAAAGAAAAGAAGCATCTAGAAAATTTTACAAAAGACACTACCTTATTTAAAGGAAATTCAGCCGTAATTAAAAAAGTATATTCCTTAGCAGATAAAGTGGCTAAAACAGATGCGAATGTGCTTATTTTGGGTGAAAATGGAACAGGTAAATCTATATTAGCAAGGTATATTCACGATAAATCAAGTAGAAAACAGCAACTTTTTGTAGCAGTTGATTTAGGCTCATTAAATGAGAATTTATTTGAAAGTGAGCTTTTTGGATACGCAAAAGGAGCTTTTACAGATGCAAAAGCTGACACCCCAGGTAGATTTGAAACTGCACAAGGGGGAACTATTTTTTTAGATGAAATAGGAAACGTACCAATCCATTTACAATCTAAATTATTACAGGTTATTCAAACAAAAGCGTTTACTAGGTTGGGTGAATCTAAAGAAAGACCATTAGATGTGCGAATTGTTACGGCTACTAATACCGATTTAAAACAAGAAGTGGTATCAAAAAAGTTTAGGGAAGATCTTTATTACCGTATCAATACAATGGAAATTACAGTTCCTCCATTACGAGAACAAATTGAAGATATAGTTCCTTTAGCTCAATTTTTATTGAATAAAATGGCTTTGAAATATGATAGAAATGAGATCATTTTTGAGAAAGATGCACTGGAGCTTATAAAAAAATATTCTTGGAATGGAAATATTCGAGAAATGGAAAATAAAATTGAACGAGCTGTTATTCTTTGTGAAAACAATTGTATTAAAGTTTCAGATTTAGATCTAGATACTGTTTCTGGAGATAGTTTTTTAGAAGAATCTCCATTAGAAGAATTGGAAAAAAACACCATTGAAAAAGTATTGATAAAAAATAATTTCAACATCAGCAGATCAGCAGAAGAATTAAAACTTTCTAGGGCTTCTTTATATAGAAGGATGGAAAAATATGGAATTGGAAATAATTAAGACGCAAAATTATAATTATGAACTCATGGAAATTATACAATCAACTGTTTATTAGACTTGTATTGATTCTATTATTAACAGGTTTGTGTTTTTGGTTATTTTCTAAAAATATGCAGTATAGTGCAATATTTTGTGGTTTTGTTATCATATTAGCGCTCTTTGAAGTGTATTTTTTTGTAAAAAGAATATTTATTTTTTATGACAAAACCATTAATGCCATTTTGCACAATGATTTTTCGGCCGATTTTTCAAAACAATACCAATCAAAAAATTATAAAAATCTCTATAAATTATATGAGAAATTAAAAAACAAACAAAAAGATCAGATATCTAAAGAGTTGGTATTTAGGTCTATATTAAATAATGTTGAAACAGGAGTATTAATGCTGCAAAAGCAAGAAACAGAATGGAATATTTTTTTAATGAATGATTATTTCTCAAATCATTTTAAAGTTCCTAAAGTTTCTAAATGGCATTATTTAAAAAAACAACTTCCTTCACTTTGCGAACTTATAGAAAATTATGATTTTAAGGAAGTAAAAGCTTCAATACAAGTTAGAGTAGGTAAAGAAGATTTACAAACATTTATTTTACAGACATCATTAACAAAAACTTACGGACAGGATTATTACGTTATTTTATTAGATTCCATACAGCGAGTTGTTGAGAAAAAAGAAAAAGAAGCGTGGATAAATTTAATGAAAGTAATTTCTCATGAACTTATGAATTCATTAACACCTATTCGCTCATTAACACAAAATATGAACGATTTGGTACAGCAAGATGAATTATCAAAAGAAGATATTATAGATTTAAAGGAAAGTGTAAACACCATCTTAAATAGAAGTGACCACCTCCAAAATTTTGTTGAAAATTACCGAAAATTGGCCATGCTACCATCTCCAAAAAAGGAAAAAGTTGCTTTAAATAAACTTTTAAAAAATAGCTTACATTTTATGAATCCTCTTTTTAAGGAAGCCAGAATTTCTGTAAACAATACGATTTCATACAATAGATGGTTATATGTTGATAAATTACAAATAGAACAAGTACTTATCAACTTACTAACAAATAGCATTTATGCTTTAAAAAATAAAACAAAAAAAGAAATAGAAATTTCTTCAGAGGTTAAAGATAAAAGAGTTTTTATTACAATTTCTGATACAGGAAAGGGAGTGGAAAAAGAAATAGAAGATAAAATATTTTTACCATTTTTTACAACAAGAAAACAAGGAGCGGGGATTGGACTTACCTTATCAAAAAACATAATTGAAGCTCATGGTGGATATTTGGTGTATCAAAATGAAGAAAATAAAACTAGTTTTGTAATTTGTTTGGTTGAATAGTTTTTATAACTATGATTCTTTTTTACAAATTGCTAACATCTTTATCCACGATTCCAGATTGTTTGTTAAAATGAACAAAATAGAAATCTGCTTCTACTATGTTGGAATTTGATGGTCCAAGAGGATGCCTGTTTAGGGAAGCTATAACATAATAAAATTGGATTTCCTGAATTTTAGTTGCCTGCTTCAAATACTTCTAACTCAAAATCATTTATTGGAATCATAGTTGGCTCAGGAAAGATTACGGTTTCGTTTATTGTTTTCATTATTCTATTCGCTTTTATATAGAATTATTTCTTCTATTTTTTTAAAATCAGGTACATTTGGTACATGTTTGGAATCTTCTAGTAAAATAACTTTTTCTAAAGAAGGAAATAGTTGTTTCGCTCGTCTCATCATTTTTTTCCCAGGAAAAAGGATGTCTTTTTCAGCAGCGAAAATACTGATTGGTTTTTTTATATTTTTAGCTGAATCTTTAGTAATTACTGGAAGTGGTGAAAAATCCATGTTGCAATATTGAAAAGTAGTTGACATGAAGTTTAATGCAAAATCATCGTAGTCTGAAAATAAAGAACCCATAACTTTCTTAATATACTTTTGGTTATTCGTTTTTATAAACTTTTTTAATGGTAGGAACATTTTGAATAAACCTACAAGAGGATTACCATTTACGATATAGACTGGAGCGATTAAGAAAGCCTGTCTAATTGGCGTTTCATTAAACTCTAGTGCTTTTAAACTAATGAAACCTCCAAAGGAAAAGCCTACAAGAGTTACTTCTTTAAGCCTAAGTTTTATAATGATTTCAATAAGCCATTTTCCATAATCCAAAGATTTCATATCTAATCTATTCTCTGCACTTTTATTGGGTTGTGCTAACACATCTACCGCAAAAACGCAATACTTTGATGATAAATTGAGGAAAGATTCTAAGATTTGTGGCGCACAACCTCCTGTTCCGTGAATCAGTATAAGCGGAGGTAAGTTAGTATCCCCAACGATAATTACATTGGTTTTACCAAATTTGGTGTCTAGTAATTTTTCAGAATAATTTACTGATAACTCTTTTAGCTTTTGATTGTAAAGGTGTAGAATTTTAGATTTTCCTTCTTGTGATTTGAAAAACATAGACTGTTCGTTTTTTGATTGATGACGATTTATGGATTGACGATTACTATATTACCCACTTTACGACCAGTTTCAAGATAGTGATGAGCTTCTGCGATATCTGGAAGCTTGTAGCTTTTATCGATATTTGTATAAAGTTTACCTTGTTTAAAAAAGTCTACCAATTCTAAAAATAATCGTTTTAACTCCTCAGTCTTTTTTATGCCTGTAGCTGCAAATTTTACTTTCTTTGGATTAAATAACGTTTGACAAAGTATTTGACCACTTAATACTGGTGTCATAAAAATACCGTTAGAACTTATTAGATTTTTAGTGTCTTTATATGATAAGGTTCCAACAGAATCATAAATTACATTATACATCTCATTAATATTAGTTATAGATGTTTTTGTGTAATCTATTATTTTATCTGCTCCTATAGATTTTACAAAATCAATATTTCTTGTGCTACAAACTGCTGTAACTTTTGCTCCCATTACTTTTGCTAATTGAACTGCTGCCGAACCTAGGCTTCCTGAAGCACCATTGATTAAAATATGTTGCCCTGGTTTTAAATCTGCAATATCTTTTAAGAAGTTATAAGAGGTTAAAAACCCATCGCAAATTGGAGCAGCTTCTATATGAGAAATGTTTCTTGGTTTATTTTCTATAACTACATTTTCAGCAATACATAGGTATTCTGCATTACTTCCATTGCTAAATAATTTCTCACCAAAAACAGAATCACCTATTTTAAATTTTGTGATTTGCGAACCTACAGCCTCTACAACGCCTGAAAACCCTGTGCCTAAAGCCGTGTTTTTTGGTTTAAATAACCCTAAAAATAATCTCCCAAACTTTGGTTTTCCTTGGCGCATCATAGTATCAGCTCTAGTTACAGAAGATGCTTTAATTTTCACTAAAATCTCATTAGGTTTTGGTGATGGAATTTTAGTGTCAATTATCTGAATAACTTCTGGGGAACCGTATTTTGTATAAATTGCTACTTTCATATTACTCTTATTTATTGTAAAGTTGAACTTAATTAAGCTATTGAAGGTTCGTGTTTTACAATCGGAACTAGGTTTCTATAAAAATGGTGAGCCTATTACGTGAAAAACTAAATCCCAAACAATATGCACAATTATTGCTGCTAATAAGCCACGTTTCCAATACACCCAACCAAAGAAAGACCCTGTAATAAGATTACCAATCATGGTAGCACTAATAGTAACAAAAGTGAAGTTTGAAAAGTTTTTTGATAATGGTAGATGAATTAAACCAAAAAATATTGCAGTTATAATTATTCCCAACCAAACTACTTTTGCTGATGGTCTATCTACTTTTCTAAAAAGTTGAATTATTGCTATTACAAGAGACATCAACCCTAAACGAAAAATAATTTCTTCTGTAATTCCTGCTGAAAAAGATACAATAGCATAATACAACTTAGAAGGCCTGTCCATGATAGTTGTTACTGGATAGTAATTTCTAACTAACTTATGAAATACAAGTATTATTAATGCTAAGATTACACTAAAGCCAATAGGGTACAGAAGTTTTTTAAACGAAAAAGAGTTTTTTGTGTTTTTTTCTTTTGAAAAAAAACTTTCTATTACTGGTGCTCCCAATTTAGCTTTTCTTGATAACCATAAGCCAACAAAAACTAAGATAATACCTAAAATAAGGCCATAAATCCCTGTTTGTATTACATCACTAAATATGGAATCTGATAGCTTTACATTTGCATCTCCTGCCTCAATTTTTAATCGTTTTAATTCTCTACTAAAGGGAATGTTTAGCAGTGTACCTATTATAAATAAGGCAACAATAACTACTGCTGTTTTAATGCGATTAAAGTTGATTTTTCTCATTTTTTTGTTCTTTGATTAATTTTGTAATCTCTGTTTTTACATTTCCTGTATGTAAGGTTGTTTTACTTTCAATCAATAGTATGACACATTCTTTTTTTGATGATACTTTATGGCATACGCCTTTGGAAACCACAAATAGATTTCCTCTTTGCATAGTAAAACTTGGTTGTTTCTCTAATTCCATAACTAATGAACCTTCTAAAATGTAAAATAACTCATCTTCTTTTTCGTGCATATGCCAAGGAACTTTATCGCCCTTAATTTTGGCAATTTTCACATATTCGTTATTTACCTCAGCTATTATTTTTGGTGAATAATAGGATTGCAATTTTTTAATTTGATCCTTTATGTTTATCATGTCAAATGTATTATTCGTCTTCTTTCAATAATTTGTTTAATGTTTTTTTGGAATCCTCACTGCCTAATTCAACTGCTTTTGTATAACACTTTACAGCCTTATCTTTTTGATTATATTTTAAGTAAGCCTCACCCAATGAATCCCATAAATTACCATCTTCAGGGAATAATTTCACATTAAGTTTAAACAATGCTAAAGCCCAACCAGGTTGTTTTTCTTTTTTCAAACGGCTATAGCCAAGTCGGTTTAGTATGGCATGGTCGTTAAATTCATCTTTAAGTTCTTTTTTTAAATATGCTGGTAGTTTTTCTGCATTTTTAGATGAATTGGTTTTCATAAATTCATGAATCAATTCATAAATGTTTTTTGAAATTGGGGTAGGGGTATAATTTGTATTAAAAACCATCTTACCAATTTCTCTGGCAACGTATTCTGATTCATTTCCTAAAAACGCATTTGTTATGTATATAACAACTACATCATCATCCACAAACCTCACAAAATCCGCAAAATATAATCCATTACTACCATTATGAGCAACGATTTTAGTTTCTTTATCACTTTTAGATATTGCCCAGCCATAACCATAATACGATGTCATTTTATCATTCTCGGCTACATATGGTGTTTCTTGGATTTCTCTAGTTTTTGATGTTAAAACGACATTGTTTTTTAAAGCAACATGCCATTTGTATAAATCTTCAATAGTAGAATGAATGTCGCCTTTACCTATACTATACCAATGGTTGTTATTGTAAGGCAGATGTTGTTGGGTTGTTCCCCAATCTGCCCATTTCTCATCAGTTCTATTATAGTAGTACCCATGTGCTAGCTTTTCGCTATTAAAGTTAAAGCTTTTATAACCTGTACTTTTTAAATGAGCAGGTTCAAATAGGTGTTCCTTTAGAAAAGCATTATAGGTTTGGCCTGAAACCAACTCTAATATAACAGTTAACATAATGTAGTTTGCATTTGCATATTGGTACTTTGTGCCAGGTTTAGAGTGTAATTCAGATTCAAAAAACTCTTTTAAAAATTGTTCTTTACTAGCTTCATCATATCTAAAACCACCTGTTCTATTAGAAATTCCTGATGTGTGCGTAAGTAATTGATGAATCGTTATATCGCTCTTATCAATAGGTGTTTGGGTAAAATATGAGCTTATTTTATCTGATGTTTTAATTTTCCCTTGTTCTACCAATTTTAAAATTGCAGATGCCGTAAATTGTTTAGTTACTGAACCAATATTAAAAACAGTTGCTGGTGAGTTGGGAATTTTATTTTTTCGATCTGCCCATCCGTATCCTTTAGACAAAATAACTTCTCCCTGTTTAGCAACTAAAACAACTCCAGAAAAGCCATTTGTTTCGCTTGCCTTTAAATAAGCGTCAATGTTATTAAAGAGCTTTTTATTCGTGTTTTGAGAAAAAACGCTGAAGGTTGAAAGCGTAATAAGTACAAAAAATAGTGTTTTAGTAAACGATTTCATTTTATGATTTTTTTTTACCACCATATTCTAACGCAGCACCTATGGCAATGCCTAGAACAAACCATAATTGCATATTTGAGGTTAAATAACCTATAATAATACCTAGTATAATTCCTATTCCTAA
Source organism: Lutibacter aestuarii (assembly GCF_042676885.1). Lineage (NCBI taxonomy): Bacteria > Pseudomonadati > Bacteroidota > Flavobacteriia > Flavobacteriales > Flavobacteriaceae > Lutibacter > Lutibacter aestuarii. The sequence continues at coordinate 160,380 of NZ_JBHTIC010000008.1, forward strand.
TTTTACTCCTTTTTTACTTTTTTTAGTTTTCATTTTTTTTCATTTTTATTGATTGTATTAATTACTTTCAAAAATAGGATGAATGATTGGGTTTAAAGTTCTATTTTAAGAATCAGAACTAAGTTTAAGAATTAAATATCGTTGGGTGGTTATTAACAACAAATTGATTTAATTTTTCTTTGGATATAACTTCTGGATAAGACATTACCAATAAATCAATTTTACGATTATCAATGCTTGAAGGCACTTTGTAATTATGTAAGTTCAACTTGAAACCTAATCGTTCATAAAATTTGATTCGTCTTTTATTAAGTGGGCTATCAGGTAATTCAACTTCTAGTAAAGTAGGTTTAGAATTACTTTTTATAAACTCTTGTAAAATTTTGGCGCCATATCCTTTATTTCTAAGAAGCTTTGAAACAGCAAAGTGATCGATATATTGAAAATCTTTAAAATTCCACCACAAGATAAATCCAATAAAAACATCATCTTGTACAAAGAGATCAAATTTATAGCTATGGTTACCAAACAGTTTAGTTTGGGCCTTTAATGTCCTTCTTTCATAAATCGGAAAGGCTTCTTCATAAAGTTTCCAAGCTGAATAGAAATAAGTATTGTCAATGGTATTCAAACTAATTTGTCGCATAGGAAAACGTATTTTTCAGTTTTAGCAATTACACAAAACATAAGCTTAATTCAGCTTAACTGCCGTTTGTCCGTACAAGACAAATGAATTATAATTACTCGACTTTAAAAATTTGACATTGACTCCAGTGTTTGGATTGATGAAACTTATTTCTTCGTCTTTTATTGGAATGAGGTTATAGGTGTCACCATTTGGAAAGTACAATGAAAGTTGGTTTATTTCATCATTAAAACTTATAGAAAGATCAACCTGACTATTCCATTTGTATTTACCTATAAGCTGTTTTAAAAATGCTGTATCTAAATGATTTCGTTTAACAGATGTGCGTTTAAAGTGATTCCAATTGTATAATTGTGAAGCTGATAACAGCAATTCATTGCCAAGAGCGCCACCATTATCCGAATTGATTAAATACACCAATCCTTTTCCTGTATTAAGGTCTATGGTCATACCAGTTCGGTACCCAGCATTACCTCCATAGTGGGTGATTGCAAAACCTTTTTCTGATTTATCTACTATTAACCCATAAATATGTCCATCACGTTCTTGATTGAGTATCGATTGAATTTCTGACTTTGAAAAAATTGAGCTTTTACCTTGAAATCCTTTGTAAATTTCAATTAAAAATTTTGCCATATCAACTGCATTACTCCAAAGCCCAGCTGCTGCTTGTTCTGGGTGATTTCTCCAACCTCCATCTAAAACAACCCCATTTGACGTGTATCCTTTTGCTATTTTGCTTGAATCTGTTGGTTGCAATGGTTGCGTAAATTCGGAATTCTTCATATCAATGGGTTTAAGTATCCATTGGTTCATAATATTAGAAAACTCGTCATTAAAAATATCCTGAATTGCCACCTCTGCTAAAGTATATCCACCTCCTGAATACGCTAACATTTCATTAGGTACCGAGATTACTTCTATTTTTGGTGAATTAACGCCTTCACTACCTTTTAAAATAGCAATATCAGTTGGTATATCAAGGTTTTTAGCATAGCCTTGGTAACCTCCTGAAGTAATACCAGAAGTATGCGCAAATATATTTCGGAAGGTTACTGGGTTTTCAGCGGTTTGTTTGCCTTGTGGCAATTGGTAACGCTGCAAGTAGTTTTCAATATTCTCATCTAAATCTATTTTTCCTGCCGTATGCATACGTAAGGCTGCAAAAAAAGTTACTGGTTTAGATAAAGATGCCGCTTGAAAATTGCTATTATCGTTTAAATTTTGGCCTAAAAAACTTGGGTTTTGATAAGTATCAGTCCATTCTATTTTACCATCATTGATAACTGCAAGCGAGAGAGCAGGTATTTTATAGTCGGCCATTTTATTTGCTATGGTACTAAAGTTCTCAGGCTCTTCTAAAAACTTCACTTTTCCAATGATATGATTCCCTAACTGAACTTTGTTTTTTGATGGTTTATCAAAATACTCAATTAGCTCTTCGTTATAAACAAAATCATCTTGTTTTTGAGTTAGTTTAATGAAATTTTTAACTTTTGGTGCATACAGCCAAACTTCATCTACAACCGCATTATAGCCTCTGGAATTTGTGATGTTACCATTGTAGTGAATTGTGTATGCCATAAAGGTTCCTGCTTCTACTTTTTCTTCTTTGTAAGATAAAACTTCAGCTTTTAGTTGTTGTTTTCCTGTTGTACCATCTTGACTTGTCCAGTTTTCTTTATAAATCCACTTTTTACCTACTTTAAGAGGCCAATGGTACTTTGGTGTTTTACTTTTTTTAGGTTTTACAATATCTGTAACCGGAATGGTGTCTTTACCAATTGTTATTCGCAATTCACCATCAACATCTATGATTTCTCGTGTATCTGTTCCTTCAGACCTCGTCTCTCCTTTTGTGGTTACACCTTTATACTTCCACACCCATTTTTCTCCTGCTTTGTAATCAGATAAAATTGGTTGTGTCGTTACATTAGAATTTAGCTGACCTTTACAAGCGCTAAAAAGCACTAACGCAATAAATAATTTGATATATAGTTTCATTTCGAATAAATTGATTACATAATAACACAGCAAAAATAACTTTAAATAAGGGCTTAAAAGTTCTATTTTAAAAATCAGAACTAACTTGAAGTATTACTCTTTACAAAAGAATTTGGTGTAATACCTTCTATTTTTTTAAAGAAGGTGTTGAACACAGTTTTAGAATTAAAGCCACTATCATAAGCGACAGCCATTATAGTTAGATCTTTGTTTTCTTCTAAAAGAATACGTTCTTTAAACTCGTTAATCCTATAAGTATTGATATATTCAGAGAAGTTTTTATCGAAGCCTTGGTTTAGTAATTGAGATACATAATTGGTTGGCAGTTCTAAATAAGAGGCTAAATCTTTTAATGATAAATCTGGGTTTAAGTACAGTTTATAGTCTATCATAATCTGCTCAAGTTCTTTTGTGTACTTCTCTATTTCGTCTCTATTTAATAGTGTTTGTTTGTACTTTTTCTTTTGTTTATAGTTGACGTTATCAGGAATGGCTTTTAGCATGATGCTTTTAAAGCGTTTATTGTTTTTTATTGGTTTTATTATGGGTTCTGTATTCAGCAATAAGATTAAAGGTAAATGGTTCTCAAAAGCTTGCTCAATAAGATCTAATGCCTTATCGTAGTTATTCAATAGTACATTTACCAAAATTAAGAAGTTGAAAGCCTTATCTATATGGTTCGATTGTAAATAGGTTTCAAGTTCTACTACCTTTTCATTACATTTTTCAAGATCATTTATTTTTGCGTAACACATTGCCAAGCCACCTAATTGTGTTAAATCGGTTATTGGAACACCTTTTAGATCATCGTAATAATTAATAGCTTCTTGATGTTTCCCTGTGAGCAAAAAACATTCTCCTATGTATAATGGCGGAAAAGGTAAATCAGGATTTAATTCTAATGCCTTTTGTAAGTAGGGTATTGCTTCGTTGTACTTTTCTTGAAGGTACAGTAAAAATCCTTTGTAATGATGATTCATTGCAGAGAAAGGATCTAGCTGTAACGCTTTATCTATGTAATTTTGCGCTGAATCTAATTTCCCTTCAACGGTTAAATAGTTAGAAATGGTTAAGTAAATATCGTCTGCTGGTTGAATTTCAAGGGCTCTATTTGCGTGTTCATACGCTTTCTTTAAATCCCAATTTTGCCAAGATTCTACCCAAGATAAGTTTAATTGTACTCTTGATGAATTGGGATTAAGCTCTATAGCTTTGTCAAAAAAAGGTTGTGCTTTTTGAAAAGCCTCATAAGCTGGTAATAATCCAAGCGTTCCCATATAAATATAGCTCAGATTTATGTCTAAATAAGGATTTAAAAAATTAGGTGCTTTTTCTGTAATACCTTTTAAAATATCTATGCCTTTCAGTGAGTTAGCAATATCTAACTTCATAATGTAATACCTACCTTTCAAATATTCTTTGTAAATATCTACAGGAACATCAATAGGTTCTACTAGCTTATCTTCTATTTCAAGATGACCTATATGCTCTCTTAATTTTTCTGCAATAAACAAGCTTATCTCATCTTCAATCTCAAAAACATCTTGAGGGTTTCTATCAAAGGTTTCTGACCAGAAATGATAATCGTCTAAAGTATCAATCATTTGCACTGTGATGCGCATTTTATTTTTTGATGTTCTAACACTACCTTCAATAAAGGTAGCCACCTTTAATTTCTCCCTAATCTCTTCTGCTGTTACTTTTTTGTTTTTAAAATAAAATGAGGATGTACGGGAAGTAACTGAAAGGGCTTTAATTCTAGCTAGCGCATTAATAATTTCTTCTGTTAATCCATCACAGAAATACTCATTATCTAAGCTATTACTCATATTTTGAAATGGTAATACTGCAATAGATTTTTTGTTTATATTATTTAAAGCCATTACTAAATTATTTTACTAGTTAATTCTACAAAAACTATAATTTATCTTTAGCATCAAGAAGAAAAAAGAAAGTAAGTTACTTCCCAATACAAAAGTTAGCAAAGATGTTTCCTAAAAGGTCATCGGTAGTTACTTCTCCTGTGATTTCACCTAAATGAAATAATGCTTGTCGAATATCAATGGCAAATAAATCGGTGCTAATATTTGATTCTATTCCTTTTTGAACTTCTTTTATTGAACTATAAGCATTAGTAAGTGCTTCAAAATGACGTGAATTACTGACAATAGTTTCATTGTTGCTTAAAGCACCTTTATTGGCTAATTGAGTTAGGGTAGAGGTAAGTTCATAAATACCGGTTTTTTCTTTTGCTGATAAAAATAGGATGTCATTGTTTTTAAATACCTTTTTCACCTCATTTTTTAGGGTGTTATTTATAGTATCTGCCTTATTTGCAATAATTAAAATATGTTTATTAGGGTGTTTTTCTTTTAGCTTATTAACTTCACTAAAACTATTATTAATTAATGTTTTTTTGTGTTTAACCTTTTCTAAATCAAATAAATAGATAACCAATTGAGCTTGTTCAATTTTTTCAAAAGTTTTTTGAATTCCAATATTTTCAACAAAATCTTCGGTGTTTCTAATTCCTGCGGTATCTATAAATCTATAGGCAACACCATCAATCGTAATTTCATCTTCAATGGCATCTCTTGTGGTTCCTTCTATGTGGCTTACAATAGCTTTTTCTTCATTTAGTAACGCATTAAGTAAGGTTGATTTTCCCACATTGGGTTCTCCAACAATGGCAACTGGAATTCCATTTTTTAGTACATTCCCTAAAGCAAAAGAATCTATTAAACGCTTTAAAACCGCACTAATTTTATCAATTAAATTCTTGAACTCAGTTCTATCTGCAAATTCAACGTCTTCTTCAGAAAAATCTAATTCTAGTTCTATTAAACTTGCAAAATTGAGTAGTTGTTGGCGTAGGTTTTCAATTTCTGTACTAAATCCACCACGCATTTGCTGTAAGGCAACTTGGTGTGATGCTGCTGAATTGGATGAAATTAAATCGGCAACAGCTTCAGCCTGACTTAAATCCATTTTTCCATTTAAAAAAGCACGTAAGGTAAATTCTCCTGGATTGGCGTTTCGTACACCATTTTTTATAAAAAGCTGTAGTATTTCTTGCTGAATGTAAACAGAGCCATGGCAATTAATTTCTACCACATTTTCACCTGTATATGAGTTAGGATTTTTAAATACAGAAACCAATACTTCATCAATAATTCGGTTTTTATCTACAATATTACCCAAATGAATGGTATGTGTTTTAACTTGTGTTAAATCTTTTTGACCAAACTTAGATTTAAAATGGTTGTTTACAATTTCAATTGCATTTTTTCCTGACAGTCTTAAAACTGCAATAGCACCAACACCTGATGAAGTTGCTAAAGCTATAATAGTATCATTTGTAACAGCGTTATCCATAAATACAAAAATACAGTATTTTAAAATGTGTTAAAAATTATTTTAAATGCAATCTATATATTTTATTCGTAAATAGCTCTTTTTATAAAGTCTTCAAAATCTTCATAAAATTCTTCAAATTGATGCATGTTTTTATAAAAAAATTCATATGCAGCTTGCCAAGTATTTTTATTATGAATGTTAAAAATTTGATTATGAGCTACATAAATTCGATGTATTATTTTACCATTTTCTAATTGGTATTGTTTATCAAAAATAATAGATGGTAAATATTGTTCTTTTAATACACTTTTTAAATCTACGAGTTGTTCGTATAAAAGCTCATTTTTGATGGGGTCATAAGATTCAATATCTAAACACACTAAAGCTTGTTTTTTATCAGCTACAAATTTAAAACTAAACCCTTTAATTTTCGTATTGTATAACAGCCACTTTCTTGGAAACGATTTTCCAAAATTGGTCCAAAATTCTTTTCTTAATTGAGCAGCTTCTTCTTTACTAAACATTAACCGTGAATGGTTTCTTGGGTTCCTAAATTTTTCATTAATTCAGCCTCATATTCTAACAAATCATTCCATTTTTTATCAACTTCTTTACGAACTCCAAACTTACGTGCGAAATTTAAAAATAACGTATAATGATTGGCTTCTGAGGCCATTAAATCACGATAAAACTTCGCTAATTCTTGGTCTTCTATTCCTTCAGAAAGCAATCTAAATCGTTCGCAACTTCTAGCTTCAATTAACGCTGCGTACAATAATCTATGAACCAATTGTGTAGTTCTGCTTCCACCTTTTGGAAAGAATTTTAATAGGTTGTTTACATAACTGTCTTTCCTATCTTGCCCAAGCTTAATTCCTCTATTTAACAACTTTTCATGAACCATTTTAAAATGACTCATTTCTTCTTTTACTAAAGAAACCATTTCTGAAACTAATTCAGAGTATTCAGGAAAACTCATAATTAATGAATTGGCAGTTGAGGCGGCTTTTAATTCACAATGTGCATGGTCAATTAAAATTTCATCAATATTTTTTTCTGCGATATTAACCCATCTTGGGTCAGTTGGAAGTTTCAATCCTAACATTATGTATCAAATTTAAATTTAAGTTTTTCTAAGCTAGTTATAGTACCAACTAGTGTGATGATATTGCCTAATCTTAAGCGAGTATAACCGAGTGATACTGAGAGTTGACCTTTTCTTTTTACCGAGAGCACTAACACATCAGGTAAAAGTCGTAAATTTCTTAAGCGTATACCGTGGATGTCTTCATTTCTTATTTCAAGATCCATAGAATCTTGTCCATCATCCAGTATCGCAACTGCAACTTTATGAGTATATTCCATTTGCTTTATAAATGGAATATAACTTGCAATGGAATAAATGACTGTTGAACTCATAAAAAAAGTGATGAAAAGCTGACCAATAGTCATCCATTTGATATTTTTAACACGACTTCTTAATTCATTTAAAAAATTTAAGCGTTCTAAATAAGCTGGTATAATAAAATTTAAAAAAGAAGAACCAGTAATAATTCCTGTAATTATTAATCCAGTAATTAACGGAAATTTTATTTTTTGAAAAACTTTAGCAATTTGGTTTGCTGCAATGGCAACAATAAAAAAACCAATTAAAAATGTGATTAATAATTTTAAATCTAAATTATAATAATCTAAGTTAAGAAAGAAATTTATAAACATTATTATAGGTCTAGGTCAAAGGTTTTTTTGAGTAATTCTATTGCCTCATTTTTTTCTTTTAATTTTTGATATTTTTCTTGAGGTGTGTAGGCGTATTTTTTAGCTTCTTCTTCATTAACTTCAATAATAATATCAACTTTAAAGTTGTTCAGCTTTTCACGTAAATATTTCATTACATTAGGCTTATCTCTCTCAAATTGATCTTTCATTAATAAGTTTGGAAGCTTATAATGTATATTATTTCCTTTGCTTGATGGAATGCTAGCACTCATTATAGATGCTAAACTTTTTTTTCCTCTTTTAATTAAATTTTTTTTATAATTATCCCAAAATTTTACAAGACTTTGGTTGGTGAATGCATCAGTAGGTAAACCTTCAACCTCTTCAAATTCAACATCAAGTTTTGAAATTTCATTTTTACGATGAACACTATTTAATGATAGTGCAGAACGCCTACGATTATTGGTAATTAAAATAGGTTTAGGTTGTTCTTTTTTAGGGCTTTGTACAGCAATTTCTGTACTTGCTTTTTTAACTTCAGTTATATTTTTTGATGCCTTTTTAGGCTTAATAACCTTGTTTTTTTGAAAATGTAATGCGGCTATGATGTAGGGCTTGTCATTTTTTTTTTCTCCATCAAAAGTGATAGAGGCTAATTGCATTAAAGTAAGTTCAACCAATAACCGTTGATTTTTACTGCTTTTATATTTTAAGTCGCAATTATTGGCTACATCTATGGCTTGAAGTAAAAAACGTAAGTCTGCCTTTTCAGATTGACTTAGGTATTTTTTTTTAGCATTGTCTCCAACTTCTAACAAATCAATGGTAATTTTATCTTTAGCTACTAATAAATCTCTAAAATGAGAAGCTAAACCACTTATAAAATGATGCCCATCAAATCCTTTCGATAAAATATTGTTTAAATGAATCAATACTTTTGGAATATCATTTGCAAGAAGTAAATCGGTAGTTTTAAAATATTCATCGTAGTCTAAAACATTTAGATTTTCGGTTACAGCTTTTCTAGTTAATTGATTACCAGAAAAACTTACCACTCTATCAAAAATAGATAAGGCATCACGCATGGCTCCATCTGCCTTTTGTGCAATAATATGCAGGGCATCGTCTTCTGCAGTAATTTGTTCTTCTTTAGCTATTTTTTCTAAATATTTTTTAGCATCTAAAACTCCAATTCTTTTAAAATCAAATATTTGACAACGAGATAGAATGGTTGGAATTATTTTGTGTTTTTCAGTAGTAGCTAATATAAAAATAGCATGTTTTGGAGGTTCTTCAAGCGTTTTTAAGAAAGCATTAAATGCAGAAGCAGATAACATATGAACCTCATCAATAATATATACTTTGTATTTTCCAGTTTGAGGAGGAATTCTAACTTGATCGGTTAAATTTCTTATATCGTCTACAGAATTGTTAGATGCTGCATCTAATTCAAAAATATTAAAAGCAAAATCTTCATTTGTTTGTTCAGAAGTTTCTTGATTGATTTTTTTTGCTAATATTCTGGCACATGTTGTTTTACCTACACCTCTAGGTCCTGTAAATAATAACGCCTGTGCTAAATGATTATTTTTTATAGCGTTTTCAAGCGTGTTTGTAATGGCTTGTTGCCCAACGACTTCCTCAAAAGTTTGAGGTCTGTATTTTCGAGCTGATACTATAAAATGTTCCATTAATTTTAATATGAATTTATGCAAAAATAAAAAAACCTAAGTTGAATACCACCATATGATGTAGGTTTTTTAAACTTTTAATTGAATACTTATTCTCTTGGATTTTCAGAATAAATTTTATTATATAAATACAAATATTTTTTTATGATTTCATCGCGTTTAGGTTTCATAGTAGGAGTTAGCAAGCCATTATCAATTCCCCAAACATCAGGAGTTAATTCAAACTTCTTTATTTTCTCCCACTTTCCAAATCCTTTATTCCCCTTTTTAATTTCTTTTTCAATTCTTTCAATAATGTGAGGGTTTTCAATTAAGTCTTGGTTGCTACCTGAAATTGGTTCATGGTGAATTCTTGCCCATTCACGTAAAAATTCAAATGAGGGTTGGATAATTGCAGCGGGTAGTTTTTGTCCTTCTCCAATAACTAAAACCTGTTCAATGAAACGAGATTCTTTTATGGAATTTTCTAATAATGCCGGAACAATATACTTACCTCCAGAAGTTTTGAAAATTTCTTTTTTGCGACCAGTAATTTTTAGGAAACCATCTTGGTCAACTTCTCCTTTATCTCCAGTATGAAAATATTCACCCGTCATTACACTGGCTGTTTTTTCTTCATCTTTATAATACCCCATCATTACATTAGGGCCTTTAACTAAAATTTCACCATCGTCAGCAATTTTAACTTCAACATTGTCAATTGTTTTTCCAACAGTTCCAATTTTCATCATATGATCTTTTAGCATGTTTACAGAAATTACCGGAGATGTTTCGGTTAAGCCATACCCTTCCATAATTGGCATTCCAGCGGCAGAAAATACTTTTGCTAAACGAGGTTGAAGCGCAGCACTACCAGATACCATAGTTTCAATATTTCCTCCTAAGGCTTCTCTCCATTTGCTAAAGATTAATTTATCTGCAATTGCTAATTTTTTGTGGTACCACCAACCATTTTTGTTGTAAGGTTCCCATTTTAAGCCTAAGTCTACAGCCCAAAAAAACAAAGCTTTTTTAATACCTTTTAGTTCTGATCCTTTGTTTATAATACCGTCATAAACTTTTTCTAACAGGCGAGGCACTACAGTCATAAAGTTTGGCTTTACTTCTTTTAAGTTGTCGCCAATTTTATCGATAGCTTCCGCAAAATAAATAGAGCATCCAGAATATTGATATAAATACAATAACATTCTTTCAAAAATATGACAAACAGGTAAAAAGCTTAAGGCTTTAAAGTCTCCAATTTTTAATGGTAAACGTGGCATACTATCAAGTACGTTACTTACTATATTGCTATGCGAAAGCATAACTCCTTTTGGTCTTCCTGTAGTACCTGATGTATAAATAATTGTGGCTAAGTCTTCGGTTTTTACACTATCCATTATTTTTTGTACTTCAGGTTGTAAAGTTTCATCTTTACCTAATTCAATTATTTCTTCCCAGTTTTTACATTTATCAACGTGTTCAAATGAATAGATTTCTTTGAGTGTTGCCACTTTCTTTTTTACTTTTGAAACCTTTTTAAATAACTCTTCATCAGAAATAAAACAAAGTGTTACTTCAGCATGATTAAAAATATATTCAAAATCATCCTTTGTAATAGTTGGATAAATAGGAACTCCGATTGCTCCAATTTGTAAAATTCCAATATCTAAAATATTCCACTCTGTTCTATTGGTTGTTGAAGCTACCGCAATTTTATCACCAGGTTTTATCCCTAATTTTAAAAGACCTCTACTTACAGCATTGGCTTTATCAATATATTCTTTAGTTGAAGTTGCAGCCCATTCACCATTATATTTAGTGTTGAAAGCATTTTTAAGGTTGAATGTTTCTAATTGATATTGAGGAAAATCGAATATTCTGGTAACTTTTATTGACATGGTATAGTTTTGGTTAAGTGTAATATCGCAAATTATAAAAATAATATGAATTTACAAGTTTGGAATTTGGAATAGTTTAAAATTATTTTTTGTATATTTTGCCAAATAAATTTTTGTATTTTGATTTTATAGAGCGGCGTTTAATTTTCATAGTAGGGGTGAGTAACCCGTTTTCTACAGACCAAATTTCAGAAGTTAATTCAAAAGCTTTTATTTGTTCCCATTGCCCAAAAGTTTCATTTGCTTTATCAATTTCTTTTTGAATGCGTTTTTTTACTCTTTTTTTTGAGATGATTGCCTTAAAAGATCCGTCAGTTTTAATTTTCTTTCGTTTCACCCATTCAACTAAAAATTCAAAATGAGGTTGAATGATTGCTGCAGGCATTTTTTCATTTTCTCCAATAACCATAGCCTGTTCAATAAAACGAGATTCTTTAAGTTTCCCTTCTAAAACAGCAGGAGCAATGTATTTTCCACCAGAGGTTTTAAACATTTCTTTTTTTCTGTCTGTTATTTTTAAAAAACCTTCAGAATCCAATTCACCAATATCACCTGTATGCAAATAATTATCAATAATAGTTTGTTTTGTAAGTTGTTCATTTTTATAATATCCCATCATTACATTTGAGCCTTTTACTAAAATTTCTCCATCACTAGCAATTTTTATTGAAATGCCTTCTAGGGCTTTTCCCACCGTACCAATTTTAAATTTTCGATGTCTAAAATCATTGATGGAAATTCCGGGAGAAGTCTCTGTCATGCCATAACCTTCAAAAACTGGAATACCTGCTGCGGTAAAAATTTTAATGAGTATGGGTTGAAGTGGTGCGCTACCTGAAACTAAAAATTTGATATTTCCTCCCAATGCTGCTCTCCATTTGCTAAAAACAATTTTTTTAGCAATGTTAAGCTGAAAATGATACCACCAACCATTTTTATGGTAAGGTTCATAGTGTTTTCCTAAATCTAACGCCCAATAGAACATTAATTTTTTGAGACCTTTTAAATCGCTTCCCTTGTCTACAATTTTATCATAAATTTTTTCTAATAATCTTGGAACAACAGGGATAAAGTGGGGTTGTACTTCTTTTAAATTATCTCCTAATTTATCTACGGATTCTGCAAAATAAATTTCAAAACCCATATATTGGTAATAGTATAAAGCAAATCTTTCAAAAATATGGCAAACAGGTAAGTAGCTTAGTACTTTATAGTTACTAGGTTCTAAATCTAGCGCTTTAGCACTTACAATTGTATTTTCAACAATGTTTTGGTGTGATAGCATAACACCTTTTGGAATACCAGTAGTACCAGAGGTGTATATAATTGTTGCCAAATCTTTAGGTTGGACTTTAGCTTTTAAATCATCTACCTCATGTTGATTGCTAGTGGATTTTCCTAAATTTAAAAGGGATTTCCAACTTGGTACATCTGAAATTTCATCAAAAGAATAAATATTTTTTAATTGAGTATGTTCTTTTATTTGATCTACTTTTTTTGCCAATTCTTCATCTGATACAAAACACAATACAGCATCTGAATGGTTGATGATAAATTTATAATCTTTAGAAGATATTGTAGGGTATAAAGGAACGTTTACCGCACCAATTTGAAGCACAGCAATGTCTAAAATACTCCATTCAATTCTATTGTTTGAAGTTACAACAGCAATTTTATCATTAGGTTGTACACCTAATTTTAATAACGCTCTGCTTATAGTATTAGCTTGTTCTAAATAATTTTTAGTTGAACAGCTTACCCACTGTTCTCCAATTTTTGTATTGAAGCATTTAGCATTAGGATTGACATTTAGTTGCTGATAAGCAAAATCAAATAATCGAGATATTTCAGTAGGCATAGGTTAATTTTACAGAGATGCAAAATAGAAATAAAAAAGGATTTCACAAAAATGAAATCCTTAGTTATAATTTTAAATCGGTTTTTATAGTTTTGAAAGGCGTGTTAAGGTACTTTTTCCTTCTAGAATTAAATGATCGAGGTGAGGGGGTTTTGTAGTAATGTTAAATTTTTCAACCATTTTGTTTAATTCTTTTAATTCTTCAATTTTGTTATTTTCGCTTAGGTATTGTCTAAGAATTCTAATTTTTTCAGCATCTTCAATTCCTTCTCTTAAAGTTTCAAAGCGAATAGAACTACGTGCATCTGGATACACCAAATAGGTATCTCCTGCAGGCCAAGTTCTAAATCTTGAGTCTTGCAACGGATTTTCTACCCAACTGTTATAAGCCCATCTTAAAAACCCATCAAAACCTGCTGCTATAGAGTACCAGCCTATAAAAACTCCTTCTGAAGGATCGGAAAATGTAAATACATTTGGAAACTTGTCTGAACAACAAACATAATGTGTGCTTATATATCCATTTTGTTTACGAAGTTGTAAATCTTCTTCATCGATAGTTGCTCCAAAGGCAACTGACAAATCTTTTAACTGATTTGGATATAATTTGTAGCTTTTATGATTGTCTGCAAACGAAGCTCCAAATTCTGGTGCATAGGTGTTAAGTAAGTTAAACATGGCTTTCATTTCATCTGGTTTACGTTCATCCATAGCCATACGGGTAATAGTATTCCACCCTTTTGTTTTTAAATGTACTTTAAATTTAGTTAAAAAAGGAATCCATAATTGTTCATATTCTTTTGAGCCTGGAGGAGCTTTAACTTTTAGTTCTTGGTTGGTAGTTTCATCAAAATAATAAAACTCATTTCCCCAAGGAACCATAGAATAACAACTGATTTGATTTTTAATACCAAGGTTCATCATAAATTCAACCCAGTTATCAAAAATTGTAAAATCATATTCCCAAGTACCATCAACTTTCTTTTTCCATTTAATCATACTATCGAAAGGATCAAAAGTTTGTCCTCCCCAAGGACGTTTGTTGAGTGAAACTGTAATTACTTTTTGCCCTGCATCAGCCAGTTCCTTCATTAAAGGGGTAAGTAATTCCCAATGCTTTTTTGACCATGGCTCAACTTGGTGATAGCGAGCAACAGCATAGGGGTTTTGCCATAAATCTAAATGAAATTTCCATGCTGTTGGAGGAGGTAATGTTTTGGGTAGAACATTGAATGATAAAGTAAAAGATTGCGTTTTTTGACCTTCTATTAGTAGTTTTAATGTGCTTACATAAGTGCCTTGAGTTGCATTTTCAGGAATATTTATGGTAATCCAAAGGGGTCTTGTTTCAAATTGTTTAACAGCATAAGAACTAACGGTATCAAGCGCATCTGCAACAAGAGAAGCTTTAAAATCTTCAGGTTTTCTATAACCGCATCCTTGTGCAAATTCATCAGTAATTACATACTTAACAAAGCGAGATTGGGCAATGGATGAAGGTAGTTTTTCTCCAGTTTCCGATTTAAAATCTGAAATTTCAGCAACTACTTTTGTGATAGAATCTTTACTCCAAAGAGCTAATTGTAAAGAAGCACGTTCGCCTTTCCAAACATTTGTAGTCCAGTTTTTTTCAATTGGAATTTTGGGTAAATCACTTTTTACAAATCGTTTTGATATGGGTACTATAGAAGCATGCAAACCATTTTCAATAACATTCCAATTTTCAAGAGAGTTAGGGGCAGGGTCTAAAGGTTCTAGATACGTAGCACTTATTTGAAGTGGTTTCTTTTGTTGACATCCAATTATTATAACACTAACAATGATAAAGAAAAGTAAATTTAAATGTTTCATTTATTTAATTTTTGTAGAACAATTGTATTATCAGGCCAAGGCACTTTATTTCCTGTTTTAGTGTAGCTAGGCGTTTGTGCATTTACACTTCTTAAGTAATTTCCTAAGAGTTTAGCTAATTCTACTGTTTTACGGTTATTTTTATAGGCTAAATTGGTAGTTTCACCAATATCATTTTTAATATTAAAAAGCTCAAATTGTTGGTTTATATGATAATAAATTAGTTTCCAGTTGCCTTTTCTTACAGTACTGCTAGCTCCAATACCGGGTCCTGTTGGCCCCCAATTATTAGGGTAATGCCAAAATAAAGCTCTAGAGTTTGTATTTAAATTATTTCCTTTTAAAATAGGAGTAAAACTCTGACCATCAACTTTCTGTATGGTTTGATAATTTGAAATATGTGCCATCTCCAAAATAGTAGGGAAAAAGTCTTCTATAATTACGAAACTATTTGTGGTAGAATTTTCTTTGGTTACGCCAGGCCATTTTACAAGCATGGGTTCTCTAATTCCACCTTCGTGAACAGCTCCTTTTCCACTTGACAATGGTTTATTATGTGTATGCTTAGTACCACCTCTTGCAACGGCACTTAAGCCTCCATTATCAGACATAAATAAGATGATGGTATTATTGGCAATTCCTTTTTTATCTAAATAATCCATAAGATCACCTAAACTTTTATCCATTCCCTCTATTAATGAAGCATATTTAGCTTCAGTAGGATGTAAGCCTTGAGCTAGATATTTTGACTCATATCTTGGGTCTCCTTGTAGAGGGGTGTGTACGGCATAATGAGACATATATAAATAAAAAGGTTTTTTTTGGTTTACTGCTTTATCAACAGCATTTATAGCTTCAATGGTTAGTACTTCAGTTAAAAAAATATCTTTTCCGTGGTATTTTTCTAAACCTGGAACATCCCAAATTTTTTCTTTACTACGCTTATTTTTAAAGCTGTCTGTTCCATAATAACTTCCTGGTTGTCCAGCAGCGTGTCCTCCTATATTTATATCAAATCCTAGGGTTAAAGGATTGGCACTAGGAGTACCAATAGCTCCAAAATGAGCTTTTCCTACATGGATAGTTTTGTACCCTTTATTTTTTAATAATTGTGGCAAAGGTGTTATATGAACAGAACGTTCGATAGTGTCGGTTGGTTGTGCTCCATTTAAATTCCAAAGAGGCATTTGTAATTCTTTAGGAGGGGCCACCATAGAAACTCCTCGTTTGAATGTCCAATTAGTCACTCGATGTCTAGCGGCATTCATCCCTGAAATTAAACTCACCCTAGTTGGCGTACAAACGGGTGTGGCGTAGGCTTGAGTAAATTTCATTCCCTCACTAGCTAAGCGTTCCATATTGGGAGTGTGATACGTTTTGTTGAAATTGGTTTTTTCTTTCCAGAAAGGGACAGAGGTATCTTGCCATCCCATATCATCAACCATAAATAAAATAATATTGGGTTGAGTAGTTGCTGTTTTTTTAAACTTATTGAAGCTACTTTTACAAGCTATAAATATATTTGTAAATAGTAGTACGAGTATAAGATAAAAGTATTTAGAATAAATTTTCAAAATCACCAGTATTTTTTAATAGGCTATAACTGAGCCTTCTAATTTTTTTTGCGCTTGAGTTGGACTTTTGTACCAAACAGTTAATTCGTTACCACCACTAGCTTCGTGAAAATATATACTTATTGGATGCCATCCTTTTTTTAAGGCGATCATTCCATCCTTTAGTATGGCTGCGTGGTTGCCACCATTGTTTACTACTAACTTGTTGTGAAGGTAAAGTAAGCTACCATCATCTGATTTTGTAGAAAATTGATACAAACCATCTTCTTCAGCTTTAAAATAACCTTTAAAAACCATTGAAACATGGTCTTTAGTTTCATACCCGGTTAAATCAATTTTTTGTGTGGTTTTCCAAATTGGTTGAGTTGGTAATTTTACTTCTTCAACTACATTAAATTTATTTAAAGCAACCCATTGTTGGATACTTCCTATTTTAGGTTCAATTTTTAAAGGCTCTTTATAGGTTTGCTTTTCAATAACTGCAGTTTTAACTTCACTAGCGTTGTTTCCTCTGTAAGCAATTGTTTTTATAGTTGTATTTTTTGAAATAGTTAAAGGAGCTGTATATTTTAAAGAATTTTTAGTTGGTTGTGTACCATCTAAAGTATAATAAATATCCATACCACTTAATGGGGTAGTTAAGGTTATTTTAGCTTCATCTAAAAATGCAATTTTATCAGCTAAACCTTCTACAGTAGGAATGTAATATTGTATATCTAAAAAATCTAATCTTTGATAATGATTTAATAGTTTTTGTTGAAAATCATCATAGTTTTTATTGGACTTTGAGCTCCAGGCAGTTTCTGACAAAGCCAAAATTCTTGGAAAAGTTTGGTATTGCAATCTTTTAAAATTTGGAATTCTCTCGGACCATAAATTGGCTTGTACTCCTAGTACATGGGCTTCTTGCTCTTTGGTAAAATCTTCAGGAACAGGTTCGTAATTATAAACTTTGTCAATTGGAGTTGCTTCATTAGTAAAGTCGAAATAATATTCAAAATCAGGACAAATAATCATATTAGAACCATTATTTGCAGCTATGTATCTTGCTTTTGGAGCCCAGTTTCTCCACCACATTACTGTAGCATCTCTAGATAAGCCTCCATCTACAATTTCATCCCAACCTATTAATTTTTTTCCTTTTGAATGTAAAAATTGTTCTATATCCTTATTGAAAAAAGACTGTAGTTCATGTTCATTTTTTAGCTTATTTTTTTGGATGGCTCTTTGGCAGTTTGGACATTTTTTCCATGAGTCAATATTTACTTCATCACCACCAATGTGTATATATTTTGAAGGAAATAACGCTGCAACTTCACTTAAAATATCTTTGGCAAATTGATACGAGGTTTCTTTCCCTAAACAGGCAGGTATTGAAAAGTGATTGCCCCAACCAGCCTTGCCTGTACAAGATAAATAAGGATAATTATCGATAGCAGCTTTAAAATGACCAGGCATATCAATTTCAGGAATCACTTCTATATTTCTATCAGAAGCATAGCTAATAATTTCTTTGATTTGATTTTGAGTAAAAAAGCCTCCGTACATTTTTTGCCCATTTATTTCATGATAATGTTGTTCATCAATAGTAAATGAAGGGTTTGTTTTGGCCAATTCTTTACAT
This sequence comes from Lutibacter aestuarii, assembly GCF_042676885.1. Taxonomy (NCBI): domain Bacteria; kingdom Pseudomonadati; phylum Bacteroidota; class Flavobacteriia; order Flavobacteriales; family Flavobacteriaceae; genus Lutibacter; species Lutibacter aestuarii. The sequence continues at coordinate 178,584 of NZ_JBHTIC010000008.1, forward strand.
TCTTTATCATGAGAACTTTCAATTCTCCAAGCGCCTTTTTGGGTTAATAATGGGTATTTTTTTATTTCAATTCTCCAGCCTTGGTCATCGGTTAAATGCATATGATAGGTATTCATTTTATACATTGCCATATAGTCTAAAAAAGTTTTTACATTTTCTAAACTAAAAAAATGACGACTGAAATCCATATGCATTCCTCTCCAAGAAAAACGAGGGCTGTCTTGGATAGTTACGCAAGGAACCAACCATTCTACATCCATAGGTTGTTTGCTTTCAATTTCAGCAGGAAGCAATTGTCTAAGCGTTTGTATTCCATAAAAATAACCTGCAGCATCATTAGCACTAATTACAATTTTGGAAGAAGAAATTTTTAAAATATAAGCTTCTGGTGCTAAATTTTCTACTTTTTTAAAAGTAATAGAAGCAGCTGAATTGGATTTTTTAACTGTAAAATTAAAGCCAGCCGCCTGTTTAAATAAATCGTTTAAATACGTAGCAGCCATTAGTTGATTATCCTCTTCAATTGAAATTTGAGTTGTGGAAGTGAATAAAAAAGATTCGTCTTCTAAAATTAGGTTTGTAGGCTCTGGTATAATTGAAATTTCAGAGTTTTGGAATGTTTTATTTTTTTGGGTACAACTAAAAATAGTTGAAATTAGGAGTAAAAAAAGTAGATTTTTCATAATTTATTTTAGGAATGAATTATATTTTAATTAAAGTTTATTAGCATAGTTAATCCCTTTATTTTTCCAATGTTGCTGCAATAATTTTAAGGCTTGTTTAAAAGTTTCAAAATTTTTAGCAGTTGTATTGGTCCATCCAACTTCAGCAAAAGCAGCAATTCTAGGGAAGGTTTGGTATGCTACTTCATTGTTAGTTGGTGTCCATTCACTCCACATTTGACAGCCTAAACCATAAATGTTTTTGTGGTATTTTTCTTCTAACCCTTCAGGAATAGGGTTAAAGTTATAAGCTTTTTGTAAACTAATTGATTTGTAACTGTAATCTAAATACGTGTTGCTATGTAAAGAATTTACAATACCATAACCTTTTTCTGCAGCTTCGGTAGCCAATTCTAAATTTCCTTTCCAAAAGTGAACCACTACATTTTGCGCTAAAGATGTTTCAGCTTCTTTGTCGTGTTTTTTTTCTTCAAATCCTTTATGAATATTTTTTCCCATAATTTCATTCCACCCCATCATTCTTCTTCCTTTACTTTCAATAAATTTGGAGATATTATTTGTGAAATAAATTTGTAAATCGGCTGGTGTTTTCAAGCCTTTTTCTTTCATGTATTTTTGTACATGCTCGGCTTCTTCCCATACTTTATAACCAACTTCATCTCCTCCAATATGAATTACTTCTGATGGAAATAATTCAAATAATTCATTTAAAACATCTTTGATAAATTGTTGTACTTTTGGTTTGGTAACATCGTAATTGTCATAATGGCGACCAAATTTAACTGGAACTTCAATTTTTTTACCTAAAGTACCCAACCAAGGATAAGCTGCAATTGCTGCGCTAGAATGTCCAGGCATTTCAAATTCGGGAACTATAGTAATATGTTTAGCAGCCGCATAGGCAACAATTTCCTTTATTTCTTCTTGTGTGTAATAACCACTATGTGGTTTGCCAGAAGTTTTACCACTTCCCCAAGTTTCAATTTCTGAATCAGCTCTTGTAGCTCCAATTTCGGTAAGTTTAGGATATTTCTTTATTTCAATTCTCCAGCCAGCGTCATCGGTTAAGTGCCAATGAAAAATATTCATTTTTAATAAAGCCATTTCATCTAAGATTAATTTTACAAAATCTTTTCCATGAAAATAACGAGATTCATCTAACATATATGCTCTCCAACCAAATTTTGGAGCATCTTCAATTTTTAATACTGGAAGTTTTATTGGAAGCTCTATGGTTTGTTGTTGAAGCAAAAATTGTTGTATCGTTTGAAATCCATAAAAAATACCTGTAAGTGAACCACCTGTAATAAGTATTTGATTTTTAGTAATGGACAATTGGTATGCTTCTTTAGCAAGATTATTAGCTAATTTTAGAACAATATTATTTTTATTTTTTTGTTGCGTATTTCCAATAGCTAATTTTAAGTGATAGCGATTGAATATAAAACTTTGAAACTGTTTTGCGGTTTCTAGAGTAGCTTCCGAAGCTACAATTTGAGTGTTTTTATGAATTTCAAAAAATCCATTAAATATTTCTATTTGATTGGGTTTTGGAATGATATGAAACTCTGTTTGTTGTGCCATAGTTGGCAACCAAAATGTTAGAATTAAGAGAACTACTTTAATTTTCATGGGTTCTGTATTTTTTATTGATTGGTTTCGTTAATTTCGGTTCTCCAAGCTTGATGAATATTTTTTAATTCATTCATAATTTTTGGATACTGTTTTGCCAAATTGGTAGTTTCGCCTGGGTCGTTTTCTAAATTGTATAAATACGTTCCATACTCCATTTCAACCATTTCGTATTCAGAATTGCTTTTGGCTTTGTCACTGGCAGTTCTTAATTTCCATGAGCCTTTTCTTACTGCTGTTTGGGCATTATTATCCCATACTAAAAACTCGTGTTGTAACTTATTATTAGTTCCGTTTAATACATCATACATGTTAATTCCATCAATATTAGAAGGAATGTCAATACCCGTTGCTGCACAAATAGTTGGTAAAATATCCATAGCACTTACAACATTATTTAATGTTTTTCCTTTTTGAAAATTTTGTGGATATGTAATTATTAGTGGAACTCGAATACCTCCCTCATATAAAGTATATTTTGAACCTTTAAATGGGGCGTTATTTGCATAAATAGGAGTGGAGCCTCCATTGTCGCTTATAAAGATTAGAATAGTATTTTTTAATAAATGCTCCTCTTTTAAATAGCTAGTTATTTTCCCAATTTCAGTATCTAAATAATCTAGTTGACCTAAGTATAAAGCTCTACCTTCAGGATTGTTTGGGTATCGTGCTTTTTGATACCAATCGTAATATTCTTCTTTAGCAGGATCCCAATCTTCTAAGCCTTTTAATCCCTTTTTTTCTAAATATTCTTTAGGAAGTTGATGTGTAAAGTTATGAACTGCATTGAAAGATACTTGTAAAAAGAACGGATTGTTTTTGTTTTTATGAATAAAATTTCGAGCTTTTGTTCCAAAGATTTCTGTAGAAAATCCAATGGTATCAAACTTAGACTTATTTTTCCAAAAAGCTTGTTGCCTTAAACTTTGTCCTTTTTTATGATGTTCTTCCTTAACTTTTTGAAAAGCCGTTTCTATTGAGTCTGTATGATTTAAATAATGTTTACGGGCAGAAGTATTTCCAAAATAATAGTCAAACCCATGATTTAAAGGGAAGCTTCTATTATCAGTCTGATAGTCATTAGAACCATAATGAACTTTTCCTACATAGCCAGTAGTATAGTTTTTTTGTTTCAATAGTTCTGGAATGGTTTTATAATTGTTATTATGAATACCTTTTCCTCCGTACCAAAAAGTTCCCCAGCGATGTTGATAACTTCCAGTGATTAATCCACCTCTTGAAGGGCTACAAATGGATGAAGTAGCGTATGCATTGTTAAAATATACCCCATTTTTAGCAAGTTCATCAATATTGGGTGTTTTTACATCTGTGGCTAAACCAGTATGACTCATATCAGCAAAGCCTAAATCGTCCACAACTATTAGAACAATATTAGGTGATTTATTCACTAAATTGGTTTCTCTTTTTTTTTCACTACATGAGCTACATAAAATGCAGAAAACAAAACTTAAAACAAGGAGGTAATATTTCATCATTAATTTTTGGTTTTAGGATTATGATAATCAGCACCTTTTTCACTTTTTTCACAAGATTTAACCCAATCAAATAGTTCTTTTTTTAATTGGTTGGCTATTTTAGGGTATTTATTAATAATGTTATTTTTTTCTTTGGGGTCATTTATAAGATGGTACATTTCGAAAGCCTTATCCTTCCCATTTCTAATTAGCTTATAAGTATCATTTACCCATGACATTTTATCTGGGTATTGGAATCCTATGCCAGAATATCTTTCTTTTTGATTTCCATAAATGGCATTGGTTAAATCAATTCCATCAATAGGATAGGTACTCTTATTTTTTATATTTAACATAGCCAAAATTGTAGGAAAATAATCACTAGTTACCGAAGCTATATTGGTGGTTTTTCCTGAAGGTATTTGTTGAGGCCAAATACAAAATGAAGGAACTAACAAACCGCCTTCATATAAATCTCTTTTTTTTCCTCTGTAGATTCCAGCGGTAGCTGGAGTGTTTACTTCAGGACCATTATCTGAAGCAAACCAAATCATTGTATTATTTGCTGCTTTTTGTTTTTTTAAAAAATCATAGAGCCTCCCAATTTGAGTATCCATTGCGGTGATACTTCCATAATACAATTGTTCTTGATGGGTATATTTAGAATATATATCTCTATTTTTTTTATCAGTTACCACTGGTAAATGTGGGGTATGTATCCAAATTACTGTAAAAAAAGGAGTGTTGCTTTTTATGGCTTTAGCTATAAAAGGAATGGCTTTATCCATGATAATTTTAGTGTTTTCTCCTTCAATATCTTTTACTAATGCTTTTTCGTCTTTACCTGTCCAATAGGATGTACCGTAATTTTTGGTTTTTTTATTTTCTATTGCAGACCAACCATATCTCCAACTTTCACCTTGCTTTTCATCAAAAATTTCAGGATACACTAAAGGATCAAAAGTTGGTATTTTAGATTCGGTTACAAAATACTCATCAAACCCATGCATATCTGGGGTAGAGTAGTGTTTATAATTATCAGGTTTTCCTCTGTTGGCATCATTTTCTTTTGTTGTAAGTGTTCCTAAATGCCATTTCCCAAAAATTCCTGTTTGATATCCTTCATCTTTTAAAATCTCAGATAGTGTAATTTCCTCTTTTTTTAATTTTCCTGTATTTGCAGTATAAATGCCTTGTCTATAAGGATTTCTACCAGTTAAGCAACTTGCTCTTGTAGGTGAACAAACTGGAGCAGCCGCATAAAATCGTTTAAAAGTAATGCCATTATTTGCGAGTTGATCTAAATTAGGGGTTTTAATGATTTTATTTCCGTTAAAACCTACATCTCCCCAACCTAAATCATCTGCCATAATTAAGATAATATTTGGTCTGTCAGTTGTTTTGATTTTGTTTTGTGAAAAAATAAAGTTAACGGATCCTATATACAAACAAAATAGTAAAATACGTTTAGTATTTTTTAGCTTATTGTGTATTTTAAACGAAGTAATCATATTGCTAGTCATTTTTAAGCTATCACTTTTTGCTTTTTAGTTACTCAAAATAATGTGTTCGAACACACAAATATAGTTTGAATTCAGATGTTATCAAAAGTATTACAGTAATTTCTATAATATTATTATTAATTTTTAATTGTTCTAATAGGTGTTTAGGAGTTCATTTATTATAGGGTAATTATCATCAGTATCGCCATAAGCTTTTCGTTGCTTTACCAATTCTAATTTCATATCTTTAATAATCTCAGCATAATTAGGGTTTTGGTATTGATTATGATTTTCATGTGGATCATTTGCTAAATCATAAAACTCCCAAGTTGGAGCTGTGGTTTCATTGGAAGAACCAGTCATATCTAATGCTTGACCATAGAAAAACGCCAATTTGTACTGTTCATTTCTAATTCCAAAATGACCCGGTCTTACTGGATAGTGTTGCCAATAACGGTAGTAGGCTGATTTTCGCCAATTGTTAGGAGTGTTCCCTTTTAAATTTTCTCTAAAACTTTTTCCTTGTATAGAGGCAGGAATTTTGACTCCTGCATAGTCAGCCATTAATGCTGGAAAATCAATATTTAAAATAAGATCATCAATTCTTTTACCGCTTTTTATTTCTTTAGGGTATCTAATTACAAAAGGCATTCTAAGAGATTCTTCATAAATTAAACGTTTGTCAAAAAAGCCATGTTCTCCTAAAAAGTATCCTTGATCGGCAGTATAAATAACCACCGTGTTTTCTGCCAATCCCGAATTTTCTAAATAGTCCAATAACTTTCCAATATTATCATCAATAGCTGCACCAGATCTCATAAAATCCTTGACAAGTTTTTGATAAATATGTTTTCTAGCAGTAATGGAATCCATTCCTTTAACTGAAAATGGAAGTTCAGGATATTTACACCACCAACTATCTGGATCAGCTGAAGCTGTTTCCCATCGTAACCCCAAATTTTCTAGAGTTTGACCCTCAAAGGTTCTTTCAGAATTTTTTGAATAAAAATCTAGTAAGTTAGTTGGTTCTGGAATTTCAATATCTTTATATAGATCTTTAAATCTTTCAGGAAAATCAAAAGGTTCATGAGTTGCTTTAAAATGAGTCATTAACATAAAAGGTTTGCTATGATCTCTTTGCTCTAACCATTTGATTGATAAATTTGTAATTACATCAGTTGAAAAGCCTTTATGGATATCCCATTCTTCAGCAGGTTTGTAAAAGTTTTCTGAAGTTCTTAAAATAGGATCCCAATACCTGCCTTGATCGTGTAAAATATTGTAATAATCAAAGCCGCTAGGTTCTTTTTTTAAATGCCATTTTCCAATAATTGCTGTTTGGTATCCATTTTTTTGTAGCACTTTAGCAATGTTTAAACTATCAGGGTTTAACGCATCATTTAATGTGTATACCCCATTTTTATGACTATATTGTCCAGTTAAAATGGTTGCTCTGCTAGGTACGCATATAGAGTTGGTACAAAAGGCATTATTTAAAACCACACCTTCATTAGCTAATTGTGTGATATTTGGAGTTTTTACATAATCTTTTAAAACACCACCATAAATACCCCAAGCTTGAGAAGTATGATCATCAGACATTATAAATACGATATTTGGTGATACATTAACAACTTCTTTTTTTTCAGGGGTACAACTTATAAAAAGTAGAAGTAGTAAATTTATAAAAGTAATGTAGTTAGTTTTTAGACTCATTTTGATGTTCGTTTTTATAAGTTGGATTTAATTTAGTAGGAATGGGTGCTTTTGTTTGTATCCTTAAATCATTTAATAAGATTAATAATTTCTTTACTTTTTTGGTATGGCTTTCTAGTAAATTATGATTTTCAGAAATATCATCCTTTAAATTGTAAAGTTCAATTTCGTTATTTTCATAATAGTAATGCAACTTCCATTTTCCATATCTTATGGTAGAACCTGGTCTTGTTCTAAAATAAGGATCTCTTCCTGTGTCATTATTAAAACCTTTTTCGGCTTGTAAATAAATCGGAAAATGCCAAAATAAAGGGCGTTTTTTGAAGGTTCCTTTATTAAATAAGATAGGAGTTAAGTTTTGACCATCTTGTGGTTGGGTTTTAGGGGCTTTGGTGTTTGTAATTTCTAAAAATGTTGGATAAAAATCAATATTATTAACTGGAGTTTCGGAAATTGTATTTGGTTTAATTTTAGCTTCCCAATTAATGATAAGTGGAACACGAACTCCTCCTTCATAATAAGAGCCCTTCCCATGTTTTAAAGGGGTTTGCTTGGAAACTGAGTACAAGCCGCCATTGTCTGATGTAACAATAATAAGTGTTTTTTGAGTTAGATTTAAATTTTTGAGAGCACTCATTAATTTACCAATATTGCTATCCATCGCTTCAACCATTGCAGCGTAAGTTGAATTGAAATGATTTTTAGTTGGCTTCTTTTGGTTGTATTTATCAATGAGCTCTTTTTTCCCCTGAATTGGTGTGTGAACTGTATAGTAAGTTAAATACAAGAAAAAAGGAGCGCTTTTGTTTTTATTGATAAATGTTATGGCTTCATTGGTTAACCTATCCGTTAAATACTCACCAATAGGTCCATCTTTTAGATTCGGGTTTTTGTAAGGACTAAAGTAGGTTTGAGGATGCCCAGCATGAGTTCCTCCAACATTATAATCAAAACCTTGTGTTTTTGGAGTTTTACCTAAATGCCATTTACCAATAGAAGCGGTTGTATATCCTGATTTTTTTAAAGCTTCAGCAATAGTTATTATAGAATCATGAAGTACAGTGGTATTTTTAATTGGAATTAATTTACGATGTTTACTTTTTCCTCTATCAGAATTATTCACGGTATAAATTCCATGTCTTGGGCTGTACATGCCAGACAGTAAGCCAGCTCTACTGGGAGCGCAATTTGCAGCTGAAGCATATGCATTGGTAAACCTTATGCCTTTAGCAGCGAGTTTATCTATATTAGGGGTTTCATAATATGTACTTCCATAACATGAGAGATCTGTCCATCCTAAATCATCAATATTGATATATACAATATTAGGTTTATTTTGGTTATATCCTATCGTTGAAATGAAAAGACATAAACTTATAAAAATATTTTTAATCATTACTTTATGATTAATTCGTCAATAAAAAACCAAGCAGGGTTACCAGCTCCAGTATGCCAATCTGGACAAACTCCAATACCTTTTATGGTTATTTTTACAAACCTACTTTTTTGAGAGGTACTTAAAGAGGCATAGTCGATACTATTTTGCTGTTTGGTTTGTTTAATTTTTACAGATTTTAAATTTTTAAATTTTTTACCATCTTCAGAAAAACTAACTTCAAATTCTTGGGGAGGAAAAATCCAATTACCAGCAGATGAAAGATAATTGATACCTACTTCAGAAATAGGTTCAGAATTTTTTAAATCAATGATGAGTTCTACATTTTTTCCTTCAACACCAATCCACTGACCAGTGCTAAAATCAGCATATCCAAATTTACCATCTATTAAAACTTCAATATTTTGATAGTTGGCATTTAATTTACTTTGAGTAGTAATTAATTTATGGACTGCTATATGACTGACTGTTTTTATCTTTTTAGGAATGTCTTTTTCGTTTCCATGTTCCCAATCAATATATTCTTGAATAAGTTCTTTCACTTTTTCTGGATATTTTTTAGCCAAATTTTCCATTTCAGAAAGGTCCATTTTTAAGTTGGTTAAAAACAAGGCATCATTTTCAAAATTTAAGATTCCTTTATGTGAAGTGTCTTTCGGATTTCCAATCAGTTTCCAATTTCCTTTTCTAACAACCCATTGATTTCCATATTTCCAAAAAGCACTGGTTCTAGGGGAGTTTGTGGCTGGATTTTTAATCATTTGGGAAAGATCCATTCCGTCAATATCTTTTAAAGGAGTTGTAAATCCACATAGGCTAGCAAGTGTTGGCATCCAATCAAGATTCATTAAAAATTGATGGTTTACGGTATTTTTAGGAAGGTGATTTTTCCATTGAATAATGGTAGGAAGTCTAATTCCACCTTCAAAAAGACTACTTTTTGCACCTCTGTAAGGCCCAGAATTTCCTCCACCATTAAATGCTCTTACTTCCGTTGAATAACCATTATCTGACTGATAAATAATAATGGTGTTTTCCAAAAGATTTAATGTTTCCAATTTGTCAACTAAAAAACCAATTCTTTCATCAATGGTAGATATAAATGCGGCATAATCTCCTCTAGGTTTAGGAGTATTTTTATAAAATTCTCTCCACTTTTCAGTTGGTTGGTATGGATAATGAGGCATGTTTATGGCATAATACAAGAAAAATGGTTGATCTTTTTGATTTTCCACAAAATTAATTGCTTTTTCAGAAGCTAAATCTGGAAAATAAGTACCATCATAAAAAACTTCTTTGCCATTTTCATATAAGTCATGCACATTAGGACCTTCCCAATAAAAATAATGAGAATAATTGTCAATACAACCTCTTAAATGCCCAAAAGAATAATCAAAACCTTGTTTGTTAGGACTGCTAGCTTCATCCATTCCTAAATGCCATTTTCCTATATGACCAGTAGCATATCCATTGTCTTTAAATAGTTCAGCCATGGTATATTGTTCTGCAGGCAACCCTTTGGAATTTGGAGTTGCTGAAGTATTTCCAGAAACACCTGCATTTTGAGGATACTTTCCTGTTAACATAGCCGCTCTAGAAGGTGCACATACAGGAGCAGCAACATACCCTTGGGTGAAGCGTGTTCCTTCTTTAGCTAGTTGGTCTATATTTGGTGAATAAATATCTTTTGCCCCATAACTTCCTAAATCTACAGCACCTTGATCGTCTGTATAAATAATAATTACATTGGGTTTTGTTTTAGACTGTGCATTTAGGTTGAGGTTATAAACCAGCACAATTCCTAAAATTAAAATTTTAATGCTCGTATAAAAGTAATGGGTATTCATGCTAAGGTGTTTTTGGTAAAAAAGAAGTTTTTGTATCGTTATTTTGTGGTTTTCCTATAGTACTTCTTCCTTTTTCAATATAGCTTTTCATGAGTAAGGTAAGTTTTTTGACCATAGCAGGGTGTTCTTTTGCAATATTAACGGTCTCAGAAATATCTTTTTCTAAATTGTATAGTTGATAGTTTGGCAATTTCATTTCTTCAGCTTCTTTTGGAGTGGGATAAGACCAACCTCCAGAGCCAGCACCAAAAACTAACTTCCATTTTCCTTGTCTAATGGAAAACATTCCTTCAATAGAATGATGCACAGTTGCTTCTCTAATAGGTGTATCATAAGGTGCACTCAATAAAGCGGGTAGTATGTTATAACTATCTTCGGCTTCATTATCAGCTAATTTTTCATCAACTATAGCAGCTGCTGTTGCCATTAAGTCTGTGAGGCATATAATTTCATTTGAAGAAGTTTCTTTTTTAATTTTAGCAGGCCATTTTGCAATAAAAGGAATACGATGACCTCCTTCGTAAATATCTGCTTTATATCCTCTAAAATTTTTACTTGGGGTGTGTCCAAAACGGAGTTGTTCTTTAGTATCAGCTGCTGGAGCAAAGCCATTATCACTTGTAAAAATAATTAAAGTGTTTTCAGAAATACCTAATTCTTTAACGGTGTTTTCTAGTTGTTTTACTACATCATCAACCATTAAAACAAAGTCGCCATAATCACCAGCTTCACTTTTTCCCTTAAATTTAGCGGAGGGTAAAATTGGAGTATGGGGTGCAGGCAAAGGAAAATACAAAAAGAAAGGGTTATTATTTTGAGTGCTTTCTTGAATATATGTGATTGCTTTATTTGTTAAATGAGGAAGTACGTCTTGGTGTTTAAAATCGTTTCCGATAGGGCCTTTTCTCCAAAAACCTTTTCCGGTAGTAGCCTCAATAGTGTCAATTTTTGTAGCTGTAATTTTATGATTTTCTATATAGAAGTATGGAGGAATGTCTAAAGAAGCACTAATTCCATAAAATAGATCAAAACCTACATCATTTGGAGTACTTTTTAAAGGTTGCTTAAAATTTACTGAACCGTCTATGTTTTTTGCCCATTCTAAACCTAAATGCCATTTTCCAATACAAGCTGTTTGATAGCCTTTCTTTTTTAAAATACTGGCTACAGTAGCTCTATCTTTTTTTATTAATGGCTCATCATAACTCCAAAGAACTCCTTTTTTCATCCAAGTTCTCCAAGCATACCTTCCAGTTAAAATACCATATCTTGTTGGTGAACAAACAGCTGAGTTGCTATGTGCATCTGTAAATGAAATTCCTTCGGCAGCTAACTGATCGATATTAGGAGTTTTTATTTTGGAAGCTTCATTTAAATGAGAAATATCACCATACCCAAGATCATCAGCTAAAATATAAATGATATTTGGGAGTTTATGTTGTTGACTAGAAACGGTATGAGGATTGGTAAAGATAAATGTCAACAACCAAAAGAACATATAGTTTTTATAAAAAGTAGAAGTTTTGTGTGCATATATACAAGCTATAAATCTCACGTATAATTATTTTAAAAATTAAAAAACAGTTAAATTTAAAAATTTACTTAGGGTTTTACTATATTTTTAGACGAAGGTTCTAAGTTTACATACTAATGTTCAATTTTGGTTTTAGCTTAAATAATTATTTTGTTAAGATGTTCTTTAAAATCTGTCATTTAATTGAAAATTGACGCTCTTTATCTAAATTAATATTGATATCAATAGAATTCATTTAATTTTAAAGCTAAATAAATTAATAAATTATGAGACTTCATATAAAAATGATTTTCAAAATAGCAATTTGTTTCTTCACTTTTTTTAAGAGTACGGCTCAACAAAAGATTAAAATTGAACCTACAAATACAATTGAAATTACACAAAATGATACTAAAGAGTCTATAATTTTAAAAGCTGCCCATGTGATTCCTACAAAGCAACAATTTAATGCTTTAAAGGATGAATTTATTGCATTTATCCATTTTGGGCCTAATACATTTACAGGAAAAGAATGGGGTTCAGGGATGGAGGATCCTCAATTATTTGAGTTAAAAAAAATAGATACCGATCAATGGTGTGAAGCTATGAAGAGTGCAGGTATGACCAAGGTTATTTTTACAGCCAAACACCACGATGGATTTTGTTTATGGCAAACGAGATACACCAAGCATGGAATTATGTCAACAAATTTTAAAAAAGGTGAAGGAGATGTGCTTAAAAATTTAGCGGCTTCTTGTCAAAAATATGGGCTTAAGCTGGGAGTTTATTTGTCTCCAGCAGATTTGTTTCAAATTGAAAACCCCAAAGGTTTGTATGGTAATGGAAGCAAAATTACTCAAAGAATCATTCCAAAAACAGTATCAAATAGGCCGTTTAAAAATACAACTACGTTTACTTTTGAAGTAGATGATTATAATGAATATTTTTTAAATCAATTATTTGAATTATTAACAGAATACGGCCCTATCCACGAAGTATGGTTTGATGGAGCACATCCTAAAAGAAAAGGAAATCAGCAATACAATTACCAGGCTTGGAAAGAGCTTATAAAAACATTAGCTCCAGAAGCTGTTATTTTTGGAAAAGAAGATGTTAGGTGGTGTGGTAATGAAGCAGGAAAAACAAGAAAAACGGAGTGGAATATTATTCCATATAAAGATAATCCTAATAAACTGACTAGGTTTGATGATATAACCTCAGATGAAATTGGTGAAAGACCTCAACTCTATAATGCTAATTTTTTACATTATCAATTCGCTGAAGTTAATACCTCTATAAGATCAGGGTGGTTTTATAGAGATGATGAACATCAGCAAGTAAGAAATGCAGACGATGTTTTTGATATGTATGAAAGAGCTGTTGGAGGAAACACTGTTTTTTTATTAAACATCCCTCCTAATAAAGAAGGTAAATTTTCATCAAAAGATGTTGCAGTTTTACAAGAAGTTGGAAAACGAATTAAAGAAACGTATGCCGTTAATTTATTTCAATATGCAACAGGACCAAAAGAAGTGTTAGATTTAAATGATACTACCTATAAACTGTTTGATGAAAATAATAAGAGTATGGTAATATCAACACCAACACCAGTTACTATCAATCGTTTGGTACTTCAAGAGGCTATTGCTACTCATAGCGAGAGAATTGAAAAATATGCAGTAGATGCCTGGTTAAACAATAAATGGACGCTTATAGCAGAAGGAACAAATGTTGGCTATAAAAAAATTCTTCGATTTAAAGAGGTAACTTCTACTAAATTTAGACTTCGAATTCTAAAAAATCGATTTACTCCTGCCATCTCTTTAATCTCAGCACATTATTACAAAGCTACACCACCTCAATTAACAATACATAGAACGCTTAATGGAATGGTAAAAATTGAACCAAAAACTACGAACTTTAGCTGGAAACCTCATGGAGAAAATAGTCGTAAAAATTTACAAAGCAATCTTGAAATTAGGTATACAATTGATGGTAGTACCCCCACTAAAAAATCAAAATTATACACAGTGCCATTTAAATACCAATCAGGAATCATAAAAGCGGTTGCTTATGTAAATTCAGATCAAGGAAGTATAAGTGCTAAAACTTTAGGAATTTTAAAAAATACTTGGAAAGTTTTAGAAGTCTCTAGTGAACAACAAAAGCATCAAGCTTATTTTGCTTTTGATGAAAACCCAACAACTTATTGGCAATCAACTTCTGGAACCAATCACAGTATAAGTATAGATTTAGGAAAGTTAATAGCATTGAAAGGTTTTGAATATCTTCCTCCAAAAAATAATATTTTAGGGATGATAGAAAAAGGAACAATTTATACCAGTACTGATGGATCTTCTTGGGAGTATTTGGATACCTTTGAATTTGGAAATTTAATTAATGACCCTTCACCAAGAACACATTATTTTAATACAAAGTCTAGTTTTAGATTTGTTAAAATAGTTACCAATACCATTGCTGGAAATAAAAGTACAGCCACTATTTCAGAACTTAATTTTTTTAAATAAATAAATAATGCCATTCATAAATTTTAGTCGCAAACAATTTTTTAAATATGTTTTAGTATTAACGGTATTCCTAACCGTTGATGACATACTAGCTCAAAAGTCAACTAAACCAAATGTTTTATTTATTATTGCAGATGATTTAACTGCTACTGCAGTTTCTTCCTATGAAAACAAGGCTTGTAAAACACCAAATATTGACCAATTAGCTTCAGAAGGGGTTCAATATACTAAAGCATATAGCCAATACCCTGTATGTGGACCTTCTAGAGCTTCATTAATGTCTGGTTATTATCCAAATGCTACTACCACGTACGGATATGTTAGCGGACGAAAAAATATTGGAAATGATAGAAATACTTGGGCACAATTGTTTAAAAATAATGGTTATTATACGGCTAGAGTGAGTAAAATTTTTCATATGGGAGTTCCAATTGATATTGAAACAGGCTCTAATGGTGAAGATGATGAAGCTTCTTGGACGGAGCGTTTTAATAGTCAAGGTCCTGAATGGAAAGCTGAAGGTGAAGCTGAACTTGTACAAGGAAATCCTGATGGAAGCATAGAAAGAAAAGGTGGAAATGTTATGACTATTGTAAAAGCTGAAGGAGATGACACTGTACATTCTGACGGAAAAACAGCCTTAAAAGCTATAGAGTTAATTAAACAACACAAAAATGAACCTTTCTTTATGGCAGTTGGGTTTGTTCGTCCACATGTGCCATTTGTTGCCCCAAAAAAGTACTTTAAAGACTACCCATTTGAAGTGATTGAAATGCCTCCAAAAGTTAAAGATGATTGGAATGATATTCCAAAAAGAGGAATTAATTATGTAACCAGTGTAAATGCTCAAATGAATCTTGAGCAAGAAAAAAAAGCAGTAGCTGGGTATTATGCTGCAGTATCTTATATGGATGCCCAAGTAGGGAAAGTGTTAAACGCTTTAAAAGAAGAAGGTATAGAAGATAATACCATTGTAATTTTTACCTCTGATCACGGTTTTCATTTAGGAGAACACAATTTTTGGATGAAAGTAAGCTTGCATGAAGAATCTGTTAGAGTTCCTATGATTATTAAAGTTCCAGGTAAAAAAGCATCTGTATGTCATTCTTTTGTAGAACTATTGGATTTATACCCTACCATTGCGGAATTAGCAGGATTAAAAGCATCTAAACACCTACAAGGGAAAAGTTTAGTTAAAACACTCGACAATCCAAATGCTAAAGTAAGAGATATGGCATTTTCGGTAAGTCAAGGAGGAAAATCATTTTTAATTAGAACAAAAAAATGGGCTTATATTCAGTACGATGAAGATGCAGGTTCTGGTATAGAATTATTTGATATGGAAAATGATCCTCAACAATTTACCAATTTAGCAAATAACCCAAATTATAACAACGTAGTAGCTGAAATGAAATTGAAATTACGACTCAAATTAAAAGAAATTAGAACTAACGATTTAAATATTCAGTATTAATAATTGTAAATAACACATTTAATGTAAAATGGTTTATTTTTACAACTAATATAAAGCAAAATTATAGGTCATTTAAATTTAACAATCAATGCAAAGCCTTCAAAAAATAGTATTTATCCTAATTTTAGCACTTAATTTTAATTCGTGTAAAGAGTTACCTAACAAAGATGAAGTTAAGAACCCCAATATTATATACATTTTAGCAGATGATTTAGGCTATGGTGAACTGGGTGTTTATGGACAAGAAAAAATTCAAACTCCAAATATAGATGCTTTGGCCTCTAGCGGTATGTTATTTACACAGCATTATGCAGGTGCCCCAGTTTGTGCACCTTCAAGGTATATGTTGTTAACTGGTAAACATGCTGGACATGCGCGTATTAGAGGGAATGATGAATGGGCAGAGCGTGGTGATGTTTGGAATTATAAAAAAACAGTAGAAGATCCAAATTTGGAAGGGCAGCGTCCAATTTTAAACAGTACAACAACTTTAGGAAAGGTATTGCAAAAAGCAGGCTATAAAACTGCAGTGGTTGGAAAATGGGGACTAGGAGCTCCATTAACGGAAGGGATACCTACTAAAAGTGGTTTCGACTTTTTTTATGGGTATAATTGTCAACGTCAAGCACATCAATTATATCCAAAACATTTATGGAAAAATGAAGAAAAAGTTTGGTTAACAAACGAGTTGATTGCTCCAAATACCAAATTAGATAAGGGAGCTGATATCATGGCTTCTGAAAGTTATCAAAAATATGAACAACATGAATATGCTCCAGCATTAATGCAACAAGAGGTTCTTCAATTTATTGAGGAAAACAAAGAGCAGCCATTTTTTATGTACTATGCTTCTCCTTTACCTCATTTACCGTTGCAAGTACCTCATCAATATGTAGATAAATACGTAAAACTGTTTGGAGAAGAAGCACCTTATGTGGGCGATAAAGGTTATTTTCCAACAAGATATCCAAATGCCACTTATGCAGGAATGATTACTTATTTAGATGACCAAGTTGGAGAAATCGTTCAAAAGTTAAAGGATTTGGATTTGTATGAAAATACCATTATTGTATTTACAAGCGATAATGGACCCACATACACAGGGGGAGTAGATGCTGAATATTTTAATAGTGCCAAACCTTTCTCAAATGAATATGGAAGAACCAAAGGGTTTACTTATGAAGGAGGAATTAGAGTTCCAATGATTGCAAGTTGGCCTGGAAAAATTAAGGCAGGAAGCACCACCAATCATGTATCGGCTTTTTGGGATGTATTACCAACTTTTAGTAGCTTAGTAAATGCTGAGTTACCTAAAGATATTGATGGAATTAGTTTTTTACCAACTTTATTAGAAAAAGGAGATCAACCAACTCATCAATTTTTATATTGGGAATTTCCAAGCTATCAAGGTCAGCAAGCTGTAAGAATGGGAGATTGGAAAGGAATTCGTAAAAATATTTTTAAAGGAAATATGGATATTGAGTTGTACAATTTAAAAGAAGATCCAACTGAAGCTATAAATGTGGCTGATGAATATCCGGAAATTGTAGAGAAAATTACGACTATTATGAAAGAAGAACATACTCCTGCAGACATAGAAAAATTTAAAATTAAAGAACTTGGAGATAAAATTTCAAAATAAGAAGCAATCTAGATATTTTAACAAAATTTCACTTTTTCTAGGTGTTTTTAGCTGTGTGTTAACTTTGAGTAGTTGTCAACAGTCTAAAGGCAAAGTAACTAAAGCAATTGTTGAAGTTAAACAGCCAAATATTGTTTTTATTATGAGTGATGACCATGCATATCAAGCAATAAGCGCTTATGGTCACGGTCTTAACAATACACCTAATATTGATAGAATTGCAACAGAAGGAGTCATTTTCAATCAAGGATTTGTAACCAATTCTATTTGTGCTCCAAGCAGAGCAGTAATGCTTACTGGAAAACACAGTCATATCAATGGTAAAGTAGATAACATATTACCTTATAATTGGGATCAAGATAATTTTGCCAAGCAGCTTCAAAAATCAGGATATCAAACAGCTTTGGTCGGAAAAATTCATTTAAAAGGCTTACCACAAGGTTTTGATTATTCAAATGTTTTGCCAGGGCAAGGAGAATACTACAACCCAGATTTTATTGAAAATGGAGTTCGAAAACAATACCAAGGATATGTGACTAAGGTAACGACTAACATTGCGTTAGATTGGTTACAAAACAAACGTAAAAAAGACGCCCCTTTTTTGCTCTTGTATCATCAAAAAGCACCGCATAGAACTTGGATGCCAGAAGAAAAGTATTTCACTTTATTTGAGGATAAAGAGTTTGAACTTCCAGCGAACTTTTATGATGATTATTCGGGTAGATTGGCAGCCTCTAAACATGAAATGGGAATTTATAAAGATATGGATGTGGTGTACGATTTAAAAATGTTAGATGTAGAAGGAGCGTTAAAAACAAGGTACAGAAAAGCGTTTGAAAATCAGTATAATAGAATGGATTCGCTTCAAAAAAAGGTTTGGGATGCATATTATACACCTATCATAAAAGATTTTAAAGAGAAAAATTATCAAGGAAAAGACTTAGCCAAGTGGAAGTTCAATAGGTATATAAAAGATTACCTACGCACCATACAATCTGTAGATGATGGGGTGGGTGAAATTTTAGAATATCTTGATACACAAGGGCTTTCAGAAAATACCATAGTAGTTTACACTTCAGATCAAGGTTTTTATTTAGGAGAGCATGGGTGGTTCGACAAACGTTTTATGTATGAAGAGTCTTTTAGAACTCCCATACTTATGAAATATCCTAAAGAAATAAAACCAGGAACTACCATTGATAAATTAGTTCAAAATTTAGATTTTGCACCTACTTTTTTAGATTATGCAGGTGTTGAAATACCTAAAGATGTCCAAGGAGAATCGTTTAGAAAATTGGTGAATGGAGAAGTAAGTGAATGGAGAGATGCGATTTATTATACCTATTATGAATTTCCAGGAGAACATCATGTAAAGCGGCATTACGGAATTAGAACAGCTCGTTATAAACTCATTCATTTTTATTATGATATAGATGCTTGGGAATTGTATGATTTGGAAAAAGACCCTTCAGAAATGAAAAATCTATACAATAACCCATCGTATGCAAAAGTTCAGAAGAAAATGCATCAACAGCTAAAAGAACTCAGGTTAAAATATGGTGATAGTGATGCTTTAACCCAAACAAATTTAACTAGATATCTCAAAGCTAAAGGACTTCAAAAATAACTATTTAAATAATAGTTATTTGTACAAATTAAAAACTTCCATTTAAAAGTATAAGCTCCAATGAACATCTCTAAAATTATTGTATTAGCAGCAGTATTAATTACTATTTCTTGTCAGCAAGAGCCACCAAAACGTCTTGGAATTATTCCAGAACCAGCTCATATTCAATATCAAGATGGGTATTTTGAAATCAATGAGCAAACAGTTATAGTAATTGATGAATCTGAAGATGCTAAAAGCATAGCTAATGAACTGATTACTTTTTTAAAAAATCAATTTTCTTTAAGTATAGAAGTTTCAACTACAGCTCAAAACAATGCTATTTTTCTAACAAAAGTAGGTGAACAAATAAAAGAAGGAGCTTATGATTTAACGGTTTCAAAAAAAGGAATTGCAATTCGAGCCGGAACTTATCAAGGAATTTTTTACGGAGTTCAAACTATAAAGCAACTATTAAGTCCTAAAAATAGCATTCAAAAACCAATACTTTCCTTAGTAACCATAAAAGATGCTCCCGAATTTAAATGGAGAGGAATGATGCTAGATGTATCAAGACATTTTTTACCAAAAGATTCAGTTAAACAGGTGATAGATATTTTAGCAATGCATAAAATGAATAAATTTCACTGGCATTTAGTTGATGGTATTGGATGGCGCATACAAATTGAGAAGTATCCAATGTTAACTCAAAAAGGCGCTTGGAGAAAAGTAAAAGAAAATAGAAAGCCTTGGGAAGAATTTGAAGTTTGTGAGCAAAATTTTGATGGAGAGGTATATGGTGGTTATTATACCAAAGAAGATATTAAAGAGATTGTAGCTTATGCGGCTGAACGTTATATTGAAGTAATTCCAGAAATTGAAATGCCAGGACATTCGGAAGCTGCCTTACAATGTTATCCAGAGTTTATGTGCAAGGGTGTTGAAAGTACAGGCGTGTATTGTGCTGGTAACGATGGTGCTTTTACTTTTTTACAAAATATCATAACAGAGGTGGTTGAATTATTTCCTAGTCAATATTTACATATTGGAGGAGATGAAGTAGGTAAAGAAGGTTGGTTGCAATGTAGCGATTGTAAACAACGTATGGCAACAGAAAACTTAAAAAATGCTGATGAATTGCAAAGTTATTTTGTTAAAAGAATGGAGCAGTTTATTCATTCAAAAAATAAAAAATTAATAGGCTGGGATGAAATTTTAGAAGGTGGTTTGCCTGAAAGAGCTACCGTAATGTCTTGGCGTGGAGTTAAAGGTGGAATTGAAGCAGCAAATGAGGGGCACGATGTAGTAATGTCGCCAGGTTCACCTTGTTATTTTGACCACAGTCAAGGGAGTAGCGAGTTTGAACCACCATCTTGGGGTGGGTATAACAATCTTTTAAAAGTGTATGAGTTTCATCCTATTCCAAATGAAATTGCAGCAGATAAAAAGCATCATATTTTAGGAGGACAAGCAAACCTTTGGACAGAGCAAATTACTTCATTAAACCATATTCAATATATGATTTTACCTCGAATTAGTGCACTTTCTGAAGCTTTGTGGACTCCTTCAACTCAAAAAAATAAAGAAAAATTTATAGACAAACTCGATGTTCAATTTGATAGGTTTCAAGAATTAGGTTATGAGTATGCAACAAGTTCATTAACACCTAATTACCAAGTGAGCTATGATAAAACTACCCAACAATTTAATTTAAGATTAGCCAATGAACTCAATCGTTATGAAATTAGATATACTTTAGATGGTTCTGAACCAACATTAAATTCAACCGTATATACTAAGCCTATTCGTTATACTTCACCTATCCATTTACATGCGGTATGTTTTAGAAATGGAGAACAAACAGGGTATCCGTTGATAAAAATGTTTTCTACCAGTTTTAGTGATCAATGTACTATCACCTATACAAATGCGTATAATGATGCGTATAGTGGAGGTGGTGCTGAAGCCTTGTTCGATCAAAAATTTGCCATTTCTAGAGGTGATGATCCTCATTGGCAAGGATTTAAAAAAGATGACTTTGAGGTTACCATTGATTTAGGAAGTGTAAGTGAACTTTCTTATATAGGCTTAAATTTCTTTCAACACATAGGTTCAACTTCGGTTATGTTGCCAACTAATGTTTCTATAGCAATTTCAAAAGATGGGAAAAATTATCTTCCAGTACTTAATTCAGCCATTGAAACTATAGAAAAAAGAGATCCTTTTATTAAAAGAATAGAAACTAATTTTGAAAAACAAAAGGTAGGATTTATAAAAATAGTCGCTAAAAACAGAGGAACACTTCCAGAATGGCATATAAGAAAAGGAGCTGCTTGGATTTTTGTTGATGAACTATCTATCAAATAAACAACTATGGTAAACACCTTAAAATTAAGTTTTTAAAAGAAGGTGACTTATTTAAATAATCTTGTGTATATTTAGTCAATTCTAAAAAAACACATAAATATGCTTCAAAAGAATTTAAAAAATTTAATTTTTACGCTATTCTTGTTGCCTTTTTTAATGACTTCATGTAAAAAAGAAGACACAAAAATTGCTAGTAATGAAACTCAATTTTCAATAGATTTTGAAAAATATGAGTTAGAAAATGGTCTAGATGTAGTTTTACATCAAGATAAAAGTGATCCAATTGTATCGGTAGCCATACAATATGGAGTAGGTTCTAATAGGGAAAAAACTGGAAGAACTGGTTTTGCTCACTTGTTTGAGCACATGTTATTTCAAGAATCTGAAAATGTACCTCAAGATCAATTTTTTAAAAAAATTCAAGATTTAGGAGGAACACTTAATGGAGGTACTTGGAAAGATGGTACTATTTACTATGAAGTGGTACCAAACAATGCTTTAGAAACCGTACTATGGTTAGAAAGCGATAGAATGGGATATTTAATCAATACCGTTACAGAATCTGCTTTTTACAACCAACAAGAAGTGGTTCAAAACGAAAAAAGACAACGTGTAGATAACAATCCATATGGTCATACAAGTTGGGTATTGGATAAAAATTTATACCCAAAAGGACATCCTTATAGTTGGCAAGTAATAGGTGAATTAGAAGATTTACAAAATGCTACCGTTGCTGATGTAAAAGAATTTTACGACAAGTTTTATGGACCAAATAATGCAACTTTAGTTTTAGCCGGAGATTTTGAATTGGAAGATGCTAAAGCTTTGATTGAAAAATATTTTGGAGAAATTAAAAAAAGACAAGAAGTAACACCATTACCTGCGCAACCAATTACTATTTCAGAAACCAAGCGTTTGTATCATGAAGATAATTTTGCTTCAGCTCCACAATTAAATATTGTATGGCCAACAACTCAACAATATGTAGATGATGCGTATGCTTTAGACTTTTTAGCGGAACTACTTTCAAGTGGAAAAAAAGCACCATTGTACAAAGTTTTAGTTAAAGAAAAAGAATTGACCTCTAGAACTACTGCATATAATAGAGCCCAAGAATTGGCTGGAGAATTTCATATTTCAATTACTGCCAACAATGGTAAAAGCTTAAAAGATGTAGAAGCTGGTATTTTTGAGGCATTTGAGCTATTTGAAAAAGAAGGCATTCAAGATAAAGATATTGAACGTATCAAAGCTGGTTTAGAAACTAGTTTTTATAATGGAATTAGCAGTGTTTTAGGAAAATCATTTCAATTGGCACAATACAACGTATTTGCAGGAACTCCTAAATTTATTGAACAAGACATTGAAAATATTAAAAAGGTAACCAAAGAAGATGTGATGCGTGTGTATGAAACCTACCTTAAAGGAAAACCTTTTGTAATGACGAGTTTTGTACCTAAGGGACAGTTAGATTTAGTTGCTGATAATTCTGTAAAAGCTGAAGTGGTTGAAGAAGAAATAAAAGAAAATGTCACTAAAACGGTTGTAGATAAAAACGATGAGGTGGTAAAAACACCTTCAAAAATTGATCGTTCTGTAGCTCCAGCACAAGGAGAATCCCCTAAACTAAGTATCCCACAAAGCTGGACTGCGGAATTAGCAAATGGAATACAAGTTTATGGTATTGAACAAAATGAAATTCCGTTGGTGAACTTTAGCTTGGTTATAGAAGGTGGTCATTTATTAGATGCTATCGAAAAAAATGGAGTAGCAAATTTAATGACTGATATTATGATGGAAGGTACAGTTAACAAAACACCTGAAGAATTGGAAGAGGCCATAGAATTATTAGGAGCTAATATCAATATGTACACCACCAACGAATCTATAGTTATTAGAGGAAATACTTTAGTGAGA
This sequence comes from Lutibacter aestuarii, assembly GCF_042676885.1. Taxonomy (NCBI): domain Bacteria; kingdom Pseudomonadati; phylum Bacteroidota; class Flavobacteriia; order Flavobacteriales; family Flavobacteriaceae; genus Lutibacter; species Lutibacter aestuarii. The sequence goes on from NZ_JBHTIC010000008.1 coordinate 201,882, forward strand.
AACTTACCAAAAACAATGGAGTTGATCAAAGAAATTTTATTAGAACCACGTTGGGATGAAGAAGAATTTGCTCGTATAAAAACAAGTACCATCAATCAAATTACACGTTCAAATTCAAACCCAAATCAAGTGGCAAATCGTGTGTTTAACAAATCGTTGTATGGTAAAGATCATATATTTAGTTATCCTGCAAGTGGTACAGTAGCTTCTGTTGAAGCCATTACCATTGATGATTTAAAAGATTTTTACACTAAAAATTTCAGTCCATCAATTAGCAAGTTTCATATGGTTGGTAATATCACCAAAGAAAAAACCTTAGAAGTATTAAAAGGCTTAGAAAATGATTGGCAAGCCAAAGAGGTTGAAATACCAACGTATCCAATAGCAAATACACGTGATAAATCTTCCTTATTTTTTGTTGACATTCCAAACGCCAAACAGTCTGTAATCAATATTGGTTATATTGCATTGCCAAGAACGGATAAAGATTTTTATCCAGTAGAAGTGATGAATTATAAATTAGGCGGTTCTTTTTCTGGAAATGTGAATTTAGTACTACGTGAAGAAAAAGGCTATACTTATGGAGCTCGTACTGGCTTTAGTGGATCTAAAATACCTGGAACATTTTCAGCTTCCTCAAGTGTTAGAACCAATACTACAGGAGAGTCTGTTCAAATTTTTAAAGATGAAATAGCAACATATAAAGAAGGAATAAGCGCTGAAGATTTGGAATTTACTAAAAATGCTTTGATCAAATCCAATGCACGTCGTTTTGAAACTCAAGGATCTTTATTAGGAATGTTACAAGAAATGAGTACGTATAATTTACCAGCAAATTATATTGAAAATGAAGAAAGTATTATTAATAATATGACCTTAGAACAGCATAAAAAATTAGCCAATAAATATTTAGATGAATCTAAAATGTTGTATTTAGTGGTTGGTGATGCTGCTACTCAATTTGCACAATTCAAGTCTATGGGCTTTGATGAAGTAAAATTAGTTTCAAAAGAAGGAGAAGAAGTGCCTTTAGAAACGGTTAAACAATAAAAAGTTTGAATGATATAAAAAGGGATGCCAAAAGCATCCCTTTTTTTGTCTTCAATTTTAAATAAAAGCATCAAAAAAACATACGTTTTTAAAAAAATGATATTTTTTTTCTTTTTTTGAAAAGAAGCTGTTTTTTCATAGAATACATTTTCAAACGTTTTAGTGAAGCCTTGAAAACACTAGACTTAAAAGGCTTAATTATTCAATGATTTTTGTCATATTTTACCTATTTAATTGGACTAATTTTGTACCAGAATTCAAGAAAATTAGGATTAAAATTTAAATTAAAATATATGAAAATTAAGAAATTTAATGAAGGTGTTTGGAATGAATTTATTAATTTAAGAGACTTTGTTGCCAAAAATATTTCACCCTATCATGGAACGCATCACTTTTTAGTTGGGCCGAGTGAAAAAACTCAACAATTATGGGAAGCTTGTAAACAAGGAACCAAAGAGGAAAGAGAGCGTAATGGCGTACGTTCAGTAGATACCGAAGTCATTTCTGGAATCAATGCTTTTGAAGCGGGATATATTGATCAAAAAAATGAAGTAATTGTTGGTTTACAAACCAATGAGCTTTTAAAAAGAGCGATGAAACCATTTGGCGGCTTTAAAGTAGTTCAAAAAGCACTTTCTGAACATGGATTAAAGCCAAGCGACCATCTTTCAGAATTGTTTACAAAATACGTAAAAACACATAACGATGGTGTTTTTGATGCCTATACCGATGAAATTAAAAAATACCGTTCATTAGGGTTTTTAACAGGCTTGCCAGATAATTATGCCAGAGGAAGAATTATTGGAGATTACCGCCGTATTGCATTGTATGGGATTGATAGATTGATTGCCGCTAAAAAACAAGATTTAGCGACTATTGTAGGGCCAATGAGTGACAAGGTTATTCGTTTGCGTGAAGAGGTTTCTGAGCAAATTAAAGCGTTAAAAGAAATGGTGGAAATGGGGAAATCTTATCACTTAGATTTATCCAGACCTGCTGAAAACGCTCGTGAAGCTGTACAATGGACCTATATGGCGTATTTAGCAGCGGTGAAAGAACAAGATGGAGCAGCCATGTCTTTAGGAAATGTGTCTTCTTTTTTAGATATTTTTATAGAAAGAGATTTAGCAGCTGGGCTGATTACAGAAGTGGAAGCACAAGAATACATCGATCAATTTGTGATGAAACTTCGTATGGTACGCCATTTACGTATGGAAGCCTATGATGAAATTTTTGCTGGTGATCCAACGTGGGTAACTGAAGCTATCGGAGGAATGTTGGCTGATGGTAGAACCAAAGTAACCAAAACTTCATTCCGTTTTTTAAATACCTTATATAATTTAGGACCTTCACCAGAACCAAATATTACCATTTTATGGTCTGAACATTTACCTCAAAACTTTAAAAACTACTGTGCAAAAGTAGCCATAGATACTTCATCTATTCAATTTGAGAATGACGATCTAATGCTTAAAAGTCGTGGGTCTGATGATTATGGCATTGCTTGTTGTGTTTCTTACCAAGAACTTGGAAAATCTATTCAGTTTTTTGGCGCACGTACCAATTTGGCAAAAACATTATTACTAGCTTTAAATGGTGGTCGTTGTGAATTTACAGGTACCCCAATTGTAGAAGGAATACCTGAATATACCGACGAATATTTAGATTTTAATAAAGTGATGGCTAATTTTAGAATTGCGATGAAGCAAGTAGCTAGAGTGTATAACGATTCTATGAATATTATCCACTATATGCACGATAAATACTATTACGAAAAAGCTCAAATGTCTTTAATAGATACCAACCCAAGTATCAATATAGCGTATGGTATTGCTGGTTTATCTATTGTAGCAGATTCGTTGTCAGCCATCAAATATGCCAAAGTAAAACCGATAAGAAATGAGCAAGGTTTGACTGTTGATTTTGAAATTGAAGGGGAGTTTCCTATGTATGGTAATGATGATGATCGGGTAGATTTATTAGCAAGTGGTGCGGTTGCTGAATTTAATAATGAGTTAAAAAAATTACCAGTGTATAAAGATGCCGAAGTTACCATGTCGGTTTTAACCATTACTTCTAACGTTTCTTATGGTAAAAAAACTGGAGCAACCCCTGATGGTAGAGCTAAAGGAGTGCCTTTTGCCCCAGGAGCAAACCCAATGCACGGTCGCGATTGTAACGGTGCTATTGCTTCTTTAAATTCAGTATCTAAAATTAATTATGCCGACTCTAAAGATGGAATTTCAAATACCTTTTCAATTGTACCAAAATCATTAGGTGCTACTGAAGAAGAACAAATTGAAAATTTGGCGACTACTTTAGATGGATATTTTTATAGAAACGCTCAGCATTTAAATGTGAATGTATTAAATAAAGAAATGTTGTTAGATGCCATGGAAAACCCTGATGAATATCCTCAATTAACCATTCGTGTTTCTGGTTATGCGGTTAATTTTGTTCGTTTAACCAAAGAACAACAATTAGAAGTGATTACACGCTCGTTCCACGAATCTTTGTAACCAACCCCAATTAATATTTCTATTGAAGGGCTATATATAGCCCTTCAATAGCCACAAAAAAGAAAATTATCAAAACAACAGCAAACATATTGAGAGTTCATTCTATAGAGTCTTTTGGTACTCATGACGGACCAGGAATACGGTTGGTAATTTTTTTGCAAGGGTGTAAACTGAAATGTTTGTATTGCCATAATCCTGATACCATTGAAACCTCAGGAGGTATGGAATATACCATTGAACAACTTGTTGAAATTGCTTTAAAAATGAAACCTTACTTTGGAAAAAAAGGAGGCGTAACGGTTTCAGGTGGAGAGCCTTTATTGCAAGCCAAAGAACTCATCCCATTTTTTAAACGATTAAAAGAAGAAGGTATTCATACCAATATTGACACCAATGGTAGAATATTAAATAGTTATGCCAAACAATTGTTAGATGATTATACAGATTTAGTCATGCTAGATATTAAGCATATGACTGAAGAAGGCTATGTAGCTTTAACAGGGAAGAGTTGTAAAGAAACCACTTTCAATTTTGCAGCTTATAGAGAAGCTTCAGGTAAACCAATGTGGTTGCGCTATGTGTTAATTCCTGAAATTACCCATAAGCCCGAATTATTGCATGCCATGGGAAAGTATTTTAAAAACTATACGACCATTGAGAAAATTGAATTACAACCTTATCATAAATTGGGAATTCATAAATGGGAAGCTTTAGGTTGGGAATATCAATTAAAAGATGCACGTGAAAATACTCCTGATGAATTACAAGCTGCGGTTGCCATTTTACAAAACTATTTTAAAGAAGTAAAAACAAATTAAAAGGAAATATCCTATCTAAATAATGAACACACAACACTTAAAAAACAGATGGCTCATAGCTGCTTCAGCAGTAGGAATACAAGTTTCCATCGGTTCTGTATATGCTTATTCGGTAATGACCAATCCCGTAAAAGATATTTTTGAAGTAGAAGGAAGCGCTATCAAATGGGCTTTTAAGCTAGCCATTTTAATGCTAGGCTTTTCTGCAGCCTTTTTAGGAAAATGGGTAGAAAAAGTGGGTCCCCAACGAAGTGGAACTACCGCAGGAATTTTATACGGAATTGGAATTGTGACTACTGGTATCGCCATTCATATAGGTTCTTTACCGCTATTTTATATAGGTTATGGAATTATTGGTGGTATTGGATTGGGCTTAGGTTATATTTCGCCTATAAGTACCTTGGTAAAATGGTTTCCTGATAAAAAAGGACTGGCTACAGGGATGGCAATTATGGGATTTGGATTTTCAGCATTAATTTTTGGGCCTTTCATGCAATACCTTTTTAATACAGTAGGTATTGCCAATGCTTTTTATGTATTGGGAAGTATTTTTATGGTATTAATTGTGGGATCTGCAAGGTATATGCAACAACCCCCTAAAGAGTATATTCCAGAAGGTTATTATCCTGAAAACAACACCTTAAAACAGCAAGATCTTGAAAATATAAGTGCCAAAGAAGCCATCAAAAAACCTAGATTTTACTATTTATGGTTGATGATGTTTATCAATATTGCCTGCGGAATTGCATTGATTTCTTCTGCAAGTCCTATTCTGCAAGAAAAATTAAACTATTCCCCTATGGAAGCCGCTGCTATGGTTGGATTTATAGGGATTTTTAACGGTTTAGGTCGACTTTTTTGGTCTAGTTTATCAGATTATTTAGGGCGTATTACCATTTATATCTTATTTTTTGCTTTTCAAATAGTGGCATTTTACCTGTTACCAGCGCTTGCGTATGAACTTTTATTTTTAGCTACCTTATTTACCATCATTTCAATGTATGGTGGTGGTTTTGCCATGTTACCAGCTTTTATTAGTGATTTATTTGGGACAAAAGAATTAGGAGCCATTCAAGGATTGATTTTAACAGCTTGGGGATTGGCAGGTGTTGTAGGACCTACTATTTATGATGTTGTAAAAGCAAAAACAGGTTCGTTAGATGCTACCTTATATGTATTTGCTAGCTTATTTATAGTGGCATTAATTGTGGCTATTGTCATGAAATTTTCTATCACAAAGGCACATAAAAATAAAACAAATTCTCTAAAATTAGCAACTGCTTCTTAGGTACAAAACCAACAAGCATAAAAAAACCTCTTTTAAATTTAAAAGAGGTTTTTTTATGGAATTGAATAGTGATTAGTTTTTAGTCAACCATTTTCTTGCATTCACAAAAGCTTCTAGCCAAGGAGAAACTTCATCTGTTCTTTCGCTTGGGTAATACGCCCAATTCCATTGGAAAATAGAACGTTCAATATGTGGCATCATTACCAAATGTCTTCCATCTTTACTGCTCATCATCGCTACATTATAATCAGATCCATTAGGGTTGGCAGGATATGTGTCATAGCCATATTTTGCAACAATATGGTAGTCATTTTCTTCCATTGGCAAATTAAATTTACCTTCTCCGTGAGAAATCCAAACTCCTAAAGTGCTTCCTGCTAAACTAGATAACATTACCGAGTTGTTTTCTTGAATGTTTACCGAGGTAAAATTACTTTCGTGTTTATGTGAATCGTTGTGAAGCATTTTACCATGCACCTTGTGTTCTGGATTGATAACTTCTAATTCCATAAATAATTGACAACCATTACAAATACCAACGGATAGCGTATCTTCACGTTTAAAGAAGTTATCTAAAGCTGTTTTGGCTTTTTCATTGTATAAAAATGCTCCAGCCCACCCTTTGGCAGAGCCTAGTACATCTGAGTTGGAGAAACCACCAACAGCACCGATAAATTGAATGTCCTCTAAAGTTTCTCTGCCACTAATTAAGTCGGTCATATGTACATCCTTTACATCAAAACCAGCCAAATACATGGCATGTGCCATTTCACGCTCACTATTACTTCCTTTTTCACGAATAATCGCCGCTTTTGGTCGTGGTTTTGTAGGGTCTATTACTGGAAGTTTTCCTGTAAAATGATTGGGTAATTTAAAAGTTAAAGGTTGTACCTTATAATTGTTAAAACGTTCTTTTGCCAAATCATTTGCAGTTTGCTTACGATCTAATAAATACGAAGTTTCATACCAAACATCACGCAATTCAGGAATATTAAATTCTATTACTTTTCCGTTGTTTGTAATTTTTACAGATTTGCTTCTAACCGCATTTCCTAATTCAAAAAATTCTACCTGGTTTTCAGTGAGTATGGAAGCAATATCTTCCGAATCACTTTGGAAAATGATACCGCTATTTTCGGCAAACAACGCTTTTACAGTATCAGCTTCACCTAAAGAAGAAATATCAATGTTTAAACCTATTTGCTCTTGTGCAAAACACAGCTCTAATAAGGTAGTAAGCATTCCACCAGCAGAAATATCGTGTCCGGCTAAAATTTTACCTTCTTTAATAAGTTGTTGTACGGTATTAAAAGCATTTTTAAATTTGGCTGCATCTTTTATGGTTGGCGTTTCTGTTCCAATTTTATTTTGAATTTGAGCAAAAGAAGAGCCCCCTAATTTAAAGCAATCGTTAGATAAGTTGATGTAATATACTTTATTTAAACCTCTTTTTTGAAGTACGGGTTCTACTACTTTAGAAATATCATTACAATGCGCAGCAGCTGAAATAACCACTGTTCCAGGAGAAATAACTTCTTCATTAGGATATTTTTGTTTCATAGAAAGAGAATCTTTTCCAGTAGGTACATTGATGCCTAATTCAATGGCAAATTCTGAAACCGCTTTTACTGCTTGGTACAAACGGGCATCTTCACCTTCATTTTTACAAGGCCACATCCAGTTTGCTGATAAAGAAACCGATGCTAAATTATCTTGTAACGGCGCCCAAATAATGTTAGTTAAGGCTTCTGCAATGGCATTTTTACTTCCAGCAGCAGGATCGATAAGAGCACTTACAGGTGCATGTCCAATAGAAGTAGCAATTCCTTCTTTTCCTTGATAATCCAATGCCATTACCCCCACATTATTTAATGGCAGTTGTAAAGGGCCTGCACATTGTTGTTTGGCTACTTTACCACCTACACAACGATCTACTTTATTGGTTAACCAATCTTTACAAGCAACCGCTTCTAACTGCAAAACTTGTTTGATATAGTTGGGAATGTTTTGTTCAGAATAGGGAACTTCCGCATAATTTCTTTTTAAGGAAGTATCTGTCATAATCGTTTTAGGAGAGCTTCCAAACATGTCGGTCAACGCTAAATCCATAGGTTTATCGCCTTTGGTTTTAGATTCAAACGTAAAACGTTGATTGTTGGTAACTTCACCTACTTCATAATAAGGAGAACGTTCTCTTTCCGCCACACGCTTTAAAGTTTCGGCATCATTTTTACCAATTACCAATCCCATGCGTTCTTGAGATTCATTTCCTATAATTTCTTTTGCAGATAGGGTAGGATCGCCAACAGGTAATTGATCTAAGTCAATCAATCCTCCGGTTTCTTCTACCAATTCAGACAAGCAGTTTAAATGACCTCCAGCGCCGTGATCGTGAATAGAAACAATAGGATTGATATCACTTTCTACCATTCCACGTATGGCATTGGCGGCTCTTTTTTGCATTTCAGGATTGGAACGTTGTACAGCATTTAATTCAATACCGCTTTCAAACTCTCCTGTATCAGCAGAAGACACTGCTGCACCTCCCATACCAATGCGATAATTTTCACCTCCTAGAATTATAATTTTATCACTTTCCTTAGGGGTATCTTTAATGGCTTGTTCTGCTTTTCCATAGCCAATACCACCCGCCTGCATAATCACTTTATCAAAGCCTAATTTACGTGCATCTTCTTCGTGTTCAAAGGTCAATACAGAACCCGTAATTAAAGGTTGTCCGAATTTATTTCCAAAATCAGAAGCTCCATTAGAGGCTTTGATTAAAATATCCATAGGAGTTTGGTACAACCACGCTCTTTCTTTCATCCCTTGTTCCCAAGGACGGTTTTCGTTTAAACGAGAATAAGAAGTCATATACACTGCGGTACCCGCCAAAGGTAACGAGCCTTTTCCACCTGCCAATCGATCTCTAATTTCTCCACCTGACCCTGTAGCAGCTCCATTAAAAGGTTCTACTGTAGTAGGGAAGTTGTGCGTTTCCGCTTTTAGTGAAATGACTGAATTGAACTCCTTTTTTTCATAAAAATCTGGTTTGTCAGCTGATTTTGGAGCAAATTGTTCTACGGTAGGTCCTTTTACAAATGCCACATTGTCTTTATATGCAGATACGATGCTATTAGGATTGGTTTCCGATGTTTTTTTAATCAGCTTAAATAAGGAGGTTGGCATTGCTTCGCCATCGATGATAAAAGTTCCGTTAAATATTTTATGACGACAGTGTTCAGAGTTTACTTGAGAAAATCCAAATACCTCAGAATCGGTTAGTTTTCTACCAATTCTCTTGCTCAATTCATTTAAATACTCAATTTCTTCTTCATTTAAAGCCAAACCTTCTTGAATGTTGTAGGCGGCAATGTCTTCAATTTCTAAAATTGGTGTTGGATCTATATCAATATCAAAAGTAGTTTGATTTAAGATTTGGTACTTTTGAAAAATCATAGGATCAAATTCCTCTTGTGCATTGGAAGCATTGAATTCTTCTATTCTTAGAATGCCTTCAATTCCCATGTTTTGTGTAATTTCAACAGCATTGGTACTCCAAGGCGTAATCATAGCGGCACGAGGACCAATAAAAAAAGCATCGATAGATGCCTCTGTTAGTTTTTCTTGGTTTCCAAAAAGCCAGTTTAATTTTAAAGTGTCTTCTTGCGAAAGTTCTTTTGACGTTTGCACAGCATAAATTTTGCTGTTTTTGTTTCCAAAGAAATGAATCATATATCGATTTTTTTAGAGAAATGTTAGAAAATGCAAATTTAATTAAATTATTAGAATTAACACTTTTATTTTTGAGTTTGCTTCGTTGCGCTCGGGTTTGCTTCACTGCGTTCGCAATGACGGGGTTTGCTTCGCTGCGCTCGCAATGACGGGGTTTGCTTCACTGCGTTCGCAATGACGCTCGCAATGACGTTCGCAATGACGTTCGCAATGACTGACGGAGTTCCTTTTATCTTCATGGAGAATGCCTTATATTTACCAAATCTAAAAAAAGACAAGAAACCTCAAAAAAAATCATCTTCAAAATATATGAAAGAACTCCTACAAATAGCTATCAAAGCAGCAATTGCAGCAGGTGCAGAAATTATGAATGTATATGCTGGAAAGATAGCTGTTACCTTAAAATCGGATAGTTCTCCTTTAACCATTGCTGATGAGCAAGCCAATACCATTATCAATAACTATTTAAAAACAACACCATTTCCTATTATCAGCGAAGAAAATAAACAAGTATCGTACGCTACAAGAAAACAATGGGAGCGTTGTTGGATGGTAGATCCTTTGGATGGTACCAAAGAATTTATTAAAAGAAATGGTGAGTTTACCGTAAATATTGCATTGATTGAACAGGGAAAACCCGTACTTGGAGTTATTTATGTGCCAGTGACTAAAACTTTATATTATGCCATTGTTTCAGATACTAAAGCCTATAAAATTGAGTTAAGTAAGCATCAGTTTACAAACCAACTGTTTCAAGATTGTATGGAAATCCACCCTCAAACTACTAATAATTCAATACTTACTATTGTGGGAAGTCGTTCTCATCACAGTAAAGAAACGTCAGATTTTATTCATAGCTTAAAAGCTCAGGGTAAAGAAATTAACCTTATTTCAAAAGGAAGTTCCTTAAAATTTTGTGAAGTTGCTGAGGGAAATGCCAACATATATCCTAGATTTGCACCCACCATGGAATGGGATACTGCAGCAGGACATGCAATTTGCAGTGCGGTGGGTTTAAAAGTAATGCAACAGCAGCAAGCTGAAGAATTGCACTATAATAAAAAAAACTTGTTGAATCCCTATTTTATAGTTCAATAAAATGATGAAACATATAAAAAAACAAGATTATACCATTAATAGGCAAGACAGAGCGCAAATAAATCAACACCGCTCTTGTTTAATTTGGTTTACCGGCTTATCGGGTTCAGGAAAATCTACCATAGCCAATTTATTAGAAAAAGAATTGTACCAACAACACATACATACCTATAGTTTAGATGGTGATAATTTACGCAGGGGGTTGAACAAAGATTTGACTTTTTCAAAAGAAGATCGTGAAGAAAATTTAAGACGAACCGCAGAAGTTGCCAAATTGTTTGTAGATGCTGGTGTGGTAGTTATTGCAGCGTTTATAAGCCCATATACTAAAATTAGAGAAGAAATTAAAAACATAGTTGGAAGCGAGCATTATATTGAAGTGTTTGTAAATACCCCTTTAGAGGTTTGTGAACAACGCGATGTAAAAGGTTTGTATAAAAAAGCACGTGCAGGTGAAATTAAAAATTTTACGGGGATTAGTGCACCTTTTGAAAACCCCACTCATCCAACAATAGAAATTAAAACGGTTGAAGAAAGTCCACAGAAGGCTGTTGCCAAAATTTTAGAAGTTTTAAAATCAAAATTATAAGTAAAACGATGTCTAAATACTATCAAAATTATATAGATGAACTAGAATCTGAAGCCATTTTTGTGTTGAGAGAAGTGTTTGCGGAGTTTCAAAACCCTGCAATTTTATTTTCAGGAGGCAAAGATTCTATTGTACTCACTCATTTGGCAAAAAAAGCTTTTTACCCAAGTAAAATTCCTTTTTCATTATTGCATATAGATACCGGACATAATTTTCCTGAAACAATTAAATTTAGAGATTATTTAGCCGCTAAATTAGATGTAAATTTAATTGTAGGAAGCGTTCAAGAAGCTATAAATGAAGGACGCGTAGTGGAAGAAAAAGGGCACCAAGCCACTCGAAATTTATTGCAAATTACCACTTTGTTAGATGCTATAGAAACGCATCAAATAGATGGTGCTATTGGTGGCGGTAGACGTGACGAAGAAAAAGCGAGAGCTAAAGAACGTTTTTTTTCACATAGAGATGATTTTGGGCAGTGGACTCCTAAAAATCAACGTCCGGAGTTGTGGAATTTATTCAATGCAAAAATGCATCTTGGAGAACATTTTAGAATATTTCCTATTAGCAATTGGACAGAAATGGATGTTTGGCATTATATTTTACGTGAAGGTATTGAAATTCCTTCGTTATATTTTGCTCATGAACGAGAGGTGGTATGGAGAAATAATAGCTGGATTCCAGTATCGGAATTTTTAATTCCCCTTGAAAATGAAAAAGTAGTTACCAAAAAAGTACGTTTTAGAACCTTAGGAGATATTACCATTAGTGGTGGTATTGAAAGCGAAGCGAATAATATAGCAAAAATTGTAAAAGAAGTTGCTGCCATGAGAGAAACAGAACGAGGAAATAGAGCCGATGACAAACGCTCTGAAACTGCGATGGAAGATCGTAAAAAGGAGGGGTATTTTTAGATTGTGTAAGGGGTTTGCTTCGCTGCGCTCGCAATGACTGACAGATTGCTTCGCTGCGCTCGCAATGACGTGGGGAACGTCTTTACGAGGAGTTGGAAATGACGAAGTAAACTGTTAGTGCCGAGTTAGAGATTGCTTCGCTGCGCTCGCAATGGCGGTTCGCAATGACTGGCAGATTGCTTCGCTGCGCTCGCAATGACGGTTCGCAATGACGTAAATAAAAAAAATAAAAACATGCAAATAGATAAAAATCAATTATTACGTTTTACCACTGCAGGAAGTGTAGATGATGGAAAAAGCACCTTAATAGGTCGCTTGTTATACGATTCTAAATCCATTTTTGAAGACCAATTAAGCAATGTAGCCGCCATTAGTAAAAAGAAAGGTTTTGAACATTTAGATTTGGCATTGTTTACCGATGGATTACGCGACGAACGTGAACAAGGCATAACCATTGATGTAGCGTATCGTTATTTTACTACACCTAAACGAAAATTTATCATTGCCGATACTCCTGGTCATATTCAATATACTCGTAATATGGTTACAGGTGCTTCTACCGCCAATGTAGCTATTGTGTTAATTGATGCTAGAAAAGGAGTGATTGAACAAACTAAAAGACATTCTTATATAGCTTCATTATTACAAATTTCTCATATTATTGTATGTGTTAATAAAATGGATTTGGTAAACTATAGCGAGGAAGTTTTTACCAATATTGTACAAGATTATGAAGAAATTTCATCTAAAATGATGATTAAAGATGTACGTTATATTCCAATTAGTGCATTAAAAGGAGATAATGTAGTTATACGTTCACAGCAGATGCCTTGGTATCAAAATGCGCCTTTGTTACATACCTTAGAAACCATTCATATCAGTAGTGATACCAATAAGGTAGATGCTCGTTTTCCAGTGCAAACTGTATTGCGTCCGCAAAGCAATGATTTTCCAGATTTTAGAGGGTATGCAGGCAAAATAGCTGGAGGTATTTTTAGAACAGGAGATCAAGTTACAGTTTATCCATCAGGCTTATCATCTACCATTAAAACCATCAATCAGTACGATGAATTGTTAGAAGAAGCTTTTGTAGATATGTCGGTGGTATTTACTTTGGAAGATGAAATTGATATTAGTAGAGGCGATATGTTGGTGAAATCGAATAATGTTCCTAAAGTAACACAAGACCTTACAGCGATGCTTTGTTGGTTGCATCATCAACCCGCCAAACCCAAAGCTAAATATATCATAAAACATACTACTAACGAACAAAAAGCTATTCTTAAAAACGTGTATTATAAAGTAGATATTGATACGCTAAAGCGCAATGAAGAAGCTAAAGAAATTGAGATGAATACCATTTGCAAAGTTCAACTAAGAACTACCTTACCGTTGATTATTGATAGTTATTCTAAAAACCGAACCACAGGAAGTTTTATTTTAATTGATGCGGCTACCAATGAAACTGTAGCTGCTGGGATGGTGGTGTAGTGACAGATTGCTTCGCTGCGCTCGGGTTTGCTTCGCTACGCTCGCAATGACAAGTTACAGATTGCTTCGCTGCGCTCGCAATGACTGGGGCAGATTGCTTCGCTTCGCTCGCAATGACTAAATTACTATCTTTAAACTATGAAAAAGGGCTATGTTTACTTAATCACCAATAAAAATAATACGGTAATTTATACAGGGGTTACTAGTAATTTACAAAAGCGCATACAACAACATAAAACAAAGTTTTATAAAGGTTTTACTGCAAGATATAATTGTAATAAATTGGTTTATTTTGAAGTGTTTGATGATATCAAACAAGCAATTTTAAGAGAAAAACAATTGAAGGCTGGGAGTCGTGCTAAAAAGGAACAGTTGATTGCTTTAAAAAATCCAAGTTGGGAGGATTTATTTGAGGGGGATTGGTAGTAAAGGTGTTACAGATTGCTTCGCTGCGTTCGCAATGACAAGTGACAGATTGCTTCGCTGCGCTCGCAATGACAAGTGACAGATTGCTTCACTGCGTTCGCAATGACGTTCGCAATGACGTTCGTAATGACAAAAAACTACTTCCATTTCCATTAAAAAGTCCTATATTTACCAACAAAATCAACCAAAATTCAAGCACGTCCTAAAAAGCTATTATTGAAACATTTGTTAAAAATTACAACAACAAAATAACTGTACATACGTTTCAAAAAGCAGGATAGGAGATTTATTTTTAAATGGCATTAGAAACCAAGATATATCAAAAGGAAAATAACACCAACATTGCAAAACTGTTAAAAGACAGTATTAAAGATATTTACAACTCTCGGTTTTTATCTAAACAGTTGGCAGTACGTGATATTAAAGCGCAATATCGCCAATCGTTTTTAGGCATTATTTGGGCGTTTATCACTCCTTTAACCACCGCTTTTGTTTGGATTTTTTTAAACCTTACAGGTACTATTCGCTTAACAGATACCGGAATTCCTTATCCAGTATATGCGTTTTCAGGTACTTTGTTATGGTCTATTATTAAAGAAGCGATAGATGCTCCTATGAGCAGTACTACAGCAGCCAAGGGGTTGTTATCCAAAATAAACTTTCCTAAAGAAGCCTTATTAGTATCTGGTATTTACAAATTATTGTTTAATAGTTTGGTAAAAATTATCATATTATTGGTATTTTTAGTGGTGTTTGGTGTGGGATTTCATAGCAGTTTGTTATTATTTCCTTTTGCATTTTTAGGTGCTATTTTATTTGGAACTACCATAGGCTTATTTATTACCCCTATAGGTATGTTGTATAACGATATTAAAAAAATAATCAGTTTGGGATTGGGCTTTTTAATGTATGCCACCCCAGTAGTATATGCCATTCCAAAAGAGGGATTGATGAAAACCTTAATGGAACTCAATCCGTTTACCCCCATTATTAGTACCACAAGAGCGTTTATAGTTGGACAAAGTCCGGAGTATTTAGCGTATTATGGGTGGGTATTGGCGGTTTGTATTCCTTTGTTGGTAGTGGGTTTGCTATTGTATAGAATTTCCATTCCTATACTGGTGGAGCGGATGAGTGCTTAAGGGGTCGTCCTTGCGAGGAGCCGCAGACGACGAAGCAAGCTTTTGCTGTGGAGTTACTGATTGACAGATTGCTTCGCTTCGCTCGGGTTTGCTTCACTGCGTTCGCAATGACGTTCGCAATGACGGCTCGCAATGACTAAAATAAAAAGTATGAAAGAAAACGAGGTATTGGTAAAAGTAGAACACCTGTCTAAAAAGTTTTGTAAAGACCTTAAAACCAGCTTATGGTATGGGGTAAAAGACTTGTATAGCAATGTGTTGGGCAATACGCAGCCTCGAAACCTACGTCCTAAAGAGTTTTGGGCGGTAAAAGATATTAATTTTGAGCTGCGCCGAGGCGAGTGTTTAGGACTGATAGGACATAATGGCGCTGGAAAAAGTACCTTATTAAAAATATTAAACGGACTCATTAACCCCGATGAAGGTAAAGTAACTATCAAAGGGCGCGTAGGGGCTTTAATAGAGCTAGGTGCTGGTTTTAACCCTATATTATCTGGAAGAGAAAATATTTACAATAATGGTGCTATTTTAGGCTTTACCCGTAAAGAAATAGATACCAAAGTAGCAGCCATTATAGACTTTGCAGAACTCCGTGAGTTTATTGATATGCCGGTACAAAATTACAGCTCCGGTATGAAAGTGCGTTTGGGCTTTGCGGTAGCCGCACAACTAGAACCGGATGTATTGTTGATTGATGAGGTATTGGCAGTAGGAGATTTAGGCTTTGTACTTAAATGCTTTAAAACTATTGACACCATTTTACCCAATACGGCTATTGTATTTGTAAGCCATAGTATGCCTATGGTATCGCGTATTTGTAGCCAAATTATCTTATTAGAAAATGGAACTACGCAATTCCAAGGGAAAGAGGTAGGGAAAGCTATCGATTTGTATTATAATAGGTTTATTCAAAATGAAACTAATGTAGTATTTACGGATGGTAGTATAATATTAGAAGATATAAGAATTTTAAATGTTGTAAAAAATAATTCAGAAATACCACAATTGGCTTGGGGAAATGATTTTGAAATTTATTTGAAATTTAAATTAAATGAAGTAAAGAATAATATAATATTTATTATTGTTATTTACGATAAGGAACAACGGGAAGTAGCATATATTAAGTATAACGAAGAGCAATTAACATACAATGAGTTTAATAAATGCATTGAATTTAAGGTTAAACACTATAGATTAGAGTTGTCTAAAGGGGTATATTCTGTTGATGTTTCTGTGAATAAGTTGGAAACAAAAGAACCATATTTAAGAGTTAAAGGTGCACTTAATTTTCAAATATTAAACAATTATGATATTTATCCTCCTTTTCTTTTATCATCAGAATTTATTGATTTGACAAATGAAAATGATAAGAGATATAATTTGTGAAACTTTGTCTTCTTCAAATAAAAAAATAGCATTAAATTATTATAAAAAGGATATAATGGAATTGGAAGTACTAATTAACAAAAATTTAAGTTCTTGGTATAATAAATAACTATGAAAGAATTAATTAACATTATAAATAATACAACAAATAGATTTCAATTTTGGAATGAGTTTTTAACATCTAAAGAATTAAGAGTCGTTGCTGAATTAGGAGTCTATAAAGGAGATTTTTCGAAGTATATATTAGAAAATGAAAATGCTATAGAAAAGTATTTTATGCTTGATCCTTGGAGAAATCTAGAAGACTGGAATAAACCTGCAAATACTAATAATTTAGAATTTGAAAAATTTTATCAAGAAACGATGCAAAAAACAAATTTCGCATCTGAAAAGAGAATAGTATTAAGAGGGAAAACAACTGAAGTTATTGATAAAATTGAAGACAAAAGCTTAGATTTTATGTATATTGATGGAGACCATACCCTTAAAGGAATTACAATAGATTTAAATACTTCTTGGAATAAAATAAAAAAAACTGGTTTTATTGGAGGTGATGATTTTTGTCCATCAATATGGCAGCATAACGAAAGTTTTGAACCTACTTTAATTTTCCCATATGCGATTTATTTTGCTGAGGCAATGAATGTTAAAATTTTTGCATTACCTTTTAATCAGTTTTTGATTGATAAAAGCCAAAAGGGGTTTGAATTTATAAATTTAAGCGGTAAGGATTATAATAAACATAATTTGTTAGAACAGTTAAAAGTAAATTTTAATCAACCAACAAAAAAATCGAAATATAATTTTATAACTAGATTTTTTAAATAATAAGTAATTCCAAATAATGAAAAATTTATTAATTCTTGGTTCAGGTAGAAGTGGTACAAGTATGCTAACAGGTTCTTTGGCAAATACTGGTTATAACTTAGGTGATAATTCAAATTATTTAGGGAAAAACAAAGCCAATCCAAAAGGTTTTTTTGAAGATTATGAAGTAAATACCATTAATGAAGATATTTTAAAAGCTACAATTCCAATTCAATTTTCTGAAAAAATAAGAAAGAATATATTTCCATCTTTTACTTTTTATCGGGCACGTTGGTTAGCAATTTTACCTACATTTTTAAAACCTAAATCGACAGCTAGCATAAATAAGCGCATAATTGATGTAATTAAAACCGAGCCATTTTGTTTTAAAGACCCAAGATTTAGCTATACTTTGCCTATATGGCAACATTTTTTTAATGATAATACTAAATTCATAGTTATTTTTAGAGAGCCATTTAAAACAGCCGTTAGTATTGATAGAGAATGTAAAGAAAGTGTAGCCCTAAATACTTTAAAAATGAATCCCAAAAGAGCCCTAAAGGTTTGGAACGCTATGTATAATTATATTTTAAAAATATATAATAAAAGTACTGAAAAAGATAAATGGTTATTTGTTCATTTTGACCAAATGTTTGATATAGAAAAAATAAGGGAAATTGAGCGTTTTATTGATGCAAAAATTGATGTATCATTTCCTGAGAAAACAATAAGCAGAACCAATAAAACCGATTTAAAAATATCACCCAAAACTGAGAAAATTTATAATCAACTTTTAAAATTGGCCTATTAATTTGAAAAAAATCCTATTCATATCGCACGATGCCTCAAGGACCGGGGCACCAATGCTTTTATTTAATTTATTAATTTGGTTAAAAAACACAAAAAATATAAATTATAATATAACAGTATTACTTGGTGATGGAGGTGAGTTACAACAAGATTTTTCAAATAATTTTAAAACGTTTTTGCTAAACAAAAAATATAATTTTATAAATAAACGCATAAATAATATAGCCAATAAAGTATATGCTAAATATTTAAAAAAGCGCATTTTTAATAAAAATTGGGATTTAATATTTTCAAATACCATTGTTAACGGCCATATTTTACAGCAGTTTACAAATAAGTCTATTCCAAAAATAGCTTATGTACATGAATTGGAAGATAGTATTAATCTATTTATAAAAAGAGGAAAAGCAGCCAAAACTTTAGAGCTTGCCAATTTATTTTTTTGTGGTTCGCAAATGGTTCAACAAACATTGACAGAAAAATTTAATATAGCTACCCAAAAAACTAAAGTGATGTATTCATTTATAAATTTCAAAAATGAATTGTATCAAAAAAAGGAAAATCTAAATATTGAGCTAAGAAAAGAATTAGATATACATCCAAATGCAACCGTTGTTGGTATGTTGGGCTCTTTAATTAATAGAAAAGGTCCCGATTTATTTTTTAAAACAGCTGCTAAATGCAGTGAGCAGTTGTTTCATTTTGTTTGGGTGGGAGCAAACAATAAGCAGGAATTGAATTCTAAATTAACTGAATTGAACATTAATAATAAAAATAGCAGTATCTTAGTTTCGAGTGCAAATTATCATCAATACTACAGTTTAATTGATGTATTGTTTTTATCATCTCGTGAAGACCCTTATCCATTGGTTATGGCAGAAGCAAGTGCTTATGGTATTCCAATTATTTGTTTTGACGGAGCAGGAGGAACTCAAGAATTTATTGATGATAAAATTGGGTTTATAGCGCCTTTTGAAGACATTGACTTTGTAAGTGAAAAACTTAAATATTTTTCAGAAGGAAATAATTCAAAAAAAAATGCAAAATACATTCAACAAAAGTCATTGCAGTGGCACGATATTGAAAAAAGTGCTAGAATAATTGTTAATGAAATAGCAAAATTAACCTCATGACTCCAGCTGTAAGTATCATAGTACCCAATTACAACCATGCCCCGTTTTTACAACAGCGTTTGGAAAGTATTTTTAATCAAACTTTTCAAAATTTCGAGGTAATTTTATTGGATGACTGTAGTACTGATGGTAGTGTAACTATATTAAAGAATTATAGTAAACATCCAAAGGTTTCATACTTTAGCATTAATGCCAAAAACTCTGGAAGTACTTTTAAACAATGGAAAAAGGGGATAGCTTTGGCAAAAGGAACGTATATTTGGATAGCTGAAAGCGACGACTATTGTGAACCTACTTTTTTAGAAACCCTGTTACAATTTTTTAATGAAGATACTACGCTAGGCTTGGTTTATTGTCAATCAGTAGATGTTAATGAAAAAGGAAAAATGGTGTACCATAGAATAAATTATACCCAACAATTTAAACCTAACATTTGGAATGCCAATTTTACGATGGTAGGGAAGCAATTTTTACAAAACTATTTAATTGTAAAAAATGTAATACCCAATGCAAGCGCTGTTTTGTTTAAAAATGAGTTTATTAATAAGGCTGTATTTTCTAAAGATTTAATAGCTATGAAACTTTGTGGAGATTGGTTGTTTTGGAGTAAAATAGCTTTGAAAACTTCTGTTGGTTTTGTAGCTAAAGAATTGAATTTTTTTAGAAACCATCCTACTATAAGTAGAAATCATACCACCCTTAAAACACAACAACTTAGGTTAGAAGAAGAAGCGAGGCTTAGAAATATTTTGAGTAAATCAGCCATTTATAATGCAAATAGTACCCAGCAATTATATACAAAATGGTTTCAATATTTTACCTTAAAGAAATTATTTAATTCCAAACTATACAAAGTGAAAAATATGAATACCTCTTGGCTACAGTATATTTGGTTTTTTATAAAATATCAATTAATAAAAAAAGGATGGTTGTAGGGAATGGTTTGCTAGCACAAGCGTTTAGTGCATATAAAGATAGAAGAGATGTAATTATTTTTGCATCAGGAGTGTCCAATTCTTCTGAAACAAAGTCTGTAGAATTTGCTAGAGAAAAAAAACTACTTCAAAAAACAATAGATCAAAATCCTAAAAGTACTTTAGTTTATTTTAGTACTACAAGTATTACCGACAGTGCTGTTAATAACAGTGCATATGTACACCATAAATTAGCGATGGAAGCATTTATTAAAAGTGCTACTTCTAAATATATAATTTTTAGAATTAGTAACGTGGTAGGTGCTTTGGGTAACAACAATACCATACTTAATTATTTGGTAGATGGCGTAAAAACTGGAAAACAACTAGCTGTTTGGAAATATGCCGAACGAAATTTAA
This sequence comes from Lutibacter aestuarii, assembly GCF_042676885.1. Taxonomy (NCBI): domain Bacteria; kingdom Pseudomonadati; phylum Bacteroidota; class Flavobacteriia; order Flavobacteriales; family Flavobacteriaceae; genus Lutibacter; species Lutibacter aestuarii. The sequence continues at coordinate 222,422 of NZ_JBHTIC010000008.1, forward strand.
TTGATATTGAGGATGTAGTTTTTATAATAAGTAACCTGTTAGAGCAGCCTATGGAAAATAACACTATCAATATTGCAAGCAGTAAGGCATTACCAGTTGTAGCCATTGTAAAAGAAATTGAAGTATATTTACAAAAAAAAGCGATATTAGTATTTGTTGAGAAAGGAGCTCCAATTAACATAAACACAAGTTGTATTCAGCACTATATAAATACTATAGCACAAAATAAAGGAGAAGGGATTCATTATTTAAATTACTTATTGCATAAATACTATTCATAAATGAAAATAGCTATAGCATCCCCTTTAAAAACAGAACAAGCAGAAACTTTTATTCAAAATCATATCAATAACTTACCTTTTGATAAAGTGGTGATTTATGGAGGTGTTTTTCCGTATTTAACAGATAAGCATCAACCAACTATTTGGGATAGAAGATTTTTTAGGCTGCGTAATATTTTTAAAAAAATTACCAATGTTAAATGGGATCATTTCAATGAATATTATTTGGCAAAAATCATAAAAAAAGAAAAGGTTGAAGTTATATTTACCGAATATTTAATTACAGGTGCTGAAATTTTAAAGGTTGGTAAATTATTAAATATTCCAATAGTACCCATTGCTTTAGGATATGACATCTCAACATATGCAATCATAAAACAATATACCAACAAGTATAAAGCTCTTTTTAACTATTCTAAAAATATTATTATAGTATCAAAGCATATGAAAGAAAATCTATTAACGTTGGGGTGTAAACCTAATAAAATAGTATATTCTCCAGCCGCTCCAGACCTTAAATTTTTTAAAAATCAACCAAGTTTTCAATCAAATCAAGTATTGGCGGTTGGTAGGTTTGTAGATAAAAAAGCACCTCATTTAACCATTTTGGCATTTCAAAAAGTACTTAAAAAAGTACCTCAAGCACAATTAGTATTTGCAGGTGATGGTTATTTATTAAATACTTGTAAAGACTTGGTGAAAACCCTGACATTAGAAAATTCGGTGAAATTTATAGGTAAAATTACACCTCAACAACATATAGATTTATTAAAAGCATCTCAACTATTTGTTCAACATTCCAAAATAGCTGATAATGGTGATAGTGAAGGAACTCCAGTTGCTATTTTAGAAGCATCAGCTTCAGGTTTACCAATAGTTTCAACGTTACATGCAGGCATACCAGATGTTGTAATTCAAAATAAAACAGGTTTTTTGGTGCCTGAATATGATATAGAGCAGATGGCTGAACACATTATTTATTTGCTGAAAAACAAACAAGTAGCTAAAGAAATGGGAGCACAGGGAAGAGCATTTATCAAAGAAAATTTCACTTTAGAAAAACATATAGCTACTATAACACAGTGTATAAATGAAGCAAAAAAATAATAAAGTAAACTGTTGAGCTTGCTTTGCTGCGTTTGCAATGACTAGTTAGAGATTGCGTCGCTACGCTCGCAATGACGGTTCGCAATGACAAGTTAGAGCTTGCTTCACTGCGTTTGCAATGACTGGGGGCAGCTTGCGTCGCTACGCTCGCAATGACGAGTGGAACGTATTTACGAGGAGTTGTAAACGACGAAGTAAACTGTTGAGTTTGCTTCACTGCGTTCGCAATGACTAGATAGAGATTGCGTCGCTACGCTCGCAATGACTGACAGCTTGCTTCGCTGTGCTCGCAATGACAGGACGTATGGAATGTTATTAGGTATGTTAGACTTTCTATGTTTTTATAACATTGTTATACTTATAAATGATACATAAAATCCAAAAGTTATAAACGTTAAAAAAAATAAAAATGCTATATAATAAGGCTTGTAGCTAATTTTTTACAAACATTTTTTGTGGTACTTCACTAATTTTAAGGTATAATTTTCTTTCAATTTTAAAATTTATACAGTACTTTTGAGTAAAATTATTAAATAAAAAAACTCTGAGTGTACACTCAGAGTTTTGAAACAAACGAAGCTCAAAATCTATGCGGATTGATTTTGGGCTTTTTTGTATTCCAAGTGCTTCAGCATTTTACGAAGCCCTGGACCTGGTCTAAAATTAATTTTAGCTTTTTTAATAGCAAAGCTATCTACTTCTTCTTCGGTATCTCTACCTTCAGATTGGATGCCTATTTTATAGGTACCTAGTTCGCCTAAACGTACATTTCTGCCACGTTCTAATTCGCGAATTACAAAGGTTTCTAACCCCATTAAAACTGCATAGCAATCTGTTTTACTCATGGATGAATTAAAAGCAACTAATTCAGCCAATTCATTTAAATCTGTTATGCTAGCATCAGTAACTCTAGCATAAAACCTTCTTGGAGCAGTGATGTCTTGCGGATTCACCACTTGCACCGCTTTGAATTTAATACTCATTGGTATAAAATTTTAAAAATTATTAAATAACACATACACTTTGTATGATACTACAAATTTAAATGGTTCTGAAATCAAAAAGTTCTTTTATTTGAATTAGTTATTGACATTTTTTTGTTGAAAAGTTTACTAATGAGCTATTTAACCTTTTTTTATGGGGAATTAGTACACAAATTATAGTGAATATCTAAATGTGAAAAATGAGTTTTTTTATAAACTAACGGTTTATTATAAAGAAATTTTTATTACAAAGTTAATAGTGTTTATATGAGGTATTTAAAAAACATGCGCATACTTTGTGAAAATGATGCGCATCTACAACCACAAATATGCGCATGAAAAAATAAATTGATGCGCAGGTATTTATTAAAACATGCGCATACTTTTTTAAGTTTAAAGAACGTATTTATTAAGTAGCACTTAGTCAGTTATTTATGATTAGTGTTTGTAAAAAAAATAAGAATTAAAAGTTAAGACTTACTATTATATTTTAGAGCATATATTTTATACCCTACATATTAATTGCTATTTTTACAACAGAATTGTTATTTATGAGCCAACCCTTAGTTTCTATTATTATCCCAACCTATAACAGAGCCCATTTGATAGGGGAAACTTTAGATAGTGTATTGGCACAAACCTATACGAATTGGGAATGTATTGTAGTTGATGATGGCAGTAGTGATCACACCACGAAAGTAGTAGCTACCTATTGCAAAAATGATATTCGTTTTCAATACCATCAAAGACCTTTAGATAGGCCTAAAGGAGCCAATGCTTGCAGAAATTATGGATTTGAGTTGAGTAAAGGGGAATATATCAATTGGTTTGATGATGATGATATAATGTTAGATAATTTTCTAGGTTCTAAAGTAGCTGCATTTAAATATGATATAAAATTAGTTATTTGCTCTGGGCATCATGTTGATGAAAATTTAGAAAATTGGAAAAGGATAGACCTTATAGAAAATACTAATTTATTTAAAGATTATGTTTTATGGAAACAGCATATTTTAACACCTTCAGTTTTATTTAAAAAAAGTTTTTTAGAAGATAAAGAATTATTTTTAATTAAAATAAAAAGGGGGCAAGAAACAGAATTGTTTTCGAGACTTTTTTATAAACTATCGAACAATTCTTATTTAATTATTAATAAACCTTTATTCTTATATAGGCAACATACAGAAACTAAAACTTCAAAAAGTATAAATTACATAGGTAAATACAAAAAATCTGAGATTTATATAAATCTTAAAAATTTATCAAGAAGTTTTAAATTAAAAGATAAAGAATTGATATATAATAATTATAAGAATTTAATTAACCTTCATTTTAGGTGTATCGAAAATAATGATTTAAAAAATTCAATTTATATTTTACATGGTTTGAATAAAATACTTTATAAAAAAAATTGGAACTTAAATTTTAAATTAATTTTTTTAGGGGGCTTTTTAATATTATTGCAGAGAAGTAGTTATAAAATGGAAAAATACTTAAAAAATCATCAACTTAAATTTTAATAAATGTATAGAATAGGTATACAATATAATTATTATCCTGAACAAAGAAATATTATTGATATTATTAAAAATGGTAAATATTTAAAAATTGAAAAAGAAAACAAATTAACTTCAAAGGTTTTAAGAAAAATAAAAAAGATATTAAGAATAAAAAAAAGCATTACTGTAAAAGATATTTATTCTTTAAATATTGGTTATACTAATGAAGTTGATTTTTTTCATTTTTTTAATTCTATTTTATATGGTAAAAATAATTGGGGGGTTACATTTGAAACTTTAGTCCCTTTTCATGAGGAAGATATTATAAATGATTTTTTGAGAGATAAGCAAGTTCTTTTTAAAAGTAAATCGGCAGTAAAAAAGCTTGCTAAACCAAATTGTAAGTTTATAATTGCCTTATCTGAATGCAGTTTTAAAATTCAAAGTGAATATTTAAATTATTTTCCATCATTAAAAAATGATATTTTAAATAAAATGCATGTAATGCATCCTCCTCAAGAATTATTAATGTATAATTATAAAAAACCAAATTTTAATGAAGGTATAAATTTTATGTTTGTAGGGAATGAAATTCTACGAAAAGGAGGAATTGAAATTTTACGTGTTTTTAATGCTATTAAAAATGATTATAAGAACTTCACTCTAACTTTGATTGGTGATTTTGAAAAGTCAAAAGGTAGGTATTTTCTTGTTGACGAAGAATTAAACGAATTACAATCAATAATCAATAATAATGAAGATAGGATATTTTTTTTAAAATCCTTACCCAATGATGAGGTGTTAAAAATGATGACTTATGAAACTCATGTTGGCTTGCTTCCAACACATGCAGACACTTATGGCTATAGTGTTTTAGAATTTCAATCAGCAGGATGTCCAGTTATTACCACAAATATAAGAGCATTGCCTGAAATAAATGATGAAGATTGTGGTTGGTTAATAGATATTCCTAAAAGTGATTTAGGTGAACCATTCTCAAATGAAATTGAGGAATTAATTCATATACAAGAAATAATAGAAAATCAACTTAAAAAAATTATGATTGAGATTCTTGAAAACCCTGAAATCATTAAAACTAAGGGGGTAAATTCTATTAAAAGAATTAAAGAGAAGCATTGTATGCATAAATACTCTGAAAATTTAGCTAATATCTATAATAATTTTATTTGATATAAGTATTTTAAACTAGTGGTTATTATAAATATAAAATAATTGATTAAAAAAAATATGATTCCCAAAAAACTACATTACTGCTGGTTTGGTAGCCAACCAAAACCTACTCTTTTTAAACAATGTTTAAAAAGTTGGAAACAGTATTGTCCTAATTTTGAAATTATAGAATGGAATGAACTAAATAGTAAAGCTTATCAAAACAAATTTTATAAAGATGCCATTCGAAAAAAAAAATATGCTTTTGCAGCGGATAGTGTTCGGACTAAAATTTTATATGAATTAGGTGGAATTTATATTGATACAGATATGTTACTTTTAAAACCGTTAGATGATTTGTTGGAGTATAATTTTTTTACTGGTTTAGAGGTAGCAAACAGACCTGCATTTGGATTGTTTGGAGCTATTTCTAAACACCCTATTTTAAAAAAAATGAATCAATTTTATGATTGTAATGAATTTAATGAGTTTTCATTACCCGTTATTACTCATACATTTAAAAATTTGGTGACTAAAAAAAGTTTAAAAGAAAAGGATATTATTTTTGATACAGTGTATTTTTATGCATTGCCCTACCAGCATAAAGATAAGAGTTTTAAAAGTTATTGTACTTCTAAAAGTTATGCGGTTCATTTATGGAATCATAGTTGGAATGAGGAAGAGAAAAGTACAACTTCAATAAGTTATTATTTAGTGAATTTAAAAAAAGTATGGATTGATTATTTGTTTTATGGGTACTCAAAAGCATATTTAATGCGTTATACAAGAGGGTTTTTAAGAAAAATTTATTATGTGTTAAAAGGCATAAAATGAAAATTGTTCATATTACATATAGTGCTACAGGTGGAGCAGGAATAGCAGCGTATAGATTGCATAAATCGTTGATAAATAATGAGATTAAATCTTCCTTTATATCAATTAATTTAACTACAGATTTTTCGGGACAACAAATAGAAGACCCTTTTTTGAAGTATAAAAAGCCATCTATAGTAAATCGTTTATTTAATAAGTTAAAAAGGGTATTACTTTTAACAAAGAAACAAAGGGTTGTTAGAAGTTTTACAAAAATAAAACCTCAATTAAATTTTGAAATAGTCTCTTTACCATTTAGTAATTATAAATTACATAAGCACCCATTAGTTAAAGAAGCCGATATTATAAATTTACATTGGGTTTCTGGTATCATAGATTATCCTACTTTTTTTAAAAAGTGTAAGAAACCTATAGTTTGGACTTTGCATGATATGAATCCTATTCAAGGGTTATTTCATTATAAAAATGATAAAGTTGAAAACTTTAACATAAGTAATAAATTAGATTTAGAATTAGAAAAAATAAAGAAAGAAGCCATAAAAAATATAGAGAAAGGAGTAATTGTAACACCTTCTAAGTGGTTGTTTAATGAAGTTGTTACGTCTATATTTTTTAAAAATTTTAAATTTAAACAAATAGCAAATAGCATTCCACATCATATTTTTAAACCTCAAAATAAAAATATATTTAGAAAAAAGTATCAACTACCTATAGATAAATTTGTACTATTATTTGCTACAGATTCTTTAAATAATAAAAGAAAGGGCTTAGATATTTTGATTGAATCATTAAAATATTTAGAAGATTTGCCTATTGTTATTGTAAGTGTTGGAAAGGGGAAACTTGAATTAAAAACAACCTTAAAATCAATAAATGTGGGTTCCATTACTACTGAAGTTCAAATGGCAGAAATGTATGCACTATCTGATGTGTTTGTTTTACCTAGTAGAGAGGATAATTTACCAAATGTAATGTTAGAATCATTTAGTTGTGGGAAACCAGTTGTTGGGTTTAATGTTGGAGGTATTTCAGAACACATACATAATTTTGAAACAGGAATTATTGCGGAGCACATAAATGCAAAGTCTTTAGCTAAGGCATTACGTAAATATTATAATTCAAAAGAAAAGTTTAATGAAGTTAAAATTAGAAATTATTTTTTAAAAAAATTTAATGAAAGCTTGCAAGCTGAAAAATATATAAAACTTTATAAAAGTTTATGAGAGTAATATATATGAAATGTTTAAACTAATTTTAAAAGAGAAGTTTTAAGAAAGTTAAAAAAATAAATAAAATTATAAAATGAAAAAAGCATTAGTTCTAGGAGCCGGAGGTTTTATTGGAGGGCATTTAGTTAAAAGATTAAAATCTGAAGGTTACTGGGTGAGAGGTGTTGATTTAAAAAGGCACCCTTACTCCTATATACCAGCAAATGAATTTATTATAGGTGATTTAAGAGATCCAAAAGTAGTTGAATTAGTAATTGATGAAAATTTAGATGAGATCTATCAATTAGCTGCAGATATGGGGGGAGCTGGATATGTTTTTACAGGAGAACATGATGCGGACGTTATGCATAATTCTGCAGTGATTAATTTAAATGTTGCTCATGAATCAGTTAAAAAAAAGGTGAAAAAAATATTTTATTCATCTTCTGCTTGTATTTATCCCGAGTATAATCAATTAGACCCGGATAATCCAAAATGTGAGGAAAGTACTGCATATCCTGCAAGCCCAGATAGTGAATATGGGTGGGAAAAGTTGTTTTCTGAACGATTGTATTTATCGTATAAAAGAAATTACAATTTAGATGTACGAATCGCGCGTTTTCATAATATTTTTGGAGTTGATGGCGCTTGGAATAACGGTAAAGAAAAAGCTCCTGCTGCATTGTGTAGAAAGGTTGCAGAAACGCCTAATAATGGTACTATTGAGGTATGGGGTGATGGTTTACAAACTAGATCATTTTTATATATTGATGAATGTATTGATGGAATTAGAAAATTAATGAATTCTAATTTTGAAGGACCTGTTAATATTGGCTCTGAAGAAATGATTTCTATCAATGATTTTGCTAAAATGATTATAAAAATATCCACTAAAAATATTCAAATAAAAAATATTCAGGGACCAGAAGGTGTAAGAGGAAGAAATTCAGATAATAATTTAATATTTAAATCTTTAGGTTGGAAGCCTACACAACCTTTGAGTATAGGTGTTGAGAAAACATATCATTGGATATATCAAAAAGTTAAGAATAAAGAAGCTGATGATTTATGGGAATACGAAAGCCCAAATAATGGAAGTACTATTTATCAAAAAAAAATAGGTAGTAGTACTTACAAAAAAATGAGTTAATAAGTTAATAATATGGCAAAAATAGTGTCTATAATAACCATTAATTACAACAACCAATTAGGGTTGCAAAAAACAATGGATAGTGTGTTAGCACAGCAATGGAGAAATTTTGAATATTTAGTAATTGATGGAGGCTCAACAGATGAAAGTATTCCTATTATTAAGGCAAATGAAAAGCATATAGATTACTGGGTAAGTGAAAAAGATTCAGGTATCTTTAATGCCATGAATAAAGGTATAAAAAAAGCTACGGGCAATTATTTGTTGTTTTTAAATAGTGGTGATGTATTAAATGGGGCAACAGCTTTGCTTGATTTTATAAAGCATCCTAATTTTAAAGGCGATATTATTTATGGTGATTATGTATTTGAAAATGGTCAAAAAATATACCCCGATGGATTAACTCCGCTATTTTTTGTAAAGTCATCTTTGCCGCATCAAAGTACCTTTTTTAAAAGTACCATTTTTGATGAAATGGGAAGTTATGATGAAACTTATAAAATAGCAGCAGACAGAGCTTTTTATATTAAATGTTTTTTAAGTGAAAAATATTCATTTACTCATATTCAATACCCTTTAACCATTTTTGATTTATCGGGTATTAGTAATAACTTAAGGTTTAAAAAAGAAAAGGAAGCTGAAGATGAGACTATTTTTAAAAAGTATTATGGAATTTTTTATTCAGATTATAAGCATTATTTAAAACTTGAAAAAGAGCTAGCAGCTTTAAAACGTAGCACCATTAAAGGAATTTTAAAAAGAATTAAAAAAAGGCTTAAACTATAATGAATCAATTACCATTAGTAAGTGTTATAATTCCAACTTATAATAGGGAAAAATATCTATTACAAGCCTTAAATAGTGTAGCTAACCAAACCTATACCAATTTAGAAATTATTGTAGTAGATGATGGCTCAGATATTAATTATGCAGAAAAAATATGTGAAAAAATAAAAAATTGTAAGTATTATTACAAAAGAAATGGTGGACTCTCTTCAGCACGTAATTATGGTGTCTCAAAAGCAAAAGGAGAGTATATTGCATTTTTAGATGATGATGATTATTGGAGAGTTGACAAATTACAAATACAGGTAGCTGTTTTAAATAAGAAATCATCTATAGATTTAGTACATTCAGCAGCGGAAGTTGTGGATGAAAAAGGGTTGAGAGTTGGAAAAGTAATTGGTGCTGCACAAAATAAAGTTAACAAACGATCGGGGTATGTGTTTTGGAATGCTTTAGGAGTGTGGGTAGTAAAATCTCCTACACCCTTAATTAGAAAAAGTGTTTTTAAACCCGATTTACTATTTGACGAAACTATTAAAGTAGGCGAGGATATTGATTTTTACCAACGTTTATTTTATAGACATAAAGTATATTATATAAATAAGCCATTAGCATTTTATAGAGAACATGCAGCAATTGGAAGATTATCAACTCAGCAAGAAAAGTACATTGGAATTGAAAAAAAGATGTATGCAAATTTTTTAAAAATGGGGGTTTATAATGTAATATTAAAAAAAAGAATAGCGTTTAAATTATTAAAGTCGGATTTAGATAGATGGAATAAGATATATCCAAATAATAAAAGAAAATATAATTTAATTAAACAGCTATTTTTAGCGTCTAAACTTTTAAATTAAATACCTTTAAATAAAATTACTTACAAAATAGCATGATACATATATTAGTAACAGGTGGAGCTGGAAATATTGGGAGTTCGTTGGTAAAAAAGCTTTCAGAAAACAACAATTATTGCATTGTTGTAGTGGATAGTTTATTAACAGGACAAAAAGCGAAAATTCCAACAAATGAAAATGTTATTTTTATTAGGGGAAATGTGAATAACTATCATGATATTTCGGCTATTTTTCATAAATTTCATTTTGATTATGTGTTTCATTTAGCAGCAGTTGTTGGGGTTCAAAGAACTCTTAACAACCCTTTATGGGTACTAGAAGATATCAAAGGGTTTGAAAATATTTTAAATTTATCTAAAAACACCCATGTAAAAAAAGTATATTTTTCTTCCTCTTCAGAAGTGTATGGAGAACCTTTTGAAATACCTCAAAATGAGCATACAACACCTTTAAATTCTAAATTGCCGTATGCAATTGTTAAAAATGTGGGAGAAGCGTACTTAAAATCATACCAACAAGAGTTTGATTTAAATTATACCATATTTAGATTTTTTAACACCTATGGGCCAAATCAAAGTAAAGATTTTGTGATTCCAAAATTTATCAATTTGGCACTAAAAAATAAAGACCTTACTATATATGGAGATGGCTTGCAAACAAGAACTTTTTGCTATATAGATGATACCATTGATACCATTTTAAAAATTCATTCCAATAATTTAATAAATAACGATGTTATTAATATTGGAAACGATGTTGAATATACGATGGTTGAATTGGCCGAATTGATAATTAAGCTAACTAAAAGCTCTTCTAAAATAGTACACTTACCAGCGCTTAAAGAAGGAGATATGAATAGACGCTGCCCAGATATAAAGAAAATGAAAGCTATTTTAGAAAGAGATTTAGTACGTGTTGAAGAAGGGATTGAAAAATATATAAAATTTATGAACTAGTATGAGGATTGGAATTAACCCAGCTAAAGAAAATAAAGAAATAAGTATTGAATCTTACCATAGGGTAGTGATACCTGTTTACATTCCAAATTTAGAAGAGGCATATTTTAAGGATGGTTTAAAAATTTTAAAATTATGTATAGAGTCATTACTAACAACCATACATAAAAAAACACGAGTATCATTAATAAATAATGCTTGTTGCGATGAGGTTACATTCTATTTAAATATGATGTATGAGCAAAACAGTCAAATAGATCAATTATTAAACTCAAAAGTTAATTTAGGCAAAGTAAATGCGCTGTATTCAGCAATAAAAAGTAATTTAGAACCATTAATTACTGTGGCAGATGCAGATGTACTTTTTTTAAATGATTGGCAAAATCAAGTAGAAGATATATTTAGATTTTACCCCGAAGCTGGGATGGTTTCTCCTGTTCCTTCAATAGGTTCACTTAAAGGGAAGTTTTTGAAATCAACGTTAGGTTTTGCTTTTTTAAATAGAAGTATTAAGTTAGAAAAAGTTAAAAATTTTGAAGCCATTAAAAATTTTCAAAATAGTATCGGAAAAACAAATAAATTAGACAGAGAAACGACCAAATATTATACAACAGAGAAAAACAAAAAAAAAGTTGTTTTAGGTTGTGGTCATTTTATGGTTACTTTGAAAGCTTCTGTATTTAATAATAGCCCTAAAGAGCCTTCAAAATATAAAATTGTTGGAGGAAGTGAAAAACAATACATAGATTCTCCTAATGACAAATCTGGGTTTTTAAAACTAGCTACAGTTGATAATTATGGTTATCACTTAGGTAACAAATATGAATGTTGGATGTATAATGAATTTTCAAATGTTTTGAATAAAGGAAATATTTCTAAAGATAGTGATTATGACTTCAATGTAAGTAAGCCTTTAAAGCTATATTATTATTTTGGATTAATAATTCAATATTTATTTTACAGAAAATGATTGATCATAGAAATAAAGTTATATTTATACATATACCTAAAAATGCTGGTACAAGTATTGAAAGGACTGTTTTTAATAATTTTGATTTTAATTTAAAATACTCTAAAGAGTACCTTTTTGGGTTTGATAATGAATTAGGAATAAATTTACAACATCTTACTTTAAATCAAATGATAAGATTTAAGTTTATTACAAAAGAATTATTATCTGATTATAATTCGTTTGCAGTAGTCAGAAACCCATTTTCTAGAGCTATTTCAGGTTACATTTGGTTAATGAAAGATTTACAGATAAATGATACGTTTACTAATTTTCTTTTAAGAAAGGGAGAATTTACACCTTTAAAATTAAAAAAAACTTTAAGGTATGTGGAAGATCATTTTTATACTCAGTCACATTTTATAAAATTAAAAGATGAAATCAAAATAAAAAATATTTTAAGATTTGAAACTTTAGAAAAAGATATAAAAGAGTATAATTCAAATTATCAATTAAAACATCACTTTAAAAAAAATAAAAAAGCGAAAATTAAATTGGTTAAATTCTTTACAAATAGGAACATTAAACTTATTAATGAAATTTACAAAGAAGATTTTGAAAATTTTAATTATTCAAAAAAATTTAATGCAATTAAATATATTTTAGGATATGTATAATATTGTTTTTTTAATAGTTACATATAACGGAGAAAAGTATATAGAGAAGTGTATTTCAAGTATTAAAAATTATTGTAAGGATTCGAAAATAATAGTTGTAGATAATAATTCTGAAGATGATACTAGGTCAATTTTAAAAAAATTACCTATTGATGATGTAATACTTTTAAAAAATAACATTGGATTTGGGAAAGCTAATAATATAGCTTTTAAAAGAGCCATATCTTATAAAGCAGATTTATTTTTTTTAATAAATCAAGACGTATATTTTTTTTCAGGGAATTTTAATAAATTTATAAAAATAGCTTTTGATAATTTTAAAAATAATTATTTTGGAATAATAAGTCCATTCCATTTAGCACCAAATCAAAAAGATTTTGATTTTAAATTTAAAGATTATATTTCGAGTAAGAACACCCCACATTTATTAAAAGATTTAGAAAATCAAAATGAGTTAAGTAAAGTTTATGCTTCTAAATCTATAAATGCTGCAGCTTGGTTAGTATCTAAAGAAACCATTGTTAAGGTAGGTTTATTCGATCCTATATTTCATCACTATGGTGAGGATACGGATTATATTAATAGACTTAAATTCCATAATTTTAAAATTGGAGTTTTACCAAATTTTAAAGTTGTTCATAATAGACAACAATTTGAAAATTTTAATAAAGATATATTGTATTATAAACTAAAAGTATGGACATTAGTACATTTTAAAAATATCAACACCAATTTAATTAGTTTATTTATAAAATATCTAATTTATTTATATAAAAGGATAAAAAAAAATAGTGGTCATTTTAATTTAATGTATTGTAAAATATTAATTTATGCAATATTAAATTTGAAACGTATTACTTTTAGTAGGAGAGTATGTAAACGATATGGAGCTTTTTTAAATGTTGATTAAAATGATGACTTCTAAAACTGTATTTATTTCCCATTTACCTATTCCAAATCCAAAAATAGCAAGTTGGACGAATCGATATACAAAATTAATTAAGGAAAATACAAGAAGTTTTGATTATATAATTGCACCAAAAGGAAAAGAAAAAATAAAAAGTGTAGATTATTGTACGATTACTGAGCCTAATTTATTTACGTATAAAATTGTAAGAATAATACCTTTTTATAAGCATAAAGTTTATTGGAATTCATTAAAAAAAATTATTATAAAGCATAACAAGGTTACAGTACATATTATAGATAACCCTAATATTTTATTTGCAATTAATTATTATTCGAAAAAAAATGGATTGGATAATCAAATTAGAATAATTTTCCATATGTGTGGATATAGTTATAAATTTGATAAATTTAAAAAAAACATTTTTTACAATGCAATTGATACATTAGTTGTACAAACAAATTCATCTTTAAAGCTTCAAAACAAACAATTAGACAATGTTGTATGCAATGTTAAACAAGTATATAATGGAATTGATGGAACTAAGTTTTTTAGAATATCTAAAGATCAAAAACAAATTTTAAGAAATAAATATGGGGTACAACCTGAAAAAATGATCTTTTTGTGGGTGTCACAAGATAGACCTAAAAAAGGGTTATCCATAATTTTAGATGCTTGGAATAAACTAATAGAAAAGTATTTAAATATTGAACTATTTGTAATAGGTTGTACCAAAAAAGGAAATTATAAAAATGTAAGGTGGTTGGGTAAAGTTAAAAATTACAAGTTACCAGAATATTATCAGTTAGCAGATTTTTATTTATTTTCTACGCAATGCCATGAAGGGTTTGGTTTGACTTTGGGTGAAGCTCTCAAATGCGGGGTTAGTTGTATTGCTTCAAATATAACACCTATGGATGAAATTTTAAATAGTGAATTGTATGGTAAGTTGGTTAATAATCCAAGTGATTCAAAATCATGGGAAGATGCAATTCATAAAGAAATTATTAAGTATAAAACTAATAATTATCAAAATATTTATTTAAAAAATATACCTGAGAATATTTATGATTATTCTGATTGGAGTAAAGAAATTTTAAATATATGATACAACTAATTGCTGAAATAGGACAAGCCCATGAAGGAAGTTTAGGAATGGCACATGCATACATTGCTGCTGCTGCTAAAGCAGGGGCAACAACGGTTAAGTTTCAAACCCATATAGCCAATGCAGAAAGTAGTAATTACGAGCCTTTTAGAATACCATTTACCACACAAGATGCCTCTCGTTTTGCCTATTGGAAACGTATGGAATTTAGTTTGGAGCAATGGAAAGAATTAAAAGCGCATTGCGATGAGCTAGGAGTAGAGTTTATGAGCTCACCTTTTAGCAATGCAGCTGTTGATTTATTAGAAGAGGTAGGTGTTGAACGTTATAAAATTGGCTCGGGTGAAGTGACTAATTTTTTATTGTTAGAGCGCATAGTACAAACCAAAAAACCGATACTTCTTTCTTCAGGAATGAGTTCTTATAAAGAATTGGATGCTACAGTCGCTTTTTTAGCCAACAAAAAGGCTGACTTTTCAATATTACAATGCACCACAGCCTATCCAACCTCCCCTAAAAATTACGGTCTCAATGTTTTAGCAGAATTAAAAGAACGATACCGAGTGCCAATAGGTTTTTCAGATCATTCTTCTTCTATTGCAGCTTGCATAGCGGCGGCAACTTTAGGGGCAGAACTATTGGAATTTCATGTAGTTTTTGACAAACAACAATTTGGACCCGATGTAAGCTCGTCTTTAAATTTTAAAGAAGTAGCAACCTTGGTACAATCAGTAAGACTTATTGAAACCGCATTGCAATATCCAGTAGATAAATCGGATCATTCCGAGTACCAAGCCTTAAAAAATATTTTTGAAAAATCGTTGGCAGTGAATAAAGATCTGGCAGCAGGACATGTATTAACATTTGAAGACTTAGAAGCCAAAAAACCCAAAGGCTATGGCATAGATGCTTGTAAGTTTAAGGAGGTAATGGGTAAAAAGTTATCTAGAGATTTACAGCAGTGGGATTTTTTAACGAAAGAAGATTTGAAGTAAATTATTGAGCTTGCTTCGCTGCGCTCGCAATGATTGACAGCTTGCTTCGCTGCGCTCGCAATGATTGACAGCTTGCTTCGCTGCGCTCGCAATGATTGACAGCTTGCTTCGCTGCGCTCGCAATGATTGACAGATTGCTTCACTTCGTTCGCAATGACGGTTTGTAATGACTGGGAGCTTGCGTCGCTTTGCTCGCAATGACGGTTCGCAATGACTGGGAGATTGCGTCGCTTTGCTCGCAATGACATGACGGTATTCAAAAACTACCAATGACCTATGAAATTTTTTGTTGTAATGTATAGAAAATAAAGTGTTGGCTGTAGTAGCAATCCAAAGAATGCAATGGTCTGGATGCGTAGGTGTTATTTTCTATTTCCATTACAGAAAAATATCAGAAGTCTAGATTTTTTTGGTTACTTTTTTCATCCATGGAAAAAAGTAATGAATTAGTTTAAAGCAATTAAGTAATGAATCATGTTTTAAGGTATATGGTAAAAGCTTGCGTCGCTTCTTTCGCAATGACATGACGGTTTGCAATGATTGACAGATTGCTTCGCTGCGCTCGCAATGACGTGGTGGTTTAAAACAATCCAAAAACTCTTATCACATTCACTTTTACCCTTGCTAAATTTTAACTACTTTTAAAACCTCATAAAATTGGTGGTATGACGAAAAGAAAAATTTGTGTTGTAATCACAGCAAGACCCTCATATAGTAGAATTAAATCTGCCTTAACAGCTATTAAAAATCATCCCTATTTAGAGTTACAATTAGTAGTGGCTGGTGCAGCTTTATTAGGGAGGTATGGCAATGCAGTTGATTATATAGAAAAAGATGGCTTTAAAGTAGCGGAAAAGGTGTTTATGGTATTAGAAGGAGAAAACCCTACAGCTATGGCAAAAACAACGGGTTTGGGAGTGATGGAATTAAGCAATGTATTTTATAAGTTGCAACCCGATGCGGTAGTGACTATTGCAGATAGGTTTGAAACCATTGCAACCTCCATAGCAGCAGCTTATCAAAACATTCCTTTAGTACATATTCAAGGAGGAGAAGTTACTGGAAATATTGATGAAAAAGTACGCCATGCCAATACCAAATTAGCAGATATTCATTTAGTAGCTTCGGAAGATGCCAAACAACGCGTTTTAAAATTGGGAGAACAACCAGCAATGGTGATTAATACGGGATGCCCATCCATTGATTTGGCAAAGGAAGTATTGGAGTCACCAACACTAAATTTTGATCCTATTGAAAAATATGGTGGAGTTGGTACATTGATTGATTGGAAACAAGGTTATATGGTAGTGATGCAACACCCTGTAACCAATGAATATCAACAAGCTAAAAAAGATGTAACAACTACATTAGAAGTGGTTGCAGCATTAAACATTCCAACCTTTTGGTTTTGGCCCAATGTAGATGCTGGTTCTGATGGTACTTCAAGTGGAATACGAACTTTTAGAGAATTGCATCAGCCTAAAAATATTCGTTTTTTTAAAAATATGGAACCTAATGACTTTTTAAGGTTGTTAGTCAATTCAAAGTGTTTGATAGGAAACTCTAGTGTTGGGATTAGAGAATGTGCTTTTTTAGGCGTTCCTGTGGTGAATATCGGAACTCGACAGCACAGACGTCATAGAGGAAAAAATGTGACCGATGTAGGATATGATAAACAACAAATTACCCAAGCAATTGAACATTGTTTAACCTTAAAAATATTGCCTTCAGAAACCATTTATGGAAATGGTACAGCTGGATTAAAAATTGCTGAAGCATTGGCCACGGTACCTTTACAATTTCATAAAACCATTGTTTATTAATGAAAGTATTAGGAATTATACCAGCAAGAGGAGGCTCGAAAGGAGTTCCAAAAAAGAACAGCAAATTATTGGCTGGAAAACCTTTAATTAGTTATACTATTGAAGCGGCAAATAAAAGTAAATTACTTACTGATGTACTTGTAAGCTCCGATGATGATGCTTTGTTAGCGTTGGCTAAAAGTTTTCAATCTTTACTCGTTTTAAAACGACCAAGTGAGTTTGCAACCGATGAAAGTCCAACAATTTTAACGGTGGTACATGCCCTTGAATCTTTAAAAAATCAAGGAAAAGAATACGATGCAATTTGTTTATTACAGCCTACCAATCCGTTGAGAACCTCCAATTTTATAGATGCGGCAATTTTAAAATTTAAAGAAACTAATACGGATTCATTACTATCTGTTTTAGAAGTACCACACCAATACAACCCACATTGGGTATTTGAACCTACAAAAACAAATACATTAAAATTAAGTACAGGAGAATCACAAATTATTACAAGAAGACAAGAATTACCAGCCTGCTATTACAGAGATGGAGCAATTTATTTAACTCGAATAAACATAGTATTGAATGAACATTCGTTGTATGGAACTAGTATTGGTTATATAAAGTCGGATCCAGCAACTCATATAAATATTGATAGTATGGAAGATTGGGAAAGAGTTGAGAAACTTTTGAAGCCATAAAATAATGTCAATGAAAAAAGTTTGCATAGTAATTCCTGACGGAACTGGGATTCGAAATTATTTGTATTCCAATTTAATGAAGCACTTGTTTAAAAATAAGTGTGAAATTGTTTTGTTGCATAATATTTCTTCCAAAGCCATTGCAGAAATTAAAAAAGTTCATAAGCAACCCTTTGAAGTTTATAAATTACCAAATTATAAGGAAACAGCGTTCCAAAAATTTTTACGTGAAACCGTTTGTTATGCTAGATTGGTGTATTATAAAAAGTTGGTAAATAATGCTACTCTATTAAATGCATGGAAACCTAATACCAAAAGTATTGCAAAAAAAATGTTTTACAAACTGGTCCAGTTTTTAGGTAAATTAGTTTCAAATAAATATTCTTGGGTGGTATCATTAGAAAAAATACAATTGCAATTGGTGTTGCATAAAAGTACTACGCTACAAAAAGAACTTTTAAAACAAATACAACCAGATGTTATTTTTTCTACACATCAACGAGCAATGAATGCATTGCCATTAATTTTAGCTGCCCATCAATTAGGGATTGAAACAGTTGGGGCAATTTTTTCTTGGGATAATTTACCTAAGGCACGATTAACGGTAAAAACGGATAGCTATGTGGTGTGGTCTACCTATATGAAAAAAGAACTGCAGTTATATTATCCTGAAATTGATACAAAAGCCATTACGATTACTGGAACACCGCAATTTGAATTTTATTTTAATAAAAAATTCATACTTCCTAAAAAATATTTTTATGAAAAATATGCGTTAGATTTTTCAAAAAAGATACTATGTTTTTCGGGAGATGATGTGCGTACTTCACCTTTTGATCCAGTATATTTAAATGATTTAGCCTCCGCTATAGAAAAGGAAAATTTACCGTATCAAATTGTATTAAGAAGAGCCCCTGTAGATGTGTCTGGAAGGTTTAAAGAAGTAGTTTTAAAGTATCCATCTATCATAAAAGAAATAGCACCTTTATGGAATTTTGATGCAAATAACCGTACAAATTGGCAAATTATTTATCCAACATTTAAGGATGTTGAATTATTAGTAAGTACGGTTTATTATGCAGATGCCGTAGTAAATGTTGGATCTACGATGGCGCATGATTTTGCTATGTTTGGGAAACCTGCTATTTATTTAAATTATAATTCGATTGTATCAAAAGAATGGAATATTGAAACCATTTATCAATTTCAACATTTTAGAAGTATGCAAGGTTTAAATCCTGTTTTATGGTTAGATGCCAAAAAAGAAATAAAAAAAGTGTTAAATTGTGTTTTTGAAAGCCCTAAATTAGAGCAGAAGGCTTGGTTAAACCTAATTGCAGAACATCAAAAAACAGCTTCAACTCGTATTGCTAAAAAATTAATATCGTGCACATAGTTTATTTAACAAATGAATATCCAACTCAACAAGTTGCACATGGTGGTATAGGAACTTTTGTTCAAAATATTGCCCGAAATTTAGTACAGCAACAAATTAAAGTTTCTGTAATAGGAATTAGCATGACTGCTTCTAAAGAAAGTTTTATAAATGATAAAGGAGTTCAAGTATATAGAATTCCACAATCTAAAGCATCTTTAGGAAAATTTATTTTTAATTCTTTTCGTATTCGAAAAAAAATAAAAGAAATTCACAAACAAACTCCCATTAACATTGTTGAAGGATCGGAGTTATCATTTGCTTTTTTACCCAAAAAAACCTGGTATAAAAAAGTAATTCGAATGCATGGAGGACATCATTTTTTTGCGGTTACTTTAAACAAGAAGCCTGCATTATGGCGTTCATTTCAAGAAAGAGTTTCTTTTAAAAAAGCCGATGCATTGATAGCTGTAAGTAATTTTGTTGGAGAAACAACCCAACACTTGCTTCAATTTAAAAAACCATATACAACCATTTATAATTTTATTGATGTGTCGCATTTCAATAAAAAATGCGATGTAGAAATACAACCCAATGCTATTTTATTTATTGGTACAATTTGTGAAAAAAAGGGAGTAAAACAATTGATTGAAGCTTTTTTATTGGTAAAAAACAACATACCAAACGCTACTTTACACTTGGTTGGAAGAGATTGGAAAAGTGAAGAAATACCATCGTACACTTCCTATATAAAAAAAAGAATACCTAAAATGTATTTGCAAGATGTTACATTTTACGGAACGGTATCTTATGAACAGATACCAACATTAATTGCTCAATCAGAAGTTTGCGTATATCCTTCACATATGGAATCTTTTGGGTTGACTGTTATTGAGGCTATGGCAACAAAGAAAGCAATAGTTTTTAGTGATATTCCACCATTTAAAGAAATTATAAGAGATCAAAAAGACGGATTGGCATGTGATCCATTTAAACCAAGTGATATTGCTGAGAAAATAATTTTTATATTAACAGAAAAAAAGCAAGCTGCTGCAATGGCTCAAAACGCTTTTGATGCTGTACACCAAAAATTTAATTTAGAGAATAGTTTACAAGAGAATATTAATTTTTACAACGCAATACATTGAAATTCGTCATTATAACACATGCTGTACATAAATTAACGAAGCAAGGTATTTTTGCTTATGAGCCTTATGTACGTGAAATGAACTTATGGCTAAAATATGTGGACGCAGTTAATATTGTAGCACCAATTTCATCTAAAAAGGTGAGTACTATTGAGAGTGCTTATGCGTTTAAGAAAATGGAGGCTATTCAATTAAATCCTATTCCTTCATTTAATATCACTTCATTTAAAAACAGCCTAAAGACTTTGTTTAAACTACCTTTGATATGTTATCAAATTTTTAAAGCCATGTATTGGGCAGATCATATTCATTTGCGTTGTCCTGGAAACGTAGGGTTGTTAGGCTGTTTGGTTCAAATTGTTTTTCCAACCAAACCTAAAACGATAAAGTATGCTGGAAATTGGGATCCTAAAAGTAAACAACCCCTAAGTTATAGAATTCAAAAATGGCTACTGTCTAATTCATTTTTAACCAGAAATTGCAAGGTATTGGTTTATGGAGAATGGCCAAACCAACCTAAAAATATTGTTCCATTTTTTACAGCAAGTTATTCGGAAACGGAGTTGGAGGAAATAGCATCTAAAACTCTTTTAAAGAATAAAGAGATTGCTTTGTTGCACACTCCTCGCAATTTTGGCAAGTTAGATTACTCAATAGTTGAAGAAAAATCTGATACTCAAAAGCTCTACTTAATTTATGTAGGTGGTTTAACAATAGGAAAACAACCCTTAGTAAGTGTTCAAGTGGCAGAACAATTAATGGCCATGGGATATGCAGTACAATTAGATATTTATGGCGATGGAGAAGAACGTACAAAGCTTGAAAACTATATAGCTACTAAGCAATTGCAACAAGAAGTAATTTTACATGGAAATACAGCTAAAGATATGGTAAAAAAAGCCTACCAAAAAGCGCATTTTTTGGTGTTTATATCTAAATCAGAAGGGTGGCCTAAAGTGGTTGCAGAAGCCATGTTTTGGGGTTGCGTACCTATTACAAGTAACGTATCTTGCATCCCATATATGTTAGGTGAAGGAAGTAGAGGAACTATAGTAGTTCCAAATGTGAATGAAATTTGTATTGTAATTAAAAGATATTTAACAACTATTGAAATGTATAAGATGCATTCAAAAAATGCGTTAGAGTGGTCACGAAACTTTACGTTGGAAAAATTTGAACAGGGGATTGCTTCGCTGTGCTCGCAATGACGTGAGGGATTGCTTCGCGTTGCTCGCAATGACTGGGGGGGATTGCTTCATTTCGTTCGCAATGACTGGGGGATTGCTTCGCTGTGCTCGCAATGACGTGGGGAATTGCTTCGCTGTGCTCGCAATGACATTAAAAATTATAGTATTATCAAACAACTAAACGTCATACAACTTATAGATTCCTTACAGGCAGGTGGGGCAGAAATGATGGCTGTAAACATCGCCAATGGTTTGGCGGAGTTGAGTGTGGTGTCACACATAGGAGTTACCCGAAAAGAAGGAGATTTAAAAGAAAAAATAGCGCCCAATGTTTCTTATGTGTTTTTAAACAAAAAATATGCCTTAGACATTGTTGCACTTAAAAAATTGATAACGTATGTAAAAAAGCATCAAATAAATTTGATTCATGCGCATTCATCTTCTTACTTTATGGCGTATTTGGTCACGCTTTTTTGTCCAAACGTTCGGCTTATTTGGCACGATCATTATGGTAATAGTGAACAGGTATCTAATAGAAGTATTTTTCCATTAAAACTAATTTCAAGAAGATTTAAAGCAATTCTTTCAGTCAATAAAAAATTAGCTGATTGGGCGCGTTTAAATTTAAAAGCTCCTCAAGTAACCTATCTTTCTAATTTTGCAGTGTTAACAAAAACATCTAATGACATCATTTTTTTAAAAGGCATCACAGGAAAACGTATCGTCTGTTTGGCGAATTTAAGGCCACAAAAAGATCATTTAAATTTACTTGAAGCTTTTACAAAAATTAAACAATGTCATCCAAACTGGAGTTTGCATTTGGTGGGGATGGATTTTAAAGATACCTATGCTTCTCAAATTAATTCTTTTATAGTGGCTAATGACTTAAATAACCATGTATTTTTGTATGGAAGTATTAAAAATGTCGCTGAGGTATTGCAACAAGCTGCTATAGGCGTATTGGCTTCTAAATCTGAAGGATTGCCAGTAGCTTTATTAGAATATGGTTTGGAAAAATTACCAGTGGTGGTGACTAATGTAGGGGAATGTAGCTCTGTAGTTAAACATCAGCAATGTGGGTTGGTAGTTCCAGCAGAAAATAGCAATGAATTAGCTAATGCACTGCAATTTTTAATTGAGAATGCCCATAAAAGAGATGCATGGGGAGTGGCTTTACAGCAACGAATTCAACAAAATTATAGCCAAGAGGTTTATATGAATAAACTAGTAGAAATCTACAAAGATGAAAGTTAACATTTTAAATACGCGTTTTTTGCTAGCTTCTTTCCATTTGGTATTAGGAGTGTTGTTACTGTCAGGGATGATTACTAAAATATACTCTGCATTGATAGTTGTATTTGGGGTGCTGTTTATTATACGTGCTAAAAATGATGAAAACCAAGCCATATTTTGGAGTGCTTATATGATTGGTGCTGAAGTGTTGTTTAGGATGTCTGGAGGGATGGTTTTTCATGAATTGCCTAAATATTCGGTATTGTTATTTTTAGGAGTTGGCTTATGGGTGGAAAAACGAAGGCATCATATATCTGTTGGTTATTTAATTTATATCTTATTACTATTAATAGGTATAGCTTTTATAGATATTCCTTTTGATGAATCTATTAGAAAGGCGATTGCCTTTAATTTGAGTGGTCCTGTTTTATTGGGGTTAAGCGCTATTTATTTTTACAAGCGTCCTATCTCGTTAACAGCACTTTTAAACCTGTTGTTTGTGATGGGCTTGCCTATTATTTCGATGTTAAGTTTGTTGTATTTTAAAACCCCTGATATTGAAAATATTCGTTTTGGAGGTGAAGCTAATTTTGCAGCTTCAGGTGGATTTGGACCCAATCAAGTAGCAACTATTTTAGGTTTAGGAGTATTTGTTTTTGCAATACATTTGGTTTTTAAAAGGCGTATTTTCTCTTTTTTTGGAGTAGATTTTTTCTTTTTAGTTTATATTACGTATCGTGGGGTATTGACTTTCTCAAGGGGAGGTATGTTGACTGCCTTAATAGCGCTTAGTGTTTTTATTTTTTACTATGTTTTGGTTACAAAAAATCAATTAAAAAACCTTTTCAAATATTTGGGCTTAACATTTTTATTTGGAATTTTTTTAATGATTTATACAGCTAACATTACAGATGGCATGATTATTAATAGGTACACAAATAAAAATGCTGCTGGGATTGCTAAAAATGATTTTACTACAGGGAGGTTAGATATTTTAAAAGCTGAATTAGAGGGGTTTTTTGATAATCCTTATTTTGGATTAGGTGTTGGAGGTAGCAAATTTTATAGGTTAGACAAATTGGATAAGTTGGCAGCCTCACACAATGAAATTGGTAGATTGATTTCTGAACACGGAATGGTAGGGGTTTTGATATTGATTATTTTATTAGCGATTCCAACAAGGCATATATTAAAACAACCTTTTTTAGCAAGAGGTTTTTTAGGAGCATTTTTATTATTTTGGTTTTTAACCATTAACCATTCAGCAATGCGTATTGCTTTTCCTGCTTTTATTTATGGACTAAGTGTTGCAAAAATTACTTTTAAAGAGTTGGAAATTCCTAAAGTTGCCAGTACCGAATGAAAAAAGTTCTTTACATAGGAAATCATTTAAAAGGAGGGAACCCAACCACTTCTAATCAATTAAGTCTTGTATTAAAAGAGTTAGGGATGGAAGTAGTTAGCTACTCGGATAAAAAAAGCAAAATTTTCCGATTGTTGCATATGTGTTGGGGACTGTTAAAACATCGAAAAGCTTCCATAGTTTTAATTGACACCTACAGTACACTTAATTTTTATTATGCTTTAATTGTATCTCAATTGGCTAGGTTATTTTATATAAGTTATATTCCAATTTTACATGGAGGAAACTTGCCTAAAAGACTCCAAGAGCATCCACGATTAAGTCGGTTAATATTTTCAAATGCTACTATAAATATAGCTCCATCTAAGTATCTAAAAGAGGTGTTTTTATCCTATAATTTTAAGACTGAATTTATTGCCAATGGAATTGATTTACAGTATTATTCATTTAAAAAAAGAAAGCAATTAGCCCCTAAATTACTATGGGTACGTGCGTTTGATCAAATATACAATCCTTTCATGGCGATAGCCGTATTGGAAGCCTTAAAAAAAACGTATCCAAAGGCACAACTTTGTATGGTAGGTCCAGATAAAGATGGCTCTTTGCAACAGGCAAAAGCTTTGGTAAGACTAAAAAAATTAACCAATAACATTGAATTTACAGGCTATTTAACTAAAGAAGAATGGTTACAAAAAGCTAAAAATTTTGATATTTTTATCAATACCACAACGATAGATAACACTCCTGTAAGTGTCATTGAAGCTATGGCATTAGGCTTACCAGTAGTTTCAACTAATGTAGGGGGAATTCCTTATTTAATAGCACATGAAGAAACAGGGCTTTTAGTGGAATCAAAAAATGTTGAGCAGATGGTAGCTAAAATTTTGTATCTTTTAAATCATGAAAGTGTAGGACAACAATTAACGATAAATGCAAGAGCAATGATTTCAAAATTTGATTTGGAAACCGTAAAACAATCGTGGAAGAAAATTTTAAGTTGATGTGGTATAAAATCATTTTTAAATTAGGGCAAAAACTGCGAAATCCTTCGTTAAACCAACAGTTACAGTTTTTAAAGATTACTGAAAAATGGAGCCTAAAAGAATTGGAAGCTTATCAACTGCAACAATTAAAAAAATTGGTGAATAATGCGTTCAATCATACTCCTTATTATAAAAATAAGTTGGAAAGTTTAGGAATAACTCCTTCTATGATTACGAGTTTGGCTGATTTGAATAAAATTCCAATCATCACCAAAGAAGAATTGATAACTTATAATAAAGAGCTGCATAGCCAACAAAAATTAAAAAAATATGTGAAGGCAACTACTTCTGGAACTACAGGAAGTACTTTAAACTTTAAAAGAGAAGAGCAAGCAGATTCCTTTAATAGAGCAGCAATTTTTAGAGGATATACTTGGTATCAAGTTCAACCTTGGGAACGTAATGGCTATTTTTGGGGATACAATTTTTCAATGTTCTCACAATTAAAAACCAAGTTTTTAGATGTTTTACAAAATAGGTTTCGTTTATTTAAACTTCAACAACAGGCACTTCAAAGGTTTGCTAAAAAATTAAAAAAAGCACATTTTTTACATGGGTATTCCTCTTTAATTTATGAATTGGCTAAATACATTAATACCCAACAGATAGAAAAACCTGGTTTATTAAAAATGGTAAAGGGAACTTCTGAAAAGATTTATGGCACCTATCAAAATGAAATTGAACAAGCGTTTGGAGTTAAAATGATTAGTGAATATGGTGCAGCAGAAACGGGGATTATTGCTTTTGAATGTCCAAATGGAAATATGCATATCAACATGGAAGGAGTGATTGTTGAAGAATGGAATCATGAAATAGTGGTTACCAATTTACAAATGCAATCATTTCCAATAATCAGGTATCGACTAGGTGATTATATCAAACTAGCTCCAAAAAGTAAAAAATGTACTTGCGGAATGCAACATCGTATCATTGAGGAAGTTACAGGGAGAGTGGGTGAGCTGGTGTATGGAAAAAAAGAAACCTACCCAAGCTTGTATTTTTATTATATTTTTAAAAACTTAGCGAAAACTCATCAACTATTGTTAACCTATCAAGTACATCAAATAAAAAAAGGAGCGTTAATCTTTTTAATTGAACAAACGTTATCAGCTGATGAGTTAAGTATTTTAAAAAGTGAAATTGGCAACTACTTTAAAAATGATATTGAAATAACCATTAAAACAGCGCAAACCATTATCGCTGAAAATGGTAAATTAAAAGGTTTTATATCTACAATTTAAGAAATGAAAGAAGCACTGGTAAGTATTATTATGCCTAACTACAATGCAGCAGCTTTTATAAAAGCTAGTATTGAAAGTGTTTTAGCTCAAAGTTATCCGTACTGGGAGTTGATTATAGTGGATGATGCTTCAACGGATGACTCTATAGCTAGTATTGAAAAATTGATAACTAAGGATATAAGAATAACATTAATTAAACTATCTAAAAACTCTGGTACAGCTGTTGCTAGAAATAAAGCACTTGACATTGCTAAAGGTACGTTTATTGCTTTTTTAGACAGTGATGATCGTTGGCATCCAGAGAAGTTAACCATTCAAGTTCGTTTTATGCAACAACATCATTGTGCGTTGTCATTTACTTCTTACGTTGTTGTAAATGAATTTGGAGATCGCATAAAAGTATTGAAGGCAAAACAACAAGTGAGTTATAATGACTTGCTAAAGAATAATTTTTTAGGCTGTTTAACAGTCATGTATAGCGTACCACACATAGGTAAAGTATATTTTCCATTATTAAAAAAGCGTCAAGATTGGGCTTTATGGTTGAAAATTACCAAAAACAATAACATTGCAAGAGGTATTGAACAGCCATTGGCGTATTATACCAAAAGAAAGTCGTCTCTTTCTAGTAATAAATTAAAATTGTTAACTTATAATTGGAAAGTATATAGAACATTGGAAAAGCTAAATTTGATACAATCTGCCTTTTACTTTACAAGGCTATTTATGAATAAAATGTTAAAATAATAGCGCTATTTAGATCTAAGTAGTTATTTTTGTTAAAAATTAACAAGCTAACATGCCCCAAGATACCTTACATTTCAGTATTTCTGAACGTAAACTATACTTGCGTTTTTTTGATGTTATTTTTGCGTTAACAGGATTGTTAGTTGTAAGTTACTATTTCAACTTTCAATATTTTAACATTGCTAGTTCAAAAAATATCTCTTGGATTTTTTTGTTAGCGGTGTACGTTTGGTTTTTTGGTGAAATTTTTGAAATGTACGA
Source organism: Lutibacter aestuarii (assembly GCF_042676885.1). Classification (NCBI taxonomy): domain Bacteria; kingdom Pseudomonadati; phylum Bacteroidota; class Flavobacteriia; order Flavobacteriales; family Flavobacteriaceae; genus Lutibacter; species Lutibacter aestuarii. The sequence continues at coordinate 249,996 of NZ_JBHTIC010000008.1, forward strand.
TTTAAAAGTGGCCAGCGACCAATATTTAACACTTAGAAGTACTTTAATTACTGTAGTATTTACCGTATTGTTTTATGTATTTACCCCAATTATTTCTCCTGAACTTCCTCAAAATAGGATACAGATAGTCTATTTTACACTTACCTTATTGTTCGCTATTTTACTGAATAGGTTTTTATACATACAATTTATATTTTCTCCTAGATTTTTAAAGAATATTTTACTAATTGGCAATCGAGATGAAATAGAAAAATTGGTAAATTCAATAACTGATAATGAAGCAATTAAAACAGTTGCCTATATTTCTGAACACCCAATAGATAGTTTAGGTGAAGCGTTGTTTATTTCTAGTACAACTACCAAAATTGAAAAATTAGTACTCACCAAAAATATCAATGAAATTTTGGTATCTGCTAATAACTTAAATTTTATTAAAGGAGCGATCAATAAACAGTTAATTGATTTGTTTGAAAAAGGAATGAGTATTAAAAATTTTGATAGCTTTTTAGAAGAAGAAACATTGAGAGTTTCAGAAAATCAACTAAATCCTAATTTTTATAATTATTTTACCTTTAGTAAAAGTCATCAAAATAACTTGTATTTAGCATTTAGACGTATGTTAGATGTAGTATGTGCCTTGGTGGGGATTGTTTTTTTTATAGCCCTAACACCTTTAGTAGCTTTGGGAAATTTGATAGCAAATAGAGGAAGTTTATTGTATAAACAAACTAGAGTTGGAAAAAGAGGTAGAGAATTTAAGATTATTAAATTCAGGTCTATGGTGGTTGATGCAGAAAAAAATGGTGCTGAATGGGCACAAAAAAATGATGTTAGAGTGACTCGTTTTGGTCGTTTATTGCGAAAAACACGATTGGATGAAGTTCCTCAGTTTATCAATGTATTTAAAGGAGAAATGAGTTTGATAGGACCTCGACCTGAACGACCAGAATTTGTAACACAACTAGAAAACGAAATTCCGTTTTATTCCATTAGACATGTGATTAAACCAGGTTTAACAGGATGGGCTCAAGTAATGCACCCATATGCGAGTTCTGTAGATGATCAGCAAAAAAAATTAATGTACGATTTGTACTATATAAAAGAACGTAATTTATTGTTAGATTTTAAAATAGTGATAAAAACCATTAGTACGGTGTTATTTTTTAGAGGGACTTAAAATTGTTTGTGTCTAATTTTTAGCGTTTTACGATGCGTTTACTCTGCTCTTTTTAAAACTTTACAGTGAAGCAATCGCAAAAGTTTGCTTCGTTGTTTTTAACTTCTTGCAAAGACGTATCAAACCGTTATTGCAAACAAAATGAAGCAGTTTACCAAATAGTACCTCCAAACAATATATGAAAATTAACACGTTATTATTTACGTTCACCCTCACAAATAAATAATACTTGTTAGTTCAAACGATAACTTAAATAACTATATCTAACGGCTAATGCTAGTATAAATGGTAACAAAGCACTATTAAAGATTTGAATTTTTAATATCCAAGTGATACCCATACCCAGTAATAAAAGTAGTAAAAACAAGATGTAAAACTGTAACCACGTAGGTATTTTTGATTTTAAAAAATAAAAAGCAATAATACTATTAGGTGCAAAAGCCCATAAAAAATTTAAATTTTTATAGGTAGCTGTATGGCTAGTAGCAAACCATAGTAATAAAACAACTATTCCAATAATTCCAGTACTAAAAAAAAGTAAAAAATCTAAGTACTTAGTACGGGATTGGTTTTTATAGTTTTTGAAAGTGATAAAAAGAATACCGATGCTTAACAATATAAAAACAATCAAAGGTTGAAAGAACAATGTTTCTTTTTTAGAGTTGTTTTCATTTAAAATAGTAGTAGTTTTTTTTACTAAAGGTTCTTGATGGTCATTTTTTTGGATGCTCGCGTTGTTAAAAGCTTGAAAAATATAATCTGGTAAAAATTTATAATCATCTTTGGTTGCTTTATCATCAATAACTGACCCTAATGCCAAATCTATTCCAAATTTACCCCATTTGTAATTTGCTTTGGTGTAATCTGCAATCAAATCTCTATGCGATTTTTGTGTAGTGATATGTTGGTTGCTAAAAACAATTTTATCCTTTAAAACAGTGGTAAGTACTTCTTCAATTTTAGTGGAGCAATTATCATAAAAAAAGTCGTACTGATAGTCTCTATTTTCAGGTTTAGCGTTTTGTTCCAAAAAATTAAAAACAGCTTGTACTTCGTTTGGTGTTAAATTGAGTTCTTGTGTTTTTACCCACCTATTTTCGTATCGATATACTTGTAAAAAGTAATTAAAACGAGTGGTTGATAAAAAGTAGGTTAATTTTCCTTTGGCAAAATTTAAATAAAAATTAGGCGCATTAAAATCGAACGTACCATAATTGTATATTTTATCAAAACCAATTAAAGGGTCATAAACTCTAAATGCACTATGACCAAATGCTGTAAATAGCTCTGAACCAGGCCCACACGTTACCACACTTACTGTTGCTTTGTCTGAAAGTTTATTTTGGGCAGTACTGTTTATGATAAAACAACACAGGAGGCTAAAAATAAATACATATTTTTTCATTATAATTAGTTAAGAGAGTCTATTGCTTGTTAGTGAATGAATTTAAATGTTACTACTTACTTTTTTAAAGTATAAGTATGATTATAAAGCTACGAATGTAAAAAAACTTTAGAAGTTATGTTTTAAATTTAAGAAATAATATGTTGTATAAATTCAAAAATTCGATGTTCACTCCAATATAATTTAGTTTTACCAAGAGCAGTGTTGAAACCAACATGTCCGCCATAAGTTGGGGTTTCTAAGCTTAAATAAGGGTGTTTGTTCGCCAATGCAAATGGATAACAATTTTCAGATAAAAAGGTATCATCCAAAGCATTGATTAAAAGCGTTGGCTTTTGTATAGTTGGAATAAAGTGAATGGAACTAGATTGCGCATAATAATCTTGTGCATTTTTAAATCCAAACACTGGCGCAGTAACAGCATTATCAAATTCCATAAAATTATTAGCTTTCAATATCGCTTCTTTATTTAAAATATTGTGAGGAAATTTTTTTAGTTTTTGAAGTGATTTACTTTTTAAACTTCTTAAAAAACGCTTTAAATAAATCCTGTTTTCCCACTTTGACAAGGCTAAAGAAGAACCTTCCAAATTACAAGGCGTTGAAATAGCAACAGCTCCTTTAATTTCGGAAGGAATATTATGAGTTTCTCCCATGTATTTTAAGGTGATATTTCCTCCCATACTATAGCCTAATAATAAAATATTTGTATAAGAATACTTGTTTAATACATGATGAATAATAGCGTTTACATCATCTGTTTTTCCGCTGTTATAAGAATATAAATTCAAATTATCTTCACCGCTACAACCCCTAAAATTAACGGCTAAACAATCTATTGCTTTTGAATTTAAATAATTGACTACCGAAACTATGTATTTAGATTGTGAGCTTCCTTCGAGACCGTGCAAGGCAATTACCAAAGTTTTGGAACCTACAGTAGAAAAATCTAAGTCTAAAAAATCATTGTCAGGTGTTGGTATTCGTTCTCTACGGTAGGCAATTTGACCTTTTATAAATAAGGTTTTATAAATAGTATTGAAATGGGTGTTTTTAAAATAAAAAGGAGGAGTATAAGACGATTTAATGATGGGCATTTAAAAGTTTTTAAAAATTTAAATATAATTAAATCTTATTAAATAAATAGTTTATTAAATTTACGAAAATTTAACTTTATGATCTATAAAAATCACCTTCCCAATGTTCTTACCTTACTTAATTTATTATCAGGAACTATTGCTGCTATTTTTGCAGTAGAAGGGGAGTTAATTTTGGCTGCTTATTTTGTGTTTTTAGGAATATTTTTTGATTTTTTTGATGGATTTGCAGCACGATTATTAAAAGTTCAAGGCGAGTTAGGAAAACAATTAGACTCATTAGCAGATGTAGTTACGAGTGGGGTGGTGCCAGGTATTGTGATGTTTCAACTATTAAAAACTAAAAATAGTTTAGAAATTTTTAATACAGAAATTATATCTTGGAAAACTTCAGAGGTTGAACTTTTGCCATATGTAGGTTTGTTAATTACATTGGCAGCAGCTTACAGATTAGCAAAATTTAATATTGATGAACGCCAAACAACTTCTTTTATAGGTTTACCAACACCAGCAGCAGCTTTAGTTGTATTGTCGCTACCATTAATTTTAACCTATAGTTCTTTAGAATTTGCTGTAAATTTAATTGAAAATAAGTGGTTTTTAATAGTACTTACCTTTTTACTAAGTTTTTTAATGAATGCTGAGATTCCGTTATTTTCTTTAAAGTTTAAAGATTACACTTGGAAATCTAATAAAGTTAAGTATGTATTTGTAGGTTTTACTGCAGTATTGTGTGTATTTTTTCAATTTGTAGCCATCCCTATGGTTATTTTATTATACGTATTTATGGCAGCACTTTTTAAGGATGCTACTAATTAGAAAATTGAAGTTTGCGTTTCGGTAGTAAACAATTCTAAAAATTGAACTCCTTTGGTTGAATTTCCTTTTTTATTTAATTTTGGACTCCATACAGCAATGCTATATTTATGAGGATAAATGGCAACAATGCCTCCACCAACACCGCTTTTACCTGGTAAACCTACTTTAAAAGCAAATTCTCCAGCTTCATCATAAAATCCACATGATTGCATAATAGCATTGATTCTTTTGGATTTACTTTTGGAGATAATTTTTTCTTGAGTAGCAGGGCAAATGCCATGATTTGCTAAAAATAAAAATGTTTGAGAAAGTTCTTGGCACGTCATTTCAATAGAACATAAATTGAAATAAAAATCCATAATTTCATCAATATCATTATGGATATTGTTATAGGCTTTCATTAAATTTACCAAAGCAGTATTTCGATACCCTGTTAATTTTTCAGATTCAGCAATTCTTGGACAATAATCAATGGTTTCAATTCCAGAAACTTTTCGTACAAATTCAATAAAATCTTTTTTTGGATTTTTTAAATGAGAAATCAATACATCACAAATAACAATAGCGCCTGAATTGATTAGTGGATTTCTAGGAATACCACCATCTAACTCTAATTGAGCCAATGAATTAAAGGAAGTTCCTGAAGGTTCAACACCAACACGTTTCCATAAATGATTGTTTTCTAATTTAAAAGCTAAAACTAAAGACAATACCTTGGCAATACTTTGGATAGAAAATTTTTCATGAGCATCTCCAAAACTGTATTGCTTATTTTTTATTGTAGTTAGATGAATTCCAAATTTATGAGGATCTACCAAACGAAGCTCAGAAATATAATCTGCAACTTCGCCACAGTTATTGAAATTTTCTAACTGCTTAACAACTCTAGCTATTATAGGTTTATAATTCATAGCTGTTGAATTATTTTATGATGAAAACTTTTTCTTTTTAAGTTCAAAGTCTTTTCCTAAATAAACACGTCTAACAGTTTCATCTTCAGCAAGTTCTTGAGGGGTTCCTTCTTTTAAAATACCTCCTTCAAACATTAAGTAAGTTTTATCTGTAATGGCAAGAGTTTCTTGAACATTGTGGTCGGTAATTAAAATACCAATGTTTCTATCTTTTAAGTGTGCTACAATACTTTGAATATCTTCTACGGCAATGGGGTCAACACCAGCAAAAGGTTCATCTAATAAAATAAATTTTGGGTCGGAAGCCAAGGCACGAGCAATTTCTGTTCTACGTCGTTCACCACCTGAAAGTAAATCACCGCGATTGGTACGTACATGACCTAAGCTAAATTCTTCAATTAGAGATTCTAATTTTTTCTTTTGTTCAATTTTTGAAAGGTCGGTAAATTGTAATACAGACATAATATTGTCTTCTACCGATAATTTTCTAAAAACAGAGGCTTCTTGTGCTAAATATCCAACCCCTTGTTGTGCTCTTTTATGCATTGGAAAATCGGTAATCTCTTTATCATTTAAAAAAATGCTTCCTTCATTGGGTTTAATCATACCAACAATCATATAAAAGGAGGTTGTTTTACCTGCTCCATTAGGTCCTAGTAATCCTACTATTTGTCCTTGTTCAACCTCTAATGAAATGCCTTTCACTACATAGCGGCTTCCATATTTTTTTTTAATATTTTCGGCTCTTAATATCATTGTTGTTTTACTTTTTAGCGATTTGTATGATTGTACTCTAATGCTTCCCAAAACTCATAAGCCCTTCTTAAATGTGGAATTACAATGGTTCCACCTACCAAAGTAGCAATAGAGAGTGTTTCCATCACTTCTTCTTTAGAAGCACCTTGTTTAAAAGCCGTTTCTAGATGGTATTTTATGCAGTCATCACAACGAAGTACTGCGGATGCAACCAAGCCTAGTAATTCTTTTGTTTTTACGTCTAAATGACCACTTTTGTAGGCATTGGTATCTAAATTAAATATTCTTTTGATAACTTTATTATCATCAGATAAAATTTTATCGTTCATTTTTTGACGATAAGCATTGAATTCTTCTATTTGATTAGGCATTTTCTTGTTCTCTTTTACGTTCGCGTTTTAGTACTATTTTTGAGATATATATACTTACTTCATACAACAATAAAATAGGGATAGCTACAATTATTTGACTAATGATATCAGGTGGTGTAATAACCGCAGCTAAAATTAGTACTAATACCAAGGCATGTTTTCTATATTTTCTTAAAAATTCTGGAGTAATCAAGCCCATTTTGGTTAAAAAGTACATAATAATTGGCAATTCAAAAATTAAGCCAGAAGCTAGTGTTGAGGATCTTACCAAAGCAATATAAGAACCAATTTTTATGTTTCTTTCTACCATATCACTGATGGAATAATTTCCTAAAAAGTTCACTGAAAGCGGTGTAACTACATAGTATCCAAATAATACTCCAATGAAAAATAAAAAGGAGGAAATAATGATAAAGCTTTTAGCTCCTTTACGTTCTTTTTCATACAAACCAGGGCTAATAAATTTCCAAAATTCCCAAATAATAAATGGAAAGGCAATAATAAAACCTGCTGTAATTGAAGTCCATATATGCACACTAAACTGTTCAGCCATTGCTAAACTTTGAAACGTAAAAGGAATATCATCAATACACAAACCATCGGTTCCAAAGAATTTAGACACCTTACAAAAGAATTGGTAGGTGAAAAAATCAGCATTTTTAGGTGCAAAGATAATTTTGTTAAAAATAAAATCTTTCATTAAAAAAGCAATAATAGCAACCAACATTACTGCAAAAGTTGAACGTACTAAATGCCATCTTAACTCTTCAACATGGTCTAAAAACGACATGTCTTTTTCTTCTTTTTTTGCCATTTTAAAAAATTCCTTCTTTTAATAAATCATGCAAATGTACAACTCCTACATATTTTAAATCATCCACAACTAATATTTGTGTAATATTATTTGATTCCATCGTTTCTAAAGCTTCGATTGCCATGGCATCTACTTGAATTGTTTTAGGACTTTTACTCATAATATCACAAGCTGTTAATTTACTAATATCTGTATTGTCTTTTAACATTCTTCTTAAATCACCATCGGTGATGATACCAACAATTTTATTATTTTCTATAACTGCTGTAGTACCTAAACGCTTTTTTGAAATTTCAATAATAACATCTTTAATTGGAGTTGAAGGTTGTACTTGAGGGAGTTCATTTTTATCAATTAAATCATGAACTCTTAAATATAATTTTTTACCCAAAGCTCCACCTGGATGATATTTCGCAAAATCTTTACTTGAAAAATTATTTAATTCTAACAAGCACACTGCCAGCGCATCACCAATTACCAATTGGGCTGTAGTACTTGTTGTAGGAGCGAGGTTATTAGGACAGGCTTCTTTTTCAACAAATGAGTTTAAAACAAAGTCGGAGTTTGTGCCTAAATAAGAACTGATGTTTCCAGTAATGGCTATGATTTTGTTCCCGTAATTTTTAATTAATGGTACTAAAACTTTAATTTCAGGGGTATTTCCACTTTTAGAGATACATATTACTACATCATTTTTTTGAATAGTTCCTAAATCTCCGTGGATAGCATCTGCAGCGTGCATAAAAATTGCAGGTGTTCCAGTAGAGTTAAAAGTAGCCACAATTTTTTGAGCAATAATAGCACTTTTCCCAATACCTGTAATAATAACTCTTCCTTTAGACTCTTGAATAAAATTTACTGCATTTTCAAAATCTTCCGTTAAAAAATTTATTAAATTCGCAATTGCTTTACTTTCGGCTTTAATTGTTTGTTTAGCAGTCTCAATAATTGTACTTTTATTTTTCAATTGATTTAGGTTTTCTATTAAAAAAATGTTTTATCTTTATTAGCTAACAAAAATAAATTTATTTAATTAGAAATTGAATAAACTGCCGAAAAAAAAGCGAAAGTCAGAAATTTGTAAAATTAAATATTCACTAAAAATTAAAAATAGTTTAAATTCTAAAATAGAAACAACTATACAGAAAAGACCATGAATAGTAAAGAAGTTGATTTACACAAGGCTTTGAAAAAGTACTTTGGATTTAATAATTTTAAAGGTTTACAAGAAGATGTTATTACAAGTATCATTCAAGGAAGTGATACTTTTGTTATTATGCCTACCGGAGGAGGAAAATCTTTATGTTATCAGTTACCGGCATTAGTAAAAGATGGAACTGCTATAGTAGTTTCACCATTAATTGCCTTGATGAAAAATCAGGTTGATGCCATACGAGGAATTTCAGACAACAAAGGAATAGCGCATGTATTAAATTCTTCGTTAAATAAAACTGAAGTAGCGCAAGTGAAAAGTGATATTGAAAATGGGATTACTAAATTATTATACGTTGCCCCAGAATCACTTATAAAAGAGGAATATATAGATTTTTTAAAATCTCAAAACATTTCATTTGTAGCCATTGATGAAGCGCATTGTATTTCAGAATGGGGACATGATTTTAGACCAGAATATCGTAATTTAAGAGCTATTATTGAAAAGATTGATAATGTTCCTTTAATTGGACTTACTGCTACAGCTACCCAAAAAGTACAAGATGATATTATAAAAACACTGGGAATGTCTAATGCTAAAACATTTAAAGCATCATTTAACAGACCCAATTTATTTTATGATGTACGCCCTAAAACAAAAAACATTGAAGGAGATATTATTAGGTTTATTAGACAGCATACCGGTAAATCTGGAATTATCTATTGTTTAAGTCGTAAAAAAGTTGAAGAGATTGCTCAGCTATTACAAGTAAATGGTATAAAAGCTGTACCATATCATGCGGGTTTAGATGCCAAAACAAGAGCCAAGCATCAAGATATGTTTTTAATGGAAGATGTAGATGTGGTAGTAGCTACCATTGCTTTTGGTATGGGAATAGACAAGCCAGATGTGCGTTTTGTAATTCATCATGACATTCCTAAAAGTTTAGAAAGTTATTACCAAGAAACAGGTAGAGCAGGACGTGATGGTGGTGAAGGGTATTGTTTGGCGTATTATGCTTATAAAGACATTGAAAAATTAGAAAAATTCTTATCTGGAAAACCTATAGCTGAACAAGAAATAGGAAACGCTTTGCTACAAGAAGTGGTGGGTTATGCAGAAACCTCCATGTCTCGAAGAAAATATTTGCTTCATTATTTTGGAGAAGATTTTGATGAAGTAAATGGTTTAGGTGCTGAGATGGATGATAATGTTAAAAACCCTAAGAAAAAACATGAAGCTAAGGATGAACTTAAAAAATTACTAGAGGTAGTTCGTGATACCAATCAAAAATACAAAGCTAAAGAATTGGTAAATACTTTAATAGGGAAAGTAAATGCACTTTTAAAATCGCATAAAACAGATACACAACCATTTTTTGGTTCTGGAAAAAACCATGAAGGTTTTTATTGGATGGCTTTAATTAGACAAGCACTAGTAGCTGGTTATATTAGAAAAGAAATTGAACAATACGGTGTTGTTAAAATAACGGACAAAGGATTGGATTATATTAAAAATCCAGTTTCATTTTTAATGACTGAAGATCATCAATATGAAGAAGATGATACTACAAATGTTGTTACTAATGAAAAAGGAGGAGGAGCTGCTGCAGATGAAACTTTAGTTAAGTTATTAAAAGATTTACAGAAATCTGTTGCTAAAAAACATGGAGTACCTCCATACGCAGTTTTTCAAGAAATGTCTTTAGAAGATATGGCTTTAAAATATCCAATTACCATGGATGAACTCAAGAATATTTATGGTGTAGGTGAGGGAAAAGCTAGTAAATTTGGAAAGCCTTTTATTCAGCTGATTTCTAAATACGTTGAAGAAAACGATGTAATGAGACCTGATGATTTTGTAGTTAAAAGTACGGGTGTAAATTCTGGACTTAAGCTATTTATTATTCAAAATACAGATCGTAAAATTCCATTGCAAGATATCGCTAAATCTAAAGGTTTAACATTTAGTGAATTAATTGAAGAAATGCAACGCATTGTGTATAGTGGTACTAAAATTAATATTGATTATTGTATTGATGAATTGTTAGATGAAGATCAACAAGAAGAAATTTTTGAGTATTTTATGGAATCTGAAAATGATAGAATTCAAGATGCTTTAGATGAATTTGATGGGGAATATGATGATGAAGAACTTCGTTTAATGAGAATTAAGTTCATTAGTCAAGTAGCAAATTAAAATAGAATTTATTATTTGCATAGAATTATGAGTTATAGCTAATATTCTACAGAGTTTAATTCATTAATTCACTATTTTTTTAGCAATTTTAAAATTAAGTTTTATATTTTATAAAATATACCAAGCCCTTTATTTTGAGGGCTTTTTTAGTGTTCCTATATAGAATTAATGGTAAATTTACGCATTTTTAAAAATTAATTTAACTTAGAATGAGCGCTCTAAAATCAATAAAACAATCAAATTTTTTACAACAAAGACGCTATGAAGCTATCCTGTTTTTAGCAGTATTTTTTGGAATATTTGGATACATAGGCTCCATAATGGGTGTAACAAATATGCTCAATACAATTATGAACACTGCATGGGATTTATTAATGAACACCGTGTTTTATATTATGGGAATTACGGTATTGTCTGGAGCATTAGGGAAACTATTAATTGAATTTGGAGTTGTGCGTTTGCTTGAAATAATTTTAGCACCATTAATGAGACCTTTATTTAATTTACCAGGCGTAGCTTCATTGGCAGGGGTGTTAACTTTTTTATCGGATAATCCAGCCATTATAAGTTTATCTAACGATAAAAGTTTTAATAAATATTTTAAAAAAGTTGAATTAATTTCACTAACAAATTTTGGAACAGCCTTTGGAATGGGGTTGATAGTGATTACCTTTATGTCTACTTTAAAGATACCAGGTAATACTGAAAATTTATTTTTAGCAGCCATGATTGGTCTTTTTGGAGCCATCACAGGAGCTATTATTTCTACTAGGTTAATGCAATTTTTAATTAAAAATAAAATTGGTCAAACTTCAACTGATGAAACAGTTGAGTTAGATGAAACAATCAGTTTTAAATCTGAAGGAGGTGTATTTATAAGATTTTTAAATTCAATTTTAGATGGAGGAAAATCAGGAGTTAATCTAGGACTAGCAATTATACCAGGCGTGTTGATAATTTCTACCATGGTAATGATGCTTACTTTTGGAGTTAAAGATGCCGCAATTGGCTACCAAGGTCTTGCGTATGAGGGAGTACCATTACTACCTGAACTAGCTGGTAAAATTTGGTGGCTTTTTGAAGGGTTATTTGGATTTGAAAGTCCTGAATTAATAGCATTTCCAATAACCTCATTAGGTGCTGTTGGAGCTTCTCTATCTTTAGTAAAAGCATTTATAGCAGATGGGATTGTAACAGGAGATACTATCGCTGTATTTACTGCAATGGGAATGTGTTGGAGTGGTTACTTAAGCACCCATACAGCAATGTTAGATACTTTGAAATTTAGAGAGCTAACTTCAAAAGCACTTTTATCACACACCATTGGTGGTATTTTTGCAGGGGTAGTTGCTCATTATTGTTATACTGCAGTTTACTATTTTATTTAATTATGCCAAATATGCCACAAGCATTCCTATAATAATTGCAATAAATTTGAGTAAATTAAATTTGTGGTCTTTAGATGTTTCAAATAAAATAATAGTTGAAATATGTAAGAAAATTCCAATAATTATAGCTGTAATTTCAGTTTTATAAGTAATTAATAATGAAATATTTTCTCCAGCCAAACTACCTAATGGAGACATCAATGAAAAGGCCAGTAAAAAAAGTACGGCTTTATTTTTAGCAATTCCAGATTTGACAAAGAAAGTTCCTAAAATAATTGCTATTGGAACTTTATGTACTACAATGGCCCATAGTAAATGTTCATGATGGTGGTTATGTGCTAAAGGAATACCTTCCATAAAAGCGTGTAAGCAAATGCTTACAAATAAAGCCCAAGGAAAGGTCATATTTTCTTGAATGTGAATATGACCATGTTCAGCACCTTTTGAAAAGAAATCTAAGATTAACTGTAATAATAAGCCTAATAGAATATAAAGTCCTACATTGACATTGCCAATATTGTAAACTTCAGGAAATAAATGAAGAATAGTAATTGAAAGTAAATAGGCTCCACTAAAAGCCAATAAAAGTTGTACTGTTTTTGCGCTAGGTTTTAAGCCAAAAACAATACTAATTCCTATTAAAACCGATAAAATTAATGCGATATATGTCATTCTAAAACTAAAATTAAGCGATCAGAAGATTCTTCATTGAAATTTGTTAATTGGTAATCTCCAAAGGTATGTTTAATTTTAAAATTTACAGAATTGAGATAGGTATTTATTTTTGTTAAATCTAAATTTTTAACTTTTTCAAAATAGGTGTGCTGCTTTCCATCAGCTATAAAATTAATTTCCTTAACAATAAAATTATTTTCAACATAGCGAGTAATATTGAAAGTAATACCTTCAATAGTTTGACTTTCTTGAGGAATTAAATTGGCAATTACCTTTTTCGAGTTCATAAAATCGATGATAGCAACACCATTATTTTTTAACCCGTTTTTTATATTTTTTAATACGGTAATGTCTTCGTTATCATCTTCAAAAAAACCAAAACTTGTAAACAAGTTTAAGATAGCATCATATGTTCTAGTGAAAGGATTGCGCATGTCATGTTCAATAAATTTCAAACTTTCATTTTCAAACTTTTTGGCTTGTTGTATGCTATTTTTAGATAAATCGGCGCCTATAACATCAAATCCCAGTGAGTTAAGATAAATGGAGTGTCTACCTTTTCCACAAGCCAAATCTAACACTAAATCACCTTTTTTTAGATTTAAATAGTTTACTAAGTTTTGCATAAATTCCTGAGCTTCGGAATCGTTTCTATGTTTATATAAAATGTGGTAATAGCTAGTGTTGAACCACGAAGCAAACCATTCTTTGTTTTTCGTCATAATTAAATAAATAGCTACAAAAATAAGGAATTGAATGAATTGATTGAGGTTTTGAAGCGTTGTTTATAAGATAAATTTTCAATTATAGGGTATTTAATAAGCTATCATTTTAAATTTAAGTACTTTTGCACCAAAGTAAAATTGAAGAAATGAGTCATAATTTTAAGATGGTTGCCACAACGATATTTGGGTTAGAAGAAGTTTTAGCTACTGAATTGAGAAATTTAGGTGCGCAACATGTAGAAATTGGAATTAGAAACGTTTCATTTTCTGGAGATAAAGGTTTTATGTATAAGGCTAATATGGCATTGCGTACTGCCATTAGAATTTTAAAACCTATCAAACGCTTTAAAGTTTTTGATGAAGATGATTTGTATAAAAAATTCCAACAAATAGATTGGGAACGTATTATGAATGTAGATAGTACCTTTGCAATTGGTGCTGTAGTGAATTCTAAAAATTTTACTACCAATTCACATTATATTTCCTTAAAATCTAAAGATGCCATAGCAGATTATTTTAGACATAAATACCATAAAAGACCTAATGTAGATGTAAAACACCCTGATGTTAAAATACATGTGCATATTCAAAAAGATTTATGCAGCGTTTCTTTAGATAGTTCAGGAGATTCTTTACACAAGCGAGGGTATAGAAACTTAACCAATATTGCACCTATTAATGAAGTGTTGGCAGCAGGATTGGTATTGTTATCAGGCTATACAGGAGACTGTAATTTTATAGATCCGATGTGTGGTTCAGGAACTATTTTAATTGAAGCTGCAATGATTGCAAATAACATTCCTGCCAATATTAATAGGAAAGAATTTGGTTTTGAAAAATGGAGTGATTATGACGAAGATTTATTTTTTACAATCCAAGATTCTTTGTTGAAAAAAATTAGAAGTTGTCATTTTAAAATTATGGGCTTTGATAAAGCACCATCAGCGGTTAGAAAAGCTAAGGAAAATATTGAAAATGCCAATTTAACTGATTTTGTTGGTGTACACCATGTTAATTTTTTCAATTCTGTAAAAGAAGTATTTGGTCCAACAACTATTTTATTTAATCCTCCATATGGAGAACGCTTAGATATAGATATTCAAGAGTTTTATAAAAAAATAGGAGACACTTTAAAAAATGGATATCCTGATTCTACGGTGTGGTTTATTACCTCTAATTTAGAAGGGTTAAAATATGTTGGTTTAAGAACTTCTAAAAAAATACCTTTAAAAAATGGTGATTTAGATTGTCGTTTTGTACGTTATGATATGTATGAAGGAAGTAGAAAAACAAAAAAAGCTTCACAATAATGTGAAGCTTTAATTTTAACTAACAATTCAATTAGTTATCCTCTTCTTTTTCTTGTATTATCTGATCTTTGTTCTCTTTTAACAGCGTCTCTTTTTTTATTTACAGCTGTACCTTTTCTATTTTTTACGGTTACAGATTTTCTAGTTTTAACTGTTTTATCTCCAGTTTGTTTTTGTTTAACGGTATTTCTTCTTTCTACTACTCTTTTAGGGGTTTTATCAGTTTTTATACGTCTATCTATTTTTGTTGGAGTATTAGCTTTTGAACGTTTTTCAACAGTATATGCTCTATTAGTTTGACTTCGAGTAGCGGTATTATTTCTCTTATAATTTTTAGCTGTTTTTTTTCCTGTAGAACGATTTATTGAATTATTGCGAGTGTTTTTATTTCTATAAACTTGATCATTAGTTCTAGTATTTTTTCTTTCAACTTTTGCGATGTTATCACTTCTTCTTTTAGGAATATTTGTTGTAGCTACACGTTGTCTAGTATTGTAAGTGTCACGTTTTTTATAAGAGTATCTATTGTTGTATTTATTGTAATATTTATTTCTTGAATGATCTCTATAATATTTATGTCGTATAGGTTTGTAATGTGTTCTATAAGGTTTATAACTTACAATTCTAAAATCAAATAAAGGTCTAGAAAAATAATCATGGTATGGATGATACACATAATGTCTGTTGTATCTATTAATGTAACCCGAATAGTTTACATAGTGTCCATAGCGATCATAGTGTACATATAACCTACCTAATCTAACTAATCTTCCATAATTGTAATCAATATCGATGTTTCCGATTTGAGTAACACGACCGTAATAATCGTAATAAATTGGAATATTTTCAATTTGAATGATGGCTCCATAATTATCATACTGTACATAGGCATCATAGTTGTAACCAGAGTTGAAACTTATATTTACACCGTTTCCTTGATAGCCAAAGCTAACTCCTCTTCTAGGGTTGATGTAAAAATCAAATTCACCATTTTGAAAAACAGCAAATGTTACACCACTTTCTACAAAAGTAAATGAATCTCCGTAGTTATTGTAATAAGGATTTAAAGTAGTCGTATTTTTAGTTGTTGTTGAAGCAATTGCACCAAAACTTACCAATACAAATGTTGCGAATATTAATAATTTGTTTTTCATAATTGGGAATTTTAAATGTTAATACTAAAATTTGTTGGTTAGCATTATACAAACTCAACAACACAAACAACGTGCCAAAAAAATAAAAATAGACGTATACAATTGTATATCAGTTATTTAAATAAATTTAATGGAATTTATGGAATTTAACGTTGTTTAAAATTTCAAATAATTAATTTTGTGTGAATCAATTTTAATAAACAAAAAAGTATATTATTCATTATATAAGTGTCATATTGCCCATTCCTTTGCAAAAATTATTTACTTATAAAATAACAGTTGCAGAAGCTTCTTTTTTAAAAAAAGGGATGCGTGTGGCAGTAGAATTTGGAAAGTCTAAAATTTACACAGCTTTAGTTTATAGGATTCATACAGAAGCACCTGTAGGGTATGAAGCCAAAGATATTTATCAAATTTTAGATGAAATACCTATTGTTAATGAAACCCAAATAACGCATTGGGAATGGATTGCCAACTATTATATGTGTTCTTTAGGCGAAGTATTTAGAGCAGCTTTGCCATCTGCTTTTTTATTAGAAAGTGAAACCGCTATTTTATTGCAGCAAGGTTTTAATGATGAAAAATCACTTACAAATGAAGAGTTTTTAGTATTTGAAGCGTTGCAACATCAGCCGCAGTTATCCATTCATCAAGTTATTCAAATTCTAGATAAAAAAAAGGTGTTTCCAATCATTAAACAATTGATTGAAAAAAAGGTAATTGTTGTTAAGGAGCAAATTTATGAACAATATAAGCCTAAGTTGGTTAAATATATTCAACTTACAAAAGAGTGGGAAGCTGCCGATAAACTTTCAGAACTATTAAACGAATTAGGAAGAGCAAAAAAACAGCGCGATGTTATTTTAACTTATTTTCAATTAAAAGCGCAAAAAAAACCAATAAAAGCATCTGAACTTCAAGAGCAATCAAATGGTTCTACAGCAGTTATAAAATCTTTAATAGATAAACATATTTTATCTTATTATTATATTCAAAAAGACCGAATCACTTTTAATGGTAAATCTTCTGAAATAAAAGAACTAACCATTCATCAACAAAAGGCATTTGAAGCAATTGAATCAACTTTTAAAACCAAACAAGTTGCTTTATTAAAAGGGGTAACAAGTAGCGGTAAAACAGAAATATATGTTAAATTAATTAAACAATTACTTGAAAATAATAAGCAGGTATTATTTTTATTACCAGAAATTGCTTTAACTACGCAGCTTATAGAACGATTGCAACATTATTTTGGAGAATACTTATCTGTTTTTCATTCCAAATATTCAATGAATGAGAGGGTAGAAGTTTGGAATAATGTTTTAGAAAGTAAAGCAAAAGCGCAATTAATTTTAGGAGCACGTTCGAGTTTATTTTTACCTTTTTCAAATTTAGGGTTGATTATTGTTGACGAAGAGCATGAGCCTTCTTTCAAACAATATGATCCCGCTCCAAGATATCATGCAAGAGATGCAGCTATTGTTTTAGCGCATCAACACAAAGCAAAAGTAATATTGGGTTCTGCCACCCCAAGTATTGAATCGTATTACAATGCAACGCAACAAAAATATGGATTAGTTACACTTGATAGACGCTATGGTGATGTTTTATTACCTGAAATTGAATTGGTGGATATCAAAGAAAAATATAGAAAAAAAAGAATGACGGGTCATTTTTCTGATAGATTGTTAGAAATGATTTCTGAAGCTTTAAATGAAAAAGAACAAGTAATTTTATTTCAAAACAGACGTGGTTTTGCACCTGTAGTGGAGTGTGAAACCTGTGGCGTTTCTCCACAGTGTCCACAATGTGATGTTAGTTTGACTTTCCATAGTTTTAGAAAAGAGTTGCGTTGTCATTATTGCGGTTATAGGCAAACAATGCCTCATAATTGTGGTGCGTGTGGGAGTGAAAAGTTAAACACCAAAGGATTTGGAACTGAGCAAATAGAGTTGGAGCTACACCAACTTTTTCCTGACGCCAATATAGGTAGAATGGATTTAGATACTACAAGAGGAAAATATGGTTATCAAAAAATATTAGGACAATTTCAAGCTCAAGAAATTGATATTTTAGTAGGGACTCAAATGCTTTCAAAAGGCTTAGATTTTGCGAATGTATCGTTAGTTGGAATTATGAATGCTGATACCATGTTGAACTTTCCAGATTTTAGAGCACACGAACGCAGCTATCAACTTATGGTTCAAGTGGCAGGTAGGGCAGGACGTGCAAACAAAAGAGGAAAAGTGGCTATTCAAACATTTAATCCGTATCATCAAATTTTGCAACAAGTTTCTACCAACGCATATGCAGAAATGTATAAAGAACAATTGGATGAGCGTTGGCAATACCATTACCCTCCTTTTTACAGAATTATAAAAATTACGCTAAGGCACAAAGATTTTAATAGAGTTGAAGAAGGTGCTCATTGGTTAGGAAAGTCGTTAACAGGTATTTTTAAGGAGCAGGTTTTAGGACCAACAACTCCAGCAATTTCAAAAATCAGAAATT
This sequence comes from Lutibacter aestuarii, assembly GCF_042676885.1. Taxonomy (NCBI): domain Bacteria; kingdom Pseudomonadati; phylum Bacteroidota; class Flavobacteriia; order Flavobacteriales; family Flavobacteriaceae; genus Lutibacter; species Lutibacter aestuarii. Next base: position 268,461 of record NZ_JBHTIC010000008.1, read on the forward strand.
ACTATATACGACATATTATAGTTAAAATTCCTCAAAATCAACATTTAGAACTCACAAAAAAAAATATAATACGAGTAAAAAATGCCTTTCAAGCCATTAAAGAATTTCGTTCCATAAAATTAAATATTGATGTTGATAATTATTAAATTTTATATGAAAATTTTAAATAAAATTTGGAAGGATGTCATAAAGGAAATTCAAAATAAGATTTTAAATCAAAATTTATTGTCAATTAAGTAAATAACAGTATATTTGCAGCCTTAAAAGTAAAACTTAAATATTTAATTATGAATCATTACGAAACTGTTTTCATTTTGAATCCCGTTTTATCTGACACTCAGATAAAGGAAACAGTAAAGAAGTTTGAAGACTATCTTGTTTCTAAAGGTGCCGAAATGATCGCTAAAGAAGATTGGGGGCTTAAAAAATTAGCTTACACAATCCAAAACAAAAAAAGTGGTTTTTACCACTTATTCGAATATAAAGTTGCTGGAGAAGTAATTGCACCATTCGAACTTGAATTTAGAAGAGATGATAGCGTTATGCGTTATTTAACTGTAAAGTTAGATAAACATGCTATTGCTTGGGCTGAAAAGAGAAGAGAAAGAAATAAAGCAACTAAAAAATAAGAGTTATGTCTATAGAACAACAAGCAAAAGGAGGAAAATCAGGTGATGTTCGTTACCTAACTCCATTAGATATTGACACTAAACAAGTAAAAAAATACTGTCGTTTTAAAAAGAACGGTATCAAATATATTGATTATAAAGATGCTGATTTCTTATTGTACTTAGTGAACGAACAAGGTAAAATTTTACCTCGTCGTTTAACAGGAACATCATTAAAATTTCAACGTAAAGTGTCCGTTGCTATTAAAAGAGCACGTCACTTAGCTTTAATGCCATATGTTGGCGATATGTTAAAATAAAAGAGGAAGGAATTATGGAAATTATATTAAAACAAGACGTTGAAAACTTAGGTTTCATTAATGATATTGTCACTGTAAAAAATGGTTACGCTCGTAACTTTTTAATTCCTCAAGGATATGCAGTTCTAGCAACCAGTTCAGCTAAAAAAGTATTGGCAGAGACCTTAAAGCAACGTGCTTTTAAAGAAGAAAAATTAATTAAAGATGCTACTAAAATTGCAAATGCAATTAAAGAGTTAGAAATAAAAATTACTGCTAAAACTGGTGATGGAACTAAATTATTTGGTTCTGTAAGTAATGCAGATGTTGCAGAAGCATTAAAAGCTGCTGGTCAAGAAGTTGACAAAAAGTACATCAAAGTTGAAGGTGGTACTATTAAAAGACTAGGTAAATACAATGTAAGCATTAGATTGCATAGAGAAGTAATTTTTGAGTTACCTATTGAAGTTATTGCAGAAGCAAAGTAATTTACACTTTAAAGTTAATAAACATAAAAAAAAGCTCACTGTAAAGTGAGCTTTTTTTTATGTTTGAGTTAATCAATTCAAAAACTAAAGGTGTAATTAACAATGAAATTTCAACAGATTTGTATGGTGCAAATATAGTTGCAACGCCTGTGCTAATAGGTACTATTACAGGTACTATGATTTTAGTATGTGGAAGGTATTCTCGAGGAACACCAACCTATGCTTTTTAGTCCCAACCTAAAAAACACATTTGTATATGACGCTACTTTATTGTTGAGATGGCAAGTACAATTGTATTGCGTTACAGTTTTTAAATTTTTAAAAAATAGTATATTTGAACCGCTCAATTTGAGCGGTTTTTTTATTAATTATGAAATATAGACAACTAACAAAAGAACAATTTTCGGCGCTACATAAAGAATTTGCTAAATTTTTAGCAACTCAGCAAATTGATGTTAAGGAGTGGGAGCAAATAAAAGCTGAAAAACCAAAAATGGCCGAAGAGGAATTAAATATTTTTAGTGATTTGGTATGGGAAGATGTGCTTACTAAAGTAGCATATTTAGATCATATATCATCAAACCACATCAATTTATTCAAGTGTTCTTCAAAAGAAATTATCAGAATTTTAATCAAATGGAATGATAAGAATAAAAGCTTTTTAAAAGTAAGTGATTTTGAGTGGTTTCAAAAAAATGCATTAGATGATAGTTTTGAATATTTTAAAGCTATAAAAACATACTCAAACGAAAGAAATTTAGAACTGTTTGATTTAATTGAAAAGGGAAGTGTTATTTCTAAAGGTGAACTGTTTTCGGTAATTAGCCCATTAATTGGCCAACAATAGCGGTTACACCGTCACTAGCATTTTTAGGAATAATGGTCAAGTTTGGAAAGTAATTTTTTTGAATTGTTGGTTTAGGGTCAATAAAATAGATGGGCGTATTATAGTTAATAAAATTGATTAAGTTAGCCGCTGGATATACTTGCATAGATGTACCAATAATAATTAAAATATCTGCAGAAGCAGTCATATTAATTGCATCATTTAATAGCGGAACCTCTTCTCCAAACCAAACTATATGAGGTCTTAACTGTGAATTTTCTTCACAAGTATCACCTAAACAAAGATCTTTTTTCCAATCGTAAATTAAAGTTGAGTTTTTAGTACTTCTTACTTTTAGTAATTCGCCATGCAAATGAAGAACTTTACTACTACCTGCACGTTCATGTAAGTCATCTACATTTTGAGTGATAATTTCAACCTTAAAATTACGTTCTAATTTTACTAACTCTTGATGTGCTTTGTTAGGTTTTGCTTGTAATAATTGAGCTCTTCGTTGGTTGTAAAAATCTAACACCAATTGTTTATTGGTGTTCCAACCTTTAGGTGATGCTACTTGCATAACATCATGACCTTCCCATAATCCGTTAGCATCTCTAAATGTTTTCAGTCCGCTTTCGGCACTCATTCCTGCACCAGTAAGCACTACAATTTTTTTCATATCTAATATTTATTCAAAAGTAAAATTTTATCTTTGAAAAAAAAGTTTTTTAAAGGGTGGATGAAAAATACATTGAATACATAGAACAGTTTGTAACTGAAAAAAGGAGAAATTTATTTCATAGAGTTTTAAATGAAAGAACGCGACATTTTACGGTTGCAATTGAAGATATTTTTCAACCTCATAACGCAAGTGCAGTAGTTAGAAGTTGTGATATTTTTGGTATTCAAGATGTACATGTGATTGAAAATAAATATAGGTTCTATGCTTCTAATCGTGTAGCAAAAGGAGCTCAAAAATGGTTGGATTTTTCATTGCATAACCAAAAAGGGGTAAATAATACTTTAATTTGTATAGATAGTTTAAGAGCAAAAGACTATCAAATAATTGCAACTACACCTCATAATGAATCTTGTATGTTACAAGATTTTGATATTACTCAAAAATCGGCATTCTTTTTTGGTGTTGAAAAAGAGGGATTATCTAAGCATGTGATGGACAATGCCGATGGTTTTTTAAAAATTCCTATGGTTGGTTTTACCGAAAGTTTAAACATCTCTGTTGCTGCAGCAATTATACTTCAAAATTTAAATGAAAGACTGAAAAAATCAGCTATTCATTGGCAACTAACCGAAGAAGAGAAAAAGGAGAAATACCAAGAATGGTTAGAAAAATCTATTAAAAGTATTCAAAAAATTAAAGAGCATTATTATACTCAAATTGCTACTCAATTGTAATTTTTTCAATAAAAGCAGTTGAATCACAGTTTTTAATTGTTAGCGTTATATTTTGTAAGTCTTTAGTTCCTTTTATTTCATATTGTGTACAGGAATCTTTTTTTAGTTTATTCCACATATCAACGTTACCACTTTTTAAAATTTGAGAAATTGCAGCAGTATCAATTTTTTTTGAATTTAAAACAGTTATAGCCTTTTCAGAAAAAACTCGATCTTTAGTTCTAATATTTTTTAAAACCCTTGCATTCGGGCCATAGTCAAATGAGGTATTCTTTTTTCCAAAAAAGAAAATTACGACAATAATTCCAATAACTAAACCTCCCAAAAAAAAAGGTAAACGCTCTTTAAAAGTCATACTACAAAAACAATAAATTGATATCTCTATAAGGTAAATTAAACCAATCGGCTACAGTTCTATTGGTTAAAATTCCGTGGTAAAAGTACATACCTTTTTGCAAACTTTTATCAAAACGAACAGCATTTTCAAAACCACCATCTTCTGCAATGTTTAAAAGGTAAGGTGTAAAAATATTACTTATTGATACTGAAGCAGTTCTAGAGTACCTAGAAGGAATATTGGGTACACAATAATGTATGACACCGTATTTATCGATAGTAGGGTTTTTATGGGTGGTTACTTCAGAAGTTTCAAAACATCCACCTCTATCGATGCTTACATCTACAATTACAGCACCAGATTTCATTTGCTGAACCATTTCTTCTGTTACTAATACTGGAGACCGTGAAACTCCTCTTACAGCTCCAATAGCAATATCGCAGCGCATTAAAGCTTTTTGTAAGGTTTTAGGTTGTATGGTTGAAGTATAAATAGGTCTTCCTAAATTATGTTGTAAACTTCTTAACTTGGTTAAAGAATTGTCAAATATTTTTACATTGGCTCCAAGACCAATAGCAGATCTTGCAGCAAATTCAGCCACTGTACCAGCCCCTAAAATGACCACTTCAGTAGGAGGAACCCCACTTATGTTTCCTAATAATAGTCCACCAAAGCCTTCTTTATCTTTACTGATCATTTCAGCAGCAATAAGTATAGAGGCTGTACCTGCAATTTCACTTAAAGATTTTACTACGGAATAAACTCCGTGTTCATCTCTAATATAATCAAAGGCAACAGCAGTGATTCGTTTGCTGGCTAAAGCTTCAAAATATTTTTTAGTTTGAGTTTTTAATTGTAAGGCAGAAAATAATACACTTTGTGGATTGATAAGTTTAATTTCTTCTAAAGAAGGTGGTTCTACTTTTAAAATAATATGACAACCAAAAGCGTCTTTAGTATCATAAGAAACTTTGGCACCAGCTTCGGAGTAGTCTTTATCAGAAAAATTTGCACCATCTCCAGCTCCACTTTCAATAATAAATTTGTGACCTTGAGCAGTTAAAGCAGCTACAGCATCGGGTGTTAAGCAAACACGTTTTTCTTGATAATGAGTTTCTTTTGGAATTCCTATCATAAGTTTCCCTTTTTGCTTTACAACTTCTAAGGTTTCTTCTTGAGGAATTAACTCTTGTTGACTAAATGGAGAAGAAGCTTTTTTACTCATTATTTTTTAATTCAATGGTTCGTAATTGATTATCGTTGGCAGTTATGGTAATTGCAACAGCATTTAAAGGTAGTAAATTTTCTATTTTGTTGGGCCATTCAACCAAACACCAACAATTGCTGTAAAAATATTCTTCAACTCCCATATCTAAAGCTTCCTCTTCATTGTTAATTCTATAAAAATCAAAATGATATACTTTATCTCCATCTTTTGAAAGGTATTCATTTACCAAAGAAAAAGTTGGAGAACTAACATTATCAATTACATGAAGTTGTTTTACAATTTCTTTGATTAAAGTTGTTTTTCCAACGCCCATTTCTCCATAAAAAAGCAATACTTTGTGTTTTGAAGTATTGATTACATCTTTGGCAATTTCAGATAACTGATTTAGAGCGTAATTTTTTTTCATATAGGCTGCTAGTTTGTTAATTTTTTATTTAGGTACAAATATAGCACATGGAATTATCATTTCCTCTAGTGAAATCCCTCCATGTTGATAGGTGTTTTTATAATATTTTACAAAATGATTGTAGTTATTAGGGTACGCAAAAAAGAAATCTTCTTTTGCGAAAATAAATGAACTATTCATACTTAAGGATGGCAACATAATTTCTTTAGGGTCTTTTACTGCATACACTTCTTTAGCTTCATACGATAGGCTACGCCCAGTTTTATATCTTAAATTAGAGCTGATATTTTTATCTCCTATAACTTTTGAAGGGACTTTAGAGTTAATGGTTCCGTGATCTGTTGTAATAATAAGTTTGAGTCTTAAATTTTGTGCTTTTTGAATCATTTCTAACAATGGTGAGTTTAAAAACCAACTGTTAGTTAAAGATCTATAAGCTTTATCATCACTTGCCAATTCTTTAATAACCTCCATTTCAGTTTTAGAATGTGAAAGCATGTCAACAAAATTGTACACAATTACCGTTAAATCGTTTTCTTTTAAGCTATTAAAATTTTCAACTAATTGCTTACCATTTTTAAGGTTTGTTATTTTATGAAACCCAAGTTTAATAGATTGTTTTAATCTAGTAAGTTGTGCTTGTAAAAATTCTTCTTCATATAAGTTTTTTCCACCTTCATCGGTATCATTTTTCCAAAAATTTGGATGCTGTTGTTCCATTTCTAAAGGCATTAACCCAGAAAAGATGGCATTTCTTGCATATTGTGTTGCGGTTGGTAATATGCTTAAATAAGGGATTTCTTCTTTCTTTTTATAATATTTATTAATGGTTTGTTCAATAATTTTAAATTGGTCATATCGTAAATTGTCAATAACAACTAAAAGTGTACCTTTTGAGGTAGTAACTTCAGGTAATATGATTTTTTTAAATAAAGTATTTGATAGTACAGGTGAATTTTCTTCAAAAATCCAATCTTTATAATTTTTTTTAATAAATTTAAAAAAAAGTGAATTGGCTTCTTTTTTTTGACTTTCTAATATTTCAACCATACCGGTGTCACTAATATGTTCGAGTTCTAATTCCCAATAAATTAATTTTTTGTAAATATCAATCCATTCTTCATAAGAATTTACCATAGCCAAATCCATTGCAATTTTTCTAAACTCTTGTTGGTAATTTGAAGTAGTTTTTTCTGAAATTAAACGAGAATGGTCTAAGTTTTTCTTTAGGCTTAATAGTATTTGGTGGGGGTTTACGGGTTTTATTAAATAGTCTGCAATTTTGTTACCAATTGCTTCTTCCATAATGTATTCCTCCTCACTTTTGGTAATCATTACAATTGGAATGTTTGGTCGTTTGCTTTTAATTTTAATCAAAGTTTCTAAACCACTTAACCCAGGCATGTTTTCATCTAAAAAAACAATGTCATAATTGGTTTCAATACACATATCAATAGCATCAGCACCATTATTACAAGTTGCAACGTTATATCCTTTTTTTTCAAGAAATAAAATGTGTGGTTTTAAAATATCAATTTCATCATCAACCCATAAAATGTTTATATTGCTCATATTGTTATCTTTGTACTTTATATTAATAAAATAAGAATTTTGACCGAAAAAAAAACGAATAAACTCAAAATATTAAACGATCCAATTTACGGATTTATTACCATTCCAAATGCGTTAATTTACGATTTAATAGAACACCCTTATTTTCAGAGATTAAGAAGAATTTCACAAATGGGTTTGTCGCATTTAGTTTACCCAGGTGCTCATCATACAAGATTTCATCATGCCATTGGTTGTATGCATTTAATGCAAAAGGCTGTGAGAATTTTAAAATTTAAAGGAGTGGAAATTTCTGATGATGAAGCCAATGCATTGTATATTGCTATTTTGTTACACGATATTGGACACGGACCGTTTTCACATGCTTTGGAAAGTAGTATTGCAAATGGAATTCATCATGAAACTATTTCTTTAAAGTTTATGGAAGCTTTAAATGAAGAATTTAGCGGACAACTTTCATTGGCAATTACCATTTTTAAAGGAGAGTATCCTCGAAAATTTTTATACCAATTAATCTCTAGTCAGTTAGATATGGATAGGCTAGATTATTTAAAAAGAGATAGTTTTTACACAGGTGTTGCCGAAGGAAATATCAACTCAGAACGTCTATTAACCATGCTTAATGTAAAAAATGATCATTTAGTTGTGGAAGAAAAAGGCATTTATTCAGTTGAAAAATTTATTGTGGCGAGAAGGCTTATGTATTGGCAGGTTTATTTACATAAAACTGGTTTAGCAGCTGAAAAACTACTTGAAAAAGTATTAAAAAGAGCCAATGAACTATCTTTTACAGGTAAAAAATTACCAGCAACAAAAGCTTTTTCATATTTTTTAAAGAATGCAATAGATGAAACAAATTTTACAAAAGAAACACTTAAAACTTTTGCCAAATTAGATGATTATGATGTTTTATCCTCTATTAAAGAATGGATTTCTTGCGATGATAAAATTTTAGCCAATTTATCTGAAAGTTTGATTAATAGGAACTTACCAAAAGTGATGATCCAAAATAACTCTTTTGATAAAAAACAATTAAAACAAATTCAACAAGATATAAAGAGAAGTCTTGAGTTATCTAATAATGAACTTGATTATTTTGTATATTATGGTAAAATATCTAATCAAGCCTACGATGCAACTAAAAATACCATAAAAATTTTATTTAAAAACGGAGATTTAAAAGACGTTACCGAGGCTTCAGACCATTTAAATATTCAAACCTTATCAAAACCAGTAGATAAGTATTATATCTGCTATCCTAAGAAGTAGGTAGAGTTGAAGTTTTTTTTTACTTTTGCAATTGATGAAATTTACAGCAACTCAAATAGCAGGTATTTTAGAAGGGGAGATAGAAGGAAACAAAAATGTTGAAGTTTATAAACTTTCTAAAATAGAAGAAGGAGAAGAAGGTTCATTAACATTCTTGTCCAACCCAAAATACATTCACTATATTTATGAAACAAAAGCAACCATTGCTATTGTGAATAAAGATTTTGTACCTGAAAAACAAATTGAAACTACTTTAATTAAAGTAGAAGATGCGTATAAAGCATTTTCAACCTTGTTAGAATTTTACAACCAAGTAAAACTCAATAAATCTGGTATAGAAGAATATACCTTTATAAGTAAAACGGCAACCATAGGAGAAAATTTATATTTAGGTTCATTTTCTATTATAGGTGATAATGTAAACATAGGAAATAATGTAAAAATATATCCCAATGTAACTATTGGAGAAAATGTGTTTATTGGTGATAATACAACTATTTTTTCAGGAGTAAACATATATTCTGAAACTACCATTGGTAGTGATTGTGTAATACATGCAGGTGCAGTTATTGGATCGGATGGTTTTGGTTTTGCACCTAGTGAAGAAGGTATTTACAGCAAAGTTCCACAAATAGGAAATGTTGTTATTGAAGATAATGTTGATATTGGAGCTGCAACTACCATAGATAGAGCCACATTAGGTTCTACTATTATTAGAAAAGGAGTAAAATTAGACAATCAAATACAAATTGCTCACAATGTTGAAATAGGAAAAAATACAGTAATAGCTGCTCAAACTGGAATAGCTGGTTCTACTAAAATTGGAGAAAATTGTATGATTGGAGGTCAGGTAGGTATTGTAGGACATTTAACAATCGGAAACAATGTTAAAGTTCAAGCACAAACAGGTATTGCTAAAAATGTAAAAGATAATGAGGTAATTCAAGGAACACCTGCATTTGGTTATTCAGATTTTAATAAATCGTATGTTTATTTTAAAAAATTACCAGAACTTGTTGCAACTATTAACACTTTACAAAAAGAAATAAAAGCATTAAAAAAATGAAAATGAATCGACATCAAAAAACAATTAAACAAGAAGTTACACTTTCAGGTGTAGGTTTGCATACAGGAAATAAGGTCACAATGACTTTTAAGCCTGCTCCAGTAAATCATGGTTATGCTTTTGTACGAATTGATTTAGAAGGAGAACCAGTAATTGAAGCTAGTGCCGAATATGTAATTAATACTCAAAGAGGAACCAATCTTGAAAAAAGAGGCGTAACAGTAAACACCTCAGAACATGTACTTGCAGCGGTTGTTGCTTTAGATATTGATAATATTATCATTGAAATAAATGCGCCAGAACCTCCAATTATGGATGGTTCATCTAAACATTTTATTGAGGCACTCGAAAAAGCTGGAATTGAGGAGCAAGATGCTGAAAGAGAAGAATATGTAGTTAAAGATATAATTTCATATAGAGATGAAGAAACCGGAAGTGAAATTATTTTAATGCCTTGTGATGAGTACAAAATTACCACAATGGTTGATTTTGGAACCAAAGTTTTAGGAACACAAAACGCAACATTAGAGTCGCTTACAGATTTTAAAAATGAAATAGCCGATGCACGTACCTTTAGTTTTTTACATGAACTTGAAATGTTACTTGATAATGATTTAATTAAAGGAGGAGATTTAAATAATGCCATTGTTTATGTTGATAAAGAAATTTCTGAAAATACAATGGGAAAATTGAAGAAAGCGTTTAATAAAGAATCTTTAACTGTAAAGCCTAATGGAATATTAGACAACCTAACATTGCGTTGGGCTAATGAAGCTGCTCGTCATAAATTATTAGATGTAATTGGAGATTTGGCATTAGTAGGAACAAGAATTAAAGGAAAAGTAATTGCCAATAAACCTGGGCATTTAGTAAACACTGTTTTTGCAAAAAAACTTCAAAAAATAATTAAACAAGAAAAACGCAACAATGTACCAACGTTTGACTTGAACCAACCACCATTGATGGATATTCATCAAATTATGAATATTCTCCCTCACAGACCCCCATTTTTATTGATAGATAGAATTATTGAACTATCTGATAAACATGTAGTTGGAATGAAAAATGTAACAATGAATGAATCTTTTTTTGTTGGTCATTTTCCAGATTCTCCAGTAATGCCAGGCGTATTGCAAATAGAAGCAATGGCACAATGTGGAGGGGTATTAGTATTAAGCACCGTACCAGATCCAGATAATTATTTAACCTATTTTATGAAAATGGACAATGTTAAATTTAAACAAAAAGTATTGCCTGGAGATACGTTAATTTTTAAAGCTGAATTAATGTCGCCAATTAGAAGAGGAATTTGCCATATGCAATCCTATGGATATGCAAATGGTAAGTTAGTAGTAGAAGCAGAGTTAATGGCACAAATCGCAAAAAAACCAAAAGAATAATGAATCAACCACTTGCCTACATTCATCCTGGAGCCAAAATAGCAACCAATGTTGTTGTTGAACCATTTACAACTATACACAATAATGTTATTATTGGATCAGGAACTTGGATAGGATCTAATGTAACTATTATGGAAGGTGCTCGTATAGGTAAAAATTGTAGAATTTTTCCTGGAGCAGTTATTTCAGCAATACCACAAGATTTAAAATTTGATGGTGAAGATTCTTTAGCTGTAATTGGTGATAACACTACAATTAGAGAGTGTGTTACTGTGAATAGAGGAACCAAAGCCTTGGGTAAAACTCAAATTGGAAAAAATTGCCTTATTATGGCTACTTCTCATATAGCCCATGACTGTGTGATTGGAAATAACTGCATTTTAGCTAACGGATCTGTAATTGCGGGTCACGTTTCTATAGGAGATTTTGCTATTTTAAGTGGTTTGGTTGCAGTTCATCAATTTATCCATATTGGGGAACATGCAATGGTTTCTGGAGGTTCATTGGTTAGAAAAGATGTTCCACCTTATAGTAAAGCTGGTAAAGAACCTTTATCTTATATTGGAATAAATTCAATAGGATTAAGAAGAAGAGGCTTTTCAACAGAAAAAATTAGAGAAATTCAAGATATTTTTAGAATTTTATATCAAAAGAATTACAATACCACACAAGCTTTGGAAATTATAGAAGCTGAAATGGAAGCAACAAAAGAAAGAGACCAAATTATTCTATTCATTAAAAACTCTCAAAGAGGAATTATGAAAGGATATACAGGTAGTTAAAAATATAAATAAAAAACATGGCAACAACATCAGATATTAGAAACGGATTGTGTATTAAATATAACAATGATATTTATAAAATTGTTGAATTTTTACACGTAAAACCAGGTAAAGGACCTGCATTTGTAAGAACTAAATTAAAAAGTTTATCTACTGGTAAAGTATTAGATAATACCTTTCCAGCTGGTAGAAAAATAGATGATATTAGAGTAGAAACTCAAAAATTTCAATACTTGTATCCTGAAGGTGATTCGTATCATTTTATGAATACTCAAGATTATAATCAAATAACACTTCAAAAGTCAGCTTTAGATGCTCCAGAACTTTTAAAAGAAGGTGAAATAGTAACGATTATAATAAATACGGAAGATAATATGCCCCTTTCTGTAGATATGCCTTCGAGTGTAATACTAGAAATAACACATACTGAACCAGGTGTTAAAGGTAATACAGCTACCAATGCAACAAAACCAGCTACGGTAGAAACGGGAGCAAATATCAATGTACCTTTATTTATTAATGAAGGTGATAAAATTAAAATTGATACCGCTAAAGGCGCTTATTTAGAGCGTGTAAAAGAGTAATGTATTTATGAAATTTCCGCGTAAATACAGTTTACAAGAAATCGCAGAATTAATTGATGTTGACTTTGTAGGCTCATCACATTTTCCTGTTTTAGGATTTAATGAAATCCACGTAGTAGAAGAAGGTGATATCGTTTTTGTAGATCATCCTAAATATTACGATAAAGCGCTACAATCAAAAGCTTCAGTGGTTTTAATAAATAAAAAAGTAGATTGCCCAAAAGGTAAAGCCTTGTTAATTTCAAATGATCCTTTTTCAGATTTTAATAAATTGACAAAATATTTTAATCCATTCAAATCAACAGATTCTTCGATAGCTATTTCAGCTAAAATTGGTGCTAATACTATTATTCAACCAAATGTATTTTTAGGAAACAATGTTATAATAGGTGAAAATTGTGTCATCCATCCCAATGTAACTATTTATGATGATGTGGTAATTGGGAATAATGTGACCATTCATTCTGGAAGTATTTTAGGAGCTGATGCATTTTATTATAAAAAAAGACCTAGTGGTTATGATAAATTATTATCAAGTGGATCTGTAATCATTGAAAATAATGTTGATATTGGAGCTTTATGTACTATTGACAGAGGAGTATCAGGAAACACCACTATAAAAAAAGGAACTAAAATTGATAATCAGGTTCAAATAGGTCATGATACTATTATTGGAGAAAACTGTTTGATTGCTTCACAAACTGGAATTGCTGGCTGTGTTGTTGTTGAAGACAATGTAACATTTTGGGGACAAGTAGGAACCAATAGTGGAATAAAAATAGGTGAAGGCGCAGTTATTTTAGGTCAAACAGGAGTTACTAAATCCATAAAAGGAGGTACTAGCTATTTTGGAACTCCTATCGAGGAATCAAGAAAAAAATTAAAAGAAATGGCTGAAATAAAGCAGCTAATAAAAAATCAAAAAAAAATCTAATTTTTTTCAGATAGAAGATATAAAAAATTACATTTGTAATTAGTTTATAATTTTAATATAAAATCACACTAATGAGCGTTTTAGTTAATAAAAATTCAAATATTATAGTACAAGGATTTACAGGTGGTGAAGGTACTTTTCACGCATCTCAAATGATTGAATATGGAACCAATGTTGTGGGAGGTGTTACACCAGGTAAAGGAGGACAAACTCACCTGGATAAACCTGTTTTTAATACGGTTCAAGATGCAGTTGACAAAGTACAAGCAGATACTTCAATTATTTTTGTACCACCTGCATTTGCAGCCGATGCAATTATGGAAGCTGCTGCTGCTGGAATAAAAGTAATTATTTGTATTACTGAAGGTATTCCTGTTGCAGACATGGTTAAAGTGAAAGCCTATATTGACAATAAAGACTGCAGACTTGTAGGTCCAAATTGTCCAGGTGTTATTACTCCAGAAGAAGCTAAAGTGGGTATTATGCCTGGTTTCATTTTCAAAAAAGGAAATGTAGGTATTGTTTCTAAATCTGGAACCTTAACTTATGAGGCAGCTGATCAAGTGGTAAAAAAAGGTTATGGAATTACAACAGCTATTGGTATTGGAGGAGATCCAATTATAGGAACTACAACAAAAGAAGCTGTAGAGTTATTAATGAATGACGATGAAACTCATTGTATTGTTATGATTGGTGAAATTGGTGGACAGCTAGAAGCTGAAGCAGCACGTTGGGTAAAAGAAACAGGAAATAAAAAACCGGTTATTGGGTTTATTGCTGGGCAAACTGCTCCTAAAGGAAGAACCATGGGACACGCAGGAGCCATTGTAGGAGGAAAAGATGATACTGCTCAAGCAAAAATGGCTATTTTAAAAGAAAATGGAATTCATGTAGTAGAATCTCCAGCTAAAATTGGAGATAAAGTTGCTGAAGTGTTAGGATAAAATTGAATTGAACCAATTTATAGGTTCTAAATTGTAATAAAAAAAACCTTTGAATTCAAAGGTTTTTTTAGTTTAAACTTGTAAGGTTATTTAAATTTACCTACTAAAAACGATAAAATATTTATGATGAATTTTAAATTAAATAAAAAGTCGATATCAAATATAGTTTTTGTGATAGCCATACTGGTTTTACTTTATCCTCCTTCGAGAGAATGGTTTATGAGACAAATTGCTTTTTCCCCATCAGTTGAAACTAAGCAAGATAGTAAAAAATTAAGTACTTATAATTGGGAACTTAAAGGTTTAAATACCACATCCATCAATTTTCAGGAATTTGAAAATAAAGTAGTTTTTGTTAATTTTTGGGCTACTTGGTGTCCTCCTTGTAGAGCTGAAATGCCAATGATTCAAAAGCTATATAACGATTATAAAGACAAAATTGAATTTGTATTTCTTACAAATGAAGATTGGGAAACAGTAGATTTATTTTTTAAAAAAAATAATTACCAATTACCCGTTTATAATTCGTTATCTACACCTCCAAATGCCTTTTTAGAAACTAATAGTATTCCCGCTACTTATTTGGTTGATAAACAAAGGAATATTCGTATTTCAAAAGTTGGAGCTGCAGATTGGAATAGCACTAAAATAAGAAAATTATTAGATGAGCTAATTTTAGAATAAGCCTAAAATAAAATTTTTCTAAAATAATTTACAACAGATGTAGCGTTCTTATATAAATAAACGTATTGATATTATAGATTTCAATTAAAAGTTGATTTCAATTAATTTAAAATAAGTTTAATTTAAAAAACAAAAGAATGAAAAAAATTTTAGTATTAGTAGTTGCATCATTAACGTTAATTTCTTGTGATTTAGATAATAATGACTGTGGAGACTGTTTTTCTCCTCCTAGACAATTTAATTTTGATTTTGCTGATAAAGATACTGAAGAGAATCTTTTTACAAATGGTACTTTTGAAGAAGATGATTTAAAAGTGTATGACGAAAACGACGAAGAAATTGAATTTCAATTAGTGCCTTACAATGATCGTAAAATACTGTCCCTTAATACAATTGGATGGGAGTTAGAACCAAAAACCTATACAGTTGAATTAAGTGATGATGTTTCAGTAGGTTTTTTTCTAGATATGGATAAAAAACAAGGAGATTGTTGTACCTATTTTGAGGTAATTGAGTTTTTAATACCTACTTATGAGTTCTCTGAGTCACCTACAACAGGAATAATTCAAGTTAAAATATAGGCAAAATAAAAAATGAAAAAGTATATTGTTTTAATTATTAGTTTAACCATTATTAGTTGTAATGAAGAGTCTGTAGAAGAACTTAACTCTACTTTAGATGTTGGACTAGAGTTTTCTATTGTAAATTCTAATGGAGAAGATATTTTAAATCCAAGCCATCCAGATTGTATTAAAGAATCTGATATTAAATTGTATTACCTTATTGATGGAATTAAAAAAGAGGTTTATAATCCAAACTATGATTTTCCAAGAAATTTTAGAATATATGAACACCAGAATGAATTTAGAATTGGTATTTTTCAAAATCATTCAGAAAATGAGGATAAGCCACTAACTTATATACAATGGAACGAAAGTGAAACAGATACAATTGAAGCGGCTTATTACAGGTCTTCGAACGCTATTATTCAAAAAAAAATTTGGTTGAATGGAGATTTAATTTGGGAATCAATTAATGGAACAAATCCATATTTTATTTTAACTAAATGATTTGCGATTATACTCTAAATTTTAATTAGATGAAAAAAATATTATTTACACGGTTGTCACTTTATATTATAATTATACTCACTATGTCATGTGTAAATGAAACCGATACAGCAATGTATTCAACTTCATTAGATAGTGAAAATTCAAGTTTATTGGTTTCTTATGGAAATGTTGTATTACGCATAAATGAAGAAGCTTTTAAACAAATTAATGATAATCGTGTAAATGATATAAGTAGTGGAGATTCTTATATAATAAATAATGCCAAACGTAAAGGCGATTTTATAGAAATAAATTTATCATATTCGGGAGGTTGTTTACCACATAATTTTGAAATTATATGGGATGGTTTAGTGTATACAGATGAGCCTAGCCATATGAATTTATTACTAATACATAAAGAAAGTGAAGATTCCTGTGAGGCTTTAATAACAGAAACACTTGTTGTAGATTTAAAAAAATTAGTGGGGGATGTAGTTTATAAAGATAGTTGTGAGTATCGTATTTTTAGCACCTATAATTCAACAGATTTAGCCGATGTTATTGTGGAAAGTATCAATTAATTTTAAGTACTTTTAAAAAATAACATACATTGAATTAATGTCGTTCAATTTGGAAAAGGAACTAGATAAAAACATAGCTATAGAACAACTAATCTCTAAATGTGAAAGAGGTAGTGTTGTACATCAAGAAATGTTGTACAAAAAGTATTATGGCTATGCATTAACTGTTTGTAGGTTATATACATATTCCAATGATGAAGCTGTTAGTATTTTGAATGATAGTTTTTTAAAGGTTTTTACCTCTATAGAAAAAAAAAGATATAACCGCACCATCCCTTTTAAAAACTGGTTAAGGCGTATACTAATTAATACAGCAATAGACCATTATAGAAAAAATATAAAGCATTTAAATCATCTAGATATTGAAGAATCTAATGAGGTTTTTGCAGATATAAATGTTATTGATAATTTAAATGTTGAAGATATTTTAAGTTTATTAGATCAATTGCCTGAAATTCAGCGTATTGTTTTTAATTTATATGAAATTCAAGGGTTTAAACACAATGAAATTTCTGAAAAGCTTCTAATAAGTGAAAGTTCTTCAAGAGTTTTTTTAACTAGAGCCAAAAAAAAATTAAGAGTTTTAATAGGTAAAAACTTTTAAAATATGGAAGATAATTTTGATAAAATATTAGCAAATAAAATTAAGGATGTTACCAAAAATCATGAATATCCTTACAACCCAAAACATTGGGATAAGCTCATGGCTAAAAAGAAGAAGAAAAGAATTCTTTTTTATTGGCAAGTTGCTGCTTTTTTAATTATAGCATTATTGGCTGGAAGTATTGGAAATTATTTCTTTAAAACGAACTATGAAGAAAAATATAAACCTGAAATTATTTTAGATAAAATCAATGATTCATTAAGAATTGATAGTATTACAAAACATAATAAGATTTTTATAACTACAAGTCCAATAGATAGTTTAAATTCACTAGATTTAAAAATTGATATAAATAAATCTACTAAAAGTAAAGCTGCTATTGTTTTAAACAAAAAGATTAAGAGTTCTAATAGCTTAAAAGAAACTACACAACAGCAATTAATTAAAGAAAAATTAGATAAACAAAATAATATTATTGCTCAAAATATTGAAATTTTTAAAACAAATGATTCAATATCTTTAAATGAAAAACTAGCGGATAACAATTTAAACTTAAATAAAAAAGAAGATTCTATTACTCAGAAAAAAGATTTACTCGTACTTCTCGAAAATGAAACAAAAGTAGCTACTGAAGATAAAATAGATAAAAAATCTATAAAATTAGGGGTTAATTTATCTCCTTTAATTAATTATAATCAGTCGAATGAGAGTACGGATGTAGGTTTTTTAGCTGGTGTATTGGTGGAAATACCAGTTTCTAAAAAGTTTGATATCAATATGGGTGTCTATTATTCCGATCAAACTTTAAGTTTAAATACGTCTCCAAAATACGCTTCGGATGTTGTTAGTTATAGGAGTAGTAGTCAATTAATTAATAAACAAGCAGTTATTAAAGGAGTAGAAATCCCACTAAATGTAAAGTATAACTTTAAAATAAATAAAAAGAATATTTTTGTTAGTACAGGTTTTTCTTCAACATCTTATATAAAACAATCCATAGAAGAAAATTTTATTGTAAATGATAGATCAGCAACTATTATGCAAGATAGCTATGGAAATAATATTGTAAAGTATGAATTGGTGCAAAAAGATGAGAAAGTAATCACTCCTAATGATGCTAATAAGTTTAATTTTGCTAATATTTTAAACTTTTCTTTTGGACTTGAAGTACCTATTAATAAACAACAGCAATCACTTATAATTGAGCCTTATTTTAAATATTCATTAAAACCGACTACAGTAGAAAAATTAGATTTTTCTAGTTTTGGGATGCATCTACGTTACAATTTTAATATTCAAAAAAAATAATTCGCTTTTGTTGTAGCGTTTCAATTATTTACAACGTATTAGTTAATATAGGTTCATAAATTTTTATGATTACAATTTATAGTTTTGGTTGTAGAATCTCAATGCTTATTCATTTAGAATAAGCTGAGATTTTACTTATCAATGCTTTCAGATCCTTAATTTTTTTGAAAGAGATATTATGAGAAAATATTTAGTTTTATGTTGCTGTTACCTATTAATTATTAGCTGTTCAAACAATGAAGAAGCTATAGAAGAAACCAGCTCTCAAATTTGGCAATTAGTTAAAATGACAGGGAATGTTGAAGGTTCTGAAACTACAGGAACAGCTATGGAATGGCAAGAATTTTATATGCTAAATTTTGATGGAACATTTTTAAAATCTAGATATAGAAATGATGTAAATACTGAGGTAAAAGGTAGTTATTCTTATAAAACGATAAATGAACAAGAATTTATAGTATTCACTTATTTTGAAGAAAATGAATTAATTGCAAATTGCACTTCAACATTAGAAGAATACTTGTTAGTTCAAGACTATAAATTAATTGGAACTTGGAATGCTTGTGATGGTCCAGCACTTGAATACCAAAGACAAGCATTATGTGGAACAAAATAAATTTAAATTTTTAAAAATAATGAGTAACAAAATATCCATAGTTTTAGTACTTCTTTTTTTACTAATTTCTTGTAGTGAAAATAATGACATTTTTGATAAAGTAGGAGAAGAGGGGTATAGTTATAACAAAAGTTTAAAAACATGGAATGCATTAAAAGAAGTTAATAATAACTCCTATGTCTATAAATTATCATTTGTCTCTTGGACAGGATTTGGAAGTAGCACAGAGTTAGAAATAAAAGATGGTGAGATAGTCTCAAGAGCTTATGAAGAGTATAGATTTAATCTTCAAAATGGAGAAAATGAAGTGCTAATTAGTTATTTTGAAACAATTGATAATTTAGGAGAACATTCAAAAGGTGCAATTCCACAAACAATAGATGATTTATATACAACTTGTGCCGCAGAATATTTAGTGGTAAGTGAAAAAGACAATCGGATATATTTTGAAACCGATGAAGATGGTTTAATGAAAATGTGTGGTTTTGTTCCTAATAATTGTATGGATGATTGTTATATTGGTGTTACTATTAAATCATTTAAATGGACAAATAAATAATTTTTGGGTAAAAAAATAGCCTGTAGATTTTACTTTGCTACAGGCTTAGTTACCTAAAATCATAATTTTATAGTTTTATGGTTATGAAGCATACAATCCATATCTTCTAAATTTATCCCATTGTAATCTTTTAGTGTTTGTGAAGTTGATAAAGTGAACTTTCTTTTTGTGTTCTTGCAGTGTGTTTAAATTTAAAGTTTTCATAATATTGAGTTTTAAAGTTGTCGTTACTAAATGACGTCCTAAAAATCAAATTGTTACGCTATTATGCAATGCATAGTACTATATTAACAAATATTTAACTTTGTAGAATTTAAAAGTAGGAGATTTGTTAATTTATAGTTAAGTAAAAATCTATAAATCAGAGAGTATATTGTTTAAAATATCAATAATTATATTACAGCCTTCATAAATTTCATTTTCTGATATTGTTAAAGGAGGCGTAATTCTAATGGCTCTATCTTCAAAAAGCAACCAAAATAATAACAAACCTTTATCTAAGGATTCTAAAATAACTTTTGAAGCAATTTCACTTGTTTCAACCATAGCAGCAAGCATTAAGCCTTTTCCTCGTATTTCTGTAATTAATGGATGAACTAGTAATTTTCTAAATAAGGCTTCTTTTTCAAGTGTTTGTTGAATTAAAGTAGAATTAAAAAGTTCTAATAATGTAGCTTGTGCTGCAGCTGCAATAACAGGATGCCCTCCAAAAGTGGTTATGTGTCCTAATTTGGGGTTCTCTTTTAAACTACTCATTATTTTATTTGAAGAAATAAATGCTCCAATAGGCATTCCACCTCCTAAACCTTTACCTGCAACAATAATGTCAGGAATAACATTGTAATTTTCAAATCCAAAAAATGTTCCTGTTCTTCCAATTCCAGATTGAATTTCATCTAAAATTAATAGTGCTCCAACTTTTAAACACTGTTCTTTAACTTTTTTTAGGAAATTATTTTGAGGTTCAATAAAACCAGCTCCGCCCTGTATAGTTTCTAAAATTACTGCTGCAGTATTTTTAGTAATTTGAATTAAATCAAATTCATTGTTAAATTCAATAAATTTGATTCCAGGAATTAAAGGTCTAAAAGCACTATTTTGTTCCTCCTTTCCACAAACGCTCATAGCTCCTTGCGTATTTCCATGATAAGCGTTTTTTGCAGCTATAATTTCACTTCTACCAGTAATTCTCTTGGCTAATTTTAAAGCACCTTCGGTAGCTTCAGTACCCGAATTGGTTAGGTAAACAGTTTCTAAACTTTTAGGTAGATGTTCCACTAATAATTTACAAAGCTCAACTTGAGGTTGTTGTATAAACTCTCCATAAACCATTACATGAGTATATTTATCAACCTGTTGTTTAATTGCTTCAGAAATTTTAGGATGATTATGACCTAAGGTGTTTGCAGATACTCCAGCAATAAAATCTAAATACTTTTTCCCTACAGAATCATAAACATAATTACCATTTGCATGAGAAATTTCTAAGGCAAGTGGATGACTACCAGTTTGTGCTTGATATTTTAAAAAGTCCTTTTTCAATCTTTAATTCTTTCTTTAGGTAAAGGTTTTTCCAATTTATCTTTTTTTGGTACTTCAGCAGTTACGTCTTTGATAAAGATATCTTCTTTTTTCTTTGGTCGCTCATCTTCTCTCCAAATAAAGCCTTTTAAAAGTTTTTCATTTTCATTTAATTTTTCAAATTCGGAAGGAGGGTAGGTTTTTCCTTCAGGTTTTTGAATAAAATCAACCTGTTCAATTTGATTGTCTCCAAGAGTAATAAAAATATTTTTACTACTCATCATTTTATTAATACCTACTAATACGTTAAATTCATCACGGATATAAAATACCACTTCACTATTTCCAACTACATCTAATGTTTTTAGTTGATTATTTAAAAATTTGCCATACATATTTTTACCTTTTAACTGACTGTATCCAGCTGAATCTTTTTGTATCATAAAGGCATTATTTAATACTTTTAAAGAATCAAGTTGTTCAGTTTTTGTATTTGAAATTAAATGTATAGTGTCTCCAGTAATTTGGTTTCCTTGCGCCCATAAAACTGGATTAGTAAGTAATTTTGTTAATCCAGTTTTTTCAAAAGTGATTAAAGAATCGCATTTACCTTGTAAATCAGATTTAAAAATTTTTACATGGTTATAAGCTTTAACAATTCTATCTTCAACTTTGCCTGTAACCATTAAAATATCACCATGAATATGAATTGAATCATTTTCCATAATTGTGATGGCTTCTGCTTTATCGGTAATATAAACAGAGTCTTTTAATTTAAAATATTCAGCAAAATTTCCTTTGATGAACGAATTATTTGTGGTATCAATAACCTTTATATTTCCAGTTGCTGAAGCATATTCAATATTTTTGTTGTAATACAAACTATCGCCTTCAATAGTTCTATCTCCATAAAATATTTTGGAATTTTTTAAGAAGTGAGAAATGTTTGTTTTAGAATTATGATGCCCTTTTTCGGTATAAATTTTATTGCCATCTGTAGTAATTGTTGAAGGACCGTATAAATCTGCAATTCCAGTACTTGTATAATAATCCAAATGGTTGGAAACTAAAGTGCTACCATCTTTATTTAACACATCAACTCTGTCAAATGCTTGAAATTTATTGGTTCTTAAATAATAATTACCAATTTTACTTTTTAAAACATTTGTGGTGTCTTTAATAGTTCCTCCGCTTTTATAGTATAAATGTTGATTAATTCTATCGAAATGAAGAGTATCGGTACGTAACTCCATTAATTCATCTTTTAAAAGAACATCACCCCAAGAAGTAGCCATTTTTTTTAAACCATCATAATCGGCATACTTACTATATTGAAAAACCGTATCACCTTGGTTCATAATTACGTTACCAATGGCTTTTATCAATTTTATATCTTGGTAAATATAGGCTTTATCACACCTAAGCGTTGCGCCTTCATGCTCCACAAAAACATTTCCTAAAACTATGGTAGCACCAGGATATTCAGGCTTAACAAAGGTATTATCTGCTTTTAAAATTTTAACTCTTTTAGATTGAGAAAAACTTTGAATGCTAATAAAAGCAATAAGTATGAATAAGATATTTTTCAAATTTTTAGATTTAATAGCAAAACTAATGAAAAAGTTTTTTTTTAATTGATAACTATTCGTTAAAAAAAAAGCTTCAATAAAGAAGCTTTTAAATTTATTTTAAAATAGTTTGTTTTCGATCTGGACCTACAGATACAATTTTTACAGGGACTTCAACAAAATCTTCAATAAATTTAATATAATCGTTTAATTCTTTTGGTAAAGTTTCTACGCTTGTCATAGAAGTTAAATCTTCTTTCCAACCTTTAAGTTCAGTATAAATGGGTGTTACGTTGTGTTCTTCAATGTTGTATGGTAAATGATTTACTTCGGTTCCTTTATAGTTGTATGAGGTACATACTTTCAAAGTATCAAACCCAGAAAGAACATCTCCTTTCATCATCATTAATTGTGTAACACCATTGATTTGCACAGCATATTTTAAGGCTACTAAATCTAACCAGCCACAACGTCTTGGCCTGCCAGTAGTAGCTCCAAATTCGTGACCAACTTTAGCCATTAATTCTCCATCTTTATCAAATAATTCAGTTGGAAATGGACCAGATCCTACACGAGTTGTATAGGCTTTAAATATTCCAAAAACTTCCCCAATTTTATTTGGCGCTACTCCTAAACCGGTACAAGCACCAGCAGCAGTTGTATTTGATGAAGTTACAAAAGGATAGGTTCCAAAATCAATATCTAATAAAGAGCCTTGTGCACCTTCAGCTAAAATGGTTTTTTTATTTTTTATGGCATTGTTTAAATACTCTTCACTATCTATAAAGGTAAGTTGTTTTAACACTTCTATAGCTTCACAAAATTCCGTTTCAAGTTCTTCTAAATTATACTCAATATCAACATCAAAAAAATCGATCATTTTAATGTGTTTTTCAGTAAGTGCTTGGTACTTTTCTTTCCAGTCTTCTAATTCTAAATCTCCAACTCTCATTCCATTTCTTCCAGTTTTATCCATATAAGTTGGACCAATACCTTTAAGTGTAGAACCAATTTTAGCTTTTCCTTTTGAAGTTTCACTAGCAGCATCTAAAAGACGATGTGTTGGTAAAATTAAGTGTGCTTTTCTTGAAATAAGTAATTTAGATTTGATATCTAAATTAAATTGCGCCAAATTCTCTAATTCTTTTTTGAAAATGACGGGGTCAATTACTACGCCATTTCCAACAACATTTACTGCATTTTTGTGAAATATCCCTGAAGGAATAGTGTGCAATACGTGTTTATGTCCATCAAAAATTAAGGTATGTCCAGCGTTAGGACCTCCTTGAAAACGTGCAATAATATCATAATTTTTTGTAAGGACATCTACAATTTTTCCTTTTCCTTCATCTCCCCATTGTAGTCCTAGTAATAAGTTAACAGCCATGTTGTTTAATATATGTTAGTTGTTGTTTTGTTTTTTTGTTCCGTAAAAATAGAGCGAGTGATTGTGAATATCGATATTAAAGGTGTCTTCAATAGTTTTTTTGATAATTTGAACTCTAGGATCACAAAATTCAATAACTTCACCAGTATCGGTTAAAATTACATGGTCATGTTGTTTATCAAAATAAGATTTTTCATAATGTGCTTGGTTTTGACCAAATTGATGTTTTCTTACCAACCCACACTCTAATAATAATTCTATAGTATTGTAAAGTGTTGCTCTACTAACTCTATAGTTTTTATTTTTCATTTGAATGTAAAGAGATTCAATGTCAAAATGATCATCTAAATCATAAATTTCTTGAAGAATTGCAAAACGTTCTGGTGTTTTTCTATGGCTATTTGCTTCTAAAAAATTAACAAAAACAGTTTTTACAATTTTTTGATTTTCGCTACTCATAAATCACTAAATTTGAGTTTAAACCTAAACGACAAAGTTACTTCTATTTTTTAAATATTTAACCTGATTTTTTTCTTATTTATTAACTTTTATTGTGAATAAACTAGTGTTTGTATATTCTTTCAACAGTTTCTATTCCTTCAATTTTTTTAATACTATCACTTAATTTTTGAAGTTGAGATTGATTGACTACACTCACCGTTATTTTTCCTTCAAAAATGCCATCGTTGCCAGAAATGTTTAAGCTATGGATATTTACACTCATATTTCTAGAAATTACTTGTGTAATTTCATTTACCATTCCTACATGGTCTGCACCATAAATTTTCAAAATCGCCTTAAATTCTTGTTTAGAAGAGTCTATCCATTTTGCGCTCATAATTCTGTAAGCATAATTTGCTTGTAGGCTTATAGCGTTTGGGCAGTCTTGTTTATGAACTTTTATACCATCATTAATTGTGATGAAGCCAAATACTTTATCTCCTGGTATTGGATTGCAACATTGTGACATTTTATAGTCTAATCGTTCTTCTTCTTTGCCAAAAACTAGCGAATCATATTTATCTACAATTTCATCTTTTTCTATAAAGTCTGGATTGCTAGAACTTCTTTTTATCCTATTTTTAAAGAAATTTACAAAAGCATTATTTCGTTTAGAAATAAATTCTTTAAGTTGGTTGTTATCAATAGACCCGTTACCCATTCTATAAAATAAATCTAAACTGGTTTTAAGTTTAAAATGGGTTACTAAATCATTTACAACTTTTTCATTAAGGTTTATTTTAAGATGTCTCAGTTTTCTGGCTAAAATTTCTTTTCCTTCTTCAGCTATTTTCTTTTGTCCTTCTTTTAAAGCACTTTTAATACGTGTTCTAGCTCTTGCAGTAACAACAAAGTCTAACCAACCAATATTTGGTTTTTGACTTTTTGAGGTAATAATTTCTACTTGATCTCCACTAAATAACTCGTGGCTTATGGGTTTTAATTTTCCGTTTACTTTTGCTCCACGACAGGTCATACCTACTTGTGTGTGAATAGCAAATGCAAAATCTAATGCGGTGGCATGTTTTGGAAGTGCTTTTAAGTCTCCGTTAGGAGTAAACACATAAATTTCTTTCGAGTATAAATTTAATTTAAAGTCTTCAACAAAATCAACAGCATTACTATCTGAATTTTCAAGAGTTTCTTTAATTTTATTCAACCAATCATCTAAGCCACTTTCACGTTCATTTTTATTTTTATATCTATAATGTGCGGCATAACCTTTTTCTGCAATTTCATTCATTCTTTCTGAACGAATTTGAACTTCCACCCATTTCCCTTTTGGTCCCATTACGGTTATATGAAGAGATTCGTAGCCCGTAGATTTTGGTTGGCTAATCCAATCTCTTAACCTACTTGGGTTAGGAATGAAGTGATCTGTTACTATCGAATATATTTTCCAAGCATCAAACTTTTCATTTTTTAAAGTAGATTTATAAATAATTCTAATGGCAAATTTATCATAAATTTCATCATAAGTAACGCCTTGTGAAAGCATCTTTTTTCTAATAGAATAGATGGATTTTCTTCTTCCTTTTATGTAATATTTAAAACCTTCTTTATCAAGAGTATCACTTATAATATTTGAAAAGGACTCAATATATTTATTCTGTTCTTCCTTACTTTGGGTGATTTTTTTGGCAATATCGCTATAAACTTCTGGCTCGGTATATTTTAAACCTAAATTTTCTAGTTCAGTTTTTATATTGTATAAACCAAGTCTATGAGCTAAGGGAGCATAGATATATAGTGTTTCAGAGGAAATTTTAACTTGTTTTTCATGTGGCATAGCATCCATTGTTTGCATATTATGCAAACGGTCTGCTATTTTTATTAAAATAACTCGAACATCATCGTTAAGGGTTAGTAGCATTTTTCTAAAATTCTCGGCTTGTACAGAGGCATCTTGATCTTTTTTTAAGTGAGAAATTTTAGTTAATCCATTTACAATTCGAGCCACATTTTCGCCAAACAAACGCTCAATATCTTCAATAGTATATTCTGTATCTTCTACCACATCATGAAGAAGGGCTGCAACAATAGAGGTGGTATCCAAACCAATTTCATACGCTACAATTTTAGCTACTGCAATGGGATGGTAAATATAAGGTTCGCCAGTTTTTCTACGCTGACTACTATGCGCTTCTACCGATAAGTCAAATGCTTTTCTAATTTCTTTTTTGTCTGCATCTGTAAATGTTTGGTAGGCGCCTTTTAGTAAATCTTTATAGCGTCTAGCTATTTCTTTATTTTCTTCTTCTGTTGATAAATTGTATGTCATTGATTAAAATTACATTTAAAATTTAACTATGCAATTGTAAATTATTATTTTTTTAAATTTAAAATTCTTTGCAATAATGTTGGATGTGAATAATGAAATTTAACATATAGTGGATGAGGCGTTAAGTTACTTAAACTGTTTTTTGAAAGTTTTTTTAAAGATGAAATTAAAGCATTGGCATTGTAATGTTTTTTGGCATAATCATCGGCTTCATATTCAAATTTTCTAGATAAAATATTCATAATAAAATTGGTAAATTCAGAAATAGGGCTATACAAAACGCTAAATGCAATTAAACCAATATGAAAACTAGCTTGTTCAACTCCCAAAGCTTGAGATAAAACTTGATTACTTACCATTAATGATAAAATATATAACATAAAGCCTGTTAAAAGTATAGATGCGATAAGATTGTAAATAATATGTTTTTGTTTATAATGTCCTACTTCATGAGCTAACACCGCTACAATTTCATTAGTTTCTAAATCATTTATTAATGTGTCATATAAGGTAATTCTTTTTTGTGAACCAAAACCAGAAAAGTATGCATTTGCCTTAGTTGAACGTTTAGAGCCATCAATTACAAATATATTTTGAAGTTTAAACCCAATTTTTTTGGCAAAATTCTCAATTTCGGTTTTTAGTTCTCCCTCAACTAATGGTTTTTGTTTATTAAATAACGGAACAATTAATTTAGAGTAAAACATATTCATAAACACTGTAAAAACACTTATTAAAAGCCAAGCATATAACCAAAAAGTATTTGTAGTAATTTGATAAAACCAAGTGATTAAAGCTAAAATTCCTCCCCCAATAATTAATAACATCATCCAGCCTTTTAGTTTATCTAAAACAAACGTAGTTTTAGTAGATTTGTTGAATCCAAATTTTTCTTCAATTACAAAGGTTTTGTAATATGAAAAAGGGATTGAAAAAATATCGCTTGCCAATGCAATTATTCCAAAGAATACGAGCGTTACTAAAATGGAATTACTAGTGATGCTTTTTGCCAAAGTATCAACAAAAGCAAATCCATCAACTATAAAAAATAAGAGTGTGGCAATTATAGAAAAAGTACTTGAAATGAATGAAAATTTATAATTTTCTTTTTTGTATTGTTGAGATTTTAGATATTCTTCATCATTATAAATACCTTTGAGTTCATCGGGTATTTTATCATTAAAATGCTTAGAATTTAAATAATTGAGTACGGTATCAAAAATAAATTTAATACAAATAATACTGATTAAAATATAGAATACGATAGTTGGAGTCATTGAAAAAATGTTGTAATTAATTACTTAATTGTCTTTGTCTAACCGCTTCAAATAAAAGAATCGCAGCGCTAACGGACACATTCATAGAATCTATTTTACCTCTCATTGGAATAATAATATTTGCAGTGGTATTTTGTAGCCAATTCTCAGTTAACCCAGTAGCTTCAGTACCAACAACTATGGCGCTTGCATTGGTGTAATTTATAGTTTGGTATTCAACCGAAGCAGTTAAAGCTGCACCATAAATATTAATTTGATGTTGTTTTAAAAAGTTGATTATTTCTGAACTTGTTCCAGTTGCAATTGTTGTGGTAAATACACAACCAACACTAGATCTAATAATATTGGGATTGTACATGTCTGTTTTAGGATTAGCAATTAAAACAGCATCAATTCCTGCAGCATCTGCGGTACGAAGTAATGCTCCAATATTACCAGGTTTTTCAGGAGCTTCGGCTACTAAAATTAACGGATTTTTATTTTTAAATTGTATAGAGTTTAACGACAAATCTTTGCTTTTAGCAACTGCAATAATACCTTCAGTAGAACCTCTTAAAGCTAATTTTTGATATACTTCATTTGAAATTTCAATACAGTCAATTTTATAAGTGAATGAATGTATTATTTTTTCAAGAGTTTTATCTGATATGATTGATGTATCAACAAGAAGTTTTTCAATTTTATATTGCCCATCAATAGCCAAAGAAATTTCTCTTAACCCTTCAATTAAAAAAGTTTGAGTTTTTTTGCGTTGCTTTGATTTTTCTTTAAGTTGAATTAATTCTTTAATATAAGTATTTTGTGTGCTCGTAATCTGTTTATTCATAAAGATTAAAGTTAATTGCAAAGATACTAATTCTAGCTATTTCTTATGAAATTGATTTGAATTAAGATTTAAAATAAAAAAGATACGCTATTTGAAGAATTATAATTGATGTTCTTCAATATTATAGTAATTAATTAATAAAGTAACCATTTTACTATACCCTTTAATTCCGTCTTTTTGTTTGTTTGCTTTTAAAAAAGAATCGTAAAATAATTTAAAGTATTTTTCAGACCAGTTTTGGTAAGACTGCCAAAACTCTTGACTTTCTTTTAAATCTTTTAAAATTCCTTTATTTAGTTCTTTTTTAAGCAATTCAAATTGTGCAGGCTGTTTTCGATAGATATCAGCTAAACAGTAACGTAAAGCCATAGTGCTACCAGCATAGTTAAAAAAAGGGTTTTTAGAATGTTTAGTAGCTAAATAACTTACAAAATTGGCTTCACTTTCTGGAGCAATACCTATTTGATGAGCCAACTCATGACATACGGTGGCAGGGTAAGAGTTTTTAGGAATTAAATAATTTACCTGTGCCTCATTAGTTACAGGATTTAAATAACCAGCAAATCCCATATATGTTAAAGGAACGCTAAATAAAGAATTTTTTAAAGATGATGTTTGGTGCTTAAATTGAGGATATATCGTTGCTAATTGTTTATAAGCTTCGAAAGAATATTCTCGTATTTCTTTTTTTGAAATATTTTTTTGAATTAAAATGGTATCGTTGTTGGTAATTGAATAATGAATTTGATTTGTTTTATGAATCAATTTTTTAGTGAAAGTTATCAATTCCTCATCAGTATATGGCTTATTATCAATTTTTAAATGACTACTTAACGAAGGTCTTAAATAATTTAATCCCCAGTTTAAATGGAAAACAAAAAAAAGGATGGATGCAAGAGCTCCAATTTTAAAAAAAGCAGTTTTTAAAGCTATTTTTTTCTTTTTAAAAAGTTTGAATATTGAATATAAAATAACAACAATTAAAGCTATGTATATTAAATCTCCAAAAGAAAATGGAAGCCAACCTAAAATCAACCTCATAAATTTTGAAATATAAAGGTATAAACCATTTGAGTAATATTTTTCAATAAAAGATGGATACTGTGAGAGAATTTGCACAAATGCCCATTGCATAAGCAATAATAAAGTTAAAATTTTATATGTTTTTTGACGCTCCATGTCACAAAAATAAAAAATTAAAAGTCAGTTGAATGAATTTAAATAGTTATTAACAAAATAGTTAGTTGTTAACAACAAATGTGCAAAAATAAAAATGCTTATTTAGCTAAAATTTGAAGATGAAAAAATTACATTTGCTTTCGATTAATTTGCAGTAAATGATTGTTTTCTTTGAAAATAATTTATAAATTAAGAAATAAAGAGTAATAATTCTTATTTATCTTTGTTATAGTTAATAAATAATTGATAGTTAGTTAAATACAAATAAATAAACGCGTGAAAAATTTACAACCCATACCATCTAAAAGTTTTAAAAAAAGCACCATTATAAGTCTTGAAAAAGGAAAATTACCACCACAAGCCATTGACTTAGAGGAAGCCGTTTTGGGAGCTTTAATGATAGATAAAAAAGGGGTTGATGATGTTATTGATATTTTGCATGGAGAAGTTTTTTATAAGGAAGCTCACCAATTAATATACGATGCAATTTATACGTTGTTTCAAAATTCTGAACCTACAGATTTATTAACTGTAGCCAATCAACTTAGAAAAACTGGAAATTTAGACCAAATTGGGGGCGATTATTATTTGGTGAGTTTAACACAAAAAGTATCTTCCTCTGCTCATATTGAATTTCATGCACGAATCATTCTTCAAAAATACATACAACGTAAATTGATTTCTATTTCTTCTGAAATTATAGAAGAAGCTTATGATGAAACCATAGATGTTTTTGATTTATTAGATGATGCAGAAACAAAATTATTTGAAGTTACACAAGGAAATCTTAAAAAGGGATCGGAAGATGCGCAAGGACTTGTAAAACAAGCGATTGATAAAATTCAAGAAATATCAAATAAAAAAGGGATGAGCGGTGTTGCTACAGGTTTTACTCGTTTGGATGAGCTTACTTCAGGTTGGCAACCTTCAGATTTGGTAATTTTAGCAGCGCGTCCTGGTATGGGTAAAACAGCATTTGTCATGTCTATGGCAAAAAATATGGCCATAGATTTTGATACACCTGTAGCTATTTTTTCTTTAGAGATGTCATCAGTACAATTAATTACACGTATGATTTCGAGTGAAACAGGTATTTCTTCTGGAAAACTTAGAAAAGGAAACTTAGAGCCTCACGAATGGGAACAATTAAATGTAAAGGTTAAAAACTTATCAAAAGCTCCTATATTTATTGATGATACACCTTCATTATCAATTTTTGATTTAAGAGCTAAAGCTCGTCGTTTAGCTTCACAGCATGGAATTAAAATTATCATCATTGATTATTTACAATTAATGACTGCAGGAAATTCTTCAGGAGGAAATAGAGAGCAAGAAATTTCTACGATTTCTCGAAATTTAAAAGCATTGGCAAAAGAGTTAAGCATTCCGGTTATAGCACTTTCTCAATTAAGTAGAGCAGTGGAAACACGTGGTGGAAGCAAAAGACCGTTGTTATCAGATTTAAGAGAGTCAGGTGCAATTGAGCAAGATGCTGATATAGTTTCATTCATTTTTAGACCAGAATATTATGGATTAACTGAGTGGGATGATGAAGAAAGAACACCTTGTGAAGGACAGGCTGAGTTTATTGTAGCAAAACATAGAAATGGTGGTTTGGAGAATATCAGATTGAAATTCACGGGGCATTTAGCACAATTTAGTAATTTAGATGAAGATTTTGGAAATGAGTTTCAATCTAAAATGAATAGTAGCATTTCGTCTTCTAGTATGATAAGTCCTCAAGATGCATTTGGAACTCCTGATAGTTTAGATGATGGCGATGTACCATTTTAAAAATAAAAAGAATACAAAACAAGTTTCAGTTTATAAAATACTGCTGTTGAGTGTAATGTTAATATTCACTCAAAATATGTTTGCATCATTCATATTATTACCGATGGATGATGTAACCCAAACCAATCATTTAAAAGCCTACGGAATTACTTTTTGGTCTTTGCAACAAGGAAATAAAGCTAAATGGTTACTTAACTATGAAGGCGGTTCTTTTTTATTAGAAGATAATGAAGCTACACGAAACGAATGTAAAATAAGAGGGGTAACTTTTGAAATAATTTCAGATACACAAGCTGAAACTATTTTAAAAGAAATTAGCAGTCCATCAAAAAATATGGAAGCTATTGATTTAGAAAAAGCACCAAAAATAGCAGTTTATTCGCCAAAAGATAAAATGCCTTGGGATGATGCTGTTACTATGGTATTAACCTATGCTGAAATTCCTTTCGATGTAGTGTACGATACCGAAGTGTTAGAAGAAAAATTATTGTTATACGAATGGCTGCATCTTCATCATGAAGATTTTACTGGTCAATTTGGAAAATTTTACGGTGCATATAGAACGGCTCCTTGGTACATAGAACAAAAAAATGATGCTGAAGAATTAGCTAATAAATTAGGGTTTTCAAAAGTTTCACAAGAGAAACTAGAAGTTGCCAAAAAAATAAGAGATTTTGTAATAGGAGGTGGATTTATGTTTGCAATGTGTTCAGCTACAGATAGTTTTGATATTGCTTTAGCTGCTGAAGGAGTTGATATTTGTGAAGTCATGTTTGATGGAGATCCTTCAGAAATCAATTATCAGCAAAAAATTGATTATAATAAAACGTTTGCTTTTAAAGACTTTACGCTGGTTAGAAACCCTATGGAATATGAGTTTTCATCTATTGATATGACTCGTAAGCGCCAAAGCATTAAACGTACTTCCGATTATTTTTCATTACAAGAATATTCAGCAAAATGGGATCCAATACCAACTATGCTCTGTCAAAATCATACTCAGCTAATTAAAGGATTTATGGGGCAAACTACTTCATTTGATAGACTAGCAATAAAATCAAGTGTATTAATAATGGGCGAAAATAAAACCAATAAAGAAGCACGTTATATTCATGGAGTAAAAGGAAAAGGTATGTTTACCTTTTATGGAGGACACGATCCCGAAGATTATCAGCATAGAGTAGGAGATGCTAAAACCGAGTTGGATTTACACCCTAATTCACCAGGATATAGATTGATATTAAACAACGTATTGTTTCCAGCCGCAAAGAAAAAAAAGCAAAAAACCTAAGCTGTTAATAACAGTTCAATAACTTTCCCAACTTTTTTTATGGTTTCAACTATCAAAAACAGTATTTTTGCAACTTTAAAATTAAATAATTAAAAATGTCAACTACACAACAACTGCAAGATTTTGCACAACAAGTAAGAAGAGATATCGTTCGTATGGTGCATGATGTACAGTCTGGGCATCCAGGAGGCTCATTAGGCTGTAATGAATTTTTAACGGTTCTATATCAAGAGGTCATGGATTATTCTACTAATTTTAGTATGGATGGTAAAAACGAAGATTTATTCTTTTTGTCTAACGGACACATTTCTCCAGTTTTTTATAGTGTATTGGCACGAAGTGGTTTTTTCCCAGTAAGTGAATTAGCTACATTTAGAAAATTAAATACACGTTTGCAAGGACACCCTACTACACATGAAAATTTACCAGGAGTAAGAGTTGCTTCAGGTTCATTAGGACAAGGTATGAGTGTTGCAATTGGAGCAGCTGAAGCAAAGAAGTTAAATGGAGATGATAAATTAGTTTATTCTTTACATGGAGATGGTGAAATGCAAGAAGGTCAAATTTGGGAAGCGGCAATGTACGCTGCTGGTAAAAATATTGATAACTACATAGCAACTATAGATTACAATTTAAAGCAAATTGATGGCGCAACTGATGATGTATTACCATTAGGTAATTTAAAAGCAAAATTTGAAGCGTTTGGGTGGATTGTAATAGAAGTTGAAAAGGGGAATGACATTGAAGCTATAAAACAAGGCTTAAAAGAAGCTAAAGCAATTACTGGTAAAGGAAAACCAGTTTGTATATTATTACATACTGAAATGGGTAATGGAGTTGATTTTATGATGCATACCCACGCTTGGCATGGAAAACCACCAAGTGATGCTCAATTAGAAAGTGCTTTAAATCAAAATCCTGAAACTTTAGGAGATTATTAAAAAACAAAATCCTGCTTTATGCAGGATTTTTTTATGATTTATTTATTGTTTTACATTTAATAATTTGTAAGATTACATTTATCTTTACGTCTGTTCAAAAAAATAATTTAAACTAATTAAATGAAAATAGGAATTGTTTGTTATCCAACTTTTGGAGGAAGCGGAGTAGTGGCAACAGAGTTAGGAATGGCGTTAGCTCAACGTGGGCATCATGTTCATTTTATAACGTATAAACAACCAGTGCGTCTCGATTTTATATCTAACGATATTCACTTCCATGAAGTATTTGTAGAAGAGTATCCATTATTTCATTTTCAACCCTATGAATTGGCTTTGTCGAGTAAAATGGTTGAAGTTGTGCAACAGTATAATTTAGAAATATTACATGTGCATTACGCCATTCCACATGCGTATGCAGCTTACATGGCAAAGCAAATGTTAAAAGAAAAAGGAATAGATATTAAGGTAGTAACCACGTTGCATGGAACAGATATTACCTTAGTTGGGAGTCATCCTAATTATAAAACAGCAGTTGAATTTAGTATTAATAATTCTGATGTAGTAACAACAGTTTCTGAAAGCTTAAAGAAAGATACTTTAAGATTGTTTAATATAACAAAGGAGATTAAAGTAATTCATAATTTTATTGATTTTGAAAAATATCCCGAAATTAAATCACCTGAATGTCAAAGACATACTATTGCAAGGGAAGATGAGCGGATTATTGCACATGTAAGTAATTTAAGACCCGTAAAAAGAGCTTCTGACGTAATAGATGTCTTTTATAAAATTCAACAAGAAGTACCATCTAAGCTGTTATTAGTTGGTGAAGGACCAGATAGAGAACATTTAGAAATACAAGTTAGAAAATTGGGTATTTCTAACAAAGTATTGTTTTTAGGAAATAGTAATGAAGTCAATAAGCTTTTATGTTATTCTGATTTATTTTTACTTCCTTCAGCAACAGAAAGTTTTGGATTAGCGGCTTTAGAAGCTATGGCAGCTAGAACCCCTGTAATATCAACCAATGCAGGAGGGTTGTCTGAAGTTAATATACAAGGCGTTACAGGTTTTTTAAGCGATGTAGGGGATACGGATGATATGGCAAAAAATGGAGTCTATATTTTGGAAGATTTGGATAGGTTGCAACAATTTAAACTAAATGCGTTAAAACA
Organism: Lutibacter aestuarii; assembly: GCF_042676885.1. Lineage (NCBI taxonomy): Bacteria > Pseudomonadati > Bacteroidota > Flavobacteriia > Flavobacteriales > Flavobacteriaceae > Lutibacter > Lutibacter aestuarii. Next base: position 303,765 of record NZ_JBHTIC010000008.1, read on the forward strand.
AGCAAAACGATTTAGTTTAAAAAACATCCTTCCTTCTTACAAAGAAGTGTATAGAGAAGTAATTGCTGACTGTTGTTAATTATTATAAAAATTTAAAGCTTCAATTAATAAGGCTTTATCAACTTTACAGTCAAGTTTAAATTTTTCAAAATCAGTAAGTAACACAAAATTTACTTGACCGCCTATATTTTTCTTGTCATGAATTAAAAGAGCAAGTATCGCTTCAAAATCAGATGGATTAATAGCTACTTTATCGTATATAGTTGATAATGTTTCTTTAATTTCTTGAACTTTATTTTCTGAAAAATTAAGAAGTTTGTTTGATAGATAAGCTTCTGTAATCATTCCTATTGCAATAGCTTCACCATGTGTTAAATTCTCTTTGTCTTCAGATTCTAAGAAAAAAGATTCAATTGCATGTCCTAAAGTATGTCCAAAATTTAAAACCTTCCGTAAACCTTGTTCCTTTGGATCGGTGGTAACCACTTCATTTTTAATTTCTATAGAGCGATAAATTAGATTGCTTATATTATTAATATTCAATTCTTTAAAATCTTTTATTTCACTCCATAATTTAACATCATAAGTTAAGCCGTATTTAATAATTTCAGCCAAACCAGATTTAATTTCACGAACTATAACGGTATTTAAAAATCTAGGATCAATAAGTACCATTTCAGGATCAGAAAACAATCCAATTTGGTTCTTTAGCACTCCTAAATCTACACCTGTTTTTCCTCCAACAGAAGCATCCACCATACTTAAAAGTGTTGTAGGAATATTTATAAATGAAATACCACGTTTAAAACACGAAGCTACAAAGCCACCTAAATCTGTAATTACTCCACCTCCTAAATTTATAAGCAAACTTTTTCTGTCAGCCCCTAATTCAGTTAAGGCTTCCCATACACCAATGCAAGTATCTAAATTTTTATAAATTTCCCCAGCTTCAATTTCAATAATTTCAATATTACTGGTAGTTTCAATTTCTTGTAATAAAATTGGTAAGCAATATTTATTAGTATTTTCATCAACTAAAATAAAAATGGTTGATGGTAAATTTTCAGATAAATAGCGGTTTAATTCAATATAAGATTGAGCTTCAAATTGAACAAAGTAATTATTGGATAAAATTGGTTGCATTTTGGATAATTTTGATGTGCAAATTAAAGGTAAAATAATGAAAAAATAAACTCTTAGGAAGTATCTTTGTCTAAACAACAAATTTACAATGGAAAAAATATTTGATAATACAGAGGTTGCTTTTGCTTTAAAGACAAATGCTGAGCTAGATAGAGCTTATTATTTGTTTGAAATGATTAAGAGAGAACCATTAGTTAAAATTGGTACAGCAGTTACCAAATTTGCACTGAAAACCCACTTACCTGTTGAAGGTATTATTAGAGCCACAGTTTTTGATCATTTTTGTGGTGGAGTTACAGAGGTAGATTGTATGCCTACAATTGATAAAATGTATACTAAAAATGTACATTCTGTGTTAGATTATTCAGCTGAAGGAAAAGAAGTTGAAGAACAATTTGATTTAGCTATGGAAAAAACGCTAAATACCATAAAATTTGGCACAGAAAAAGAAAGTATTCCATTTGCGGTTTTTAAACCAACAGGGTTTGGACGATTTAAAATTTATCAAAAAATCACGGAAGGTGAAGAATTAGATGCTCATGAAAAAATTGAATGGAAAAGAATTAAAGAACGCTACAATATTGTTAGTAAAGCAGCTTACGAAAGAGACGTTCCATTATTAATTGACGCAGAAGAAACCTGGATGCAAGATGCTGCTGACGACTTGATTGAAGAAATGATGAAAAAGTACAATAAAGAAAAAGTGATTGTATTTGGTACTTTACAGTTGTATCGTTGGGATAGATTAGATTATCTTAAAAATTTACATAAAAGAGCTAAAGAAGAAGGTTTTAAAATTGGTATGAAGCTAGTAAGAGGAGCTTATATGGAAAAAGAAAGAGAAAGAGCTGAAGAAAAAGGTTATAAAGATCCAATTTGTGAAAATAAAGCTGCTACCGATAAAATGTATAATGATGTTTTAACCTATATGTATAAAAATATTGATGATATGGCTATTTTTGCTGGAACTCATAATGAGGAAAGTAGTTATTTATTAATGGATTTAATAGCAAAATCTGGTTTAGATAAAAATGACATTAGAGTTTGGTTTGGACAATTATATGGCATGAGTGATCATATAAGTTATAATTTAGCCGCTCATGGATACAATGTTGCAAAATACCTTCCTTTTGGACCTGTTAGAGATGTAATGCCTTATTTAATTAGAAGAGCAGAAGAAAATACTTCTGTTGCTGGACAAACAACTCGAGAGCTTAATTTACTTAAAACAGAAAGAGAAAGGCGTAAAATTTAAAACTTAAAATTTTCATTTAAAAAGAGCTATTTAACAGCTCTTTTTTTATTTAACTGTAAATCAATTAATTATAGTAAGAATGTTTCTTTATTTTTTATAGTGTAAAACAAAATAAAACAACTACTTTTGCAGCGCTTTAAAAATCAGAACATGCAATCTATCAGAAATATAGCTATTATAGCGCACGTTGACCACGGAAAAACTACTTTAGTTGACAAACTTATTGACCAAGCTCAGTTATTAGACGAGCGTAAAGAGCGTACCGATTTATTATTAGATAATAACGATTTAGAACGTGAACGAGGTATTACTATTTTATCTAAAAATGTTTCAGTAAAATATAAAGACGTTAAGATAAATATTATTGATACCCCTGGTCACGCGGATTTTGGTGGAGAAGTAGAGCGTGTTTTAAAAATGGCAGATGGAGTGTTATTACTAGTTGATGCTTTTGAAGGTCCAATGCCGCAAACTCGTTTTGTTTTGGGGAAAGCTCTCGAACTTGGCTTAACTCCAATAGTAGTTGTAAACAAAGTTGATAAACCAAACTGTACACCAGATTTAGTTCATGAAAAAGTTTTTGATCTTATGTTTGCTTTAGATGCAACGGAAGAACAATTAGAATTTAAGACTATTTATGGTTCAGCTAAAAATGGATGGATGAATTATGATTGGAACGAAGAAACAGATAATATTATTCCATTATTAGATTCTATTTTAGAAAATATTCCAGAAGCCCCATATAAAGAAGGAACTCCTCAAATGCAAATAACATCGTTAGATTTCTCATCATTTGTAGGTCGTATAGCAATTGGACGTGTTTACAGAGGAGATTTAGAGGAGGGAAAAGACTATATGCTTTGTAAGGCAGATGGGAGTACTAAAAAGGTTCGTATCAAAGAGTTACACACTTTTGAAGGTTTAGGGAAAGATAGAACCGCTAAAGTAAGAAGTGGCGATATCTGTGCTATTACTGGAATTGAAGGATTTGACATTGGGGATACCATAGCCGATATAGAAAATCCAGAAGCATTACCTAGATTAAAAGTTGATGAACCTACAATGAGTATGTTATTTACCATCAATAATTCACCATTTTATGGCAAGGAAGGTAAATACGTTACATCTCGTCATTTACGTGATAGATTATTTAAAGAAATCGAAAAAAATCTAGCTTTAAGAGTTGAAGAAACTGATACTGAAGATAAATTTAATGTATTTGGTCGTGGAATTCTTCATCTGTCTGTTCTTATTGAAACAATGAGGAGAGAAGGGTATGAGCTACAAGTTGGACGTCCACAAGTTATTATTAAAGAAATTGAAGGAGTGAAATGTGAGCCTTATGAAACTTTAGTAATTAATGTGCCTGAAGAATCAGCAAGCAAAGCCATTAATTTAGTAAGTCTTAGAAAAGGGGATTTATTAGTAATGGAACCAAAAGGAGATTTACAGCATTTAGAATTTGATATCCCATCTAGAGGTTTAATAGGTTTACGAAATAAAATATTAACTGCAACTGCAGGAGAAGCTATTATTAATCATAGATTACGTGGTTTTGATGCTTTTAAAGGTGAAATTGCAACTTCAAATAATGGCGCTATTATTTCAGCTGAAACAGGAAAAGCGACTGCTTATTCCATAGATAAACTTCAAGATAGAGGTCGATTTTTTATAGACCCAAATCAAGAAATTTATAAAGGACAGGTTGTTGGTGAAAATAATAAGCAAGAAGATATGTCTGTTAATCTTATTAAAGGAAAAAAACTAACAAATGTACGTAAATCAGGTACAGATGATAGTGTTAAAATTGCTCCTAAAGTTGATTTTTCATTAGAAGAATGTATGGAATACATTAAAGAGGATGAATATTTAGAAGTAACTCCACAAAGTTTACGTATGCGTAAAATAACATTTAGATAATTATCTAATATCAAAAATATAAAAAGCTCTTTCAAAATAATTGGAAGAGCTTTTTGGGTTGTTTATAGTACGCTTTTCAATAAAAATATACTTAATTTTATAATTAAATTCCATTTATTAATAAAATTTATATGTACAGAAAGCTTTCTTTTTTTGAATCTATAATTCAATTTTTAAAATTTTAATTTTCTAATTAAAATTACTTAAAACCTTTTAAATCCCTAGTGTTTAAAAGGTTTTAAGATTCTAAATTACTTAAAATCAATAAAATATTGAATTAAAAATGAAGTAATTATTTTAATTTTTTTATCAAAAAATTTGTTTGTTAAAATAATTGTATATACATTTGATGTCTATACAATAGTAGTATAGATAATTGTTGTCCCCCCGAAGTTGAATAAAAATGATAAAAAGGATGAGTTAAACTTACCTGCTTATACAATTGATAACATATTGCATACAGGTAACTGGATGAATGAGAAATTTTCAGATCATTTAAAACAATATGCCTTATCTATTCAACAATATCAAGTTTTACGTTCTTTGAGAAAGTTAAATGGTAAACCAACAAATCTTTTAGCGTTATCAGCTGAAATGGTTAGTAAAAACAGTAATACAACACGTTTAGTTGAAAAATTACGATTAAAAGGATTGATATCAAGAGTGCAAAATGAAGAGAATAGGAGGCAGGTTGATATTAGCATTACTGAAGAAGGTTTAAAATTATTAGATGAGATTGATGCAATACACACAGATTTTGAAAATAGTGTTGTTGAAAATTTATCAAATAATGAAATTTTAACACTCAATAAATTATTGGAAAAAATAAGGAATAAATAAAATCAACGCCCAAAGACAAAAGATAATTTATTTTAAACATCTAATTATTACCCCATAATTAGTGATTAAGTAAGTTTTAAATTAAAAATAGTAAGAACAGTAAGAATTTATGAAAAAGTAAATCAACCCTTAGGAGGTAGTTTCTCTGGAATCACATACTTCAATAAAGCAATCCGAAAATGCTTTATATAAAAGTTAGATGGTTAGTAAGACCCTTGATTCTACCTCTTTTTTTAAAAATTAAAGACATATTGAAGAGTAAATAAATCAACCCAAACAAGCCCAAAACCCCAAAAGCATGAACTCCCTATTATTAACCCTATTAATAATTATTTCCTACTCTGCTATGTTCTATAGTAGGTTTTATCATAGAGTTTTATCAAAATCTATGGTAAAGATAAATACTATCGATTTAACTAATTATTTTATTATGAATAAACGAAAATTAGTTGAATTTATAAGTATTTATAAAATCAGTCGCAGCATATTTATCAACACCCAACCTCCCCACAACGGTTAGTAAGAAGATAATTGTTGCGGCTGTATTTTATTGAAAATATTATTAATAAAACCCTAACCCCAATGAAAATTATTCAAATTAGAATGATATTGCTAGTCTTTACGGCAATTATTTTGACCTCATGTTCAAAAGAAGAAGAAGGTCTTTATTTTAATGAAAGGCAAGAACAATTGCCTTCATTAGCTAATGCCAAAATTGTTGGAGAAAATATTGCTTATAGATATAACACTATTAGAGGAGTTTTAGCAAGTTGGCTAGATAGTGATTCTCATAGGGCTTTAATTGAGAATGCAAGTTTTACACATTTTGGAATTTCAACCGCTAAAAATGCTAGTGGGAAAAATTATTTTACACAAATATTCATTAAACGATAAAAAAATGAATTATGAAATCATTCAAAGAAAAAATTGAACAAATTAGAAGTTATAAATCTTCAAAAAAATTAAAAAGAATTTATGTAAATACATTAACTCCTTATTTTGAATTTGAAAGCAAAAAAGGGAAATTAATAAAGCCGGTAAATTGTTGCGTAATGCTCTAACAATTTGAAGAAAACTGTTGTTCCCACAAAAAAACAGTTGTAAAAAATCTTTTAATTGTCGTCCCCACAACGGTAGTATAGTAAGATTTTAATTTACAACTGTTTTTAGATAACACATGTGTTTACTTTAAAACAGCCGCAAAATCTTGAAAAAAACTGTCGTCCCCACGAAAATTTTTTTAAATACAAGCATTACGACTGTAAATCTTTTAACCATATTTGAGAATAATGTTAAAAGTTTAAAATATTTTTGAACTTTTTAAGGTCAGTAAATTTATAATATAAGATTAATAAAAACAATAAATATTATAGTATTATTTTTATTTTATTTGTAATTTATTGTTAATAAATGATTTAAAAATGTATTTTATGAAAAATATTTACAGTTTTTTATTTTTTGTGAAAGAAGAAGAATTAGACAATTTGAATCACGTAAATAACATAAATTATGTAAAATGGGTTCAAAAAGCATCTGAAAAACATTGGAGTTTTTTAACAAACAACGCTTTTGAAAATAGTTTTGTATGGGTAGTATTAAGACATGAAATAGATTATTTAGCTTCAGCAGTATTAGATGATAAAATAGAGATAACTACTTGGGTGGGCGATTCATACGGAGTAAAGTCTGAGAGATTTGTGGAGATTTTTAGAAATGAAACAGTAATTGCAAAAGCTAAAACTATTTGGTGTTTATTAGATAAGAAAAATATGAAGCCCATACGAATTCCAAAAGAAATACTAAAAATATTAAACGAAGTAAAAAAATAATTTAAATCTTATTCTTTTCTTCAATCCATTTAGATAAATATTTAGTACTTTTTAATGTATGATGTGTTAGCATAGCTCCTATAAAGTTATTCAACCGATGTAACTCAATATTTTTTAGTACATACTCAAGTTGGTTTATAAATTTAGATTCAAATTTTTCTTTTAGATAGCACTGGTTAATTATTTTAACACCATTTTGCTGTGCTTGTTTCCACAACATTTTATTTTTATAAAACTCAACTGCTCTTTCAGCAAATTTCTTTGGATCATCTTCAATACAACCATTCCACTGTAATTTTTGATGCATTGCTTCAGCTCCAATAGTAGTCGTAATACTTGGAGTTCCATACTTCATAGCATCAATTAATTTACCTTTTAAACCAGCTCCAAATTGCAATGGGGCTAAGCAAATTTTAGCATTTGAAAATGCTTTTTCAGTAGATTCAACCCAGCCTTCAATTAAAAAACCCTCTTTTTTATTATGGAGTTGTTCTACTTTTTGAGAGCTATATGCCCCATAAATAGTTAAATTTGCTTTAGGAAGTTCTTTTCTGATCAATGGCCAAATAGTTTCTTTTAAATATACAACTGCATTCCAGTTTGGCTCATGCTTAAAATTTCCAATAGTCATAAAGTTTATTCTTTGTTCAAATGAAGGGTAGAGCTTAAATGCTTTTTCAGAGATGGAATCTAATAGAAAAGGAATATAAAACAGTAATTGCTTAGGAATATTAAATGTTTTTTTTAACAATTTCAATTCATATTTTGAAATAATTAGTGTTAAATCACATCTATAAATGCTAGCGACTTCTCTTTTAGTAATGTCATTAATTAGCAAGTTTGGTGTGAGTTCGCATTTCTTTTTATAGGATACAAAACGTGCATTTCTAAGAAAATGTAAATCTTCAGTATCTAAAATTCTAAGTGCATTAGGACAATTTTCTGCTACTCGCCATCCAAATTGTTCTTCTGTTATATATCTATCAAATAAAACAATTTCAGGGTTTATTTTTTTTATAAATGTATCAAAACTAGCACTGTTGAGTTGAATAGAATTAGTTTCAATTCCTAATGCTTCTAATTTATACGATTTTTCATTTTGTGAAGCTACACTAGCAAATGTAACTTTATAATTATTACTTAAAAATAGCTGGATTAGCTGGAGCATTCTACTACCTGCTGCTGTTGAATTAGGCTCTGGCCATACAAATCCTATAATTATTATTTTTTTCATACAAATTCAAATGTATAAACAATTTGTATTTTAAATTTGAATTTAAGGATAAAAAAAGCCTGAAATTTATTTCAAGCTTTTTGAGTTACTCTTTTTCATTAATTTAGGATAAATAACCTTTTTTAGTAGCGTCTTTGGAAAACCAAACTAAAAATATTGCAATTACAATTATTGCAATAGGCATCATTAATTTTGATCCAGTGACTTCTACAAAATTTTGGATAAATGCATTGTAAATAAATTGAATTATAACTGTTATAAGTGATAACATAAAAAGCGTAGTGGCAAATTTTTTCTTCATTAATAATCCTACACATCCGAGTAAACCAGAAAAGACAGCTAAAGCAAATGCAGCTGTTACCCAAGCTGGAACCCCATTGTGGTATGCTTGATCAGCTTCGGGCAACATTGTTAAAACTTCATCAGTCATATAAGCTTGCCCTAAATAAGCAACCACCCCCATAATATTCCAAAAAAGGGCTAAAACACTAATTATCCAAAATACAGTTGTTGGTTTTTTTGAACTTGTCATAATAAATAGTTTAAAAGTTAGATGATTATATGACAACCAAATTAATTAAAATAAATTACTATTCATAAAATTAACATATTTAATTATACATTTATTAAAATTAAAGCCATTTAATTGTAAAATTAATAAGTTTCTGTTTAAGTTTTGAATAAGGGGGAAATAAAAACTCAATGCTTCCTTTTGTGTGTTGTTTTAAAATGGCTCTTTTATTAGAAAATTCTTGAAAACCATAAAACCCATGACTTTTACCTATTCCGCTATTATTTGATCCACCAAAAGGGAGGTTGTGATTTGAATAATGGATGATATTATGATTGATACACGTACCACCAGCTCTTGTATTATGAATAATAAAATTGGCTGTTTTATTGCTTTTAGTATAAATATAAAGTGCTAAAGGTTTTTCTTTAGAATTTATATAATTAATAGCTTCATTCAAATTTTGAAAACTAATAATTGGTAAAATGGGTCCAAAGATTTCTTCTTGTAATAAATCTGAATTTATAGGTAGATTGCTAATTATTGTGGGTTCTATATAATTTTCATCCTTATTAAAATTTCCACCTAATTCAATGGAAGCTTCTGATTGTTTAGCTTTTAAAATGTGATCTTTTAACCTATTAAAGTGTTTTTCATTTACAATTCTACAGTAGGAACTTGAAGCAGCTGGATTGTTTGAATAAAAATTACTGATTTGTTTTTTCAACTCTTTTAAAAGTTCACTTTTTACGGTTTGATGTACTAAAATATAATCAGGAGCTATACAAGTTTGTCCGTTATTTATAAATTTTCCCCAAATGATTTTTTTAGCGGCTGTTTTAATGTTGGCAGTTTTATCAACTATAGTTGGAGATTTACCACCTAATTCAAGAGTTATAGAACTTAGATTTTTTGCTGCTGCTTTCATAACTATTTTTCCAACAGATGGAGAGCCTGTAAAAAAAATATGGTTAAATGGTAATTTTAAAAGCTCTTGAGAAGTTTCTATTTCACCTTCTATTAAGGCAATTTCTTGTTCATCAAATAGCTCTTCAACAATCTCCTTCATTAAATGCGAAGTATTTGGTGTAAGTTCTGATGGTTTAATGATTACCGTATTTCCAGCAGCAATAGCAGAGATTAATGGACTAAATGTTAAATTGATAGGAAAATTCCATGGAGAAATAATTAAACACACACCTTTTGGTTCGTATTTTACATAAGATGAAGCACCTAAAAGTGCAATTGGAGTTGCAACTCTTTGTTTATTCATCCAAGATTTTAAGTGAAATTTTACATGCTTAATTTCACTAATAATAGGATAAATTTCGGTTAAATCGGTTTCAGTAAATGGCTTTTTAAAATCAGCATACAAGGCTTCTTGTATTTTTGTTCTATACTTTTTTTCAATAGCTTTTTTTAAGACGTTTAATTTTTTTAAACGTTGTTTATATGTGGAATTTCCAACATAAAATTGATTTTTTTGCTGATTATTAAATAACTTAATTAATGCTTCTTTACTTTTTAAATTTTGCATATAAATGACCTATAAAAAGTTTTAAAGTTATATAAAACTTAGGTAAAACCTAAAAGTAGCAAATAAATTATTTCAAATATTTTTTATCAATATAAAATGTGCCAAAAGGAATTATTGAAGCTGCCAATACAAATAAAAACTCTTTATTAGTCCATTTATAATCAGATTTTATTAAAAATGCTACTACAACATAACCAATAAATAAAAAACCATGAGGCATACCTAACATTTTAACATAACTTTCATTGCCCATAGAATATTTAATAGGGACTGCAATGAATAAAAGTAATAGATAGGATAGACCTTCTAAAAATGCGATTGATCTAAAAATAGTTAAAAATGACATTTGTTAATTTTATAAATTAGTCAGCAAAAATAAGATTCTAAAGTTTAATAAAGCAAAAAGGTTTGTTAAAGTCGTTAAAATAATTTAAATGTTTAATAAATTAAAATACTATATTTGCAAAAGTTTCACTTAGAAGCGTTTATTTTCAATGTATAAAGTTGAAACAAGTTATTACCTTCACTTGGTTTGTTTTTGTAAAATTTAAGTTAAATAAATTAAGTTAGCAAACATTTTATTAGTGTTATAATAACAACTAAATTACCTTAATAAAAATTTGGTAGTATAACTAAAAATATAATTTACTTAAATTAATGGCAGGATCACAAGAAACCTTTGGGAAAAAAGAAAGAGAAAAAAAACGATTAAAGAAAAAGAAAGATAAACTTCTTAGAAAAGAGGAACGAAAAGCAAGCGGTCAAGATAGTGAATTTATTTATGTTGATGAATTCGGACAACTTACAAGTACACCTCCAGATCCTTCCAAAAAAGTAAAAGTGGATGCTTCAAGTATAGAAATTGGAATTCCTAAGAAAGAAGATAGAGGAGAGGATGAAGCTACTGATTATAAAGGTAAAGTTTCATTTTTTGATACTTCTAAAGGCTTTGGATTTATAATTGATAACCAATCGCAAGAAAAATATTTTGTTCACGTGAGCGGTTTAACTGAAGAAATTAAAGAAAATGATAAAGTTTCTTTTGAATTAGAAAAGGGTTTAAAAGGGATGAATGCTGTTCGTGTTAAAAAAATATAATCCGCTGAGAAAATATAAATTAAAAAAGACTCAAACCAATAAATTTGAGTCTTTTTAAGTTTTAATTAAGTTTTTTTTCATAGTTTTTATTCTTTTAAAACAATTTCAGGTAGTAAATAAGAATAATTTTTTATTGCTTGCTTTTCAAACTTTTTATAATTCAATTTTTCTTTTATAATTGTTAATACAGAATATTTTTTTGAAACCACTTTTTCAGTGAATAAATGCCCTTTGAAATTGTGATTAAAATATAATATATTATTTCCTTCCATTCCGCTAAAACCGTTGGAGTATGAAACTATAATTTGAGTCATTGGTTTAAATTTATCTTTAGGTTTTTTTGAATCAGAATTAAAAGCGTAAATACTTGAAGTTCCAAAGACTAGAATCAATAATAATAGTTTAATATTTTTCATAATAATAGATTTTAATTCGTTGGTCATATAAAGTTACAATAGTAATTTTATAAGTCACCTACATATAAATGTAGTTTTTAGTTAGTAGAACAAAAAACTTAAACTTTATCAGCTTAAGTTTTTTTGTTTTAATTAGTGGTTGTTATTTGGTTATTCTCAACGGCATTGTAAATACTCTATCCGTTTCTCCTGGAGTATATATAACTTTATGATTCATACTTTTACGAACATATTTTAAAATTTCTGGATCTTTTGAATCTACAGATAAAATGACTATTTTACCTTCAGAATCAAAGGAAAATTTAATTTGAACATTGATATCTTCAGCAACATAAAATTCAGGAGTATCAAAAAGTTCAATAATTTGGCTTCTAATTTCTTTTACTGGTATGTCAGGTGTAGTTTCAAAAGCGAATAAAGCAAGTGTTCCAAAAGTAAAGGCGAAGGCTAGTAATAATACTTTAACATTTTTCATAATTGATAGTTTTTAATTTAAATTTTAGTAATTGTTTGATTATTGGTTTTACTAACTTTTATAGCTATATCATAATTAGTTTTGTAAAACTACACCTTAATAGAGGTGAGTACAACTACATAATAATGTAGTTTTCAATTAAATAGACTTTTTTTTTAGATGTTTTATATTTGTGTGTAAAAAAATATAGTACCTTTCATAGAAGTTAAATAATTGTTACTTATTAAACTTTTACCGTGATGTTGATTATTAGATATTTACTATTTTTCTTATTGTTTTTAAATTCATTTATAAATTTAAAAGCTCAAGAATTTAGTTTTATTGATAATGTAACGATTAGCACTAAACTCCAAAACCATAATATTATAAGTATTGAGCAAGACTCAAATGGGTTTTTATGGATTGGAACAAATTTAGGTTTATACAGATATGATGGCTACAATTTTATAGCATATAATATAACTTCAAATCCATCCCTTTTAGATAATAATATAAGAAGCCTATTAATTGATAATAATAATTTGTGGATTGCCTCTAAAGGAGGGATTAATGTATTAAACTTAAATACAAAAGTAATGCAAAGTTATATTCATTTGGAAAATGATAAACGATCTATTCCAAACAACTATGTAACAAAATTATTTAAAGATAAAAATAATACTATTTGGATAGGTTATAATACCAATTCAATAAGTAAATATTTAGGGAATAATCATTTTCAAAATTTTAAAATAAAAGATGTTTCAACAAATTCAACAATTAATGAAATTTTAGAGATGCCAAATAATAATTTAATTATTGAGGCTACAGAGTTAGAATCTAATATAAAAAAAATAGCACTTATAAATTCATCTGCAGTAAAAATAATTAGAACATCAAAAGAAAGCCCTCAAACATTATTCCAGCAAAACTCTGTAACCTATTTAGCGACAGAAAATAAAATTTTAAAATACCAATTAACTACACAAAGCTTTGTTGATGCAGGTATTAAATTTAATGAAAAAGAAAATTTGCAAGGTCTAGCATTTACTGATAAAAATAATAAAGTTTATTTAGGAACAAATAACGGTACTTTTTATCTATTTAGTTTAGAAACAAATAATGTTTTTTTAAAAATTAATATTGGAAAAAGTGAAACCTGGATAAATTCTTTTTTTGTAGATAGTACAGGTTTATTATGGATTGCAACTGCAACAGGGCTATATAAATTTAAGCAAAAGCAAAATTTATTTAGAAATCATTTACACTCTTTAGAACTTTCAAAAGCCAATAAAATTAGGTCTATTATTCAAGATGTGAATAATGATATTTATACGGTAAATCAAACTGATTTATTTAAATATGATTCAATATCTAAAACTTTTAAAAATTTAAATTGGACGAACAAAATAAATTCAAGCCCTTTTTCATTATTAGAATTAGACTCTTTAAATCTTTTTGTTGGTACACAAGGAGGAGGATTAGGAATTTATAATAAAAAAACAAATGTTCTAAGGCCTTATTTTAAAAAAAATAAATTTAACAATTACAACAATCATATTTTTAAAATATTTAAGGATGAAAATGATATTGTTTGGTTTGGAACAAGAAATGGATTAAAATATTACAATTCCCAAAAAGGAGAGATTGAAAGTTTAGCTAATGATAATTTAAATAAAGATATAATTTACGATATTAAAAGTAACAAAAAAGGAAGTTTATGGATAGGAACTAGTACAGGTTTGTTTCATCTTAAGGTTATCTATAACAATAACAATGACTTAATGATGGTTAACGTTTCAAAAATAAGAAGTATTTTCTATGAGATTCGCACAATTTTAATAAACAAGGGAACATTATGGTTGGCAACACAATCTAATGGAATCTTAAAATATGATATTAATACTCATAGGATTAAAATATTTAATGAATTTCAAGGATTAAGTAATAATACTACCTATTCTATATTGCCTGGTTTTAAAAATGATATTTGGGTTGGAACCTTACATGGGCTTTCTCGTTTAGATACCTTAAATAATTTATTTGTTAATTTTTATGATTTTAATGGCTTAGCAGATAATGAGTTCAATTCATCATCGCAATTAAAGTCTAAAAACGGTGAGTTATTTATGGGAGGTCAAAATGGGATTTCTAGTTTTTTTCCAGAAGATTTTGATACAGATATTACCAACTTCAAATTAAATATAACAAAAGTAAGTTGGTACAGTTCAACAAAAGATTCAACAATGGTTATTAATGTTGATAATAATAACCTTAAATCTTTAACTTTACCATATGATAATACATTTGTTAATTTCGAATTTTCTGTTTCAGATTATTTACAGCCAGAAAATAATAAGTACAAATATAAATTTTCAGGTTTACAAAACGAATGGAGGCTATTGAGTAAAACAAATGTTTTATCTTTTACAAATTTACCTCCTGGAGAGTATAATTTAGAAGTTATGGCTTCTACAAACTATGGAAAATGGAGTAAACAAAGTATCAAAATCCCAATTACAGTAAAGCAAATATATTATAAAAGATGGTGGTTTATAACTTTTTTAGGAGGGTTTATGGTTCTAATAGGGTTTTCTATAAGGAGGTATGAGTTAGGACACATCAAAAAAATGGAAGAGTTGAGATTAAGAATTTCAAGAGATTTACATGATGAATTAGGTAGTGCTTTAACAGGGATTGCAATAAGAGCAGAATTATTAAGTGAGAAGCTAACAATAAAAGCTAAAGATAAAGTATTAAGTCAAATTTCAATTCAAAGCAGAGAAGCAGTTGATACCCTTAGTGATATAGTTTGGGCAATAGATTCAAGGAATAATAGCCTACAAAACTTATCTGACCGAATGAATAATGTGATGTACTTGTTGTTAACACCAAAAAATATTACATTTAATTTAGATGCTATTGAAGAAAAAAAATCAATTTTATTGAAACAAGATTATAGGCAACATGTATTTTTAATATTTAAAGAAGCCATTACAAATATTATTAAACATTCTAACGCAACACATGTTTCAGTTTCTTTTTTTAAAGACAAAAAAAGTATAAGATTAAGAATACAGGATAATGGTAAAAATATCAGTTTGACTAGAGATAAATTAAATGGAAACGGTATAAATAATATGCGCCTACGTGCAGTTAAAATGAAATCTCATCTTGAAATTTTTACAAAGGATGGGTTTACAATAGAACTTTGGATAGATTATTTAAATAAATAACTACATGAAAATGTAGTTGTTTACTATTTTTAGATATTTAAATTTAATGTAATTTTAAAAAAATGGAAGTTTTAAATGTTGCCATAATTGAAGACAATAAAATTATAAGAGAAGGAATTGAATTATATTTTAATAGTGATCCTAACTTTTCTTGTAAAATTGCTGTCGATTCTGTTGAACAATTTCTAAAATGCATTGGTAACAGCCCAGATTTAAAGGTGATACTTTTAGATATAAATCTTCCAGGCATGTCTGGTATAGAAGGAATTCATCATATCAAACATCAATATCCTGATGTTTATATTATAATGTTGACTATTTATAAAGATGATAAACATGTTTTTGATGCTTTAAAAGCTGGGTCAGATGGCTATTTACTTAAAAATACGCCATTAAAATCTATAAAAAATGGAGTGTTACAAACTTTAGAAGCAGGTGCGCCAATTTCTCCTGTAGTAGCTAAAAAAATAATTCATTACTTTAATCCTCAAAAATCACATAAAGTTGATGGTTTTGAAAAACTATCAGCTAGAGAAATTGAAGTTTTACAAGCACTTTCTGAAGGTTTGCCTTTTAAAAATATAGCCAATAAATTATTTATAACTATAGACACTGTAAGATTTCATGCTAAAAATATTTATAAAAAACTTCATGTAAATAGTAAATTAGGAGCTGTTAAAATGTACTTAAATAAATAAGATTAAAAGAATAGACAATTATTAGTTAATCAAGCTTTAAAAGCCACTTTCAATAAGGTGGCTTTTTTTATATTTGTAATCATAACTCTTTTTATGAAAAATAGATTCCTATTAATTTTAACATTTATTTCAATAACTATTCAAGCTCAAGTTTTTGGTGAGTTAACAGGGTATGTAAAAGATGAAATGGGCACTCCATTATTTGGAGCATCCGTTTATTTAGAAAATACACAAATAGGAATAACTACAAATGAAGATGGTTTTTTTATTTTAAAAGGGATTGAACCAGATTCTTATAATTTAACTGCTAGTTATTTAGGATTTCAACCACAAACCAAATTTAATATTATTGTTAAATCAAAAGGAAACCAACAATATAATTTTTTTTTAACTGTAGCTTCAGAAAAACTGCAAGAAATTGTAATTACGAATCGAAAAATTAGCAGGCCAAAAGAAACTCCATTGTCAACCCAAACTTTATCAGCAAATGAAATAGCTACTTATCCTGGAGGAAATAATGATGTAGTTAATGTAGCACAATCTTTACCTGGTGTTTCTCCGTCAGTTGGAGGTTTTAGAAACGATTTAATTATTCGCGGTGGAGCCCCTAATGAAACGGTTTATTATTTGGATGGAATGGAAATTCCAAACATTAATCATTTTAGTACACAAGGTAGTTCTGGCGGTCCTGTTGGTATGCTCAATGTAGCTTTTATTGATGATGTAACTTTGTCATCTTCGTCTTTTGGTGCACAATATGACAATCCTTTATCAGGTGTTTTACAGTTTAAACAGCGCAAGGGTAATAATAGAAAGTTTAATGGAAATTTTAGATTAGGAGCTAGTGAAACAGCATTAACCTTAGAAGGGCCTTTATTTAAAAATAATGCCAAAGAAAGTAAAACAAGTTTTATTGTTTCCGCTAGAAGAAGTTATTTGAAATTTTTGTTTGAATTGATAGGGTTGCCAATTAGACCAGATTATTGGGATTATCAATATAAAATAGCTCATAAAGTTGATGACTATAATGAAATTTCTGTTTTAGGAATTGGGTCAGTTGATGATTTTTCTATAGAAGCTTCCAAAGAATATGATGAAGAGCAACAGGCTACATTAGAACAAGTTCCAATTATTGAACAGCAAACCAATACTATGGGTGTTTCTTGGAAACGTAGATTTAAAGATGGAAGTGGTTTTTTTCAAACAACATTAAGTACCAACTCCTTAACCAATCAATTTACTCGTTATCAAGATAATGAAACTAAAAGCAATGTGTATTTTAGTAATAATTCTAAAGAAACTGAAACAAAGTTTAGATTTCAGTATACAAAATTTTTAAGTAATTGGAAATTCTCTACAGGTGTTAATACACAATATTCTAACTATTCAAATTCTACTATTGATGTAGGTTCAAATATTGACTATAATACTAAAATAAATTTTTATAAATATGGATATTTTGCCAATACAACTACCTCTTTTTTTGATGATAAATTAGATTTTTCTTTTGGCTTTAGGTTAGATGCTGATACATTTACAAAAAATAATTCACGTAGTGCCAACTTTTCTCCAAGGATGTCATTATCATACAATTTAAATGAGGTTTGGAAATTAAATGCATCCTTAGGTATCTATTATAAAATTTTGCCTTATACAAGTTTAGGATTTAGAGATGCTTCAAATAATTTAATAAATAAAGACGCAGATTATACACAAAGCATTCATTACGTAGTTGGAATTGAACGTATTCTTGGCCCAGCTTCTTCAATTACTTTTGAAGGATTTTATAAAAAATATGATAAGTATCCCATTTCAGTTTTAGACGGAATATCGCTAGCAAATAAAGGAGCAGGTTTTGAAGTATTGGGTAATGAAGAAATTGAAACCATTGGAAAAGGACGTACTTTTGGTACAGAGCTGTTGTACCAACAGAAATTAACAAATAATTTTTATGGAATTTTTTCGTACACATTTTTTTATAGTGAATTTACTGGTTTTCAAACTTCAAAGTATGTTCCTTCAGTTTGGGATAGCAGGCATTTAATATCATTTACAGGAGGATATAAATTGAAAAAAAATTGGGAGTTAAGTTCACGCTTTAGATTTTCAGGAAAAACACCCTACGTTCCTATAAATAAAGAAGAAACACTAAATAGCTATCCTAATATTGTGCTTGATTATAGTAGGTTAGGAGAGCTTAAACTAAAAACATTTAATCAATTAGATGTTAGAATTGATAAAAAATGGAATCTAAAAAAATATGCAATTGATTTATATATTGAATTTCAAAATCTTTTAACACATAATGCACCACAACCTCCAGAATATGGTTTAGAGAGAAATGACAAAGGCGAACAAGTTACTCCTAAAAACCTAGTAGAAATTAAGACTGATAACGGAAAATTAATTCCAAGTATTGGCTTTGTTATTGATTTTTAACTTCCCATAAACCATTATAATGTATTGATTAACAAAGTTTTATTATTGAATTATTTTTTAGAATTTAAAATTATGGAAATGTAGCATTAGGCACATTTCTATGTAAAATATTTTTCATAACATTGGCCTATTAATTTTATTACCTTACAATGGAAAAAACACCCAATCCTATTTTAATTGTTTTAGCCTTTTTTTCCATTTATGTAATTTGGGGATCTACTTATTTATTAAACAAAATTGCAGTAACGGAGTTACCACCTTTAATGTTGGCTTCCATTAGATTTATTTCTGCCAGTATTTTAATTTTTAGTATTGCTCGAATTTTAAAAATTAGTTTGCGTATTACAAAAAGGCAATTGCTAAACACTGCAATAGCAGGATTTTTATTTTTAGCTTTTGGAAATGGTGTTGTAGTTTGGGCTTTAAAATATGTAGATAGTGGATTAGCCGCTTTAGAAATTTCTGCACAACCATTAGTTGTTTTATTAATGATGCGTGTATTTGAAAGAAAAAAGATTTACGCAATGTCTTTAATTGGAATTTTACTAGGCTTTATTGGTATTTTTTTATTGGTAAGTCAAAAAGAATTGATAAGAGATGAAAATACAGTAATTGGAATGTTAATGGTGTTTGTTTGTATGGTTAGTTGGAGTTATGGAAGTATTTTTGTTTCTAAAGCAAACCTACCATCAAATTTTTTTATTAACACAGGTTATCAAATGTTAACTGGAGGTATTATTCTCTTAATAGGAAGTTTTACTTTTGGTGAAGTTTGGACGTCTCCAGCAAATTGGACACAATCTGTACAATTTTCAATGATTATTCTAATAGTATTTGGAAGTATTGTAGCGTTTACTTCATTTAATTACTTATTAAGAGTTGTTTCACCAGAAAAAGTGGCTACTTCAACGTATGTAAACCCAATAATTGCCTTGGCGTTGGGTTGGTATTTTTTAAATGAGCAAATTTCGTTACAATCAATAATTGCAGCAATAATTTTACTTACAGGTGTTTATTTTATAAATACTAAGAAAAAACTTACGTTATATTCTAGATTCTATAGGTTTAAAAGAAAATAGCCATTTTATGTAAATTCTTAAAAAGGTTTCATTCAATTCAAGTATATTTATAGCTTAATTTAATCATTTAACAATGAAAGCTATTTTTACTACTTTTTTAATTTTATGTACAATAAGCGTTTTTGCTCAAAAAAAAATACTGGATCATAAAGATGTTGATCTTTGGAATACCATTGAAAAACCTAGTATTTCTTCCAATGGAGATTTTATAATTTACTCTTTGAAGCAGGGAGAGAAAGATAGTTATTTAAAAATTAAGAATTCTAATGGTTCTTTAGTTTTAGAATATGAAAGAGCCGAATATGGTCAGTTTTCTTACGATTCAAATAATGCCTTTTTTTCAATAAAGCCATGGAAAGACAGTATTAAAGAATTAAAAAGAAAGAAAGTAAAAAAAGATAAACTACCAAAAGATACTTTGGGCATTTTTAATTTAAACACCAATGATTTTATTAAAATTGGAAATGTTAAATCGTATAAAATACCAGAAAAATGGTCAGGTGTAGTCGCTTATGTATTAGATGAAACACCAAAAGAAAATTCTAATAAAAAATCGGATTCTTTAGCTAAAAAATCTATCTCTAAAAAAAGTAAAAAAGTAAGTAAAAAAAATGGCTACCATTTAATCCTTAGAAACTTATTAACTTCAAAACAAGATACTTTCAAATTTGTTACCAATTATTCGTTTGCAAAGGACGGAAAAAAGCTTTCATTTATTTCAACTGGTGTAGAGGATATTTTTAAATCTGGAGTTTATATTTATGATATAGAAACAGGTGGTTTAAAAAATATTCATTCAACTAAAAAAGGAAATTATTATAATTTTACATTCAGTAATAATGGACAAAAGGCAGCTTTTGTTGTGGATGCTGATACAACAAAAGCACAAATTAGACCCAATGAACTTTACACTTGGAATACAACTAAAGAAAAAGCTACTAAATTAATAGACAACACAACTACACCAAAGGGTTTTTTGGTTTCTTCTGATGCTAAAATTTCATTTTCTGAAGATAATTCTAAATTATATTTTGGTTTGTCATTACCACCAATTGTGAAAGATACGACGTTACTTGATGAAGATATTGTAAATGTAGAAGTTTGGACTTATAATGAGCCTCAATTGTATACAGTTCAAGAAATGCAAGCTAAAAATGATGCTAAAAAATCATATACAGCCGTTTTACACTTAAACAATAATAAACTGGTTCAATTAGCTTCAAAAAAATATCCTAATACAGAAATTGGTGCTAAAGGAGATGCTAATTATGCATTAGTAAATAACCCAAAGCCTTACCAACTTCAAAGTCAATGGGAGGGAAGTACAGCTCGTGATTATGCACTTGTAAATGCCCTAACTGGAGAAACCAAAAACATGCTTACTAATGTAAAGGGCAGGGTACGCTTAAGTCCAAAAGCTAATTATGTTTATGGTTATAACTTAGTTGATAGTACTTGGTTTTCTTACCATATTTTAACTAATAAACTAATTAATTTAACAAAAAATAGAGTTTTTTATGATGAATTAAATGATAGCCCAAATTATCCAGGATCTTATGGAGTTGCAGGTTGGACAAATAATGATGAAACAGTTATTTTATATGATAGGTATGATATTTGGGAATTTGACCCTTCCAATGGTGAGAGTAAACAACTAACCAATGGAAGAAAAACTAAAACGGTTTATCGTTATCTTAAATTAGATGCAGAAGAAGTTTCAATAAATAAAGATAAAAAATGGCTGTTAAGCACGTTCAATGAAATAGATAAAAGTGCTGGTTATTACGAGTATAATCCAAAAAATAATAAAGGTGAACAGTTGTTAAATGGAGACTTTAAATTTTCAAGACCCCTTAAAGCAGTAAATGAAAATCAACTGTTATTTACACGACAGTCTTTTGAAGAATTTCCAGATTTATGGCTCTCAAATTTAAATTTTAAATCGCCAATTAAAATCACCAATGCAAACCCTCAACAAAAAAACTACAACTGGGGAACAGCCGAATTAGTTCATTGGACTTCATTAGATGGTATTAAATTAACAGGAATGCTTATTAAACCTGAAAACTTTGATGCTTCAAAAAAGTACCCAATGATTGTTAATTTTTATGAAACTAGTTCTGATGGATTGCATAATCATAAGGCTCCATCAGCTGGAAGATCCACTATTAACTATAGTTTTTATGCTAGCAGAGGCTATATAATTTTTAATCCAGATATTTATTATAGAGTTGGATATCCAGGAGAAAGCGCTTATAATTGCGTTATTCCTGGAGTTACATCTCTTATTGAAAAAGGATTTGTCGATAAAAACAATATAGGTGTGCAAGGACATAGTTGGGGAGGCTATCAAATTGCTTATTTAGTTACTAAAACAAATATTTTTAAGGCTGCAGAATCTGGTGCACCTGTACCAAATATGATTAGTGCTTATGGAGGAATTAGATGGTGGACAGGTTTAAGTAGACAATTTCAGTATGAACATACTCAAAGCAGAATAGGGGGAACTCCTTGGGAATTTCCAATGAGATATATAGAAAATTCACCCATTTTTGCAATTGACAAAATTAACACACCGCTGTTGATAATGCATAATGATGCAGATGGGCATGTGCCTTGGTATCAAGGTATTGAATTTTTTACCGCTTTAAGAAGATTGGGTAAACCATCTTGGTTTTTAAATTATAACGGAGAGCCACATTGGCCATTAAAACTCCAAAATAGGAAGGATTTTAATATTAGAATGCAACAATTTTTTGATTATTATTTAAAAAACGCTCCAAAACCTGTATGGATGGAAAAAGGTGTTCCAGCAATAGAAAAAGGAGTCAACCAAGGTTTAGAACTATTGCAGAAATAAGATGTATAAAAGAAATATTTGAATATAAATAAAAAAATTATTTTTTAAAAAATATGGTTACAGTTGTTTACAATTCATAATTATAATATTTTATACTATTTTAAAGGTTTTGTAGCAACTGATGTTAGTTTAAAAAGTTTAGCTTGCTCAAGAATTTGTAAAGTTACTTCAGCAATATTAAATAGTAAAATATATTGAATTTGTGTGATTTCTTTGTTCGTATTTAGCAATTGATTACTAATTTTTTCTAAAGTATCTTCAATGTTTTCAATTTTGTTATTGCTTTGGGTTATCAACCAATGATGCGATTCTTCTAATGCTTTTAAAATGTGAATTTCAAAGACTTGATGGGATAGTTTTTCTTGTTGATTTTGATTTCTATGTGCACCCAATGCAGAAACATAAGAAAGTAAAGCGTGATTTAAATAAGTTAGTTTAAATGCTACTTTTTTTAATTGTTGTTGTTTTTGAGGATCTAACTGCATATTTTGCCAGGCAGTAACTAACGCATTGTCAGCTCTATGTGCTTCTCTTCTAGCAATTCTATATTCTAAATCATCAGTTGTTGGTTTTTTATATTCTTCTAAAATTGCCTTAAAGTAAGTTGTATTTTTAAGAATGGCTTCACTCAACAAGTTTGGTAATTTTTTATATTGCCATTCCGGCCATAAAAATCGAACTACCACAAATGAAATAATTGCTCCAATAATTGTATCTATTAAACGAGGAGCCATTACATCAACTCCTTTATTAGCAATAATATTAAAGGCACAAAGTACAAAAATTGTAACATAAATAACACTGATAGAATAGCGTCGCTTCATCCAAATTAAAAATAAATAAGAGGAAGCTAACATTAAAACTATTTGTCCTGAAAATGAAAATAGTTGTATAATTAAGACACCAATTATCACACCAGCCAATGTACCAACAGTTCTTTGAAATAGCCTTCTTCTTGTTTCACTATAGCTAGGTTGTAAAACAAATAAAATGGTAAGCACAATCCATTCTCCTTTAGCAATATGAAAATATTCTGACAAGGTAAAACCAATTAAAAAAGAAACACTTAACCTTAAAGCATGCCGCATTCTTGGATGATTTATATTTAACTGTGCTTTTAAACGTTCAAAATAAGTGCGTGAATCTTTTTCTAATCTTGGAAGTAAATTAGACAGGTTATTTTGATGAATATTTTTTAAAGTGATATGAGATTTACTTAAATTAAGGATGAGCAATTTAATAGGTTGAGATATTGTTAATTTATTATTTTGTAATAAACTATTGGTAGTTTTCACCAACCAATCTAACGCAATTGGATGTTTGTAAGAAATGCCAGTAAGTAAACTTTTAGAAAAATTTTGGGTGGCATGAGCCAATTCATGTAATAATTGACGAATTCCACCAATTAATTCATTATTTAGAGGATTTGCACTTAATAAATTGTAAGGGTCATGGCTTGATGCAGCCCGTTCATGCAAGCTTTGTAATACCATAAAATAATGTAGGTATGGTTGAAGCGGTTGCTGATTAGAAAGTGACTCTCCATAACTATTCAATACTGCTTTACATTTATCTAAGGCTTCAACAGTTTGTACATTTAGTAAGGCTAGCTTGGCACGTATTTCTTTTTCTGTAGGTTCATCACTTGGAAATAATTTAGATTTTTCGTTCTAATACAACGAAAGAGCTGTAAAGCCTCTTGCTAATTGCTCTTCAATTAAACTGTATGGCTTTAAGCTTAATAAAATATAGGATAAAACACCATAAATAAATGCTCCAGTGGTTAATAAAATAGGCTGAACATACCAATTAGGACTTATGTCAGCTCCAATCATGGTATAGATACCTATAAGTAGCGCTCCAAAAGTTACACCTCTAAATCGTTCACTAATTCCGCCTATTAAAATAAATATAATGGTAGAAAATGAGAGTCCTATAGCTAGTAATATTGGATAAGGTTGTAATAACTCTACAGAAAAACTTGAAATGGCAAAACTTAAAACTTTTAGTACCATTGATTTTAAACGTCCATTAGGGTGGTCATCAGTTTCAGATAAAGTACCAGCCAGAGCACCTAAACCCAAACTTACTCCATAAAACGGATAGCCAAAAATCACCATTAAAATAACAAGTGTGCCAATAACAAAGGTAGCTTTAAAAGCCAACAATCTATCTGGATCGCTTAAAAACGTATTTCTAAAAGATTTGTACCATGATATATTAAGATAGTTGAAAAGTTGATTCATTTTTTATGGATGCTTAGCTATATTAATTGCCTTGCAAAAGTAATCAATACATTTGGTAGCAATTTAAATAATATGATAATATTATAAATGCTTTACACTTTTAGAATTTAGATTGGTGTCATATATGGTTTTAATTGAGGAAGTACAAATAAAAGATACAACAATAATAAATATTGACATTTGTACTATAATGTTCTGCGTTATGTAACTTGAGCTTTGGTTAAAAGCGAAAGTTATTACTACAGTTTCTTTAAAAAATTTATTCTAAAAAGTTTCTTTTACAATGTTAATGGAACACTCTTTTTACGAAGCGACGGTAGGAAAGTAGTGGAATGTGTGTGAAATGGATTAATACTAATAATATTATCTTTGATATCTAAAATTAAATTTAAAGAATGAATTATTATTACCATATTCTTAAAAAATTATAATAATGTCAAAACCCGTAAGACAACACTATATACCTCGTTCATACTTAAAGAACTTTGCTACGGAAAAAGGAAAAAAAACTTTTGTTGTTGACGGTTACAGATTAGATGATGAAGTTTTACTAAAGGATTTAAGTACTAAAGATATTTGTCTAGAGAAGCATATCTATACCATAGAAACCAATGATGAATCAAAAAAATTTGCTTTAGAAACGTATTATGCTGATAATGTAGATTCTGAATATCCTAATGTCTATAAAATCCTTACTGACAAATCTATAAAAAGAGTTGATAAAAATCAGAAGTTTCAAATATTATACGTCTGCTTATCTTTATATTTTAGAACACCACATTATCTAAATCAACATAATAAAATTACTGATGAAATCTTTGATAACGCCATTCCTTATGCAGATAAAAATGGAGTTGTAACCTTAAATTATTTTGGTAAGCAAGTAAAATTTCATAAAGATGAAATTGAAAGTATTAAAAAGGATTTTCAAAAAGAGAATAAAACTATATTTCACGTTAGGCATCTTGAACAATGGATGAAATTTGTTCATTTCAAATATGGTTGTGTAATTAACGTAATTGAAATTGAAGATAAAACTGCACCTTTAATAACTTGTGATAATCCTGTTTCTATCAGACATATGAAAACTAATCAGTTTGCAGGTCTTTTTGATGTCGATTCAGTAATAACACTACCATTAGATTCATATCATTTTTTAGAGATTCATCCTAATACTTACGAAGATGGAGATACTGTTATAAATAGATTAATACACGACAAAGATTTCGCATTTACTACAAATGAAATAACACAATCCAATGCTGAAAACTGGATATTAAGCAAATCAGGACATATAGATATTCATTTTAAAATACAAGACTATTATGCGGATGATAAAAATGGAGAAGAGACTTTTGAAAAGGCTAAATATAGAGCAGAAGAGATGCAACGAGTTTTTTCAATGGTAGAAAAGGAAGGTTTTTCAAAAAATGTCATTGATGAATATAAAAAGTTGGAAAAGCATCCTCATTTTAAAGATGATAAAAATTTAAAAAAACACTTAGCTATGATAAAGGCAAAAGGTTTGTATTGACAAAAATTACCTCTACAATTAAAGAATATAAGTTTTAGACAAAATAAAAACCAGCTTTTAAAGAGCTGGTTTTTTAGAGCCTGACGGAGGAGTCGAACCTCCCTTTTCCCTTTTTAAAACATAGTTTGATTTAGGTAGTAAAAGTCACCAATTAACTCGGGAGCATCAGGCGGAAAGGAAGTTGGGCTCTCCTCCGACAAACTGAATTAAACATGTTAGTGCAAATAAAACTGTTTGCACAATAAACGACTTGAATAATGTAATTACATATGTTCTCATAATATTGCTTTTTAATTTTGATAATAATTCTACTAAATAGCTGATAACACTTGCAACTAGTGACCTAATTACTAATAACCCTAAATCAAGGTCTATGAAAAGATCTTACTTCTTATAAATATACTTTAATAAATAGAAATGTAAAGGCTTTAATGTTTTTTATTTAATGCTTAACTTCTTTATCCAACCAAATACCATATTTTAACCACAATTCATAAGTAACAAGCCATTTTGAAATCCAAGGAATTGCATCTACAAAATTAAATTGCATATATGGAGACAAATCACTTGGATGATATAAACAAAGGCTATGGTTATTGTATAAATGTGGAACTTTCCCAAATTTAATTGCCTTATCTATCACAAAAATGTTTTCTTTTCTGCCTTTTTTGTTTGGGTCATACTCGAAAACTATTTCATAATTGTTTTTGCAACCTTTAGGCTTAATTTTTCCACCTCCAATAAGTTTTCCGTCTTTAACAAATGATTTAATCCAATCAAAGTTATCCTCAATTAAGTTTTGCTGAATGTGTGCACTAATGAGGTCTTTTGCTATATCTGGCAGTCTATATTTTTTATTTATATTAATACTACTCAATACCTCCAAAATTTCTATTTTCTTTGCTTTTATATCCTGTAGAATTATTTACATTTCCAGATTTATCTACAAAAGTGTTTCCAGACATTATTGTCACACCAGCAGCTTCCAATTGATTTCCTTCATTTTTTGATAACTCTTTTAATTGCTCTGTAAGGATTCCTTTAATTCTATCACTTCCAAATAATTCTTCAGCAACTCCAAAATTTCCATTTTTTAGCTTTTCCCATTTCTCCTTATAGCTTTTAGCAAAAGCAATAAATTGATTGTAATATTCTTTCTCTTTGTCCCATTTTTCAGTAAAATCTTCATCTGAATTTACTGGGTTTAAAACTTTTATTCTTTTGTATACACCTTGACTTTCAAATAAATATTGATAATCTGTATATCGCTTTACTATTTTATTTAAAATACTATCTATAGTTTGATAAATTGATGGTTCTCCATCATATAATTCACCAAAAATTGTAGTTAAAACAATACTTGAAGTTTTATGTTTTGGATTTTTTTCAAAATAGATATCTCGATATCTCTTTGTTAACTGTACAGCTCTTTTAAGAGGTTCTTTGCTATAGATATCATCATTTGGTAATTCTTCTTGCTCAGCTTTTGCCTCATTTAAAGCGGAGAATGTTCTAAACGCTTTGTTAAGGTTTGAACTAGATATTGTTTCTGCTTTTTGAGTAAACCAATTTGCATAGCCTTTTGGATTTGACGATGTCCAAGAACTTAATTCTCTGTCTGGAACCATAATTTTGCTATCACCATTAATTACAATACAACCAGGAAGCACGTCCATATGAAAATCTCCTACATAATCAATACGTGCACATCTATTTTTCTTAACTAACTTCTCTTTATAAATATCATTATTACTTAAAACTCGAATTAAGTGATTATATATCTCTGATGAAGTATAGTTATAATAAGGATCTCTTATTTCAACAGTTATATCTAAATCAAACTCTTCTTTACCTCTTGGTTTTACTGTTGTTCCTATTGCTTTTGACCCTTGAGGATATACTAAAAAATCAACTTTTGAAAAAAATAATTCATCTTTTTCAAGTATATCATATACAGCATTGTAAGCCGATTCCATTCTCTGTTTTCTCGTTTCATCTAATTCTAATGAAACTGCAATTCGCGTTAATATATCTTCTCTTTGAAGACCATTATCATGTAAATATTGTTGTAAATTCATTTTTATATAATGTATTTAGTGTGTTGTCCAATTCTTGTTTTATTATTATTAAAACATTCCTTCTTAATTTCATCTCTAGTCACAAAAGCGTAATCATTTGTGATAGGATTGCTCGTCATTAATTTCACTAATTCCTTAGTCTGCTTATTATTTAATTCAACCGAATAAATATTATAGATTAAAGTATGGTAAGTTTCATCTTTAAAGCGATTTTCCTTAACTAATAGCTTATCTACAGTTTTTATTTGTTCAGCATTTATAGTGATGAAATTCTTTTTACTAACAATTTTAGTTTCTACAAGTTCCTCAAAAAATTCTCTCCAAATTCCAACTTCTCTGTCTTTCCCAGATTTAAACCACTTAATGATTTTCGGTAAATATTTAGCTTTAACAAAAAAGCGTAAGTCTTTTTGGTTTTTCTTATCCGATTTTGGTTCAGTTTCCCATTCTTTAATAATGCATTTATTACCTACTAATTTGTATACACCACCAACTGGTTGATACTGATCAATTTTACTACCTCTTACCAATAAATACTTTTCACTTCCGTGAAGTTTTATTCGTAAAAGGTAGCTTAATGACACATATACTTTTTTATTAGGAATGAAAACAGAACAGTTCAAAGCTTTCCAAAAATAACGTCCATATGAATTAATGATTTCATAAAAACCAACAACAGATGATGTAACACCTGCTACTGCTAATCCAACAAGAGTTTCTTTGTGAAAATCAGAAACATTAGTTAAAACAAAATATCTAACAAAAAGATAAATTGTAGATACAATGAGAATTACAAAGTATACTAGAAGTCGTTTACCTTCTTTTCCCATTATTTACTTTTATTAATTTATATGTTAGACCTAAAACCAAAACAGAAAATAAAATTGTGACTTGAACACTATTCTCTTTGCCTTTTTGTACCCAATTAGCAAAATGCTCACAGTTAAAATTTAGCAAACTGTATTTTTGACCTAATTTATGATATGCTCTATTTATCGCTTGGTTTCTTTGAAAATCTGTACCTTCAAATGGTTCTATTCTTACTGGTTCATAGTCTACTAGTAAATCAGATAATTCTGATTCAGATAAAACTTTAACGCCATCTTGAAGATTGCCTATAAATGTTTCGTTTCCAACATAAACAACATAATGATTAAGTATTCTACCTAATCCATTTCTTTTTTTTGCTACAATTACATCAGCTGGATATAATTGGGAATTCAATTGTAATTTTTTAATCATACTTATTTATTTAAAATTATTTTTCTTTTCTAACTCCTTTAAATTTACCTCCAGATGTTTTTACATCCATAAACTTTCCAGTTTCTGTATCTCTCTTTACATAAAGATTTGTTTTAGTGTTTAACACTTGCGAGCGTTGTTTTACTGCCCCTTTTCTTGCGTTGTCTCCAACCGGCTTGTTTTTTGCCATAACTTTTACTATTAAAATTTATATTATCATTACCTTGTAACCCATTGCTTACATTTATATATGCTAAGCAAATGCAATTAATTACCATGCGAATGGTAATTTTTATTTTTTAATTAGCATTAATTAATGAGAGTAATACATTCTGGTAAACTAGAAATTAAAAACAACTACGACAAAGTAGAGTGGGAGAGAGTAATTCCTGTCCTTATGGCATTTGCGTATAGTTTACTAGGAAATAAGAAATTCACAAATAGGAGAGACCAACTTGCTTATGATTTTGCAATGGAGACAATTACAAAATATCTTGAGAATAAAGATAAATTTAATCCAAGTAGAAACCCTGATTTAATCAATTATTTAAAATATAATATCTTGCGACAACTAATTTCTAATTTTGAGAATTCGGCAGGAATTAGAAAAAGAGTTATTTTCGAAAAGACAAATGATGAAAACGAAACTAATTCAGAGTTCTCATTGGAGCATTTATACGAAGAAGATAAATACATAGAAAATAATATTGATGAGAAGGTTTTTGTAAAA
The DNA here is from genome assembly GCF_042676885.1 of Lutibacter aestuarii. Classification (NCBI taxonomy): domain Bacteria; kingdom Pseudomonadati; phylum Bacteroidota; class Flavobacteriia; order Flavobacteriales; family Flavobacteriaceae; genus Lutibacter; species Lutibacter aestuarii. The sequence goes on from NZ_JBHTIC010000008.1 coordinate 334,144, forward strand.
AAAATGGAGCAAAAACTTAAGAATAAATCAGATCTGAAAGAAATTTTTGATTTGCTATATTATAAAGATTCAAAGCGAGCTGAAATATGTAGTGACTTAGATATTCCATTAAGTGAATTCGATAATAGATATAGAAGACTAAAACGTCTTTTAGATAATGAAATCAAAATATTACTTAAAAGTAAGTGATGCATAAAGATAGGAAGCTAAATAAAATAAAGCAATTTGAAAAAGACTTTGCTGATTCCGTTAGTTTTAACGAAGATACTGCCAGAGATTATTTAGAAGAAAATGGAGTTGATGTAGAGAAATTTATAAATAAGGGGCTTAAGCAAATCCAATCTTCGTTTAAGAAGAAAGAAATGCAAATGAGTAAAGCCTTTTTTTTTAAAAGAGTAGTATTAGGCGCTGAAATAGTATATAATTTACATAATGAAAGAACCTTTGGCCATGTGAAGTTTATGAAACTTATGTACTTGTGCGAACAAGTTTCCAATATGGAATTATCTGTAAGATATGTAAAACAAGCAGCTGGACCATTCGATGCTAAATTTATGCATTCAATAGATAGAGAATTTAAAAGGCTTAAATGGTTTGATGTAAAAGTAAAATCTGGAATAAACTTTAATACTTATGAATATATTCCAGATGAAAAAATCATGTCATATAAAACGTATTTTAACAAGTACTATAGTAATGACATTAATGGAATAGAATGGTTGATAAAAACTTTTGGAAAACCGCCAACTAAAAAAGTTGAGCTTGTTGCAACTATATATTCTTGCCTGGATGAATTTATTAAAGAAAACGAAGAATTTTCTACTGAAATACTAATTGAAAAAGTTTTTGATTGGTCTGTAGAGAAAAAAAAGAAGTTTACTAGAACTAATATAGTTAATGCTCATAATTGGATGATTGAGAATAGATTAATTCCAGTTTCATAAATATTATGTAAAATAGAATTTCGATGTTAAACTTGGCCTCATAAAATTTTGGTTAAAACAATAGGAGAAATGAGCGTGTATATTTTAGGGGTTTAGTAATAAATATTCTTAAGAGTTTCAATTATATATAGGATTTCAAAGCAATGTTAACGAGTTCGAATGTTTCCTAAAATATAGCGAATGAACCGTTAATTGTTTCCAAAATTATATGCAGCCTTGAATTTTTGTTTCTTTTGTTTCAAGACAAAAGATAATGAATCATTAAAAAAAGATTAATTGGAGTTCTAAATATAACAAGTGCATAGAATTTTATTTTTACTCACATATTTAATTATTTGCAAAAACTTCAAAGGTGTTCGTGAATCTCCTAAAAAGTCGATTTCATAAAATTTATGCTCTTGTGGCAATCCACGAGAATCGTCTAAAATTTTTTATTACGTACATTTTATCGAATACGCGATTTTTAATAAGAGTAAAAAGGTTAGCTTTTATTTTGGCGTTGGCAAGCGTTGGATAATTGTGTGTAAAATAAATTGCCAGAGCAATTTGATTTTATAAAACAATCGAGCGCTTGTTAGCGGCTATTTTACATAACGGCTAATTATAGATACATAATGTTTTTTAAACGCTGCGAAGCAAACCGCTTATTAGTTTAATGACCCAAGTTCAAATTATTCTTATGAAAACTAATGCTTCTGGGATATTTTACATAATACTACATTATAGCTATCAAATGGAAACAATGGCTAAACAACATAAATGAACATTTGTACTATAATTTATATTATGTTAAATAGTGAATTTTAAATTCCACTCTATACATCCCAATAATAAATTATAGTACATTTGCTAAATGCTAGAAAAAAAATCATCACAGTTTGAATTTATAGCTTTAATGGCTTCACTTATGTCTATAGTTGCTTTAGCTATAGATGCCTTATTACCAGCACTTGATTTTATAGGAATTTCTATAGGAACTACACAAACGGTTGATAATCAACTGCTAATTACAATGATATTTTTGGGACTGGGTTTAGGTCCTTTATTTTTTGGACCTATTTCTGATAGTTTAGGCAGAAAACCAATTGTATATATGGGTTTTGGTTTGTTTATTATTGCAAGTTTAATTTGTGTGTATTCTGAAAGTTTAGAAATGATGGTTTTTGGCAGAATTTTACAAGGTATTGGACTTTCAGCACCAAGAACCATTAGTATAGCAATGGTTAGAGATACTTATAGTGGTGATTATATGGCTAGAATTATGTCGTTCATAACTGTTGTTTTTATCTTAGTACCAATTGTTGCACCAGCCATGGGAAAATTTGTGTTAGATCACTATAATTGGCAAGCCATTTTTTATATTCAATTGTTATTTAGCGTGTTAGTTAGTGGATGGTTTTGGTTAAGACAACCAGAAACTTTAGCTATTGAAAAGCGTGTTAAATTTTCAAGTCATATTTTTATTGATGGTTTAAAAGAAATTAAAAAATCTAAACGCACTATTGGTTTTACGGTAATTTCAGGATTTGTAACTGGATCATTTATGGTATATTTGAGTACAGCGCAACAAATATTTCAGTTTCAATACGATTTAAAAGAAGAATTTCCTTTTATATTTGCTGGGTTGGCCATTGCCATTGGTTCAGCAACGTTTTTAAATGGTGCATTGGTTTTAAAATTTGGAATGGAAAAATTAGTAACTACTTCACTCCTAACATTTTTTAGTGTTTCATTACTTTATATTATGTTGTTTAATGGTAATACCAATCCACCTATTGAAATTTTATTGGTATTTTTTGGTTTGCAATTTTTTGCCATTGGATTTTTATTTGGAAATTTAAGAGCCTTAGCAATGGAACCTGTAGGACATATTGCTGGAATTGGTGCTGCGATTACTGGATTTATTTCTACAATTATGGCAGTCCCTATTAGCACTTTTATTGGTCGCTTTGTAACTTCTACAGCACTTCCTCTATTTATTGGGTTTTTAGTTTGTAGTTTGTCTTCTATCTTAATTTTAATGTATTTAAAAAGAAATTCATTAAAAAATTAAAACATATAAAGAATAGAATATCAATATGTTAATTTGGTTTATTTAAACTTTCTATTCATTATTATTGATTTTGAACAAAACAAGGTTTGTTTTTTCAAAAGTGACATGAATTTCAATAGGGTTACAGCAGGTTTCACAGTCTTCAATATAAATTTGATCAACAATTGAACTATCTAACAACATAGAAATTGTTTCCCAACAATATGGACATTGAAAAAAATGTTCTAACATTTAGTATAATTTTTACTTAAATAAAATTAACAAAGCTCCTACAGCAGTTACTAAAATAATAAACTTTCTGTACAATTGATTATTTATGAGTTTTACCAACTTAATTCCAGTATAAAATCCGAAGATAATTATGGGTAATAAAATTAGATTAATTGAAATACTTTGAATTGATATGGTTTTCCAAACAATCATATGAAAAGGAAGTTTAAATACATTTATAATAAAAAACAACCAAGCTGCAGTGCCAATAAATTCATTTTTAGGTAAGCGCATTGCTAAAAAGTAGATATTTGAAAAAGAGCCTGCTAAATTTCCAATCATAGAGGTAAATCCAGATAATAATCCCATACTGTTGGAAAAAACGCTATTTTGAGGAATATGAGTAGATGTATGTTTGTCCATTACAATCATAATAACTACAATCACAAGAATTAAAGCTCCCATTAAACGTCTAAAAAGTTCGTCGGAAATATCGTTTCCCAACCACACTCCTATCAATACTCCAATTATCATGGTTGGTAAAAGCTTTCCTAAATATTTCCATTGAGTATGTCTATGATAATAAATAACGGCTAAAATATCTGCAAAAACCATCATAGGTATTAGTACTCCCGTTGAAGATTTCCCTCCAAAAACAATGGCCATTAAAGTTACAATAACAACTCCTATTCCTTTAATTCCAGCTTTTCCAACCCCTAACAAAAAGGCACCAAGAATTGCAAAAAACCAGTTTAACATTGTTAGTTTTGGTAGTATGGTAAAATCTTGTAGGTAATTCACCATTAAATTTTAATTTTTTTTATAAAAAAAGACTGTCTTAAGACAGTCTTTTTAAAATGATCTTTTATTTTTTAATTTTCTGCTTCTTTCTTTGCATCTTCTTTCATTTTATCGTTAGGAACAATCGCAATATTTACTCTACGATTTTTTGATCGCCCTTCTACGGTAGTATTATCAGCAACAGGTTGTTCTTCACCAAACCAATTTGTAGTAAATCGCGAAGAATTCAACCCTTTATTGTGAATGAAAAAATTAGTTACTGCATAGGCTCTGTTTTTTGATAAGGTCATATTATAAGCATCAGCACCTGTACTATCTGTATGCCCAACAATTAAAACATTGGTATCTGGATATTCTTTTAAAATATTCGCTAATTTATTTAATAAAGCATCCGAAGCATCATTAATATTGTATTTATTAGTATCAAAATAAACTCCGCTGTTTTCATCAAAGGTTACTACAATACCATCATCAATGCGTTCTACCACAGCTCCAGGAATTTCTTCTTCAATTTGTTGTGCTTGTTTGTCCATTTTTTTACCAATAAGAACTCCAGCAGTCCCGCCTACTACTCCACCAATTACAGCTCCTAGCTCACCACCATCACCTTTTTTACCAACATTATTACCAATAATGGCTCCTAAAATAGCTCCACCAGCAGCACCAATTGCTCCTCCCTTTTGAGTATTACTAGCGTTTTTTGTTGCTTCACAGCTACTTAGGTTAACTACTAAAATAGTTGAAAATATTGTTATCGTTATTTTTTTTATAAGTGTTTTCATTATTCATTGATTTTTGAAAAGTTCATATTAATTTTTAAAGGTTGTCCACCTAATAATACCGTTTGTTGCCATTGCATGGTAGATTCTGATAATTGAGTTAAATTCAATCTAAAACCTTTATTATCTTCTGATTTCTCCTTTTCGTTAGTAGGTTTTAATAAGAAATCATACAAACCAGTGTTAGGATCAATTTCTTGAATGGTAAAAATAAAATATCTTTCTCCTAGCACACAATTTTGATTATTAATGGTGTAATTACCAGTATTATTGTTAGGTATAAACCTCCAAGTACTTCCTTCAAAACAAGTTGCTAAAGCGTCATTTAGAAGTAGCGTTTTAAAATCACCCGATTCACTATAAGTAACCATATCTAAGTTCCAATAGCCTTTGATTACTTTTTTGGACTGAATCACTGTTTTGGGAGTTCCACAAGAAATTATGGTAAAAATTACCACAGCAAACATGCATAGTTTTTTCATTTTCTTTTAAGCTTTAAGTTATTTAATTGATTTTAGCTGTAAGTATTAAATATAATTATTTTTTTATTCAAAGATATAAAAAAGACCTACTAATTTTATAAGATTAGCAATTAAATTATTTAGAGTTTACTTTAACCTAGAATAATAAAAAAAGTATATTTGCGGCATGAAAATTGAGATTCTTTTTGAAGATAATTACATTATTGTTGTTAATAAACCCAATAAGATTTTAATTCATAATTCATACTATGCTAGAAATATAAAAGAAGCTACTTTACTTGATTTATTAAAGGAAGAGTTTCAAGAAAATTACTATCCAATTCATAGGTTAGATCGCAAAACTTCTGGTGTATTGGTTTTGGCTAAACAAAAGAAATATGTAGCTGTTTTTCAAAAATTATTTAATTCTAATAGCATTCAAAAAAAATATTTAGGCATTGTTCGAGGTTTTATTGAAACTCCCTGTACAATTAAGTCTCCTGTAAAACACCCTGATACTAAACTTTATAAAGATGCAGAAACTTTATGTGAACCAATACTTAACAAACAATTAGATATTGCTGTTCATCCTTACCAAACATCAAGATATAGTTTAGTTAGATTAAAGCCAGCAACAGGAAGAATGCATCAGCTTAGAATTCATATGAATAAAATTAGTCATCCTATTGTGGGTGATTATAAATACGGAGATCGGTTTCATAATAGGATGTTTGAAAATGAATTGAATTGTGATAATTTATTTTTGCATGCACACTCCATACATTTTGAGCACCCATTAACAAAAGAAAAATTAGATTTATATGCTGATTTACCACTCAATTGGTTGAAAATATTTGAAAAATTTAGTTGGCAATTTGAATTTTAAAAACACCGTTTTCGAATTATAGTTAAGCTATTTTTTGCTGAATTTAAATATTTATATGATGATAAATACGATTTGGTTAAATAAAAACCACTTTCACCTCAAAATAAATAGTTTTTATTAAAACTTTTTCTTTTACAATTGAGCAACCTCCCATTTAAATTGTCACGTCCACAATATTTTATTTGTAATGGTTGATCAATTACAATTTATGATATCATACAAAATATGAAAGAACTATAATTCGAAAACGGTGAAATAATTGAACTTTTTAGTTATATATAAAACAAATACCTAATTAATCTTTTAAAATTTATTATAAATATATTTAATTTGCTAAGCATTTTACCCCCAATAAAACAACTTAATTCTGTATATAAAAATTTAGATTTATTTAAATATTTATAACTAATCTTTTTTGCTTTTCATTTTTCAAAATAGTTAATACCAGTTCAAATATTTCTAGTTTTATATATTTAAAATTTTCAAAATAATTTTGTACTTCTTTTTTTAATATTTCATGTGTTTTTCTAAAAACACCTTCTTTTTTTAGATAAATATTTTCTAATAATAAGGCTAAATTTATTTTATGTTCTTTAATATCATTAATCAATTCTTCTCTAAGAACAGTTTCATGACTTATTCCGTTAAACAGTAATTTTGCTTTACTATAATGTTTTTCTGAACAAAACTCAATAATGTGTTCAGCTAACAACTCTTTTAAGAACTCCTCTTCTACTTTTATAAACTGAAATTCGGAAATCCATTTTAGGGTGTTTTTATGTAAATGCTCAATACTGCAATTAGGCTTTAATTTATTTTGTTTTGGGATTAACCTTTTCACTTTATTAGATTTTATTTTAATAAAAAAGATTTTTTAATTTTTGTTTTCAAACATTTTTTAATTCTTAAAAAATCTTTTTAAAGTTTTCTTTAGCATAAACCTTTTTTAGGCTCACTTATAATAGCATCACTTCTTTTTCTTTTATATAAAAGTGGCTTTAATTATTTAATCAAAATTACGGGTGGATAGTTCAAATTGCAATGATGCACATCAATATAAAAAATGATTTTCATCAATATAAATTTGATTAATTTACTTTAAGAAGCTTAGGAATATCAATAATGGTAATACTTTTTGCAGTTACTTTTATTAGTTTTTCTTCTTTAAAATCATGCAAAGTTCTTATCAATGATTCTTTTGCTATACCAATAGAATTGGCCAAATTAATTCGACTTATACTAATTTCATTAGTACTTTTTGTAGGATATTTATCTAATAATTTAATTAAGGTTAAAGCTGTTCTTCTTCTTACAGAGCTATAAGCAGTTGTAATTAACTGTTTTTTTATATCAATTAAATCACTAGCTAACAAATCAATAAAATTGTAAAGTATATGGTTGTTGTCATTTATTACAGCAATAATTTCTTCTTTACTAATTTTATATAATTGAGTATTTACAATGGCTTTAGAATTTTCAAAATGAGGAGTGTGCTTTACAAATGATGCGTAGCCAAAATACTGCATATTTGTATAATAACTTGTAATAAATTCTTTTCCTAGTTCATTAGATTTATAGGTTTTAACCAAACCATTTTTAATTAAATATAAATGATTGCTTTGGATTCCTTGACAATAAATAGTTTCGTTTTTTTTATATGTATATACTTTTTTCTTAGCTAAGTAATGTTCAATGTTTTTAATATTCCCTAAACTTTTATATTTTGTGTTATTTGTTGAAAACTTAAACTTTTTTTTAACTTCAAAGGCTTCAACTCTTTTTAATCTACTGTCTATGGCTCTTAAAAGTTCAGATTCTTCAAAAGGTTTTTTTATATAATCATCAGCGCCTAACTCCATGCCTTTCCTTAAATCTTCATGGTTTGTTTTTGCAGTTAAAAAAATAAAAGGAATATGTTCTAAAACTGGTGTTTTAGATAGTATTTGTAACACTCCAAACCCATCCAATTCAGGCATCAAAATATCGCAAATTATAATATCTGGAATAAAAGATTTAGCGACTGTGACTCCTTCCCTACCATTGTTAGCCGTTTGGACTGAAAAATTAGCTAATTCTAATATTTCTGCTGTATTTTCTCTAACAGCAGGATCGTCTTCAATTAATAATACTTTTTTATTCATTGAATCGTAATTTTTGGTAATTGAATTTTAAAGCTAGTTCCTTTATTTTCTTTACTTACAAATGAAATAGTACCTTTCAAACTTGTAACATATCCTTTTACAATATTTAGCCCTATCCCAGTTCCTGGATAATACAACACGTTTTTAGCTCTAAAAAAACGATTAAATATTAAATTTTGTTCTGCTTCAGGGATTCCTATACCATAGTCTTTTACACTGAAATAAATGTTATTTTTATTTTGACTAATTTTTACATGAATTTCACTTTCTTCATCAGAATATTTAATGGCATTGTACAATAAGTTTGTTAAAATAATTTTCAATAATTTTGGGTCTTGATATATTTCTTCATCAATTTGATTTTCAAAAATCAAAACCTGTCCCTTTTTTAATGAAGGTTTGGTAAATTTGGTAATTTCTTTAATTAACTTATTTAAATTTAGGGGAGTGTAACAAGGTTTTATATTTCCTGATTCTATATTTTCTAAAGTTAAAAAATCATCTAACATTCCATTTAAATGATGGATCATACTTTTAACCTTAGCTACATGAGTATCTCGTTTATGATACTTTTCTAATTCTGTATATTTAACAATTAATTCTGTAGATGACAAAATAGCACTTAACGGCGTTTTAAATTCATGTGAAGCCAGCGCAATAAATTTAGTTTTTAGATGATTTAGTTCAATTTCTTTGTTTAAAGATTTTTTTAGTTGCTCTACAACTTTTTCAAGCTCATTGTTACGATTTTTAACCTCCTCTTCTAATTGATAGTTTAAGGTGGTTATTTTTTTTTCTTTTTCTTTTCGTTCACTAATATCTGAAATCAAAGCTTTATAATAAAACTGATTTTCATATTCTAATTTTCCAAAAGTAAGTTCTATAGGAATTTCTTGACCATTCTTTTTAACTCCTATTGATTCAATTGGAACTTTATATTTCTGATTTTTAGGATGTTGTATAAAGTCATTAAACAACGCAATGTCTTTAAGTATATCGGTAGTACTTAATCCATGTAGTTCATTATTTTGATAGCCGAAAATACTATTTAAAGGGTTGTTTTCTAGTACAATTTCTTTTTGCTCATTACAAACAAGTATCCCAACTTGCATGGTATCGAAACAAACTTTATAAAATTCTTTTTTTTCTTTTAACATCTTATGTTAAAATTAAAACTTCTCCATTATGTTTTATATGATTTTAATCAGCCTAAAAAAATAAAAGTTTAATAATTCAATAAATCTAAAATTTCAGTGTAAAGTTTGCTTTTAGCTAAATATAAATTTTCTAAGTTTTTAGCAAATGGAATGGGAGTTTCAATACTGCCAACGCGTTTAACTGGGGCGTCTAAAAATTGGAAACAATTTTCAGTTATTAAAGCAGAGATATCTGAAGCTATACCTCCAAATACAGTGTCTTCTTGTAAAACTAATACTTTACCTGTTTTTTTTACAGAAGTATAAATCGTTTCTGTATCTAAAGGCTGTAGGGTTCTTAAGTCAATAATATCTGCAGAAATATGGTGTTTGCTAACTTCATCAAGTGCCCAATGAACTCCTGCTCCATAAGTAATAATTGTTAAATCGAGACCTTTTTCTATAATTGCAGCTTTACCAAACGGAATGGTATAATAATCTTCAGGAACTTCTTGATATATAGATCTGTACAAGGCTTTATGCTCAAAAAATAACACCGGATTAGGATCTTCAATTGCAGTTGTTAATAAACCTTTTGCATCGTATGGAAACGCTGGGTATACAACTTTTAACCCTGGAGTTTTAGTAAACCAAGCTTCATTGGTTTGACTATGGAATGGCCCTGCTCCTACACCTGCTCCACAAGGCATTCTTAAAACGGTATCAGAATTTTGACCCCAACGGTAATAAGATTTTGCCAATAAATTAATAACAGGATTAAACCCAGAAGTTATAAAATCTGAAAATTGTAATTCTACAACCGATTTATAGCCGTTGATTGACAATCCAAATGCAGTTTCAATTATGGTAGATTCACAAATGGGAGTATTTCTAACTCTTTCTTTTCCAAATGCTTCTAAAAAGCCATCAGTAATTTTAAAAACCCCACCATATTCAGCAATATCTTGTCCCATAACCACCAAGTTATTGAAACGCTCCATAGACTGTTTAAGTCCTTGAGAAACGGCATCAACAAATCTAATATTTGAAGTTTTATTTGAAGGAGTAATTTCTATAAAGTTCGTATGCGTGTAAACATCAGCAAGTTCTTCTTCAATTGTTGAATGTATTTCAGGCTCTGAAAAGGCTTCTTTTAAATTCTCGCTAATCTCTAGAAGCAATTCTTCTTTAATAATTACGTCTAATTTTTCAGAAAGTATCTGCTCATCTTTTAAAAAGGCATGGTAATTTTCAATAGGATCTTTTGAAGCCCAAAAATCTAACATTTCTTTTGGAACGTATTTAGTACCACTTGCTTCTTCATGCCCACGCATTCTAAAGGTTTTAAACTCTAAAAGTACGGGTCTAGGACTTTTGCGAACACTTTTAGCTATTTCATTTACTTTTGAATAAACTTCTAAAATATTGTTTCCTTCAATAATATGGCTTTCCATGCCATAGCCTATCCCTTTATCTGCAATGTTTTTACATTTAAATTGATCGTTTGAAGGGGTAGAAAGACCGTAACCATTGTTTTCAATACAAAAAAGAACGGGTAAACTCCAAACTGCTGCAACATTTAGTGCTTCATGAAAATCACCCTCACTAGTACCTCCTTCACCAGAAAAAACGGCACATAATTTTTTTTCATTACGTAATAAATTGGCTAAAGAAATTCCATTAGCAATACCTAATTGAGGCCCTAAATGAGAAATCATTCCAATAATTTTGTGTTTTTGCGTTCCAAAGTGAAAAGAACGATCTCTTCCTTTGGTAAACCCACCCTTTTTACCTTGCCACTGTGAAAAAAGTTGATGCAATGGAATATTTCGAGTTGTAAAAACACCCAAATTTCGATGCATTGGTAAAATATATTCATCAAAATTTAAGGCTTTAGTTATACCAACAGAAATTGCTTCTTGACCAATGCCTGAAAACCATTTGGAAATTTTACCTTGTCTTAAAAGAATCAACATCTTTTCCTCAATTAATCGAGGTTTTAAAATTGCTTTATAGAGGTCTATTAGCTGCTTATCTGTGTATCCCTTTCTATTGAAAACCAATGAAGGGTTATTTTGGGTTGATTTCATAGATTTTAAATAAACTCAAATGTACTAATAAAGCGTTAAAACAAAAATACCTTATCATAAAAAATGATAAGGTATTTAATCGTTAAAAATAAGATGCTTAGATTTCTCTAAAAATGGAATGCATTAAACGTGTTTTATCATTAATACTTTCTTCTAATGAAATCATCGTTTCTGTTCTTGAAACTCCATCAATGTCATCTATTTCAAAAATTATTTCTTTTGCATGATTGGTGTCTTTTGCTCTTATTTTACAAAATATATTGTATTTACCTGCTGTAATATAAGCAATTGTAATGTTTGGAATTTTCTTCAAATCTCTTACAACTTGCTTAGTTTTGGATGTTTTAGCTAAATAAATTCCAACATGAGATATAAAGGAATATCCCATTTTTTCATAATCAAGAGTTAAAGTGGAGCCTTTTATAATTCCCTCATCTTCCATTTTTTTAACTCTAACATGGATGGTTCCAGCTGATACTACTAATTTTTTTGCAATGTCTGTAAAAGGTGTTCTTGCGTTTTCTATAAGAATATCTAGTATTTGATGATCTATTTCATCTAGTACAAATTTTTTCATGATGTGTTTTTATTAAAAATAAAAATATAATATGCAAATTTATTAAAAAAATTTGAAAAAAGAATAAAATATTTACGAATTTGACAATTTTAATTCCTTAAAATTTATATTATCCGCAGTTATAGTATTATAAGTGAAATAATTTGATAAATCTCCCTTTATTTCGATGCATTTATAAATGTCAAATTTACCATTTATCACTTTGAATTTAAGCTGAATACCAATATCCACTCTTTTCTTTTTATTATTTTCGACTATTTCAATATTTTTATAAATGATATCTAAAAACTTTTTGTCATTATTTGGAATTTTAAAATAAGGTTGATAGTTCTCAAATTTTTCAGACTTAGCAATAAAGTATAAACCTTGTAATATCGCATAAAAATTATACTTTCTTGTTATTTCTCTATCGTAATCATTTTTATAATGACCAGCTTCAATTAAAATAGTGTTATGTCCTAATTTTTGAAAATTATCTCCTGTTGCAGTAGGATAAAATTCATCGGTGTACCTACCTATCTGGTTAGGAATGTATTTTTGAAGTAATTCATTCATGCTTACAATAACACTCATAGTTTCTTTCCTTCCCTCTGTTAAAGTTCGCTCTTTATCTTCTGAAGGAGCTAAAAATGAAATGGTTGCAGGATTTTTGGTTCCTTCTACATTAAAAATTGATCGTTGGTCATGTAAATTAAAACAAAATTTAGGGTTGAAATTATCTAAGGTATTCCTTAAAATTTTACTTTCCGTAGCTTTTAAAGCGACAGCATCCCTATTTAAATCAATATTTTCAGCATTTTCTCTTGTAAATTTAATGGCTCCATCAGGGTTTAGCATTACAATGAATTGTAAGGTACAGTTGTTAAGTATTTCACTTTTTATATGGTTAAACTGAACACTTGGGTTTGTTAAAAAATTAAAGAGGTCGAACAAAGCTTTGGTTCCAGTGCTTTCATTTCCATGCATTTGCGACCAAGTAAGTATTTTTTTAGAACCTTTTCCAATGGTAAGTTTATAAATTGGAATATTATTGGTAGAGTATCCAATTACTTCTTTTTTTAAAATGGGTGCAACTTTTTTTATCAACGGCTCAATATCTTCAAATAAAATCCTTCTACCTTTTAAGCGTGATTCAAAATTAGAAGCGTACCAATTTTCTAAATGTGCAATGTTTATTTCTTCCATAGAACAAAAATACAGATATATTTAAACTACTTTAAGTATTTAGTATTTTTTTAAAGTTACAAATGTAAATCTAGTGTTTTTTACAAATGTAAACAAAGAGTAAGCTTTAATTAGATTACAGCTGTAAACTAAGTTGTAAATTGTATAATGGAGATGTTATGAATAACTAATCAATTATAAACAATACTTATATACAATATTTTAATTACTTTATATCAATAGTTTAAGATAAATTATCTAAATTAATAATTTAATTAAATTCACATCTAATGAATGTATAAACAACTTAAAGTTGTACATGTGAATCCTATTTTTTACATTTGTAAATATATAGATAATTTACAAATGTAAACTATGATTAATATTGAAGATTTTATAGCAAGACTGAATATTATTATGAATTATTATCAATTATCAGCTGCATTATTAGCTGATAAAATTAATGTTCAAAGATCGAGCATTTCTCACCTATTGTCTGGTAGAAATAAACCAAGTTTAGATTTTGTACTAAAAATATTAAAAGCTTTTCCTGAAGTTGATCTTTATTGGTTGTTAAATGGAAGTGGAAAATTTCCGAAAGTATCAGTCAAAAAGGATGAATATACACCCTCTTCGCTGTTTTCTAAAGAAGAAATAATGAATCCTACTGAAAGTAAGTTAATAGAACCTTTACAGAATAAAGAAGATTTAGAAATTGAAAGAATAATTATTTTCTTTAAAAATGGAAGCTTTAAAAACTACAAAGCATAAAAAAGCCTCTATTTTAAATAGAGGCTTAAAAGATATTTATTTATAAGTTATTTTATTCAATCAGCTTCGCCATTGCTGTTTTTAAAATTAAAATTAACTCTTCTTTATTAGTATTATTAGCTTGTTGTTGCATATAAACCATTTGATTTAACATATTGACAGCCATTTTATCAAAATTGTATTTTTTGTATTGTAACCCTAATTTTACAAAATCGTTTGATAAATTTTCTATAGCTTCTTTATTATCGCTTTCGGCTATCCACTTAAAAGCTTCACCGTACATTTGTTGTGTACGCTGATTTTGAGTTAAAAACATCCCTTTTAGTACATTTTTTGCTATATAAGGTAGTTTTGTTTTATCTTTTTCGTTGATATAAATAGTAGTAACAGCATCGGGCAAGTTATTTTTAACCTCATCACTAATTTTTTCTAAGTTTGTTAATGCTGCATTTTTATCAATTTGGTATAATGAAATTAAAGAGCTTCCTTTAACTGCAAATGATTCACTTTCTAACCCTCTTTCAAATAATGGTTTGTATATGGGATCAACAAGCTTACCTAAAACCTTTAGAGCTTCAGCTTTTACTAATGTTTTAGGATCATTCTGAGCTAAATTTTCAATTTTTGCTATGGCTTCTCTTTTATTATATTTTTGAAATAAATCGATATTTTCTAAGGCTAAAACCCTTATTTCATAATAGGGATCATTTAATGCTTTAATAACAGTATTTAAAGCTTCTTTTTCAGTTTGTTGATGTTTAATAACCGCTTCTAGAGCTTGTCTTCTATCTAAATAATGAGGGGCATTGTTAAATTGAAATATGTAATTTTCGAGAGATTTTTTGTCGTTAATTTCGGCTAACAAAACATGTTTGGCATCAATATTAATTAATTTTGGTATTTGATTGATTGGAAATGTGTACGAATTTTGTGTAGCATCTACCCATACTTGATGTCTAACTTTAGTTTTATCCTCATAAATATCAATTGCCAATGGAAATTTAAATACTTTTTCTTTTTGATGAATATTTACTGTAACTGTTTTATTAATGGTATTGTAATCATAAGTTACATCCATTTTTATATGACCGTTTCCATAATACCATTGGTTAAAGAACCAATTTAAATCTTTTCCGCTTACCTTTTCTAATGCTAAACGCAAATCATGGGCTTCTGCAGTTCCAAATTTGTGTGTTGTTAAGTACAAGTTCAAGCTTTCAAAAAAAGCATCATCGCCTAATACATCTCTTAACATATGTAAAATAGCATTTCCTTTATGGTAACTTACAGTGTCAAACATGTCTTCTTTATCGTGGTAATGAAAACGGACTAAAATTTTATCTTCACTTCCACTTTGCATATATGTTTGTATATCGTTATACATATGTGCGGCAGCTTTATCAGCTCCATATTTATATTCGTACCATAAGTACACACTATAGGTAGCAAAAGATTCGTTTACAGTTAAATTTGCCCAACTTTCTGTGGTCACTAAATCTCCAAACCAATGATGAAATAGTTCATGAGCAATTGTACCTTCCCACTCATTAGCATCTATTAATTGTCCTTTTTTTTGTTGAGCATCTTCACCATGAACTACAGCTGTGGTATTTTCCATCGCTCCACTAACATAATCTCTTACAACAATTTGACTGTATTTATCCCAAGGATATGGAATGCCTGTTAGGTTTGAAAAGAAGGTCATCATTTCGGGAGTTGTTCCAAAAATATCTTTAGCAACATCTTTGTATGCAGGTTCTACATAATAATCAACATTTAAACCATTCCAAGTGTCTTTTACAATACTAAAATCACCAACCCCCATAAAAAATAAGTATGGAGCATGTTTTTCATCCATAGCCCAATAATCAGTACGTGTACCATCTTTATTATCTGTTTGATTTATTAAAGTTCCATTAGATAGGGTTACGTACTTGGAGGGTACTGTCATATAAATTTCTTGTGAAGTTTTTTGGTTTGGTGCATCAATGGTAGGAAACCAACAGCTACTAGCTTCTGTTTCTCCTTGAGTCCAAATTTGTGTAGGTTTTTCTGGATCTTCTTCTTTAGGATCAATAAAATATAACCCTTTAGCATCTGTTATATTTTCACTACCTTTTTGGATAACTTCTTCAGGTTTGGCTATATAATTAACATATATTAAGTACTCTTCCCCTCGTTTATAAGTTTTATCTAACTCAATAGTTAATTCGTTATTTGAATAATTATATGCGGCTTTTTTATGGTTTACTTTTACCTCATTAATTTTAAAAGATTTGGCATCTAACACCAATTTATTTGTTGGATAAAAATGGGGTGTTAAAGTAATCCAAGCTTCTCCATTTAATTGACTTTTTTCAAAATTAAAATCGACCTTTAACTTGGTGTGAATAAGATTGTTAATTTTTTCTCTTTCTGGGTGATAAGTTTTTACTTGTGCGTTTATTGAAAAAGTGACAAATAATACAATTAAAACAACTATTTTTTTCATTGATACTTATTAATATTTAGGCTTCAAAAATACTATTTTAATTAATTCATGTAGTTAATAGATAGTTAAAAAGCCATACCTGTTAAGGTATGGCTTTTTTTATATATGTGTTTGAGTTTATTTTAAGCTTTTAAAAAGTCCTTCAAGTTGTTGCATTTGATTAGAATCTCCATCTAATTTAATTTCATTAGTTAACTTCATAATATCAGAAGGATTCATATTTTCTCCAATAACTCTAACAACTGCAAATCCTTTGTCGTTATCTGCTCCAAAAATTACCACTTCGTCAATTGCTTCCTCTTCACCTAGGTAATTAACACTTACATTGGCTTTTCCCATATTCATACGCATAAGTTGTTTGTACTTTGGATTTTTAAGAATTGCAAAAACTTTTTCTTTTTCAGAATTGTACAACTCTTTATTTGTTTCCGTTAATTGCAACGCTAAAAAATTAACTTTTTTTATAGTTTCTAGCGTATTTTTAATATTTTCAGAAACTTCAGTATCTTTTAACTGAATGATACTTGAAGGTAAATCAACTGAAATAAATTCACTGTTTTCTTTACTATCTACATAGTATTTTTGTAAAGAAGGACTGTTGTTACAAGCTATTAGCAAGAAAACTGTTGCAAAAGTGAATCCTATAATTTTTATGAATGATTTCATATTATTTGTTTTTTAGTTGTTTTCCACTATTAGGAATATGAGCTTCAGTAAGTTCAGATATTTTATTTAAATCTATGTCTCCAGTTAATGAAAGTATTACGGACTCTGCTTTGATAGGGCTTCCTGAATCTTTCATATACTTTCCAGTACCACCAACATACATTAATAATTCACTTACGTGGTCTTCATCTTTTCCTTGACGTACATATATTTTTACATTTGATTCCTTGTCTTTAACACGCATTAATTCAACTAACTTGTTTGATTTAAGGTATTTTGTAACAACATTATCCATCTCTTCTGCAATTGCAATACTTTCAGTGGTAAATACTCTAAAGGAGGTTAACCCTTTAACCATATCAAAATATTCTTTCCCTTCTTCTCCAGCTCCTTTAAATTTTGAAATTAGTCTGAATGCTTCTGGTGTAAAAACTACAGTTGAAACATCGTCCATATTTTCAAACTTATCAAAGATAGAGTTTTGCGCATAACTGGTAACTGATAAAAGCGCTATTGCTATAATTATAATTAATTTTTTCATTTTTTTTACTTTTAAGGTTGTTTAAAAATTTTGTTTTTTGTGTCTTCGAAATGCTGCAATTGAGCAATGGCAACAGTTCCTTTGTTTAAATTGGTTGAAAGTAAATCTAATGCCTGTTTAGTTTCGGCATAAACTTTTTCAGCCTCTTTTTGTTGGTTTTTTTGATAACCTGTATAAACACTTACCAGTAGGACTAATGAAGCTGCTACGGACAACCATTTCCAATTCCGCTTTTGACTTTTTAATTGAATGGTTTTTGTAAAACGCTCATTTTTACTGGTTGAAAAATATCCGAACATCGCTTGATATTCTACTAAATGTGGGGCTACAAAATCACTTGAGAAATATGCTTTTAGTTTTTTTTCTTCTGCAATAGTAGTTTCTGCATTTAGGTATTTTTCCAACAACTTTTCTATGTTAGCTAACTCCATAATTGTGTTGTTTTGTTAATTGTTCTCTAATTGTTTTCCTAGCTCTAGATAATGTTACTCTTACGGCTGTTGGTTGTAAATTCAATAATTCCGCAATTTCATCAAACTCGTATTCTTCAACATCTCTAAGCTGTATTACTAATTTTTGCTGCTCTGGTAAGTTTTCAATTAATTTATGAACTAAACTTACACTGTCATTAAGTTCCATTCGCCTTTGTAAGGGCGTATCTTTTTCTTGATAATTGCTATGAACTAAACTTAAATTACTGGCTTGTTTCGATTTTAATCTGTCAAAACAATAATTTTTGGTCATCGTCATTGCAAAAGCTTCAATACTTTTATAGTCTTTTAATTTAGACTTGTTTCTCCATAACTTAAAATACAATTCCTGAGTTGCATCTTCAGCTTCTTCAGTAGATACTAGTAATCTTTTTGCTAAACGAAATACTTTATCTTTAAAGGGCATTACAGTTTTTAAAAACTCAGATTGCTTCATTTTAAGTTTGGTTTTACAACTTTTTAGGTCGCTTTCACAATTATGACGAGCAAGTTACGTTTTTGTAACACCTACTATTATTTTTTTGTAAAATAAATTAATATCTTGCGGCAAAATAAAAGAAAATAAATGAATAGAAAATGAAAAAAATAAATTATTGGTTAGCCTTTTATATAATATTTAGTCTCGTTTTTATTAGTTGTAGTAAAAATGATGACGAACCAGTTATTACAACAGAGTTAAATAACCCTATAAATAAATTTGTTTGGAAAGGAATGAATTCTTGGTACAATTGGCAGCCCAATGTTGCTAACTTAGCCGATACTAAAGATAATGATACCGATGCTTTTTATACTTATTTAAACGGCTTTTCAGATCCAGAAGATTTATTTGAAAGTTTATTATATAATAAAGGAAACACTGATAGGTTTTCTTGGATTGTTGATGATTATGTTGAATTAAATAATTCTTTCCAAGGAATTTCTAAATCGTTTGGTTTTAGACTACAAGCTGTAAAAATTAACAATAATGGAGATATTATATTCTATGTTCGTTATGTATCGCCTGAATCTCCAGCAGCAAATGCAGGAATAAAAAGAGGTGATATTTTTAATGCAATTGATGGGGTTGTAGTTAATGAAGCTAATTACAGTACAACTGCTGGAAAGCTTTCAAATGAAACAGTTACATTAACCATGGTTAATGAAAATGGAGGTGTTTTAAATCCAATTGAAGATAAAACAATTACTTCAGTAGTTTTGGCTGAAAACCCTATACATTTTTCAAAAGTATTTAATGATATCAATGGTAAAAAAGTAGGTTATTTAGTTTATAATGGATTTAAGTCTTCTTATAATGATGAATTGAATGCTGTTTTTGCAACATTTAAAGCTGAAGGAATTGATGAGTTGATTTTAGATTTAAGATTGAATGGTGGTGGTTCTGTTGCAACTTCTGCTTATTTGGCTAGTATGATATCTCAAAGTGCTGGAAGTGATATTTTTGCAGAGTTAAAATTTAACGATAAGCACACCAATCAAAATGGTGCATATACTTTTCAAAATACTCAAAAAAATTATGATTCCAGTGGAGAGGAAATTGGAACTGAAGCCATAAATAGATTAAACAATATCAATCAATTGTATGTATTAACATCTGGAAGCACAGCTTCAGCTAGCGAAATGATAATTAATGGGTTGAGACCTTTTATGCCCGTAAAAGTAATTGGAACTACTACTTATGGAAAAAATGTAGGTTCAGTTACCCTATATGATTCTCCCTCTTCTAATTACTTAAATGAGTCCTCTGCCAACCCTTCTCATTTATATGCGATGCAACCTATTGTATTTCAAATTTACAATAAATTAGGGCAAAGTGATTATATACAAGGTTTTGCGCCAGATATTGAGGTTGTTGAATACAATTATTGGAATAACATATTGCCTTTTGGTGATGAAAATGAAGTGGTTTTAAAAGCTGCTTTAGACGATATAAAAGGAATTTCTTCAAGAATGACTCCTTCAAAAT
The DNA here is from genome assembly GCF_042676885.1 of Lutibacter aestuarii. NCBI lineage: Bacteria > Pseudomonadati > Bacteroidota > Flavobacteriia > Flavobacteriales > Flavobacteriaceae > Lutibacter > Lutibacter aestuarii. Next base: position 354,309 of record NZ_JBHTIC010000008.1, read on the forward strand.
CTATCGATTTTGTTGATGTGGTAGAATTAGATATTTCAGTAATGGAAAATAAATTTAGTAAAGAAATGTATATAGATGGTACTTTTTTTAAATAGTACTATTATTTTAGATAAAATAAAAAAAGACAAACTAGAAAAGTTTGTCTTTTTTTATTGATAATTTTATTGATGGATTTCCTAAAAAGTAATTTTTTTTGCCTTTGCTCTAGTTTAAAACATCAGCTCTAAATTCACTCATAGATTCATTATCTTTGTTTTGTGCGTATTGAAAACCAGCTTTCCACCATTCTGTCATTAGTTTTTTATCAAATATTAACGAATTAGTTGTTAAAACGGTAGGTGTATAAAATAAATTAAGTTTTACATCATTGTGTTTTGCCGATAGTTTTCCAATTGTAATATTATGGCGTTCTACATGTTCAAGCATAAAATCAAATACATCAAATAATAATGAAAAAGCATTTTTAGATGGTATTCTATTAATTTGAGTTACTTCCGTTTCTAAAATAATGGCATCAATTTCCTTGGCGCCACGTAAAACAGCTTCTTTAATTGGTACTAAACATCCAAACCCACCATCAGCATATTGGCAGCCATTTTTTATTAATAAACTCATAAAAGGAACATAATTGCAAGAAGCCCAAACCCAATCGCAAAAATCATTGTAATTACATTCTTTTAAAGATTTATACTCTACTTGATTTAATGATAAATTTGAAACTGTTACAATAGTATCTACTTTACTATTAAGTAGCTGCTCAAACATTTCTTTACTAATATTTTTAGTGATAAGATTTCTTAAATTTTTACTTTCACCAAAAGTTTTTCTTCCGTTAATAAAATTCCATAAAGTATTTAAGTGATTGATACCTATTATTTTTTCACCATGTACTTTTTTAATACTAAAGGGACAATTACTAAAAATTGAATTTTGGTTGACGTTTGTATAAATTTTTTTTAATTCATCAACTTTCCCTAAAGCCAAATGAGAAATCATTAAACTACCTGTTGAAGATCCAACAAATAAATCGTATTTCTTTTTTTTAGTATTTATTAAGTATTGTGCAACTCCTCCTGCAAATGCACCTTTGCTACCTCCACCAGATATTACTAATGCTTTTTTCATGAAAATAGGAATGTTTTAATTAATTTAGACCCTTAAAAATATTAAAATGATAAGAACAATATCTTTTTTTGCAATCTTTATTGTTTTTGGTGCTTGTAAAAAAAATTACCATCCACGTGAAACAATAACAATTTCAATAGAAAAATTTAAACTGGACAGTACTAGTATTCGAGCTATAGAAATTGTCAATGATTCTTCGTTGGTATATGCAGGTTCAAATGGTGATATTGGTATCATTACAAGTTCAGGAAAATTAAGAGCTACAAAAAAAATTATAACCGACACTATTATTCCACATTTTAGAGCATTGGCTTTTAATAAAGAAGCTTTTTATGCATTATCTGTTGGGAATCCAGCACTACTCTATCAGTACAAAAATAATCAAATAAACATTGTCTATAAAGAAACACATGAAAAAGTATTTTATGACTCCATGAAATTTTTTGACGAACTGAATGGAATAGCCATGGGAGATCCAACAGATAATTGCTTATCTATATTACTTACACGAGATGGTGGTAAAACTTGGGGAAAAATACCTTGTGAAAATTTACCAAAAATTAGTGATGGAGAAGCTGCTTTTGCTGCAAGTAATACCAATATTGCAATTGTTGGTAAAAATGCATGGATAGTTACTGGTGGAATTAAAGCTAGAATTTTTCATACAGCCGATATGGGGTTAACTTGGAGCGTTTACCAAACTCCTATCATTCAAGGGAAAAACACAACAGGAATATATTCTGTAGATTTTTTTAATGAAAACAAAGGAATAATTTGTGGTGGAGATTATTTGGATAAATTTGGAAATTCTGCAAACAAAGCAATTACAACAGATGGTGGTAAAACCTGGAAAGTAGTAGCAGAAAATAAAGCACCAAAATATGTAAGCTGTGTGCAATATATTCCTAATACAGATGGAAAAGAAGTTTTGGCAGTATCTACAAACGGAGTATTTTATTCTAATAATTCAGGTGAAACATGGCAAAAAGTAAGTGATGAAGGATTTTATACCATTCGTGTAGTTTCAAAAAACATTGCGTGGCTTTCAGGAAACGAAACTATTGCAAAAATGACTATTAATTAAGTGTGTAATGAGATATCTGATCTTTTTTATTATAATATTGCTTTTATTTTCTAGTTGTAAAAAACAATCCGAATTAAGCAGTATTTTTAAATGTAACTCTACAGATTTTGATAATTTAACAGTTTATAAAGATTTCAACAAAAACTTTAAATTAAAAATTCCAAAAAACTGGAAAACAGAATTGTATTACAATGAAAGACAATCTGAAATTTTCAGTGCAGACACTACAAAGCAATTAAGTGAAACTTTTATTTTAGATGTTACTTATAACTATGGAGAACTCAACTTTGAAGATTCATTTTTTAAAAAAACAGACTCATTAATTGCAATAAAAAATTTGGAAACTGTAAAAAAGAACACTCTTGAATTCAAAAAAAAACCTGCATTTTGGTATGTAGTGAAAGGCACTAAAAAAGGCTTTAAATACCATCAATTCAACTTATTAGTAAAAATCAACCCAAACTCCTATTTATCTGCTACTTCTGAAATTTATGGAGCAAATGCTATTGAGGAAAGAATATGCAGTTCAATTAAGCTTATTGAAAAAATTGAACTTTTACAATAATTTATGACTTTTAGATTGTAAAAAGATAATTGAATACTTATTTTTGATGAAAATTTTAATAAAATGCAAAAAATAATAGATCGTTTCGTTAAGTATATCACTGTTGATACACAGTCAGACCCAAATAATCCAGCTTTTCCAAGTACAGAAAAACAATGGGATTTAGCGCATATTTTGGTTGATGAATTAAAAGAAATTGGTATGGATGATGTTACCTTAGATGATAATTGTTATATCATGGCTACACTCCCTTCAAATGTAGATTACAAAGTACCTACTATAGGTTTTGTAGCTCATATTGATACTAGTCCAGATTATACGGGAACAAACGTTAAGCCTCAATTTCATCCTAATTATAATGGAGAAGACATTGTTTTAAATAAAGAAGAAAACATTGTATTATCCCCAAGCTATTTTGATGATTTGTTATTATATAAAGGTCAAACTTTGATCACTACAGATGGAACAACTCTTTTAGGTGCCGATGATAAAGCAGGAGTTACCGAAATAGTTTCCGCTATGGAATATTTAATCAATCATCCTGAAATTAAACATGGTAAAATAAGAATTTGTTTTACCCCTGATGAAGAAGTTGGTAAAGGAGCTCATATGTTTGATGTTGAAAAGTTTGGGGCAGAATGGGCTTACACTATGGACGGTAGCCAAGTTGGAGAATTAGAATATGAAAACTTTAATGCTGCTGGTGCAAAAGTGGTTATTAACGGAAAAATTGTACATCCTGGATATGCCAAAGGAAAAATGATCAATTCCATGTTAATTGCTAGTGATTTTATTGCTGCTTTACCTAAAAATGAAATCCCTCAAGAAACAGAAGGATATGAAGGTTTTTATCATTTACACTCTATGAACGGAGAGGTTGAAAAAACTGAATTGGAATATATTATTAGAGATCATGATATGAAATTATTTCAAAACCGTAAAGCACAGTTTCAAAAAGTAGCAGATGACTTAAACGCAAAATTGGGAAATAAATTAATTGAAGTTGAAATTAAAGATCAATACTTTAATATGCGTGAGAAAATTGAGCCAGTAATGCATATTGTGGATATTGCTGAAGAAGCAATGAAACAGTTAAATATAAAGCCAATAATTAAAGCTATTAGAGGAGGTACTGATGGATCCCAATTATCATACAAAGGATTACCTTGTCCAAATATTTTTGCTGGAGGGCATAATTTCCATGGAAGATATGAATATGTTGCAGCAGAATCTTTACAATTAGCAACAGATGTTATTGTAAAAATTGCTAAAATTACTGCGGAACGTGCAAAATAAATAAACAAATTAAATATTAATTAAGTAGAACACCCTTCAAATTAGAGGGGTGTTTTTTTATCATTATGTACTGAGTCAATAAAATTTAACAACTTGTAAAATAGTGTTATTTTTTAAAAATATATTATAAAATAATAAATAGGTTGTTTACTTTTGAAATTCTAAAAAATATTAAATGAATAATCAACTACTAACGTCATTATCTGAAAAGTATGGAAGCCCGCTATACGTTTATGATTCAGAAAAAATTATTTCTCAATATAATCGTATTACCAATGCTTTTTCAACTGTAGAAAATTTAAAATTGAATTATGCTGTAAAAGCAAATTCAAATATTAGCATTTTAAAATTATTTAAAAAATTAAGTTCAGGTATTGATACGGTATCTATACAAGAGGTACAATTAGGCTTAGAAGCTGGTTTTGAACCTGAAAATATTATTTTTACACCTAATGGTGTTTCGCTACAAGAAATTGAGCAAGTTGCTAATTTAGGAGTACAAATAAATATTGACAATATTTCTATATTAGAACAATTTGGTCAACACTACCCTAACATCCCAGTTTGCATACGTATCAATCCACATATTATGGCTGGTGGAAATCATAAAATATCTGTTGGGCATATCGATTCTAAATTTGGGATTTCTATTCATCAAGTTCCACATATTAAAAGAGTTGTTAAAAACACCAAGATGAAAGTTAACGGTATCCATATGCATACGGGTTCTGATATTTTAGATATTGATGTATTTTTAGCAGCTACAGAAATTTTGTTTAAAACAGCTAATGAATTTAAAGATTTAGAGTTTATTGATTTTGGTAGCGGATTTAAGGTACCGTATAAAGAAGGAGATATTTCAACAAATATTGAAGAATTAGGTAAAAAACTTTCTAAAAGATTTAAACAATTTTGTAAAGAATATGGCAAGGAATTAACATTGATGTTTGAACCTGGGAAATTTTTGGTAAGTGAAGCTGGTTATTTTTTAGCACATGTAAATGTGGTAAAGCATACCACCTCTACTGTTTTTGCTAGCATTGACTCAGGGTTTAACCACCTAATTCGTCCTATGATGTATGATGCCTATCATCATATTCATAACATTTCAAATCCGCAAGGACGAGAGCGTTATTATTCTGTAGTTGGTTATATTTGTGAAACAGACACTTTTGGATCTAATAGAAGAATTAGTGAAATTAGAGAAGGAGATATATTATGTTTTAATAATGCTGGGGCTTACTGTTTCTCCATGGCATCAAATTATAATTCGCGTTATAGACCAGCTGAAGTTTTAGTTTATAAAGGAAAAGATTACCTCATAAGAAAAGAAGAAACCTTTGACGATTTATTAAAAAATCAAGTTATTATAGATATCGATTAGCAAAAACTCCGGAATTTATTTCGGAGTTTTTTATTAATAACAATATTATATGCTATTTTTTACAAATTAATCAATTGATTACCTCTAAAATAAATATTTAATTAAAAATACCTTTAAATATTTGTAGTTAATCAAAAATATGTACATTTGCCCTATGCAATTAGTAAAAACATATTTATTTACTCAAACGGCGAATATCATTCGCAGTTTTACGATTGCTATTACTACTACTATTATTATTACCCTTTAAGGGTTATTTTCTATTCATATCATCCGTTGTATATATTCGATTTCAAAAGATTTGAAACAAGGAATATTTTAAAATTAAACTAAAAATATTATAAAATAATACCAATGAAAGTATTGAAATTTGGAGGTTCTTCTGTAGCTTCCTCAGAAAACATTCACAAAGTAATTAGCATAGTTAAAGAAAGCTCCTATAAAAATAAAGTCGCTGTAGTTGTTTCTGCTTTAGGGGGCGTAACAGATTTATTATTAGAAGCGGGTTCTTTAGCCTGTGAAAGTAACAATGTCTATATCAATAAATTTAAAGAAATTGAAAGCAGACATATCAATGTTATACGTGAATTAATCCCTGTGAGTAACCAAAGTAGTGTTTTAGGGGAAGTAAAAAAAGTGCTTAATAAACTAGAAAACACTTTAGAAGGAGTTTTTTTAATTAATGAATTATCAAATAAAACCTCAGATAAAATTGTTAGTTTTGGTGAACTTTTATCATCCTTTATTATAGCAAAGGCTATGAAATATAACGGATTAGACTCTACGCTTAAAAATTCTCAAGAATTAATTGTAACCAATGAAACTTTTTCTAATGCTTCTGTAAAATTTAGTAAAACTAATGCTGCAATTGAAAAATACTTTAATCAAAATAAACACACTATAGTTGTTTTACCTGGTTTTGTTGCTAAAACAGAAAAAGGAGAAGTTGCTACTTTAGGGCGTGGAGGGTCCGATTATACAGCGGCAATTATTGCAGCAGCATTAAACGCTTCAATTTTGGAAATATGGACAGATGTAAGTGGAATGTACACTTCAAACCCTAAGTTTGTTAAGCAAGCATTTCCAATAAAAAATATTTCTTATCAAGAAGCTATGGAACTTTCACATTTTGGTGCTAAAGTATTGTATCCACCAACCATTCAACCTGTTTTAGAAAAAGAAATCCCAATTTGCATCAAAAATACATTTGATGCCAAAGCGGATGGTACATTAATTACAAAAGTTTCTTCTAATACCAACCCAATTAAAGGAATCAGCCATATTGAAAATATGACATTAATTACATTGGAAGGAAGTGGTATGATTGGAATTCCTGGTTTTTCTAAGCGTTTGTTTGAATCTTTAGCACATCATCAAATTAATGTAGCTTTAATTACTCAGGCTTCATCAGAACATTCCATTTGTATTGCAATAAGTAATCAGGATGCTGAAAAAGCTAAAAAAGCAATTGATACCACCTTTTCTTATGAAATTGAGCAGCGTAAAGTAGAACCATTAACCGTAGAAAAAGACAATGCTATTATTGCACTTGTTGGTGATAATATGAAAAGTCATCAGGGTATTAGTGGAAAAATGTTTAGTACTTTAGGTAAAAATAATGTAAACATTAGAGCGATAGCTCAAGGCGCCTCCGAAAAAAATATTTCAGCAGTTATTGCTCATAAAGATATTAAAAAAGCATTAAACACATTACACTCTGAGTTTTTTGAGAATCAAACAAAACAATTAAATTTATTTATAGTTGGCGTAGGTAATGTAGGTGGCAAACTATTAGCTCAAATTAAGCAACAGCAACAATATCTATTAGATAATTTAAAACTTCAGGTTAGAGTAATAGCTCTTACAAATTCTAAAAAAATGCTATTTAATGAAGATGGTATTGAATTAGAAAATTGGAAAATTTTATTAGATAAAGGAGAACCACTTGATATGGATCTTTTTCATGAAAAGGTAACCAAACTAAATTATAGAAATAGCATTTTTGTAGACAATACTGCCAATGAAAAAGTTTCAAGTTTATATGCTAGTTATTTAAAAGAAAGTGTTGCTGTAGTTACGTGTAATAAAATTGCTTGTTCTTCAAACTATACAAATTATTTAAACTTAAAACGCTTATCTAGAGAATACAATGCACCGTTTTTATTTGAGACCAATGTTGGTGCTGGTTTACCCATTATAGATACCTTAAAAAACTTAGTAGCTTCGGGTGATAAAGTTACCAAAATACAAGCTGTTTTATCTGGAAGCTTAAACTTTGTTTTCAATAATTTTAATAAAAAGAATTCATTTTATGAAATTGTAAAAGAAGCAGGTATACAAGGATACACCGAACCTGATCCAAGAATTGATTTAAGTGGCATTGATGTTATGCGAAAAATACTCATTTTAGCGCGTGAAAGTGGAACAAAACTAGAATTATCAGACATAGAAAATAATTCTTTTTTACCTGAAATTTCCCTAAAATCAGCTTCTGTAGATGATTTTTTAGCAACTTTAAAAACTGAAGCCAACCATTTTAATAAAATTCAACAAAATGCAGCAAACAATAAGTGTAGATTAAAATATGTAGCAGAATTTGATGATGGGAAGGCAAAAGTTGGTTTACAAGAAATTTCTTCAAACCACCCTTTTTATAATTTAGATGGTAGTGATAATATTGTTTTGTTTTTCACTGAAAGATACAGCCAACAACCTTTAATTATCAAAGGAGCAGGTGCAGGAGCTGATGTGACAGCTTCGGGTTTATTTGCGGATATTATTAGAATTGGAAATAATTAAATTATGGAACAACTAAAAATATTTACACCAGCTACCATTGCAAATATATCGTGTGGCTTTGATGTGCTAGGATTAGCTTTAGACACTGTAGGTGATGAAATGCTGATTAAAAAAGTTGCTAAGAAAGGAGTAACTATTACTAAAATAATTGGGCAAGATTTACCACTAGACACACATAAAAATGTGGCAGGAGTGGCAGCTTTGGCTTTATTAGCTGAAACGGACTGTGAATTTGGTTTCGAGATTGAAATTAATAAACAAATAAAGCCTGGTAGCGGCATTGGAAGTAGTGCGGCGAGTTCAGCTGGAGCTGTTTGGGCAATTAACGAAATGCTTGGAAAACCTTTTTCAAATTTAGAATTAGTACGTTTTGCAATGGAAGGTGAACGGCTTGCTACAGGGGTGCCACATGCAGACAATGTTGCCCCTGCTCTTTTTGGTGGATTTACTTTAGTTAGAAGTTATCAACCTTTAGACATTGTTAAAATCAATACCCCTAGTCAGTTATTTGCCAGCGTGATTCATCCTCAAATTGAAGTTAAAACTTCTGATGCACGAGAGATTTTAAAAACCTCTGTTCCACTCAAAGAAGCCATCAAACAGTGGGGAAATGTTGGAGGATTAATCAGTGGTTTATATACTGAAGATTATGATTTAATTGGTCGTTCTCTAGAAGATTTTATTATTGAACCTATCCGTTCAATATTGATTCCTGCTTTTGATGCAGTTAAGCAAAACTGTATAAACACAGGAGCTTTAGGTTGTGGTATTTCAGGTTCTGGCCCTTCAATTTTTGCATTAAGTAAAGGTGAAGAAACAGCCATAAAAGTTGGAGAAGCTATGAAAGCTGTATATGATAAAGTCGGAATTCCATACGATATACATATTTCCAAAATTAACAAACAAGGAATAAAAAAAATATAATAAATACTACTATGAATTTTTATAGTTTAAATAAAAAAGCACCAGATGTATCTTTTAAAGATGCTGTGATAAAAGGATTGGCTCCAGATAGAGGATTGTATTTTCCTAAATCAATAAAACCCTTAACTAAAGGTTTTTTTAAAAATATTGAATATTTTTCAAATGAAGAAATAGCTTATGAAGTAATTAAACAATTTGTAGCCGATGAAATTCCAGAAAGAATCTTAAAAGAAATCATAAAAGAAACAATTAATTTTGATTTTCCAGTTGTTGCTGTTGAAGACAATATTGCAACTCTTGAACTTTTTCATGGGCCTACCATGGCATTTAAAGATGTTGGTGCTCGTTTTATGGCGAGGTGTTTAGGATATTTTAATCAAATAAATAACACTGCTAAGGTTACGGTTTTAGTCGCAACTTCTGGAGATACAGGAGGTGCTGTAGCTAGTGGTTTTTTAGGAGTTGAAGGTGTTGATGTGGTTATTTTATACCCAAGTGGAAAGGTAAGTGAAGTGCAAGAAAAGCAGCTTACTACTTTAGGTAAAAACATTACAGCAATAGAAGTAAATGGCACTTTTGATGATTGCCAAACAATGGTAAAAAATGCTTTTTTAGATACAGATTTATTAGGTTCTAAAAATTTAACATCTGCAAATTCTATAAATGTTGCTCGTTGGTTACCTCAAATGTTTTATTTCTTTTTTGCATATAAACAATTAAAAAACAAACACAAACAAATAGTTTTTTCTGTCCCAAGTGGTAATTTTGGAAATATTTGTGCTGGACTTATGGCGCAACAATTGGGGTTGCCTGTAAAACAATTTATTGCCTCAACAAATATAAATGACATTATTCCTAATTATATGAATACTGGAGTTTACCAACCCAAACCTTCAAAACAAACCATTTCTAATGCTATGGATGTTGGTGATCCAAGTAATTTTGTAAGAATATTAGAAATTTTTAAAAATAATTCTTCAAAGTTGAAAGATACCTTATCTTCTTATTCATTTACTGATAATGAAACCAAAGAGGTGATGAAATTTCTTTATGAAAAATGTAATTATATTACTGACCCACATGGAGCTGTTGGCTATTTAGGGTTGAAAAAATATGGAATTGACAAAGAAACTCAAGGAATTTTCTTAGAAACAGCTCATCCTGTTAAATTTTTAGATGTCGTAAGTCCAATAATTACTAAACAAATTGAGTTGCCTAAACAAATTTTGAAAGTTATTCATAAAGAAAAAAGAGCTATAAATATTTCTACTTATGAAGAGTTAAAAGCTTACGTATTAAAATCTTAATGACTATATTTTAAAATAATTATAGTAGATTAGCTAGATAAATTTTTTGTGATGAAAAAATATCTAGCTTTTCTTTTTTGCCTTATCATATCCATATCAATTGCTCAAAATACGTTAAAGTATACTCCAGTTAATAAATCACCTAAAGCAACTCTGAAACAAGTTTCTTGGATTGCTGGGTATTGGCAAGGAAAAGCTTTAGGGGGTTTAACTGAAGAAGTTTGGACTGCTCCAATGGGAGATTCTATGATGGGATCATTTAAACTAGTAGTTGATAATAAAGTTAAGTTTTATGAGTTATGTACCATTTCTGAATTAAATGAAACCTTAATCCTAAGAATTAAACATTTTGATAATGATTTAAAAGGCTGGGAAGAAAAAGAGGTGTCTGAAAATTTTAGATTAGTTAAAATTGAAAACAATAAAGTTTATTTTGACGGATTGACTTTTGAAAAAGTAGGTGAAAATAAATTAAACATCTACGTAGTTTTTGAAAAAAGTAATGGTTTAAAAGAAGAAATAAAATTTTCATATACCTTAAAAAATTGAAGAAAATAATGCAAAAACCAAAATTTGAAACGCTTGCAATAAAAAGTATTGAAAATAAAATGATGGATGTGGAACCAGTTAGCACTCCAATTTATTTAGCAAGTACCTACAAACGAAATACTGATGGTTCTTACAATAACGATTTTATTTATTCTAGAAATGGAAACCCTAACAGAACTATTGTTGAACAAAGTATTGCACAATTGGAGCAAGGTCAGTTTGCTTTTGCTTTTTCTTCTGGAATGGCTGCTATTAGTACAATTTTACAAAGTTTAAAATCTGGTGATCATATTATTTTACCGAATGATATTTATTATGCTATTAAAAAATTAATGGAAGACGTTTTTCAACGTTGGAATTTAAGCTATAGCTTGGTAAATATGAGTAATTTACTTGAAGTTGAGAAAGCTATAAAACCTTCAACAGCATTAATTTGGATTGAAAGCCCTTCTAACCCACAATTAAAAATAAGTAACATTAAGTCTATTGCAAAAATTGCGCATAAAAGCAATGCATTATGTGTGGTTGACAATACTTGGTTAACTCCTGTTTTTCAAAATCCTTTAAAATTAGGAGCAGATATGGTTGTACATTCAACCACAAAATATTTTGGAGGTCATAGCGATGTTTTGGGAGGTTGCATTGTTTTAAATAATAATGATTTAGCTGATAAAATTAGTAGCATACAATCATTATCAGGAGCTGTACCTGCACCTTTTGATTGTTGGTTAATTGCTAGAGGAATCCAAACATTATTTTTAAGAATCTCTAAACAAACTGAAAATGCACATAAATTAGCTACTTTTTTAGAAAGTCACCCTAAAATTGATAAAGTTTTTTACCCTGGATTAAAAAGTCATCCTCAACATCTTCTCGCTAAAAGTCAGCAAACAGGATTTGGAGCTATGCTATCAGTTTTAATTAAGAGTACCGAGAAAAATGCATTTCAAATTTCAACACAATTAAAATATTTTACAACTGCAACTAGCTTAGGCGGAGTTGAAAGTTTAGTAGAACACAGGAAGTCTGTTGAAGGAGAAAATAGTCCTACTCCATCAAACTTACTTAGAGTTTCTGTTGGTATAGAGCATATTGATGATTTAATTGCTGATTGGCAACAAGCTTTATCTTAAAAAATAACTAGTCTAATTTAGGCAATTTAAAATTATCCAAAACACTTGGTAATTTCATAGCTGCTTCAATTGCTTCTGATGTTCTAGGTGCCATAGCGGATAGGTTTACAGGTCCATTTTTAGTAATTAAAATGTCATCTTCAATACGAATTCCTATTCCCCACCATTTTTCATCACAAGGACTTCCTTCTGGAATGTAAATTCCAGGTTCCATGGTAACCACCATATTTTCTTCAAATTTGTTATAATTCCCAGGGTCATGTACATCTAACCCAATATGATGTGAAGTTCCATGTGGAAAATAATTATGCCTATCTTTTTCTGATGCAATTATCCCCAAATCTGCCAATCCTTTATTTATAATTTTACGAGCTATAGCATTAGGTTCAGACATTTTAGTTCCAATTTTATAAGCGGCTATTCCTGCTTCCTGTGCTTTATATACCAAATCATAAATTAATTTTTGTTCTGCAGTAAATTTTCCATTAGCAGGAATTGTTCTAGTTACATCAGCAGTATAACCATGATATTCTGCTCCTAAATCCATTAAAATTAAATTAGAATCTCCAATATGTGTTTTATTATTATCTACATAATGTAAAATACAACCATTGTTACCAGCTCCAACAATAGATGGGTATCCTTCATACTCTGCTCCGTATTTTTTATAAACAAATTCATGAACTCCTTGTGCTTCAGTTTCAGACATGTTTGGGTGCATCGCTTTCATCATTTCTAATTGCCCGACTGCAGAAATTTCAACCGCTTTTTTTAATAAAACTAATTCTTCTTTGGTTTTTATTTCACGTAAAGAAGCCATAATACCCTGTAACATATCAGTATCAATTCTTTTTTTAGTTTCATTATACATTTTATCATTTGATGGATTTTTTAAGTGAATCAAATCAAACGATACTTTTTCTTTAAATGTTTTAATTAAATCATATAAATCAGCATTATTTCTTGTATCTCTAACGTCATTTTTAAAATTTTCAAACAAAATTTTATCAAACTTTGAAAAATCTATGTCATAACTTCTAAAATCGCTACCATTAAATGCAACTCTAAAACCTAAATCATCTTGTGCACCAATAACTCCTAGCCTTTTACCTGTCCACATTTCAGCTCTTTCATTACGTTCTTGTACAAAAATTACTTCATTAAAATTGACATTATCTATGGTTTGATTTTCTTTAAAAATTAAAACCATAGCATGTGGCTCTTTATACCCTGTTAAATAGAAAAAATTAGGATCTTGATGGTAAACATAATCCACATCGTTGGCTCTATTTCTAACTGGGTTAGCAAAAAAAACAGCCACACTATTTTTAGGAAGTTTTTTTCTTAATTGCTCTCTTCTTTCCTTATGAAAATCTTTAGTTAAATAATCTTCTGGTAAAAATTTATTTTGTGCTATAGTGCTTGTTATTACAAAATAGCAAAGTCCAAGAATTACATTTTTTAGCTTCATAAGTAGTTTTTTTATCAAAAAATTTAATTCAAATATAAAAAAAGAAATATTGACACCTACAAATTCTAAAATATTAACAAATAAATATAATTTCTACATGTTTATCATAATAATAAGTTAATTTAATACCGATACATTTTATGATTATTTAGTACTTTAGCGACACAAAAATAAAACTAAATGAAAAATACTGCTTTAACTCACATTCACGAGGAATTAGGTGCTAAAATGGTGCCATTTGCAGGCTATAATATGCCAGTACAATATGAAGGTGTAAACATAGAACATGAAACTGTAAGGAACAGTGTAGGTGTTTTTGATGTTTCGCACATGGGAGAATTTTATTTAAAAGGAAAGAATGCTTTAGCATTGATTCAAAAAGTGACTTCAAATGATGCTTCTTTACTTCATAATGGAAAAGTTCAATACAGTTGTTTACCAAATAATGATGGTGGAATTGTTGATGATTTATTAGTTTATAGAATTTCCGAAGAAGAATATATGTTGGTTGTAAATGCTTCAAATATTGAAAAAGACTGGAATTGGATTTCTCAACACAACGATCTTGGAGTTGAGATGACCAATAGTTCTGACGAAATTTCTTTATTGGCGATACAAGGACCAGATGCAGCTGAAGCACTTCAATCTCTTACTGAAATTAACTTGTTTGATATGCAATATTACACTTTTGAAATAGGAACTTTTGCAGGTGTAAATGATGTGGTTGTTTCAGCAACAGGTTATACAGGATCTGGAGGATTTGAAATTTATTTTAAAAACAAAGATGCCGAGCATATTTGGAAGGAAGTATTTAAAGCAGGAGAAAAATTTGGTATTAAACCTATTGGATTAGCTGCAAGAGACACTTTACGTTTGGAAATGGGATTCTGTTTATATGGAAATGACATTAATGACACTACCTCTCCTATTGAAGCTGGTTTGGGTTGGATTACAAAATTCTCTAAAGATTTTGTAAATTCTGAAGCATTAAAAAAGCAAAAAGAAGAAGGCGTTACTAAAAAGTTAGTTGCTTTTGAATTAACTGATAAAGGAATTGCCCGCCACGGTTATGAAATTGTTGATGCGCAAGGGAAAATTATTGGGGAAGTAACTTCTGGTACTATGAGTCCTACATTAAAAAAAGCGATTGGTTTGGGCTATGTTAAAACAGCTTTTGCTAAACGCGATACAGAAATTTTTATTCAAGTACGTAAAAAAGCAATTCCAGCAAAAGTGGTACGTTTACCATTTTACAAGGGTTAACTATATTCAGGTATTTTACCTTCAACCTCTTTAAAATAAGTATAAAACAAGTCAAAATCTTTTTCCATATCGTTAGTTAAATAATAAGGATCTGAGATTTTGACTTGTTTATTTTTAAAATCTAAGGTAGCCATCACAATAGGTACGTTTGCTCCTTTTGCAATATAATAAAAACCTGTTTTCCATTTTTCAACTTTTTTTCTAGTGCCTTCAGGTGATAAAGCCAAAATAAATTTCTCATTCTTATTAAATACATCAACAATGGCTTGTACTTTATTAGTGCTTTCACTTCTATTTACTGGAGCACCACCAAGCCATCTAAAAATAAAACCAAAAGGTGGTTTAAATAACGAAGCTTTTCCAATATAATTTATTGGAGCAGCTTCTGCCCATTTAACCAATATTCCTAAGGGAAAATCAATCCAATGTGTATGAGGAGCAGCTATGATTACATATTTTTTCAATTCTTTAGGAAAACTTCCAATAATTTTCCATTTTAAAATTTTAAACAATATAAATCGAGCAAGTAGTTTCATAAGGTTGTTAATAACTCTGCTTTTATTTTTTTAGCAGTTAGTTTAGCAACAAATATAAAAATCTTACTTTTATAAACTAATATTTAAAGATAATGAATGCTATTTTTTTTTATGTTTTAATAGGAATTATTTTCTTAATTCTAGGTTTTGTTATAGGTAAACTATTTACCAAAAACAAGCTTGATAAAACAATTTCTGAGTTAGAAACAAGAAATAAACTTTTACTTGAAGAAAAAGATGTTAATTTAAATATTGTTACTAAGTTAAATGAAGAAAAATCTATTTTAAATAATGAAAAACACCTAATAGATTTGCGCTTAACTGAAAAGGTATCTGAACTTAAAAATTTAGAAGGAAAGCTACAAGAAAATAAAGCGGATGTTGAAAAGCTACAAGAAAAATTTTCTAAAGATTTTGAAATTTTAGCCAATAAAATACTCGAAGAAAAATCTACAAAATTTACGGAGCAAAATAGAGAAAATATAAAAAATATCTTAAATCCTTTACAAGAAAAAATTCAAACTTTTGAAAAAAAGGTAGAAGATACCCATAAAGAAAGCATTGATTATCACGCAGCTTTACGTCAGCAAATATTTGGGTTAAAAGAGTTGAATGAACAAATGAGCAAGGAAGCCATTAACCTTACAAAAGCATTGAAGGGAGATAGTAAAACTCAAGGAAATTGGGGAGAATTGGTTTTGGAACGTGTATTGGAAAAGTCAGGCTTAGAAAAAGATAGAGAGTATTTTGTTCAACAAAGTTTTACCAATGCAGAGGGTAAAAGAATATTGCCCGATGTAGTTATACATTTACCAAATAATAAAAAAATGGTAATTGATTCTAAAGTTTCTTTAACCGCTTATGAACATTATATAAATACAGATGAAGAAACTGAAAAAGAACGTTCCATAAAAGAGCATGTCAATTCACTAAAAAGACATATTGAGCAATTAAGCGATAAAAAGTATGGAGATATTTATGAAATGGAATCTCCAGATTTTGTACTATTATTTGTTCCTATAGAACCTGCTTTTGCCATTGCTTTAAATTACGATAATCAATTATACAATAAAGCATTTGAAAAAAATATAGTAATTGTAACGCCTACTACCCTACTTGCTACGCTTAGAACTATAGATAGTATGTGGAATAATGAAAAACAACAACGCAATGCCATTGAGATAGCTTTACAAGCAGGTAGACTCTATGACCAGTTTGTTAACCTTACTGAGGATTTAATTAAAATTGGTAATCAATTAAAAACAGTACAAGGTTCTTATGATTCTTCTATGAAAAAACTAACCGGAAAGGGAAATTTAATTAAACGAGTAGAAGCTATTAAAAAATTAGGAGCTAAAGGAAGTAAAACATTTAACGATAAGTTATTAGAACGTGCCAATGAAAATGATGAATAAATTAATTTATAATATATTTAAAAATATACGTATAAAAAAAGCCCTGTAAAATCAGGGCTTTTTTTATATCTAAATTATTACCATTTAAATAGGGGTCTTTCAGACATCATTTCATTTACTTTTTCAGCGATACTTTCAAGTTTAGCTTCATCTTCAAAATTCATAAGTACTTCATCTATTAACTCTACCACCGCAACCATATCATCTTCTTTTAAGCCTCTTGTTGTAACCGCTGCAGTACCAATTCTAATACCAGAAGTTACAAATGGTGACTTATCATCAAATGGAACCATGTTTTTATTTACGGTAATATCAGCTTTTACTAAAGCGTTTTCAGCTTCTTTTCCACTAATATTTTTGTTTCTTAAATCAATTAACATACAGTGGTTATCTGTCCCTCCAGAGATAATTTTATATCCTTTAGCAACAAATGCATCTGCCATAGCAGCGGCATTTTTTTTAACTTGTATTTGGTAATGTAAAAACTCATCTGTTAACGCTTCTCCAAAAGCAACTGCTTTAGCAGCAATTACATGTTCTAACGGACCTCCCTGATTTCCAGGAAATACGGAAGCATTAATTAAAGTTGACATTTTTTTAAGATTTCCGTTTTTTAATTTCAATCCAAAAGGATTGTCAAAATCTTTTCCAATCATAATAATACCACCTCTAGGGCCTCTCAATGTTTTATGAGTGGTAGTAGTTACAAAATGACAGTGAGGAATTGGATCATTTAAAATTCCTTTTGCTATAAGTCCAGCAGGATGAGAAATATCTGCCATTAATAAAGCTCCTACAGAATCTGCAATTTTTCTGAATTTTTCAAAATCTATATCTCTTGAATACGCTGAAGCTCCAGCAATAATCAATTTTGGTTTTTCAACTTCTGCAATTTCTTGAATTTTATCGTAATTTAAAACGCCGGTTTCTTGATCAACTCCATAAAATGAAGTTTGATACAATTTCCCAGAAAAATTAACTGGTGACCCATGTGTTAAATGTCCTCCATGAGACAAATCAAATCCTAAAATTTTATCTCCAGGATTTAATACCGCATGGTAAACAGCTGCATTTGCTTGTGAGCCTGAGTGAGGCTGTACATTCACATATTCAGCACCAAAAAGTTCTTTTGCTCTGTCTATAGCAATTTGCTCAACAATATCAACTACCTCACAACCACCGTAATAACGTTTGTTGGGGTATCCTTCAGCATATTTATTTGTTAAAACTGAGCCCATAGCTTCCATAACTTGATCACTTACAAAGTTTTCTGAAGCAATTAATTCTAAACCGTTTGTTTGTCTTTCTCTTTCGTCTTCTATTAGATCGAAAATAATTTGGTCGCGTTGCATTATTTGATACTTTTTTAAAAGTTAAATTAATGGCAAATTTAGCAAATTCATTTTGCAATTAAGAAGAAACTTATATATTTGATAATAATATTTAATAATAGAACAATATAGTTTATATATATGCAAATAACAGCAAATGATCCTAGCAGAAAATCTTGGTTAAACGTTGAAAAAGGGTGCGATTTTCCAATTCAAAATATTCCTTTCGGTGTTTTTATTACTAAAGATGATATTATTACAATTGGTACTAGAATTGGAGAGTATGCAATTGATTTAGGAGCTTTTCATCAATTAGGTTATTTTGATGGAATTCCATTAACGGATGATATGTTTATGCAAGATTCGTTAAACGATTTTATTTCAGATGGAAGAAAAACTTGGAGATTAGTTAGAAATAGAATTGCAGATGTTTTTGACGCTGAAAATTCAACTTTAAGAGATAATCAAAAACATAGAGATGTCATTATTTTTGATGTAAATGAAGTGGAAATGCTTTTGCCAATAAACGTAGGTGATTATACCGATTTTTATTCAAGTAAAGAACATGCTACAAACGTAGGTGTAATGTTTAGAGGAAAAGAAAATGCTTTAATGCCCAATTGGTTACATGTACCGGTAGGTTATCATGGTCGTTCTTCTTCAATTATTGTTTCAGGAACACCAATTAGAAGACCACATGGACAACTACTTCCAATGGGTGAAACACAACCTATTTTTGGTCCTTCAGAAAAATTAGATATGGAGCTTGAAACAGCTTTTGTAACTACCGATGTTAATAATTTGGGAGAACCTATTGGTATAGATGAAGCGGCAGACTACATTTTTGGTATGGTATTATTTAACGATTGGAGTGCTCGTGATATTCAAAAATGGGAATATGTTCCTTTAGGCCCTTTTTTAGGTAAAAACTTTGCTTCTACAATTTCTCCTTGGATAGTTACTATGGATGCCTTGGAGCCTTTTAGATGTGAGAGCCCAAAACAGGAAATTACACCGTTACCTTATTTACAACAAAAAAGAACAGATAATAGTTTTGATGTTAAATTACAAGCTTCTTTAGAAACCGAAAATGGAGATCTTAATATTTTAAGCGAATCCAACTTTAAATATATGTATTGGACAATGAATCAACAGCTTACGCATCATACAGTTAATGGATGTAACGTTAGAGCTGGAGATTTAATGGGAAGTGGAACTATTTCTGGACCTACAAAAAATAGTTATGGCTCTATGCTTGAGCTTACTTGGGGAGGAAAAGAACCAATTACATTAAAGGATGGAACTACAAGAACTTTTTTTAATGATGGCGACAATGTAATTTTAAGAGGCTATTGTGAAAATGAAAAAGTGAGAATTGGATTTGGAAAATGTACTGGAAAAATTCTACCTCCTAAATATAATCACTCAAAATAAAAGACGAAATAATATCGTAATGAGAAAAGTTTGCCACTGCTTTACCTTTGTTAATTAATAAAAGTTGAGGAGATTGATGAAAAACATCAAACTTGGTTGCAATCTCATTAGAAATCGTTCTAAACTTCAATAAATCTAAATAATAAAAAGCAACATGTTCTTCTAAAGAATTTGTTGCTTTTTCAAATTGAGTCAACACCCCTCTACTAATTCCACAGCGGGTACTGTGTTTAAAAATAACAATAGGTTTAGAATTAGATATATCAATAAGTTCATCTAATTGTTGTGTTTCAGTCAAAGGAATCCAGTTCATAACTTCTATTTAAATTAAAGACAATTTGTCGCAAACCCTTAAAAAATAAGACAAAATGACTTAAATTAGTACTTATTCTTTATTGGAATGTTATTTGAAGTTGCAAATATAAATACAAAAAAAATTAAACGTTATGAACTTTAATAATTTTACAATAAAATCGCAAGAAGCTATTCAACAAGCGCAACAAATAGCGCAAAGTTTAGAGCATCAGCAAATAGAAAATTCACATATTTTAAAAGCTATTTTTGAAGTTGATGAAAATGTAACTCCATATATATTTAATAAACTAGGTGTTAATATTGATTTACTTAAAAATTTATTAGATAAAACATTAGAAAGTTATGCAAAAGTTTCTGGAGGAGAACTGTCTTTGTCTAGAAATGCATCAAAAATGTTAAATTCTGCAACTATTGAAGCTAAAAATTTAAAAGATGAGTATGTTTCAATTGAGCATTTACTTTTAGGAATTTTCAATACTAAAGACACGACTTCACAAATATTAAAAGATCAGGGTGTAACAGATAAAGAGTTAAAAGCTGCCATAACTGAATTAAGAAAAGGAAGCAAAGTAACTTCACAAAGTGCTGAAGATACCTACAATTCATTAAACAAATATGCGCGTCATTTAAATCAGTTAGCAAAAGATGGAAAATTAGACCCAGTAATTGGTCGTGATGAAGAAATTAGACGTATTCTTCAAATTTTATCGCGTAGAACCAAAAACAACCCAATGTTGGTTGGTGAGCCAGGTACAGGTAAAACAGCAATTGCTGAAGGTTTAGCCCATCGTATTATCAAAGGAGATATTCCAGAAAATCTTAAAGATAAACAAATCTATTCCTTAGATATGGGAGCGCTTATTGCTGGAGCAAAATACAAAGGCGAATTTGAAGAACGCTTAAAATCTGTAGTCAAAGAAGTACAAGCTTCTAATGGAGAAATCGTGTTGTTTATTGATGAAATTCATACCTTAGTTGGTGCTGGAGGTGGACAGGGAGCTATGGATGCTGCAAACATATTAAAACCTGCATTAGCACGTGGCGAGTTAAGAGCCATTGGTGCCACTACCCTAGACGAATATCAAAAATATTTTGAAAAAGATAAAGCGTTGGAGCGTAGGTTTCAAAAAGTACAGGTAAATGAACCTGATACTGAAAGTGCCATTTCTATTTTACGTGGTATTAAAGAAAAATATGAAAACCACCATAAAGTTCAAATTAAAGATGAAGCAATTATTGCAGCTGTTGAACTATCGCAACGTTATATTTCGAATAGATTTTTACCAGATAAAGCCATTGATTTAATGGATGAATCTGCCGCAAAACTACGTATGGAAATCAATTCAAAACCAGAAGAACTTGATGTTTTGGATAGAAAAATAATGCAGTTAGAAATTGAGATTGAAGCCATTAAAAGAGAAAAGGATGAGAAAAAATTAACTTCTTTAAAGCAGGAACTTGCTAATTTAAAAGAGGAACGAAATGAAATAAATGCAAAATGGTCTTCTGAAAAAGAATTGGTTGATAATGTACAGGCGAGTAAAGAGGCTATAGAAAACTATAAATTGGAAGCCGAACAAGCCGAACGCGATGGAGATTATGGTAAAGTAGCAGAAATACGTTATGGTAAAATTAAGCAAGAACAAGATATTTTGGAGAAACTTCAAAAAGAATTAGCTGAAAATCAAAGTTCAGCCTTAATTAAAGAAGAAGTAACACGTGATGATATCGCCGAAGTAGTTGCCAAATGGACAGGAATTCCTGTTACCAAAATGCTACAAAGCGAACGTGAAAAATTATTGCATTTAGAAACCGAATTGCATAAAAGAATTGTGGGACAAGAGGAAGCAATTCAAGCAGTTTCAGATGCTGTAAGACGTTCTAGAGCAGGTTTACAAGATGTTAAAAAACCTATTGGTACTTTCTTATTTTTGGGTACCACAGGCGTGGGTAAAACAGAATTAGCAAAAGCCTTAGCAGAGTATTTATTTGATGATGAAAACTCTATCACTCGTATTGATATGAGTGAATATCAAGAGCGTCATGCAGTTAGTAGATTGGTAGGTGCACCTCCAGGCTATGTAGGGTATGATGAAGGCGGACAATTGACAGAAGCTGTTAGACGCAAACCATATTCAGTTATTTTATTGGATGAAATTGAAAAAGCACATCCAGATACATTCAATATTTTATTGCAAGTATTAGATGAAGGTAGATTGACCGATAATAAAGGAAGAGTTGCTGACTTTAGAAACACCATAGTAATAATGACCTCAAATATGGGAGCCCATATCATTCAAGAAAAATTTGAAGATATGGATATGGAAAAGAGAGACATAGTTACAGAAGCTACGAAGGTGGAAGTAATTGGGTTATTGAGACAAACCATTAGACCCGAGTTTTTAAATAGAATTGATGAAATAATTATGTTTACACCTTTAAACTTAGCTGAAATTCATCAAATTATTAAATTACAGCTAAATAGTTTAATTAAATTATTAAAAAAACAAGAGATACATATTGAATACACTGAAGATGTTGTAAATGCCTTGTCAAATAAAGGGTTCGATCCTCAATTTGGCGCACGACCTGTAAAAAGAGTGATTCAAAAAGATATTTTAAATGAATTGTCTAAAGAAATTTTATCAGGGAAGGTCACTGCGGATAGTCATATATTATTAGATGCTTTCGATGACAAAATTGTATTTAGAAACAAGTAATTTTTTAAAGAAACTAATTATAAAACTCCTTAGTTGAATTGACTAAGGAGTTTTTTTATGTATCTTGCTTCAAATTAAACCATGTTTTATGAGAAAAATTATATTTTTTATACTTGCAATTTCATTAATTAATATTCAAAACGTAAAGGGACAAAAAGATCAAACTACAACGTATTATTTAATAAGACATGCTGAAAAAGACAGAACAAATAAAACCAATACAAATCCAAACTTAACTGAAATTGGTTTACAAAGAGCCCAAAATTGGGCAAAGGTTTTTAAAAATGTGACTTTTGATTTTATTTATACTACAAATTATAAAAGAACCATACAAACAGCACAACCAACAGCTTTAAGTGCTAATTTAGAAATATTGTTTTACAATCCTCGAGATTTATATAATGAGGAATTTAAAGAAAAAACAACAGGTAAAACAGTTTTAATTGTTGGACATAGCAACACTACACCTCAGTTTGCAAATAAAATTTTAGGCATTCAAAAATATTCAGATATTGATGATACCAATAATGCAAATCTTTATATAATCACTCTTACAAATGGTTTAAAAAATGATATTTTATTAGAAATCAACAGCCATTAATACAACTATTCATAAAACTTTGATATAATATCCCTCTATCACTTTTTTCAAATTTTAATTAAACCTATAGAAATATTTGAGGTCTAAATTTTAATAGTTCGCAAAAGCAGCTTTAAAAAGCAAAGTTTGCGAATAATTAAAATAAATATTTAAAGGTTTATATTATGAGAAAAATAGTCAATATTTTAATTTTTATAGTTTTAGGAACTATTGGATTAGTAGCACAAAACAAAGATCAAGATAAAAATCGAGACCAAACAAGATTCATGTTGGTTGATGGGGAAGTACTTCAAATAAGAGATCGTGATCAAATTCGTTTAAAAGATAAAATAACTTTAAACGATGGTACCATCGTAAATCCGGATGGAACTTACCAAACTAGAGATCGAATCAAATTACGTTTAAAAGATGGCTCATGTTTAGATAGTGATGGAATTTTATATAGAAATGAATATCAATACCGATATAAAATTCAACAAGAAAATAAAGGGCTATCAGAAGCTCAAATTCAAGTTAGAAATCAAAATAGATTTCAGATTATAAATATTGATGGTCAGATGTATCAAATAAGAAACCAAGAGCAAAATAAGATTCAAGAACAGCTTAATTTAGGAAATGGAACTGTTGTAAATCCTGATGGAACTTTTCAAACAAAAGCACGTCAACAGTTACGTTTAAAAGATGGTGAATGCATAAACTTAAATGGAGAAATGTATAAAAACACCTATATGCATAGAAAAATGGTTGTTCAAAAAAATAAGAAAGCTACCAAAACTATGACTAAAAAAAAGCTACAAATGAAGCCAAAATCACAAAAAAAAGGAATGAAAAAGGGTTCCGGACAGATGTAAAAATTTTAAATAAATTAAAATGGACACCTATAAATTTAAATTTCTTTTTATTGCGCTTTTTGTCATATTTGGTACAACAGTAGCTGCTCAAACTAAAAACAACAATCCTGAAAGTATCAATACCAAAGACTCGTATTTCTCAATGGATATAAATTATATTAGCGATGCCATATTTATGGGTAGAAAAGATTCCATTGAATCTCCTTACCTTTACCCTTCACTTATGTATCATCACAAATCTGGTTTCTATACTAAAGCTTCTTTTTCATACTTAACAAAAAAAAATGAAAGTAGAATTGACGTATTTTTAATCTCTGCAGGTTACGATTTTAATATCGGTAATTTTTACGGTGATATATCAGCTACTAAATACTTTTTTAATGAGGATAGTTACAATGTAATTTCTGAAGTAATAGCAGATTTCACTACTAATTTTTTATATGATTTTACTATTGTAGATCTTTCATTATCAGCTAGTGCATATTTTAATACTAGTGATAATTCGGATTTATTTCTATCCTCTGAAATAAGTCATGATTTTATAACAAACAACTATAAATTTCAAATTTCTCCAACCATAGGAGTTTATTTTGGTTCACAAAACTTTTACCAAGAATATTTTGTAAATAACAGATTTACTAGAGGAAGTGGCTCTGGCGGTAGTGGTCATGGGAATGGAAGTGGAATGAATAACATATCAGAAACTATTATAACGACTGTTGAAGTCCAAGAAAGTGAACAATTTAGCTTTATGGCTTTAGAATTTGGTGTACCCATGTGGTATCGTCAAAATTCATTTACATTTTCATTTTTACCAACCTTAGTTTTACCTCAAAATGAATCTAATTTATTGGTGGATTCAACATTGGTAAAAGAAAATTTAGAAACCTCATTTTATTGGGTTTTAGGAATTGCTTATAATTTTTAACGGTATTTTATAAGATTTGTACAACTGGAAAATCAGAGATTTTTCGGTTGTTACAAATTGTTAGTTGAATGTTTGTTGTTTGATTAGTTTAAATTTAAACATAAATTTTATGAGGTGTTGTGTATAGTTATTTTATGAATAAAAAAAGACATTGATTAAGTTTTATGTTAGTCTAAAAACTCTAATATTTCTTCTATAAATCTTTCAGGGAAAGCACCTTTTAAGTTTGTTAAGACAATAATTGTAACTTCTTTATCTAAGAATGTAAGTGCAGCTGATCTACCACCTCCAATTGAGGCTATAATTTTTGATTTATTTGGTTTAATCATAATTGGAGTCCCAATGGCATAACCGTTAAGAGTTCCACCAAATCCTTTCGTTTCTCCATTATTCAAAATTGCTGGAGTCCAAAGTGTTGAAAGGTTTTTTGGTTTTTTTAGAAAAGTGCCATTTTGTAGAGCAAGATGCCAATTAGCCAACTCTATTGCAGTTGAACTCATCCCTGCAGCTGTTCTAAACTCTTCAGGGAACTCTTCATAAGCATGAGTTAAAGATCCATTGATGAAGTAAGTATAACCTCTAGCTGAGTGCGGAATTACGCTTTGGTAATGCCCAAAACCCGATTCCATAGTTCTATCTGCAGAAATCAATTTTAGTTGACGTTCTTTAATAAATTCCTGAAAAGTTGAACCACTAATCTTGTTGATGATTTTACCAATAATCACATAATTTGTCTGATTGTATTGAAAATTACTATTTGGTTCAAATACCATGGGAAGTTTCTGAACTTCTTCCCAACTAGCAATAATTTTTGCATTATAGTCCATCATATTAGGGAGTCCAGAAGTATGGGTAAGCATTTGCTTAATAGTTATACTTTTCCAGTTATCGGGTAAACTATCAATATAGTTGGAAATAGGATCTTCTAAAGCAATTTTTCCTTCCTCAACTAATTGCATAACTGCAACTCCTGTAAATGCTTTAGTCATAGAATTAATGGCAAAAGTTGTCTCTGAATCTACTCTTATAGAATCCTCAATATTAGCTATTCCGTAGGCGCCGGTTTTGATAATCTTGTTGTTTTTTACGATTGCTAATTGCAGTCCAGGAATACTTTTTTCCTGCATTTTTGATTTAATGTATTTGTCTATGTTATCAGATTGACAAAAAACATTTAAAGAAGCAATTAATGTTAATATTGAAAGAAATATTTTTTTCATGAATATTTAGGTTTATTTTACAGACGATAAGAATTCTTCTTTGTTACATTTAACCACGCACAACATTAAAAAAACTAATAATTTTATTTATATTTTGTAGTACATTTGCATTTATATGCAGAAGAAAATCAATATAAAAAATAAAAAAGCTCGCTTTGAATACGAAATACTAGACAAGTATATTGCAGGTATTCAATTAACAGGTACTGAAATAAAATCTATTAGAGAAAGCAAGGCTAGAATTACCGAAAGTTTTTGTGAGTTTAATGAAAAAGGCGAATTGTTTGTTGTAAATATGTTTATTGAAGAGTATTTATACGGTCATGCATTTAATCATAAACCAAAAAGCGAACGCAAATTGTTGTTAAATAAAAATGAGTTAAAAAAACTTCAAAAAGAAGTACAAAACGTAGGACTTACCATTGTTCCTTTGCGCTTATTTTTAACAGAAAAAGGATGGGCAAAACTTGAAATAGCACTATGTAAAGGAAAAAAGACTTATGATAAACGTGAAACTATAAAAAATAGAGAAAATAAAGTTAATTTAGACCGACTTAAAAAAAGTTTCAATCAGTAATGATCAAAATTAGTGCATTTTTAAATTTAGTTAGATGGAAAAATTTAGCACTGATTATTTACATTCAAATAGTCTTAAAATATGTATTTTTTAATGCATTTAAGGTACCAACACAATTAAACACCGTACAATTTAGTGTTTTAATAGCAGCTATAGTTTTTATTACTATGGCAGGTTATATTATTAACGATATTTTTGACCTTAAATCTGATCAAATTAATAAACCTCATAAAGTTATTGTAGATAAACATTTTTCAACTATAGTTGCGAAGAAATTTTATCTTTTCTGCAATGTTTTAGGAATCATTTTAGGAGTTGCTATAAGTCTAAATGTTCAACAACCTTCACTAACCTTTATCTTTTTAAGTACCTCACTTCTCCTCTACTTTTACTCAAAAAATTTAAAATCAAAACCACTTATTGGAAATCTTATTGTTTCATTTTTAATTGTATTAAGCATTTTAACGTTAGCGATATTTGATCTTAAAAGCTTACAAATAACGTTTCCTTTTACCGTTATTTTAACGCTATGTCTTTTTGCTTTTTTTTTAAATTTAGCAAGAGAAATTATTAAAGACATTGAAGATATAAATGGTGATTACAAATTAAATATGAACACTTTGCCTATACTTTTAGGAAGTAAAAGGGCTAGATATATAGCTGCTTTTTTATGCGCTCTACCTCTAGGATTACTACTTTTTTTAGTTATAAATTTTAATGAATCACATCTGTTTACAAAAAGCTATTTAGTTGTTTTTGTAATATTACCATTATTGTTTGTTATCCTAAAATTATTAAAAGTAACATCTAAAAAAAGCTTAAATAACATAAGTGCAATGCTAAAAATCATCATGTTTTTAGGAATCAGTTCACTCATTATATTTTCATTAAATAAATAATTATGCTTTTAGAAAAATTTAAAAACTATCATATTATTTTAGCTTCAGGATCACCTAGAAGACAAGAATTATTTAAAGAATTAGGGTTAGATTACACTATAAAAGTAAACACTGTTGAAGAAAAATATCCATTTGATTTAAAAGCGGAGGAAATCACTAATTTTTTAGCACTTCTAAAAGCAAAATCTTTTGAAAATGAATTGAAAAATAACGAGTTAGTAATTACGTCTGATACCATTGTTTGGCTTAAAAACAAAGCCTTAGAAAAACCAAAAAACAAACAAAAAGCTATTGAGATGCTTCTTAAATTATCAAATAAAAATCATAAAGTTATTACCTCTATCTGTTTAAAAACTAACCACATGGAAAAAGTTTTTCACGATGAAACTATCGTTCATTTTAAAGAGTTATCTTTAGAGGAAATAACCTATTATGTTGACAATTACCACCCTTTTGATAAAGCAGGAGCTTATGGAATACAAGAATGGATAGGTTTTATAGGAGTTACTCGTATAGAAGGTAGTTACTTTAATGTAATGGGCTTACCTGTTCATAAACTCTATGAAGAATTATTAAATTTTTAGCACCATATCACTAAATATCCTTATTTTTGACCGATTTTTAATAAACAACACAATGAAAAAATACACCTTTACAGAAAAAAAAGATACACGATCAGGTTTTGGAGCTGGTTTGGCTGAATTAGGAGACAAAAACGAAAATGTAGTAGCACTTTGTGCGGATTTAATTGGTTCCTTAAAAATGGATAAATTTATTGAAAATCACCCAGAGCGTTTTTTTCAAGTTGGAATAGCTGAAGCAAATATGATGGGAATTGCTGCCGGTTTAACCATTGGCGGAAAAATTCCATTTGCAGGTACTTTTGCTAATTTTGCTACAGGAAGGGTTTATGATCAAATTCGTCAATCCATTGCTTATTCTGGAAAAAATGTAAAGATTTGTGCTTCTCATGCTGGTTTAACCTTAGGTGAAGATGGTGCAACACATCAAATTTTAGAAGATATCGGGCTTATGAAAATGCTTCCAGGTATGACTGTAATCAATACTTGTGATTACAATCAAACAAAAGCAGCTACTATTGCTATTGCAGATCACGTAGGCCCTGTGTATTTACGCTTTGGTCGTCCATCAGTTCCTGTATTTATGCCAGAAAATGAAAAATTTGAAATAGGAAAAGCAATTCAATTAACAGAAGGTACTGATGTTACTATAGTTGCAACTGGACATTTAGTTTGGGAAGCTTTACAAGCATCAGAACAATTAGAAGCAAAAGGGGTTAGCGCAGAAGTAATCAATATTCATACGATTAAACCTTTAGATAATGAAGCTATTTTAAAGTCTGTAGCAAAAACAGGGTGTATTGTTACTGCTGAAGAACATAATATTTTAGGAGGATTAGGAGAAAGTGTTGCACGAGTTTTAAGTTTAAACAATCCTGTTCCACAAGAGTTTATTGCAGTAAATGATAGCTTTGGAGAATCTGGTACTCCAGCTCAATTAATGGAAAAATATGGTTTAAATAGTGCCGCGATAGTTTCGGCTGTAGAAAAAGTAATCAAAAGAAAATAACTTTTTAGAATCTCCGTTTAACTAGTATTATAAACTCTAAAATTTAAAATTTATGAAAAAAAGAATTCTAGTATGCTCTTTAGCTTTTATTGCAACGGTTTTCACTATAAATGCACAAAGTTCTTTTGGTATAAAAGGTGGGCTAAGTTATAATTCAAACGGTGAGCTAAAAGAATATTTTAATAATATAGAAACGGTTATAGATAACAAAGGGAAAGGAAAATCAGGATATAATTTAGGTTTTTATGGTAAATTAGACTTAGGTCCTATTTATCTTCGACCAGAATTAGTTTATACTAAAACTACAAGTGAATACGAATTAAACTCAGGAGCAACTGAAGATTATAAAATTTCTAAATTAGACATGCCTGTTTTAGTTGGATTTAAATTGATTGGTCCATTAAATGTTTTTGCAGGACCTGCTTTTCAGTACTATTTAGATAACGACTTACATGGTTTAAATTTTAAAGATATTGAAAATGAATTTTCAGTAGGTTTAAATATTGGTGCTTCTATTGAGTTAGGTAGAATTGGCTTAGATGTTAGATATGAAAGAGGTTTAAGTGAAAATGAAGCTAATTTTGTAAATGATAATATTGTAGATACCTCATATCGTTTAGATTCTAGACCAGAACAAATTATTTTCAGTTTGTCTTATCGGTTATCTAACAGCAACAAACATTAAGTATAAAATTAACAAATAACAACAAAAAGACTCCACATTAAGGAGTCTTTTTTAATAGTAAATATGTCTAATTACTACTTAGTATCATTTTATTTTATATATTTATTTTTTATTAAAACAAAACCCTAATCAAAAATGAGAAAGAAAACCCTACTATTTATTTTTTCAATTTTAACTATTTATACTGTTAAAAGTCAAGAAATTAATATTGGAATTAAAGGTGGATTGAATTATAATACTATTGGTGATTTATTGCATTTAGGAACATCTACTGGAGGTGGTATTGGTGTAACACCTTCTGGAGACTATTACTATAGTGCAGATGGTAAAACTGGTATAACATTTGGAATCTTTGCAAAAATTAATTTTAATAGGTTTTATATTCAAACAGAAGTTAATAGTACAACATTAAATAATAGTTATCCTTTAGCTTTTAAAACTTCTAATTGGGAAGCCAAAACAGTTGAAATTCCACTGCTTTTTGGATATAGACTTTTTGGTCCAGCTTCCATATACTTAGGAGGAAATTATAGAATAAATAATGAAGTAACTTTAGAAGGTGTTGAGTATCCTATTCTTTACGAAAAATCAGTACTAGGTGTAAACGCTGGAATTCAATTAGATTTTAATTTAGCAATTATAGATTTAAGATATACTTATGGAATTACCCAAGAAGAATCTCAGCGTATAGACATTGTTAGATCAACTTATGGTACTAATGTTGCTTACTTGAGCTCTTACAACCCAAGTCAAATCGCAGTAACTGTAAGTATCCCATTAATTTCTTTTAATAAAGCTGAAGGTACAGGAAGATCAAAAACCAAGTGGCGTGGGCAAAATTGTTTAGACTAAAAAAAAGCTTCTCAACTGAGAAGCTTTTTTTTTAATTATCTGTATCTAAATAATCTGGAATACCGTCACCGTCTGTATCATCATTTCGAGGGTCTCCATCATTATTTGCATCTTCATCTTTGGTTAAAATTCCATCATTATCATCATCTACATCTAAATAATTTGGAATAGTATCTCCGTCGGTATCATCATTTTTCACATTTCCATCATTATCTAAATCTTCATATTTAGACAAAATACCATCGTTGTCATCATCAGCTTCATTTACATCATTTAATGTAATTTGAAAAACTAAAGGAGAGTCTTGAGGTATTGATAATTGAGTAACATTTCTATAAGCTAAACCTGAGGGAATAAATAAGATTCCTTTTCCAGAATTTTCATAGTAAAATGATTCATCAGCATTCACTACCTTAGTACCAGCTTTAAAATTGGTAAATCCGTAAGACCAACCATCTATTACGCCACTTAAAGAAAACCAAATATTGGTAGATCTAGCGTCAAAAACTGTGCTATCTAATAACATTCCAGTGTAAGTAACTAATACAGAATCAGCTCTTGATGGTGAAGAAGTAGTCCCTTCCTCCTGCTTTAAATAGTATAATTTATAGGAAACATCATCTTGAGTTATATGTTGAGTTTCAACTTGATCCATTAAAGGGGTTTCTCCATTAGTAATCGTCCATATTCCACCATCATCTTCATTTAAATAATGTGTTTGTAAGTACTCTATTAAAGTAACATCATCTTTTAATGATTGCCCTGCTGCATCATAATCTTCAACAGTATTATTATCATCACCACAAGAAAAAAACAGCATACTAACAGCTAACAAAGCTAGTAAATTTTTAAATTTCATTTATTTCAAATTTTAAGTGCGCAAGATAGTATTTTCATATCTTTGTTGAAAGAGAAATGCTGAAATTTAACGATATTTTATATGCGGATTGATAAGTATTTATGGTGTATTAGATTTTATAAAACAAGAAGTATTGCTACAGATGCTTGTAAGAAAGGACATATTAAAATTAATGGTGATGCTTTAAAACCTTCTAAAATGATTTTTCCAGGAGAAATTTTAACTATTAGAAAGCATCAGGTAAACTATAAAATTGAAGTTTTAGACCTGCCTAAAAGTAGATTGGGAGCTAAATTACTTGACTTGTATAGAAAAGATATGACGCCTGCAGAAGAGTTTGAAAAAATGGAACTGTTGAAATATTCGAAAGATTATTACAGAAAAAAAGGAACAGGAAGACCTACAAAAAAAGATAGAAGAGATTTAGATGAAATTTATGAAGAAGACTATTAAATTGGACAAATTATATTGGGAAGCTAAATATGAACAACAAAAAACAGGTTGGGATATTGGCTATATTTCAACACCTATAAAAGAATATATAGATCAATTAAAAGATAAAACTCTAAAAATATTAATTCCAGGAGGAGGAAATAGTTATGAGGCAGAATACTTATTAAATAGTGATTTTAAAAATGTTAATGTACTTGATATTGCTGCACAACCTTTAAAAAATTTACAAAAACGAAGCCCTAATTTCTCAAAAAATCAACTAATACAACAAGATTTTTTTGAACATTCAAAAACCTACGACCTAATTATTGAACAAACATTTTTTTGCGCTTTAGACCCTGTATTAAGAGAAAAGTATGCTAATAAAATGTTTGATTTATTAAATCCAAAGGGCAAACTAATTGGAGTGCTATTTGATTTTGAATTAACTAATGAAGGCCCACCATTTGGAGGAAGTCTTATTGAATATATTCAATTATTTTACGCTAAATTCGAAATTAAAATTTTAGAAAAATGTTACAATTCTATCAAACCAAGAAAAGGAAAGGAATTGTTTTTTATCTTTGAAAAAAAATAACCATCATGGAGCTTTCAACTATTTTAACGAACGAGCAAATTCAAAATAAAACAAGAAGAATTGCGTATCAAATTTATGAAACCAATTGTAATGAAAAAGAAATTATTATTGCTGGTATCAATGGCAATGGTTTTATTTTTGCAAAAAATATCACAAAAATATTAAACGATATTTCAGATTTGAAAGTGGTATTATGTGAGGTTCAAATGGATAAAAAAAATCCGCTTAAAAGTATTACTACCGATATTGAGGCAAAAGTTTACAAAAATAAATCGTTAGTTTTAGTAGATGATGTATTAAGCTCTGGAACTACTTTAATGTATGGAATAAAACATTTTTTAGAAGTTCCTTTAAAACGATTTAAAACCGCAGTACTTATCAATCGAAATCATAAAAAATACCCTGTTAAAGCAGATTTCAAAGGAATTTCACTATCTACTTCTATGAGAGAACATATTGCGGTAGTTTTTGAAAAAAATAAAGCGTACGCTACGTTAGAGTAAGGCAACAACTTCTTCTTCAATAGTTTCAATAGTTTTGTGATCTACACTAATGGTGTAGTTAGATTTTTCGTAGAATTCATTTCTCTCGAATAAATGTTTGGCAATGTATTCTTTTAAATTTTCAACACCAATAGTAGCCACTAAAGGTCGTTCTGAAGTTTCATTTTTTAATCGCTCAAAAATGGTATTTATAGAAGCTTTTAAATAAAATGATATGCTGTATTTTTTTATAATTTCTAGATTATTTCCATAACAAGGTGTGCCTCCACCACAAGAAATAACAGTGTTTGTATTTTTTTTTAAAATTTCTTTTAAATATTCTCCCTCTTTAATTCTAAAGTAAATTTCACCCTTGGTTTGAAATAATTCAGAAATCGTTACACCTTCGTTTTCTTCAATAAACACATCTAAATCAATAAATTGTAAATTCAATTTTTTAGCTAATACTTTGCCTATTGCAGATTTTCCACTTGCCATATACCCCATTAAAACGATATTCATTGCTCTCAATTTTTCTGTTCATTAAATAAAAAACAAATATCGTTTAAAATTCTACATAAAAAAACTTGTATTTTTAACTTTAGATAGTATCTTTGCACTCGAATTGCTGAAAAGGATAATTGACCTGGTAGCTCAGTTGGTAGAGCACCTCCCTTTTAAGGAGGTGGTCCTGGGTTCGAGCCCCAGCCCGGTCACAAAAAGTTAAGCTATGTGCTTAACTTTTTTTGTTTATAGCGCGTATGGCGGAATTGGTAGACGCGCCAGCTTGAGGGGCTGGTGTTCGCTTAGAACGTGCTGGTTCGAATCCAGTTACGCGCACTTTTTTAAACAACTTAAAAAGATTTTTTTGAGTTGCTTACCATAAAAAAAATCTTATCCTATACATTTACTACCTGTAAATTAATCAAATAAATTTAGCTATAATTTTACCTTTGAATTAAAGAAACTGGGAGATTCATAATAAAAAGGCAGCTAAAATAACCCATATAAGTTATACATTTGCTAATATTAAAAATAAGAAGGTTGTACAGGGTATTAAAAATAACTTTACAACTAATTATAAAATTCATAATAATTGAAAAATACAATTTCTATACTTGGTTGCGGCTGGTTAGGGTTGCCTTTGGCAAAACTACTATTAAATAATGGTTTTTTTATAAAAGGAAGTACAACTTCATTAAAAAAAACAAGTTATTTTAAAACTTTAAGTATTGAGCCTTATTTAATTGATTTAGAGAATGTAAGAAAACTTGATACCACCTTTTTAAATAGTGGTATTTTAATTATTGCCATTCCTTCAAAAAATATTGAAGGCTTTAAAATTTTAGTTGATTTTATTAGAGAATCTTCAATAAAAAAAGTGATTTTTATTAGCTCAACTTCTGTATATCCTTCATCAAATAGTATGGTGAATGAAACTTCAAAATTGGTTGATTCTCCTTTAGTAAGTATTGAAAATTTAATTAAAAACAATTCTATCTTTAGTACAACAATTGTTCGATTTGCAGGTTTGTTTGGGTATGATAGAAAACCTGGTAACTTTTTTAAAAATGGAAGAAAAATTTCGAACCCTAACGGATTTGTAAATATGATTCATCAAGATGACTGCGTTCAAATACTGTTAAAAATTATTGAAGGCAACCACTGGGGAATTACTTTAAATGCTTGTGCCGATACGCATCCAACTCGTAAAGAATTTTATACCAAAACAACTTTAGACATAGGAAATCCCCTCCCTCTATTTGTTGAAAATAAGAACGATACGTATAAAATTATTAGCAATAAAAAATTAAAAAAAACATTGAATTATACTTTTAAATATGCTGATTTAATGAAATTAGATTATCGTAAGTTATAAAATAATATTTTACAAACCAACGCTAGCAGCTTCTGCACAACGTTCACCATCCATTGCTGCTGAAACAATTCCTCCAGCATACCCACCACCTTCTCCACAAGGGTACAAACCTTTAATTTGTGGGTGTTCTAAGGTTTTATTTCTAGGAATTTTTACAGGAGAAGATGTTCTAGACTCTACTCCAATAATAGTAGCTTCATTGGTATGATAGCCTTTCATTTTTTGTCCGAAAGCTTTAAAACCGCCTCTAAGCCTCCCTCCTATATTTTTTGGCAATAATGAATGTAAAGGCGCTGACTTTATTCCTGGTTGATAAGAAGTACTATTTAAAGTGGCAGATAATTTACCATCTACAAAATCAACTAAACGCTGTGCAGGTGCAGTTTGACTTCTTCCACCGGCTTGATACGCTAATTTTTCCAATTCTTTTTGAAACTCCAATCCTTTTAACACTCCAAAACTTTCGTAGTTGTACAAATCTTTTTCAGCATTAATTTCAACTACAATTCCAGAATTTGCATACAAGTTATTACGTTTGGAAGGGGACATTCCGTTAACAACCACTTCACCATTTGCAGTAGCTGCAGGAACAATAAAACCACCAGGACACATACAAAATGAATAAACTCCCCTATTTTTTACCTGATGTACCAAGCTATAGGAGGCTGCAGGTAACAAAACATCTCGTTCTCCTTTACAATGGTATTGAATGCTATCAATAATATGTTGAGGATGTTCCACACGAACTCCCATTGCAAATGATTTAGCTTCTAATGCAATTTGTTTGTTGTGTAATAAGTAAAAAATATCTCTTGCTGAATGTCCGGTTGCTAAAATAACACGCTCTACAGGTAACTCTTTGTTATTTTGTAAAGTAATAGATTTGATAGCACCTTGTTTGATAGAAAAATCAGTAACACGCGTTTCAAAATAAATTTCACCTCCAAATTTTAAAATGGTTTCCCGAATATTTTTTACCACTTTAGGTAATTTGTTTGTTCCAATATGTGGATGTGCATCCACTAAAATTTGATCGGTAGCACCATGATATACTAAATTTTCAAAAATACGACGTACATCACCACGTTTTAAACTTCTTGTATATAATTTTCCGTCAGAATATGTTCCAGCACCACCTTCACCAAAACAATAATTAGAATCTTCGTTTACTTTATGAAATTGATTAATAGCACGCAAATCACGCCTTCTATCACGTACGTTTTTACCACGTTCTAAAACAATGGGCTTAAAACCTAACTCAATACATCGCAAAGCTGCATACATTCCAGCTGGACCAAATCCGATAATATGTATTTCTTTTGCGTTAGAAACATCTTTATAGTCGAAAAAATAGGTGGTAGTTTTTGGAGTTTCATTTATAAAAACATCTACCTTGTAATTAAAAACTATAAGTGCTTTACGAGCATCAATAGATTTACGAATTACTTTTATTGCTGTAATTTCATTTTCTAAAATACCCAATTGTTGAGCCGCTTTTTTTTGTAAAAAGCCACCTTGTTTTTCTTCAACAATAGTAACTCTAAGTTGTATGCTTTGTATCATTGCTGCAAAAATACTTAAAATCGCATGATTTTATTCAATTATTTTAAGTTGTAATCATCTAATAATCAATTTTATTTCTCCATAAAAAAAGTTTATTTGTGTATTTTTTTGTATTTTTGAATTGCTATGAACAATTCTTCTGTTAAAAAAACTGTTATCCTTTTAAAAAAAGTTGTACATCGAAATGAGGTTCAATTAGTTCTTATTTTTGAGTTTGATTTAACGTTAAAAGATAAAATAAAGGAATTAAATGGGTATAAATGGAGTAAAACCTTACGAGGTTGGTATACCATATTTACGCCAAAAAATGTAGCAATTTTAAAAGAAAAACTTAAAAATGTAGCAGATTTTAAACTACACACCTCTATTTACCAAACCATTACGGTAAAACCAAAAAGGCCACAAAGGAATATTTCTGCTAAAAACTTAGTTATTTTAAATTTATATATAAAGTATTTAAAAGGTAAACGTTATAGTGATAGTACCATTAAAACCTATGCAACTTTTATCGCTGATTTTTTTGATTATTTAAAAGATACCGATTTAGTAACCATAACCAATAAACAGGTAGAATTATTTATTGAAGATGTGTTTGTACCTCGAAATTATAGTATCAGTTCTCAACGTCAATTTATCAGTGCTATTAAGTTATTTAAAGCCTTTTATCCTGAGTGTAACATAGAAGAAATTCAATTAAAAAGACCTAAACGAAGTAAATTATTACCTTTAGTATTAAGTAAGGAAGAAATTGTTGACTTATTACGCTGTACTAAAAATTTAAAGCACAGAGCCGCTTTGGCAATGATTTATTCAGCAGGATTGCGTATAAGTGAATTGCTTCATTTACAATTACATCATATTGATATAGATAGAAGACAAATTATTGTAAAAAACAGTAAAGGACGTAGAGATAGGAATGTAATTTTAGCTGAAAGTTTTATACCATTGCTATTAAATTATTTAAACAGTTACCAGCCTACCCTGTTTTTTATTGAAGGCAAGCCAGGAGAAAAATACAGTCCAGAAAGTGTTCGAAGTTTTTTAAAACGTTCATGTGAATATGCCAAAATTACCAAAAGAGTTACCCCACATACTTTACGACATAGTTATGCTACCCATTTATTAGAAAACGGTATTGATTTGCGGTACATTCAAGAACTACTTGGGCACGCAAAGCCCGAAACTACAATGATTTATACCCATGTAACAAAAAAAGATTTATTAAAAATTGAAAGTCCGCTAGATTTGGCAGTGAAAAATTTAAGCGAAAAATCATCCGCTGCCAATAAGTTAAGATTGTCTGATAATTATTAAAAATAATTACTTACTTCTACTTCCTTCTTTATAAGTAGTTATTCCCCTTTTGAGCCAACGTTTTAAAACAACTGAAGGTTGGAAATTTAGATGATATTTTTGGATATTACGCTTAGGTGTTAAATTAGCTGGATTAGGGTCAGCTTTACATTTAAACCCTATTTTAAACTTTCCAATATTTTCTAAATCAACAATTTTACCATCTTCTAAATGAAATTGTAATTTTTCACCCAAAGCATACAGCACCATTTTTACATCAACTTTACTTAAAGTACACTCGTTACTAATTTGGTAACTTATTTGATCTAGATCAACAACACCAGTACTAACTGCCTGCATAATATATTGAGGGGCTTTATTATTAGCAATGGTATTGCTTCTTTTAGTAATTCGATAGCGTATAGGCATACTATTTAGGTATTTTGTTAATAAAAAATAGCCATACTACTTTTAAACAAGTAGTATTTACTTTAACTTTGAATTCTCTAATTAAAAGTAAACTTCACAGAATTACAAATTTATTGTACTATTTTTTTAAATATTTTGTAGTATTTTTATTAAATTAAACTAATATTTTTTATAATTTATACTAGTATTTTTAATAAAAAACTCTTTAACTTTAACAAAGTTTTACCGCTAAAGTGACAAAAATAATACGTATAAATAACAAATTTACTATACACTAAATTATACTTTAACTATGGTTTTTTTATAGTTATTTATAATTAAATTTATTTTACTTAGATTTTACTTTAGTTTTAATTAATCTATTCAATTATTTTTTTTAAATTTGATACAACATATAAAAATTGCGTTTATACTTATAATATTACTAAAATTACCACAAAAAGTTTTGTTTTTTTAATTATTAAAAAGTAATAAAAACTACGGTTATCCGGAAACTATAAGTTATAAACGTTAATAAATAGAATGATATAACAAGTTGCCCACAATATGAAAAAAACGATATTACTACTATTAACAATACTTCTGACTTCTTGTAATTCCAATTCTCAAGAAATAAAAGACAATGGGAAAATTGAAAACGGAATTTACTCTTGTAACCGATTTGATTGGGAAATAAAAATTCCAAACGGATACGAAATAAGAACTGTAAAAGATGAACAGGACTTGGAAGAAGTCGGATATGAAACTATGAAAGATAAAGTGCCTGATGGAATGACAGTTCGCAAAAATCGACCATATTTGGTTGGATTTGGAATTGACGAAAGAAATTACTTTTCTGCTTCATTTGAACCACTCGAAGGAACAAAAAAAATGACATTGCTTGAACATCAAAAATTCGTTGCTAAATTAATAGCGGACTCTTATTCCACTCTAAACGGAATTAAATTTAATGAAGAATTAGAAAATAAGAAAATTGGTGAATATGATTTCTATATTATCAAAGAACAACTTTATAATGAAAAGACAAATGAACTTTTATTGACACAATTGATTTACAATACATATGTGAAAAATCATTTATTTAGCGTATCAATAAATTATTCAACTGAACAATCTGGAAAAACAATGATTGAGAATTTTGAACAATCATTAACCGAATAAAATACTGTGGGCAACAACGTGTATAAAAAATTGCTACATTAGTGCTTAATCAAAAGTCGTTGCTGTTTTGTTACATCTGATTTTCCTTCGGAAAATCCTCGCACACAAAAACGCAACTTTCCATACACAAACACGTTAACCACAACAGGGCAAAACGACTGAAATAGTTGTTTATGAATAAGTTGATTAACAAATTAAAATTAAGTTCTTTAAGTTAAATTGTGCGATTTCAATCCTTTTTTGGGAACTAAACGCAAGAAAAATATAGTTTTTTAAGAAACTAAAAACTAGGCTGAAAAATGAATAGTTTAAATGAATAATTCGTTGGCGTTCTGACTCGTTCTTTTCCAAAAAAGGCGTAGTTACAAATCTTAAACTACCAACCTAAATGCAATGAAATTGATTTTGTGTTTAGATTCTGATTTGCTTAATCAATGCTGAAAAGAGGATTTAAATACTTTTCGCTGGCATTCTGATTCGGTTGGTTTTGGAGTAGATATCTAAGGCTTGTTTTTGCCTAAAGTTGGGTGCTGCCCTACTGTGGCTAACAATGCACATAAAAAATTGCTTAATTATCTAAAATAGAATGTTTCTAAAACAAAAAAATACTAAATTTAAAACTTGAAAAATTGCACCTTAAAATCCGCAACTTTTCATGTACCAAACCGTTAACCACAACAGGGTAAAACGATTTAGTTAGTTATGAATGAGTTGATTAACAAATAAAAATTAAGTTCTTTAAGTTAAATTGTGCTATTTCAATCCTTTTTTGGGAACTAAACGCAAGAAAAATATAGTTTTTTAACAAACTAAAAACTAGGTTGAAAAATGAAAAGTTTAAATGAATAATTCGTTTGCGTTCTGACTCGTTCTTTTCCAAAAAAG
This sequence comes from Lutibacter aestuarii, assembly GCF_042676885.1. Lineage (NCBI taxonomy): Bacteria > Pseudomonadati > Bacteroidota > Flavobacteriia > Flavobacteriales > Flavobacteriaceae > Lutibacter > Lutibacter aestuarii. The sequence continues at coordinate 394,744 of NZ_JBHTIC010000008.1, forward strand.
GCGTAGTTACAAATCTTAAACTACCAACCTAAATGCAATGAAATTGATTTTGTATTTAGATTCTGATTTGCTTAATCAATGCTGAAAAGAGGATTTAAATACTTTTCGCTGGCATTCTGGTCCGGTTGGTTTTGGAGTAGATATGTAAGACTAGTTTTTGCCTAAAGTTGGGTGCTGCCCTACTATGGCTAACAATGCACATAAAAAATTGCTTAATTTTCTAAAATAGAATGTTTCTAAAATAAAAAAATACTAAATTTAAAACTTGAAAAATTGCTAATCAAAATCGCAACTTTTCATGTACCAAACCGTTGTAGCACATTACCGAAAAAATATGAAAAAGGTTTTAATCATTCTATTTATTTTATTTTCGACAAATTCATTTTCTCAAAAATGGAGTTTAAATAAGGTAGATAAAAACAAAGAGTTTGGATATGAATACTTATTTTCATTTCAAAATGAGAATGATAAAAATGAATTTATCAAGACAAAAAACGACAACAATAAAAAAAGTCAAATAATCGGAAAAATTCTTGATAAATCAAACAATCCAATTAGCGGAGTAGTGAATATTTCATCAAAAACCATCAAATTTTCAAAAGATATTCAAACAAATTTTAACGGAGAATTTTCAGCAGATCTAGATCCAGGAGAATATAAATTGGAAATAAATTACATTGGTTTTGACAAATTCGTGACAGAATTTTCTATAAATGAGAAAAACACTATAGAATTTAAGATTAAACTTGGATTAAGTTCAGAATTAAGGATTTATGAGATAAATTCAAAAAATGAATTATCTGATAAAGAGATTAATCAAATAATAAAATGTGTAGAAAAAAATAAAGAATTGAGAAATTTTAGTACTGAGAAATGTTCTGATAAATTGAGATATAAAGTTATGATTCAAATATGATAAAAAACGTGCTACAACAACTCATAAAATTTATGCTTACATTTAAACTAAATAACGAACCGACAAACATTCAACAAACGATTTGCTACGTCCGAAAAATCTCCGATTTTCCAGTCGCACAAATCTTATAAAAGCCCGTTGTAAAACATTAAAGACAAAAATTCTATGAAAAAACTAACCTTGATTTTAATTGTAATTTTTAACATTAATTCTACCATTGCTTCCGAGAAAAAAATCGTTGCTAATGTTATATTTAAAAACTTTACGAATGAAAAATTTACTTCAGGAGAATTTAAAATATTTGAAACTGGAGAAACTTTTCAGATTAATTTTATGGAAAACTTCACAGTTGAATTACCTGAAAAAGGAAAATATCAATTCTCATTTTACTCAAATGAGTACATTTCTTACGTTTATTATCCTGTAAAAATTACCGAAAAGAAAAATATAATTACCATTAGATTAACAGAACTAAAATCGAGTAATTTTAAATATGAAAATTTGAGTTTCTATGATTACGCAGATTTAAAAATGAGTGACCAAGTAATTCTTGAAAAAATTAACAATAAAAAACTTAATTTTATAATTCACGGAATTAATAACAATACGCCTGAAAATTATTCAGAATTTATGGAAAAATTTGGAATTGGATTTAAAACTGAGAATTGTATAGTTGACCCGATTTCATTTAAAAAAGCAACCGAAAATAACAAGAGAATTATTGAATATTTGAATAAAACTTATGGAAATGATTGGAAAAATGAATTACCGATAAAACCATTTGGATTTAAATAAACGTTTTACAACACTTCATATAATTTATGCTTAAATTTGAACTAGTACAAACGACAAACATACAACAAACGATTTGCTACAACCGAAAAATCTCCGATTTTCCAGTCGCACAAATCATATAAAAACACGTTGTAAAACATTTACCTAAACCAAGAGGCTATTTCACTAAATCGAAAAAACTGATTACTAAATTGATTTTTTTAAAAGCACAAAACGAATAAATTTGAATAAACAGCTATTATGCAATTGAAGGCAATTTTAATTTTGACAATTCTTTTAATCAGTAAAAACCTTTACTCTCAAGAAAATAATAGAGAAAAAATCTTCTTTACATCTGATAGTCTATCTTTTATCCATTTATTTTCAAATCAAAAATTTGGTTTTATTTCATACAAAGGAGATTCACCATTATCATATTATAACGATAAAAATCAAATAAAAGGACATATAGATGGACCATATTTTATAATCAATGAATTTGGTTCAGGAGAATATTCGATTCAAAACAAAAAAATTCAATTGAATTTCATTAAGCCGAAACACCCAATTGACAGCATTTCAATAAAAGAATCTGAAAACTTAACTGATTCCATAAAAATCAAAATATCTTTCAAATCCTATGTGAATTCTAAAAACAATGACGGAATTGGAATTGGAAGTACTATAAAATCAAAGGATAGTTTAATCAACATAAATACGATGTTTGAAAGCTTCACAACATTTGGAGTTAAAAAAAATGAACTTCCTTTAAAATTAACAATTAATGAAAAGTATGATTTAGAAATAGTAAGTGACAAGAATCATAATATTACTCTTTTTGTAAATGATTTTAAAAAATTTACGACTGACAATATTGAAAACAAAGTATTTGAATTAAATACTTTAACTGAACAAACGAATGAATAAAAAACGTTTTACAACAATGTATAACCGCAATTACGGCGGATTCGACTACGTCCGAATCCACTCGGAATTGCTAACGTCTGTGCTAAACCGAAAAATTTGCGTACTTTAACCCGTAACTGACGGTTATACGAGACCGTTGTAAGCAATTTGACGCAACCAAATGCTGATTTTAGTATCTAAAAAAGAAATACCGAAATGAAAAAAATAACTCTTCTACTAGCAATAATCGGAATTATGTTTTCGTGTTCAAGTGACGATTCCGAACCAGATACAAGAGAATTTGTTCCAGGAGAAGTATCTGTTGGAATAAAAAGCGGAACTAATATAAATGATTTGTTTGAATTTATTAATCTATTTGACCATCAAGTTGATAACGTGAACTCATTAACCTTTACGTCAAATTTGCAATCAGATAACTTACAATACGTTTTGGATTTTCTTAATGACAAAACTTATACAAATGACGGAGTTAATTGGTTTGTAACAGGATATTTACATTATCAAACAAATGAAATAACTATCTTTCCAAGGCTTTTCGGAATGGAAAATATTGCCTATCAAACTGACTGGCTTAATTCAATGAACGAATTAGAGTTGAACGAAAAACACAATTCAGAATTGAATAGCGGAATTATTCGATTTTATGTTCCTGTTGGTCAAGAAATAGAATGGAGAAACCAATTTACAAGTTATGATATCGTAGATTGGGCTGAACTAAATTATATTGCAGATATTGAACCAAATACGAATTAAAAAAACTGCTTACAACAACGTGTATAATTCATTGCTAGTACTCGCCTACTTACGAAAATCCTCGCGGATTTTCTATTCGGTTTGTATTTGCTAAATTAGTTGCTTAAACACGCAACGAAATCATACACCAGACCGTTGCAATTAATGGCGGAGAATCAAAACGATAGTTTAAATTCAAATAAATATGAAAGATAAAATCTTTGTGAAATTGGGATTTATAATTCCATTTATCTTTTGGACTACAACAATTATTTGTGGCTATATTTTTACCGATTATAATCATTTAACAAATATTGTAAGTGCATTAGGAGAAATTGGAACAAAGTCTCAATTTATATTTACAACTGGATTAGTTTTAAGTGCAGTTTTAAGTGTCTTTTTTATAATTGGACTATTAAAGATATGTAAGAAAAATGGACTTAATAAATTTCCAATTCTAATAATTTTGACTTTTACATTTTCAATTGCTGGAGCAGGGTTATTTCCATTGCCACTTAGATTACACGGAATATTAGGTTCTCCATCAATATTATTATTTCTTTCACCATTTTTTAGTATTATTTTATGGAAAGTAGAGAAAATTCCCAATATTAGAATATTTGCAACTCTGTCAATTTTAATAATGTCTTTAGGTTTTTTAGCTTTCTTTCCTAATATTTTAAGTTCATATCCAGGATTGAAACAACGTTTTTTTCATTTAGGTTGGTCAATTTGGTTTATTTATTTAAGTAGTGAATTTTCTAAACTCAATGAAAATGAAATTTAAAGTTGACTGATTTTGAGCAAAAGGAGAAATTGAGAGTTAAAACGTAAAAACTGAGTTGAACGGAAAACGAAAAAAGATAAATTAGATAAAACTGAAAATATATTTGATTTTTATAATCACAACGGATTTGAGAATTGACACGTAAAATTAATTGAATCGGATGAAATTTGAACAAAATAGAATAATTCTAACAAAAGCCACTCAATTGCAACAATGCGCATAAAAAATTGCTAAATTCTAACTAATTTGATATTTAAAACAAATAAAAAAACTATTTTTAAACAACGGAAAATTGTGTTTTCAAAACCCGCACTTTTCATGCTCTAAACCGTTGTACACAAGCCGACAAAAGAAAAACCAACCGCACGTAAAAGCACATTTGGTTTTTCCAACCGCATAAGCCCACACTCAAAAAACCAAAAGAGCTTTTACTTCCCTCCACCACCCGAATTGGAAATCACAAAATATTTATTATATTTGTCAAATACTGACAAGTCTAAATATTCAAGTCAAATGAAACAATCTTTCGGAGAATACATCAGACATTTACGCACAAAAAACGAACTTACTTTGACCCAACTAGGAGCTAAACTAGATTTAGATTCTGCAAATTTGAGTAAAATTGAAAACGGCAAAAGGGATTTTGACGAAAAACGTTTAACTCTTCTTGCTCAAGTTTTCGATTTAAATCTAGAAGAATTAAAAACAGAATTTTTTGGAGACTTATTTGCAAAAAAACTATACGAAAGTAGTTCTTCCACAGATGCACTTGTTGTTGCAGAAGAAAAAGTTAAATATTTGCGTCAAATTAATGCTAAACAAGAAAGCCTCAAATTTTAAAATATGCCAAACAATTTAAACAAATACCTAAACAAGGTAATTCAAGGCGATTGCCTCGAAGAAATGAAGGGAATTCCAAGTAAAAGTATAGATATGATTTTATGCGATTTACCTTATGGAACAACTCAAAACAAATGGGATTCAGTTATAGACCTAGGTAAACTTTGGACTGAATATTATAGAATAATTAAAGACAACGGAGCAATTGTACTTACTTCTCAGGGTGTTTTTACTGCAAAACTAATATTGAGTAATGAAAAGCATTTCAAGTATAAAATTGTTTGGATAAAATCTAAAGCAACAAATTTCTTGAATGCTAAAAAACAACCGCTGAGAAAACACGAAGATATTTGCGTTTTTTATAAAAAACAACCAAACTACGATCCTCAAATGACAGAAGGCGAAGCATATGACAAAGGATTCAGAAAAGACCAATTAACAGGTAGCTATGGAGACTTCAAATCAAATCACGTAAAAAGTAATGGAAATAGATATCCAACAGATGTGATTGCATATGAAGAGCAAACTATTGAAGATTTTGTCTATGTTAAAACAGCAGAATCAGAAGGGAAAGTTTATCATCCAACCCAAAAACCTATTGAGCTAGGTAGATATTTGATTAGAACTTTCACGAAACCTGGAGATGTAGTTCTTGATAATGCCTGTGGAAGTGGTAGTTTTTTACTTTCTGCTATTTTGGAAAATAGACAATTCATTGGTATAGAAAAAAATGAAGATGTTTTATTACATAAAGTAGATGAAGTAGATTACATCCAAGTATGTGCGGACAGAATACAAGAAACTTTAAAAAGAAAAGAAGTAGAAAAATCTACTTTACGTCTATTTAATGAACCAATAGCAAAATATCATACATTAAACTATAACAACAAAATTCTCAATGGCGAAAGTTACTTATAACGAAAGAAGTTGGGCTATTGATGTTATTAGTTCAATCGAGGTTTTCTTGGCAAATAAGAGCTGGCATTTTAAAGGAGCTGGAGGAGAAAGTACTATAAGTAATAACAAGAAAAGTCTATTTCCTGATGTATTATTATTTAAAGACCTTACTAAAGATATAATTGTGCAAGGTTGGGAGTTAAAAATGCCTGATACTCAAATAAATGATGCAGAACTTATAAGGAACGCAATAAAAAAGGCAAAAATATTAAAAAGAGATAGTTTTCTTTTATGGAATGTAAAAAGCGCTGTTTTATATATTAGAAATGGTGATAACTTTAAAATTCACAAAAGTTGGAATGACATAAATATAAATTCTCGCCTTGAAGTAAAACCTAACGAACAACTCTGGAAAGATTTATTGTTTGAAATTCTTGCTGACTTAAATGGCTTTTTTGAATCTGGGGAAATTTCAGAAGTCACTTCACAAGAAATATTATCTATTGATGAAGTAATTGATGTTGTATTAGAAAATACTACCAATACAGCAGAAACACTAAAAGCCAAAGCGAGAACTACTCGCCTATTGGATGCAGAAATCAATCTTTGGTGGAATTCATCTTCAAATGAATATGGTTTTACTTCAAGTCAAACTGAACATAAACTACCTACTTTGTCGATGGTAGTTTTAACAGATTGGGTTTTCAAAATAATTTTTGCTCATATATTAAAAAAGCATTTTAACGAAGCTAAAGAAATTGAAAACATTGAACGTTCAACTTCTATAGTTGATGCAATGGAAATCCTAACATCTATTTCCCAAAAATGTAATTTCTGGAATATTTTCAGTCCAAACCTTGGACAGCAATTTATTTCGGAAACAGCTTGGAACGAACTGACAGAACTAAATCACTTCCTATCTACTGTAAATATTGAAGCTATTGAAATTGAAATTCTTCATCAATTACTTCAAAGTACAGTTGCAACAGCCAAAAGAAAGGTTGCAGGTCAATTTTCTACACCTAAAAAATTAGCAGATTTATTAACTCGCCTAACTATTGATGACAAAACAAAAATAGTAATTGACCCTTGTTGCGGAACAGGTACAATTATAAAACAAGCCTATGAATTAAAAGAAGAATATGAAATAAATTCGAATGATATTCTTAATACCATTTGGGCTTCCGACAAACATTCGTTTCCTATTCAACTTTCGACATTAACAATGGCTAAACCTTCAAATATTGGAAGAATAGTCAACGTTTTTGGCTCTGATGTAATTGAACTAAATCAAGGAGACACTATAGAGTTTCAAAATCCAAATAATGGAGAAATAGTAGAAAAAGAATTCCCAACAGTAGATTATGTTGTTTCTAATTTGCCATTCATTAAGAGTAAGGAAATGAAAGTTTTGAATCCACATATAGTGGATATTAACGATTGGATAAAAGAAGAAGCAGAGACAACAGAAACATTAAGTGGCAAAAGCGATATTTTTGCATACATCCCTTTTTATCTTCATCAATTGTTATCTGAGAATGGTAAAATTGGACTCATTTTATCAAATGCTTGGTTGGGTACTGATTATGGCGAAAAATTTCTAGAACTTTTTCAAAAATTCTTCAAAATAGATTTCGTAGTAATCTCTGGAAAAGGAAAGTGGTTTGATAACGCAGATGTTGTAACTACAATATTAGTTGCTTCAAAAAAAGACCCAAAGACAGCAACACCAGAAGCAAGCGAAATATCTTTTTGCACTTTGAAAGAAGAGTTAGAGGCAATTGATGATATGAAGACATTGAGCGATAATATATTTATCAATACAGAATCTGAAAATCTAACCATCAATAGATATTCTCTTGCACAAATAAAAACTTTTGAAAATTTTGGAATTCCTTGGTCTGGATATTTTTCTAATCTTAGTTGGGTTAATAGTGTTAAAGACAGTTTTATAAATACTAGCGAAATTTTCCATTTCACACGAGGAGAAAGACGTGGATGGAATCCTATGTTTTATCCTGCGTCAGGACACAATATCGAGCAAGAATATATCAAGCCAGTCCTTAAACATTTGAGAGGCACTACAAATTTAGAATGCGTTTCAAATGCAGAAGCTTTTTGCTGTTCTAGAAGTATTGAAGAATTAGAAAACTTAGGACATAATGGAGCGATAGCTTGGATTAATTCATTTGAAAATCAACGAAATGGAACTAATAGACCTTTACCTGAAGTTTTGGCAAAACCTAATATGCATTGGTATGAAATGTCAACCGAAAATATGGCTGACTTTGTAGCTAATGTAAATTATGACAAGAGTTTGTTCATTGCAAAATTTGAAAATCGCTCGTTTATCGACCAAAGAATGATAGGTTTTTCAGTAAAAGACCAATATCAACAGGAAAATAAAACATTATACCTAGCACTTCTAAATAGTACTGTAAGTCTATTTTTAATTGAAAGTTTTGGATTTGGTCGTGGTTTAGGAGCATTAGATTTAAGAGCTACTAAATTCGAAAGAGACTTTAAAATTTTGAATCCTAACATTTTGACAGCTGACCAAAAGTTACAGATTATAGAATTGTTTAGACCAATTATGCAACGAAACAGATTACCACTTGAACAGGAATTGGAATCAGCAGACAGAATTACTTTTGAAAATGCCTTAATGGAAATATATGGAATTTCAGAATATTACGAACCAATTAAGAATTCTTTAAAGCAATTGTATCGAATTCGTTTTGCAGTAAAAGATTAGAATATGGCTTACGAAGAAATACCAGACATAACCTTAAAAATGATTATAAACGCTGGAATTATTAAAAGCGGAACTAAGGTCTATTCATCACCTAATAATGAAATTATTGGCACTCTAGATAAAGAAGGAGCAATAACATTTGAAATCGATAATAAAATGAAAACTTTTCCTTTTCCAAGTGGAGCAGGAAGAGCAATAACGAAAACCAGTATAAACGGATGGAAATATTGGCGAATTTTAGACAATGGAATTTATAATGAATTGAGATATTACAAGGAAAAATATAAATTAGCTCTAGACAAACGGTAAAAAACAGATATCGCCTATAAGAAACATAAAAGTAACAATAAGGAAAACAAAAAGAACGTTAAGGAACGTAACAAAAGCGATAAGGAGTGTATCAAAAGCTTTAAGGAATTGAAAAAGAGCCTTAAGGAACACACCAAAAGCTATAAGGAACAGGCAATCATCCGAAAGGAGTTCGCAATAAATAAATTAATAACAAAAAAAAATTGCATTATGGCAACAAAAAGAACACTATCTGAGGCGGAAGCCTTGGAACAGTACAGAGTATCATTTGAAAACGTTGAAAAACAAACAGAAATAGCCACCATTATGGCAGAGTTTGGATACGATGAAACATTGTTAACAGAAGGAAAAACCTTATTAACAAAAACCCGAACAGCCTTCGACTTCAACAAAAAGGAAGACGATGAAACCACAGAGGCTTATAAAAACTTCACAGAATTAAAAGAAAATTTAGCAAAAACTTACGGACTTCACCGAAAAAAGGGTAAAGTAATCTTTAGAAAAGAGCCAACAACATTGAGTAAATTAGCACTTACCGGAAGTTTGCCAACTGCCTATATAAAATGGTTGGAGACAGTCAAGAAATTTTACACCGTTGCAACGACAGACACTGATATTCAAGCAAAATTGGCAAGATTAAAGATAACAACAGAGGAAATAAACGGAACAATTCAGCTAATATCTAATTTAGAATTAGCCAGAGCCGAGTATTTACGAGAAAAAGGTGAAAGTCAAGATGCAACAAAACTGAAAGATTCAGCATTCGGAGAAATTGACGACTGGATGAGTGAGTTTTATGCAGTGGCAAAGATTGCATTAGAAGACAATCCACAACTTTTAGAATCATTAGGAAAATTTGTACGAAGTTAAGTTTCCCAAGAGTAAGCACATTGGCAAACTCGCACGAGCCACGCTCCGCCAAAAGTTTGCCAAAGAGCTTACAACATTCAATAAGGTTGATACATTCAACTACCAACGATAAAAAAGGCCAGTGTACAACAACGCATATAACAAATTGCTTAATTGTAATTAATACAAAAATTTTAGTACATTTAAACTTATAAATAAACAACGGAAAATTGCGATTTAAAACCCGCAACTTGCCATATTCAAGCCCGTTGTATGTAATTCCCCACGATGTACTTTCCTGAAATAGGTTGACTAAAAGTTAGACAACTTAAACAACGAAAGTATGAAAGAACAAAAAGTACCCTGTCGAAAAAAATCCTATGAGAAAATAGGTTTCGATTTAAAATTACTCATTATTGACCAAATCCAAAATGGACGTATTTCAATAAATTATGCTGCTAAAAAATACAATGTTTCTAGATCTTCTATTGACTATTGGTTAAAAAAATATAGTACTTTAGAGCAAAAGAAATTAGGAATGAGTAAAAAAGACGAAATTAAAAAATTGAAAGAAAGAATTGAAGAACTAGAGTTTGTAAAAGACTTTCAGCAAGATATAATTGCGGATATGGAACTAATTACTGGTGTGGATTTATCAAAAAAGTCATTGCCCAAAACATTAGCCGACGAGATTCAAAAAAAGAAACAAAACCGTTTAAAAGAAAATGGTTAATCGAGTGTTTTGGGATTAGCAAACAAGCCTTCTATAAGCGCTTAAAATCTCATCAAAATAAAATAAGTCAGGAACAGATATTACTTGAGTTAGTACAAGATTGTCGTAAACAAATTGGACTTAGAACTGGAGGTATTAAACTGTATCATTTACTTAAAAATCAAATGGAACAGCATCAAATACAGATGGGAAGAGATAAGTTTTATCGTTTTTTAAAACATTACAACTTACTGGTTCCTAAAACTAAACGTCATTTTATAACCACAAATTCTAAACATCAATTTTATAAACATAAAAATCTAGTTAAAGACAAAGCACCTACAAGAGCTGAACAGCTTTGGGTAAGCGACATAACCTATATTAAAACTCAAAAAGGACATAGTTACTTGGCCTTGGTAACCGATGCGTATTCTAAGCAAATTATGGGCTACAAAATAGCTTCACATATGAAAGTATCATTATGTACAGATGCGCTTAAAATGGCTATTAAAAATCGTAAATACCCACATCAAAAACTAATTCATCACTCGGATAGAGGTATTCAATACTGTAATCCAGCTTATACTGAGTTTGTGGAACAAAACGGTCTATCACTTAGTATGACAGAACAATACGATCCTTATGAAAATGCTGTAGCCGAAAGAATGAACAGAACTTTAAAATATGAATATGGTTTGAAACAACAAATAAAAAATACTAACTTAGCTAAAAAGATTGTAAAACGTGCTGTGAATATTTATAACAATCTTAGACCGCATTTAAGTTTAGATTTATTGACTCCAAATCAAGTGCATTTAAATCAAAATACAAACTATAAATGTTATCGAAGAAATAAACAAAATTTACAGTATCTGACTATTTAAGAAAAAAATAATTAACAAAAAAATGGTCAACCTATATCAGTATAATACAAGCCCACCGCACAATTAAGCGAAGCGAATCACGAACACCTATATAAAAATGAATATGTGTGAGTAAAAAACCAAAAGAGCTGTTTCTTGCCAACGCACGAAAGAGAATAATCACTTAAACAGAACAAAGATTTGTTTGAATTTCTTAACTTTGCACTATGTCAAGAATCTTATCAACATACAACAGCGAGTTAAAACTAAAAGGCTTCAATGTCTTTCAGATTGAGAAAGACGGCAATGCCACCAAAGCGTACAGCCGAAAGGATTTTTATAAAATCTGCCTGACCACGGGCAAAAGCCGTATCCATTATGCCGATAGGAGTTTTGATGCCGAAGGAACTATTTTGTTCTTCGGAAACCCAAACATTCCCTACTCTTGGGAAACACTTTCTATCCAGTATGTGGGCTACACCATTCTATTTTCGGAAGACTTTTACACTTCGGGAAAACATTCGGAAACCTTGCAAAAATCGCCTTTGTTTAAAATGGGCGGCACACCGATTTTGGATATTTCGGAACATCAGAGACAGTTTTTAAACAGTATTTTCCAAAAAATGATTGAAGAACAACAATCTGACTATGAGCATAAAGATGACCTTATTCGCAATTATATTGACTTGATATTGCACGAATCCCTAAAATTAAAACCGTCTGAAAATTACAATCAGGACAAAAACGGAGCAGAACGATTGACCAATGTTTTTATGGAGCTCTTGGAAAGACAATTTCCCGTGGAAAGTCCCGACAGACCGCTTCTATTAAGAACCGCTAAAGATTATGCAAAAGACCTTTCGGTACACGTTAATTACCTAAACCGTGCCGTAAAGGAAGTTACGGGAAAAACCACCACAACCCACATTTCGGAACGTATTACAAATGAAGCTAAAGCCATTTTGCAACACACTAATTGGAATGTTTCGGAAATCGCATACGCTTTGGGATTTGAGTACCCAACTTACTTTAATAATTTCTTTAAAAAACAAGCAGGAATAAGTCCATCTTCCGTTCGGTTGGAAAAAGTTTGAATTTCATAATCATTGGTTTGAATATCTTTAACAGCACCTATTAAAATCGCCCGACCTTCGTATTATAAAAAATACAAAGATGGGAAAGTTAGATATTTTTGAGCGATTGAGAAACGGAGAAATTATTCCTTCCAGCGACAGCCAAAGAAAAGAATTAAGAAATGCTTCATACAACACGAAAAAACTGCTCGTGCAAATGAACAATTCAACTGACCCAAATGAAATCAGAAAATTGTTAAGCCAAATCACAGATTTGGAAATTGACAAAAGTACAGCCGTATTCACACCGCTTTACATCAATTACGGAAAGCATACCAAAATCGGCAAAAACGTATTCATCAACTTTGATTGTGTGTTTTTGGATTTAGGTGGCATTACCATTGAAGATAATGTACTGATAGCACCAAAAGTCAGTTTGCTGTCCGAAGGACACCCCATTTCGCCCGAAGAAAGACATTCGCTTGTTCCAAAACCTATCCACATCAAAAAGAACGCTTGGATTGGTGCAAATGCCACGATTTTACAAGGTGTAACCATTGGCGAAAATGCTATTGTTGCTTCGGGTGCAGTCGTTTCAAAAAACGTTCCCGACAATACAATTGTAGGCGGTATCCCTGCGAAAATCATTAAAAACATTGAACAAGTATGAAAAAGCTGTTTTATACAATTATTCTTTTATTGGGCTGTACGCAACTGCACGCTTGTAATAAAGACAAGGAATTGAACACAACAAATCAGGAAACTATGAAACTAAAAATAACCATAGGAGAAAATACGGCTACGGCTATTTTGTACGACAATCCCACAAGCAGGGATTTTGTTACAATGCTTCCGCTTACCGTAGCAATGGACGATTATGCCAATACGGAAAAGATATTTTATCCGTCCCGAAAACTTTCTACCAAAGACGCCCTCAAAGACTTTAAACCGTCCGAAGGCGATATTACGCTGTATGCCCCTTGGGGAAATATCGCTCTGTTTTATAAGGATTTCAGTTATTCCAACAGCTTGATTTCTATGGGAAAAATCACAAGTGGAATAGAATATTTCAAAACAAGCGGAAAAATTACCGTAACGATTGAATTGGAACAATAACACAAAAATTAAAAGATATGAACAAGTACATCAAAACGATTGCAATACTCACAGGAAGTTTGTTTCTGATAACCGCTTGTAATTCAAATACCGAAAAAAATCAAGAAAATATGAAAACAGACAAAAATAAGTTGGACGCTATTTTCCCAAAAGGCGAAAAAGGTTCAGCAGATCTTTTTACCGGAAACGCTTACAATATTGGATTAGTAGCACCAGATTCTACATTTACTACGGCAGTAGGGAACGTGTATTTTGAACCCAGAGCAAGAAGCAATTGGCATACGCATCCAGCGGGTCAAATTCTGATTATTACAGATGGTGTTGGCTACCACCAAATTGAAGGACAGCCCATTGAAGTTATCAAAAAAATGTCCGCCAAATGTAAGACATTGGCACGGAGCAAGTCCTGATGTGGGTTTACAACAGCTGTATATCGTACCCAACACCGAAAAAGGCATCGTAGATTGGCAAGAAGCCGTAACGAATGAACAGTATAAAAAAGAATAAAATGAAAAAGAGAAAAATGAAAACGAGATTAATAGTAACAATGACTTTTTCCCTGTTACTATTGGGAGCTTGTCAACAAAAATCAGAAGTTAAACAAGAAGAACAAACACAAAAAACAGAAACCATGAGCAATACAGTAGAACATTATACTTTTGAATTAAGCAATAAAGTAACACGCCAGAAAGTAACGTTTAAAAATCGCTACGGTATTGAACTTACGGGCGATTTGTATATTCCGAATAATGGCGGAAACAATTTGCCTGCATTGGCAATCAGCGGACCTTTCGGAGCAGTAAAAGAGCAATCTTCCGGGCTTTATGCCAACCAAATGGCAGAACGCGGATTTGTAACGTTGGCATTCGACCCGTCCTACACAGGCGAAAGCAGTGGCGAACCCCGCAACGTGGCTTCGCCAGACATCAACACCGAAGATTTTAGTGCAGCTATTGACTTTCTTGGTTTGCAGGATAATATCGACAGAAACAAATTAGGTATTATCGGAATATGCGGTTTTGGCGGTTTTGCCTTGAATGCCACAGCCGTTGATAAACGCGTAAAAGCCGTTGCCACCACCAGTATGTACGATATGTCCAGAGTAAATGCAGAAGGCTATTTTGGTTCTACCACACCAGAACAACGTACCCAAATGTTAGAACAAATGAGTTTGCAACGTTGGGAAGATGCCAAAAACGGAACTCCTGCTTACCCTACAGAACACCTACCAGAAAAACTAACAGGAGATGAACCTCAATTTGTACAAGAGTATTATGATTATTACAAAACCGAACGAGGGTATCACGAACGCTCTTTAAACTCAAACAACGGTTGGACAACAACAAATTCCATTTCGTTTATGAATATGCCGATTTTGACTTACATTAAAGAAATTTCGCCAAGACCAATGTTGTTAATCGCAGGTGGGAATGCACACTCTAAATATTTCAGTGAAGATGCCTTTAAAAATGCTTCTGAACCAAAAGAATTGATGATTATTCCAAATAAAGTCCATACCGATTTATATGATCAAACGGACGTTATTCCTTTTGACAAGTTGGAAGCATATTTTAAGGAAAACTTGAAATAAGAAAAAGGATATAGCCAACGCTACTCTATACGCGGACGGATGATTGAAAGAAAGCCTGCGTGTACCTTATGTTTATGTTCATTGTAAGGAATTTTCTACAGAGAATTCCTTACAATTTGGTATTTTATCCTTACTTTGGAACTCCTGAAACTTCGGGGTTAGCGGATTTTAATGTAATTGGGAACATAGCCAACCCCCTAGTTAGAACCTTAAAAGCAACAAATAGCATACCAAATGAACAAACTTTTCCATATATTCAAAGTTGACGAAGAAGAAGCAAAAAAAATTTCTTCCCAACCTGACGAACCTCACAATCACGAGTTTGAAGAGTTATTAATTGGTATTGACGGTGAATTGGAGCATTTCATTGATTTTAACACTACCAAAATCCAATCTCCTTTTGTGAGTTTCGTAACCAAAGGAAAAGTACACAGAGTAGTTCCAAAGGTATATAATGGCAAGTGCGATATTTGGGCAATTCGTTTTAAAAGCGAATTTATTCCAGAAACCACATTTCAACTCTATTCGTTTTATCACACTCAAGCAAATTTAGAACTTGAAAAAGGACATTGTTTTCAGAGACTGGTTACACTTTGTGAAATGATGTATGCCGAAACACAACAAGACACAACAGACCTCTCTATAATAAGGCAACTATTGGGTGTCCTGTTCACTATGATTGAAGCCGAACGAAAAAAGTTAGAACCACAAGACGAGCCTATTCAAAAAACGCAACATATATCCTTCGGAAACTTCCTGACGATTCTTGAAGAAAATTACCGAAGACCACTAGGCGTGGAATTCTATGCTGAAAAACTTTTTATGTCGTCAAGGAATTTGAACATCATCTGCCAAAATATTTTAGCACAGAGTGTTTCAGAAATAATCGAAACCCGAAAATTAATTGAAGCTAAAAACCTATTAATCTCTACAGAAAAAACCATATCTGAAATAGCTTATGAACTGGGCTACAATGAGAATTCTTATTTTTCTAACGTCTTTAAAAAAAAGGCAGGGCAATCGCCAGGTAAGTTCCGTGAAGAGATGAAAAATAGGTTGATTTCCTAAATCTACACTCCTCTTACCGAAAAGTGTAATTCGCTTCATCGTAAGTGCTACTATCTTTGTAATCAAATATTATTAACAATTAAATTTTATATGATTATGAAAAAAGTACTGATTTTATTAGCAATTACATTTTTGAATGTAAACGTATTCGGACAAGCAAACTGGAAGGTAGACCCTTACCATTCGTCCTTAAATTTCAATATTTCACATTCCGGAATTAGTATCGTGAATGGGAAATTTATGGAATATACCGGAAACCTTACTACAAATGGGGAAGCTTTGGAAGAGGCAAATGTTGATTTTACTGTTAAAGTAACAAGTATCAATACAAATGTAGAAAACAGGGACAACCACTTGAGAAGTGCTGATTTTTTTGAAGTTGAAAAATATCCGGAAATGACTTTTAAAAGCACGAAAATCTTAGCTACTGGAAAACCTGAGCAATATCTATTATATGGCGACCTAACCATAAAAGATGTAACCAAACCCGTAATTTTTGATGTGTACTATGGCGGAACTGCCAAAAGTGACCAGGGCGAAAAATTGGGATTGAAAGCCAAAACCACCATTAACAGATTTGACTACAATATTAATTACGATCCTACCGCAGCAGGTATTGGCAAAGATGTAAACATAGTAGTGCACTTACAGTTTGCCAAGCAGTAATACGTTTAAAAATTATCCAATAACGTTAAAAAAATATAAGAAAATGAAAACAACAAAATGGGCAATAGACCCAACACACAGCGAAATTACATTTAAAGTAAAACACCTGATGATTTCTAATGTAAAAGGAGAATTTAAAACCTTTGAAGGAACCATAGATGGCGAAGATTTTACAAAATCAAAAATATCGGCAAGCATAGATGCAAGCTCTATATCAACGAATAATGATGATCGAGACACACACCTAAAAAGCGCTGACTTCTTTGAAATAGAAAGTTATCCGGAAATTACATTTGTGAGCAAATCCATTAAAAAAGTAGATGATGATGAATTCAAATTAGTAGGCGACCTTACAATTAAAGGTACTACAAAAGAAATCACATTAGATACCGAGTTTGGAGGTTATATGAAAGACCCTTACGGAAACGAAAAAGCAGGTTTTTCCATAAATGGTAAACTGAACCGAAAAGACTTTGGACTCAATTGGAATGCCGCCTTGGAAGCAGGAGGCGTTATGGTTGGAAATGAAATAAAAATTAATGCAGAAGTTCAATTTGTAAAACAATAAAAAAATGAAACAGTTAATTAAAAAAAGTTTTAGTTCTAACACAACGCAGAATAACATATCCATTGCATTATTGATACTACGAGTTGTAATTGGAGGAATGATGTTGACTCACGGATTAGGTAAACTAACAATGCTTTTTGGCAATGACCCAATTCAATTTTTAGACCCTTTAGGAATTGGATTAACTGCATCTTTGGCTCTTGCAGTTTTTGCCGAAGTAATCTGTTCAATCTTTTTGATTTTTGGAGTAGCAACACGGTTTTCAGCCATATCTTTAAGTATAACAATGTTTATTGCTGCATTTATTGTTCACTCAAATGATGATTTTGCAGTTAAAGAAATGGCATTACTTTATCTTTTAATTTATGTAGTGCTTACAATTGTTGGAGCAGGAAAATACTCAATTGATAATTGGTTGAGTAAAAAGATAGCTTAAACAACTTTGTGTTATATAATGTTACATAAAATGAATAGAAAACAATTTTTAAAATCAATGGCTTTATTGCCTTTAATACCTTACAGTATGACTTTAAAAGATTTAAACAAGATGACTTCAACAATGAGTAACACAGGCAAAATGCCTGTGCTATTCTTAGGTCACGGCAGCCCTATGAATGCCATTGAAGAAAACGAATTTGTTTCGGCATTCAGAAAATTAGGTCAAGAAATTATAAGACCAAATGCGATTCTTTGTATTTCTGCACATTGGGAAACTAAAGGTACCTTTGTTACAGCAATGCAAAATCCGCCAACCATTCACGATTTTGGTGGTTTTCCACAAGCATTGTTTGACGTTCAATATCTAGCAAAAGGAAGCCCAGAATTGGCGGAAGAAACCAAAAGTATTATTACTAAAACAGAAGTTGGATTAGATGATAAATGGGGACTTGACCACGGAGCGTGGAGCGTAATCAAACATTTATATCCAAATGCCGATATTCCGGTCATACAAATGAGTATTGATTATTCGAAACCGGCAAGGTATCATTACGAATTGGCTCAAGAGCTAAACAGCCTTCGCCATAAAGGTGTTTTAATTATTGGAAGTGGTAATATGGTGCATAACCTACGAATGGTGGCTTGGAAAAAATTAAACGAAGAATTTGCTTTTGATTGGGCTACCGAAGCCAACGAAAAAATGAAGAGTCATATTTTAAGTGGGGATTTTCAACCTTTAATCGACTTTAAATCACAAGGAAAAGCCTTTGATTTGGCCATTCCGACTCCTGAACATTATCTGCCTTTACTTTATACATTGGCATTAAAAGAAGAAAATGAGAAAATAACATTATTTAACGACAAAGCAGTCGGAGGCTCGTTAACAATGACTTCTATAAAAATCGAATCTGTATAAAAACAGAAAAATGTTGAGTAGGTAAAGGGGGAGTTTCCCCCTAAACTATTTAATTAACCGTGTTTGATGCTCTCACATCATACAGCTCACCTTGAAAAGTCTAAGATTTAAATCTATATTGCCTTTAAATAAACCGATTGGGGTACTGCCTAGCAGTTTCTTGTAACAACTTATAAGCAAAGAATCAATGTTTTCGCACTGGCAATCTTGCTTAATGAAAAATACTCTTTCACGTTATTTCAGTGAAGATGCCTATAAAAATGTTTCCGAGCCAAAAGCACTGAAGATTACTCCAAATGGCGTACATACGGACTTGTACAACAAAATTGCTGTTATTCCTTTTGATAAATTGAAAACGTTTTTTAAAGAGAAACAACATCAAAATTAGTATGACAGAAGAAAATCATTGTTACGAAAATGCCATTGCAGAGCGTGTAAACAGAGTCTTGAAAGACGAGTTTTATCTTGATCAAACCTTTGATACTGTGGCTCACGCTAAAAAAGCTACAAAAAGTGTAATTAATTTATACAACCAAATAAGATTACACGTATCTTTAAACTATAAAACAACGTATATGGTATACAAATTAACAGCGTAAAATCAATTTTAACCTGTAGCCATATTTCAGGACGAGGCATTAAGATGAAACTAGTATTATAAATATATAATCGTTCTGACTTAACAAAGTAGACTTTTAGGATAAAGTCCAAAAAAAACAATTACTGTAAAAATGAAGAAACACAAAAATAAAGCATTGAATAATAAAGATTTTTCTAGTTATTCAGTACATTCAATTCTTCGTCTAATTAATTTTATTATTGATACAGTTGTTTGGTTAACTCTTTACTTTTTGGTCGCTTATATTTTAGACCTTTATTTTGTCAGATTTAGTTCATATTTGATCAATTATATATACAGTATTTCTTTAGGACTAATCCTTTATTTGACCTACTATTCTGTATTGGAATTTTATTTTCATAGAACGTTAGGAAAATTTTTAACGAGAACTCAAGTTGCTAACGTAAATGGAGGTGAGATAACTTTCTTAAGAATTTTTAAAAGAACAATATCAAGATTAATCCCAATAGATATTTTTTATTATTTATTTTCAAAAAAAGGACTTCATGATCGACTATCAGACACACTAGTAATAAAAACTAATGCCAACAAAGAACTGAGCTAAAAAACAAGCATTTTTAGACTAATTTAGAAACAAAATTTTCACCATAAGGTAAACCAGATTTAACAATTGTAAAAGCTTGTTTTAGTAGTTTATTACAAACCGCTTTCCTTTAGCTACAATTCTTTTATAAAGTTCTTTACAACCTTTGTAGTATTTACTAGCAGTAAAACTGCATAAAAATAATAGTTTTTTTTATTCCCAATTTTACTAATCCTAATTCTTCTTCTCTCTTATTTTTCCTGATTAATAATTAAATTTAATAAATTGCTAACTTAAGATGTACAACCTCAATTACGACGGATTCGATTTCTTCCGAATCTACTCGGAATTGCTAACACCTGTGCTTAACCGAAAATTAACGCATATTAACTCGTAACTGACAGTTATATGAGACCATTAGCCGCAAGTATAACAACATCCTACGATAACCCTTCCAACTGTTTTAAGACAGGAATTAACGACTTCCCCTTTTCGGTAAGATTGTATTCTATGTGTAAAGGTTTTTGCTTTATGACAACTTTTTCCAACAAGCCAACATCTTCTAATTCACGTAAAGCAACGGACAATGTTTGTTTGTTTGAGCCTTGAATTTGACGTAACAGGCTACTAAACCGCAAAGGTGCTTCAACGGCCAATCGGAAAATTTCAGGTTTCCATTTACCTGAAAGTAACTTTAAAAGCCCTTGTGCAGGACAGGTTTCCTTACCATCTCTCAAATTTTTAGTAGTCATATAATTCTGACTTATTGCAAGAATTTTTTAAACAATTTAACTTTGCACCACAAAGATATAACAATAATGTTAAACAATGACGAAATACAAAACAGTGATAACGCTTTTTTTAATAACCACATTAATCAGTTGTCAAGGACAAACAAATAATACTAAAAATAATGGCTAACGAAACATCAAAAAACAATCCCCTAATGTGTAACCCTGTTGATGGAATTTGCGAAATATTAGATAACACAACAAAAACAGAAATCGCTGTTCAAAACATAAAAAAATCTGTTAAAGTTGTTTATTTCACAGATCCGATTTGTTCTTCATGTTGGGGTATTGAACCGCAATTAAGAAAACTGAAATTGGAATACGGCAACAGCATAGAAATAGAGTACCGTATGGGTGGCTTGTTGCCCGATTGGAGTTATAACAGCGGTGGCATAAGCAAGCCGTCTGATGTGGCACACCATTGGGACGAAGTAAGCGTTTATTACGATATGCCTATTGATGGGGACGTTTGGTTAGAAGACCCTTTATCGTCATCTTATCCGCCTTCAATAGCTTTCAAAGCCGCACAAATACAGAGCGAAGAAAAAGCCATTTCGTTTTTAAGAGAAATCCGTGAAATGGTTTTTCTTAAAAAAAAGAACATTACAAAGTGGGAACATTTAGAAACAGCTGCTAAAAAAGTCGGTTTAAATGTAAAGCAATTAAAAACTGATTTTGACGGCAAAGCAAAAACACTTTTTGAAGAAGATTTGAAGTTGGCAAAATCGTATGGAGTAAGAGGTTTTCCGACTATTTTCTTTTTAGATAATTTTGGCAATAAAGAAATTGTATATGGTTCAAAGCCTTATCCTTTTTATGAAACATCTGTTTTGAAACTTTACCCGGAAGCAACCAAAAGTGAATACAGCAAAAATTGGGAAACGCTATTCTCAAAGTATCATTCTTTGACGGCAAAAGAATTTTCTGAACTTTCAGGAACACCAAAATCAGAAAGCGAAAAACAATTAAATGATCTTGTAACAAAGGAACATTTAGAAAAGCTGATGACTAAAAACGGTGCTATTTGGACAATAAAGAATACCAGCCGCTAACAAGGATTTGGCCACAAGTTTGATCCGTCATGAATAAAGGCTACATAATTTAAAATATTATGTATAAACCAGACGTTACAACGAGCATTAAAGCTGTTGTAACTCCCATATATTGAGAACTTTTAAGGAACAAAAAACAGCTTTTGAAGGGATTCCTAGTGCTTTCTCTCTGTATATCTTATTTTTAATAGTTGTTAGGCGCAATGTAACAAAACCTTAAACTTCATCGTCTTTCATAAACAAACCAATAATTAAAGCCTTATGCTAGAAAATTTGTCGGAGCGTAGAAAGACTTGGAATACAATTTTTCTATTTCTTATAATCGTTATTGTTCTCACTTCCCCTTTCCATTATGCTATAGTAAATTTATATCCTTCACGGATTTATGTTGGAGCTATAATGTGGTGTCCTGCAATTGCAGCATTTATTACCTTAAAGATAAAAGGGCGAAAAATTTCATCTCTAAATTGGAATTGGGGAAATTGGAAATATATCCGATTATCTTATTTTATTCCTGCCTTATATAGTGTAATCACTTATGTATTAATTTGGATATTCGGATTTGGAAATTTAGCAAATGGAGACGCAATAACAGACTGGGGAAAAGAACTTGGTTTGTTTGGAATAGGCACATTAAATCCAATGGAAATAACAATAATAGCCATTATCTTATTAGGTACTGTGGAAATATTAAGAGCCTCTGCAACAACTTTAGGAGAAGAAATTGGGTGGAGAGGTTTTTTTATCTATGAATTGAGAAAGGTCCTTTCATATACAAGTACATCAATTTTTAGCGGATTTATTTGGGCTTCTTGGCATTGGCCATTGCTTGTTTATTACAGCAATAATGTGTTATTGGAATTTACTACATTTTTTATAGTAATTATTTCTATGTCATTTATTATAACCTACTATACTTTTAAATCTAAAAGTATATGGCCAGCAGTAGTTTTTCACGCAGTAAGCAATGTGTATATTCAAAAAATATTACCACCTCTAACAATGAAAACTGAAGGAACTGAATATTGGCTTGGTGAAAATGGGATTATGTTTGCCATCGTTACTTGTTTCTTTGGAATTTACTTTTGGAGAAAAGCGATTAAAGAAAAATTATAGAAAAAACACAGCGCCTAACAAAGAACTAAGCTAAAAAACAAGCATTTTTAGACTAATTTAGAAACAAAATTCTCAACATAAGGTAAACTATATTTAACAATTGCATAATGAAAAATAACTATAACATATTAATATTTATTTGCCTTACGGTTCTATTAACTCAAGGATGCTCTGTTAAATGGACTGAATCAATAAAATACGGAAGTGTTATCAATAATAAAAATACTACAGAAGTTGTAGATATTGAAATTCGAAAAAAACTAATCATTGTACCCATCACTATAAAAGGAAAAAAATACAATTTTTTATTTGATACAGGTGCTCCCTTCAGTATATCAGAAGAAATTCAGAAGAAGAATAATTTCAAGGTAGTTAGTAAAAGTAATATTGTAGATAGTGATTACAATAGAAAAAAAGTCAAATGGGTACAAGTTGATTCAATAAACATTGGCAATGTGTTGTTTCAGAACCAAACTGCATTTATTGGAGACTTTAATGCAAATCCAATAATGAAATGTTTGGGAATAGATGGCATTATTGGCTCAAATTTAATTAGACAATGTAATTGGACAATTGACCAAGAAAAATATTCTTTGTCCTTATCTAAAAAAATAGAAACAGATACTCTTAAAGAGAGTATTGTTTTACCTTTTAAAACTGATTACCAGTACAATATTTTTATAGATGTTAATCTTGGACAGACTAATATTAAAAATATTTTAGTTGATTATGGTTCTAACGGATCTTTTGCTTTGAGCGATGAAATATTTAATGTACTTAAAGAGAAGAATATAATTAGTGAAACATTTATGGAAAAAGGGACTAGTCAAAGTGGAATTATAGGTAAACCTGTTAAGCTTAATAGAGAGATAACATATTCAGATTCTTTAAGAATAAATAACTTAAATATCAAAAATGTTATGATTCGAACTGGAAAAACAGTTTCACTTGGTAATGATTTTCTATCAAGATTTAAGGTTTCTATAGATTGGAATAACAAAAAACTTTACCTTGTAAAATCGGATAAAATAATAGATAAGAATAATAAAGCTGGGTTTACAATAAGCTACACAGTAGAAAAAGGTATTTATATTCAATCCGTTATAAAAAATTCAGATGCTTACTCTAAAGGGATTAGACCAAATATGAAAGTAATCAAAATTGATAATCTAGATTTTGAAAACGGAAATGATTTCTGTGATTATATAGACATCAAATTAAACGATGATATCATCCTAGAACTGGTTAATTTACAAGGAAAAAGAATAAAATATCAAATTAAAAAGGCCTTATTATAAAAAACTAATCCCTACTAATTATGCATGACATTTCACTTTGTAAAATGTTTGTTTTATATTTAACCCGCTTGATTTATACAGTAGAAAATTCTCTGATTTTTTCCACAATCTGAAAGTCATAGCTTTAACTGTTGACATATTTCAGAAATAGACATTAAAGAAATTACAATGAAAAAAATTACTACAATATTATTCTTAATATTTACTACAACATATTTGATAGGCCAAAACAGTAATGATTCACTAAAACATAAAACAGTTCTTTTCAAAATAACTAATCAAAATTCAAAAAACATATCATATCTTTTCGGAACCCATCACGCTTTTGGAAAATCATTTTTTGACTCTTTGACAAGGGCTAATCAAGCATTGGAGTCCTGTGATTTATTGATAAAAGAAAATTTAAATATTCCAGGAAGAATGGCTGAGGATATTATTAACCAAAGAACAAACAAAACCAAGTGGAATAAATATTTGAATAAAATTGACTTGATATTCGTTAAAACCCTTTTTGATAAAAGTCCTACTGATTATAACAAAATGACTCCAACTGAAATGTATGTTTTTCTAAACAGATATTTCAAACAACAAATATGTTTAAATAAAAGTGCTAACGATACATCACTTTCTTTAGATGACTATATAGGCTCTAGAGCAATTGAACAAAATATAGAACTTTATGGACTTGAAACAACTGAAGAACAAATAGACCTAATAAATAAAGATGTTGAAGGAATGCCTCGAAAAAAACATAAAAAAAGGCTTACTAATATTATTCGAAAGATTAGTAACGAAGATTCTGATTACTGCGAAGAAATTGATTGGTATTCTAATATGGAAGTTAGCTATCAACTGAATGTACCTTGTAGTAATACGCTTATGCTAACTGACAGGAACAATAAGTGGATTAAACCAATTAAAGAATTACTTGAAAAGAAGAATTGTTTTATAGCTGTTGGGTTGAGCCATTTAATGTATGAATGCGGACTGATAAACCAATTAAAGAAGCTTGGATATAACATTACTCCAATAGAACTAAAATAAAAACTAACACGAAAAATAGCTATAAATAATTACTTATTCTCGCTTACTTCTGAAAATTCTCACAGATTTTCTATTTTATTTTTGTATTTGATAAATTAGTTGCTTAAACAATACTAAAACAGGTAAAAGAAAGTGCTCCTTTTTAAAAAAATTAAATTTATAAGAAATAAATAATATATGAATCTAAAAAAAGAGTTAATAAATATTACAGCTGAGTATTTTGAAGCTACCATTAATTTTGAAAAACTCACTGAAGCATCAAAAAAATACAAGAAGTTATTAAACGATCTTAGTAATATTGAAATTGACAATGAAATTGGGCGACAAGATATAGAGCTTGAAAACGGTAAGGCACTTGGTACATTTTGGGCAGCTTCATGTATTGATGATATGGTAAGAACTAAAAAATTTATTAAAGGAATAGATGAAGCAATTCAAGAAAAAATAAAAAAAAACAAGAGTTTACATATTCTATATGCTGGCACAGGTCCATTTGCTAGTTTAATGCTTCCAATAATTCTTAGATACTCTAGTCATAACATAAAATACACTTTATTAGAAATAAACCCTTTAAGTTTTAAAATATTAAGTAGTATAATACAAAAATTGGGATTAGAAACTTATAATATTCAACTAGTAAATGAAGATGCAACGAAATATAAGGTTGATACTAGTATTCCAGATATAATTGTGAGTGAAACAATGCAAAATGGTTTAGATAAAGAACAACAGGTTGTAATTTTTTATAATTTAATGAGTCAAGCAAAATTAGATACAATTTTTATACCCGAAAAAATAGAATTATTCATTGGATTGAAAGAATCTAAAATTCCAGCTGAAAAACTTCAATATAAACATTTTCATAAACAACATAAAGTATTTGAACTTAGTAAAAATACGCTGAGCTTTAAAAAATGGAATTCAAATAATTCAATTAATAAACTTACCTTTCCTCAAATACAAACCATACTAAAAAAAAATACCTTAAAAAAATTTAATCAAGTAGTATTAATCACTGAAATATCAATATTCAATAATAAAAAAATATCGTTTAATGAAAGTGGCTTAACAATTCCTAAATATCTTAGTAATATAAATCATAACATCACAAATTCATTAATTATTAATTCTCAATATATAATTAATCCCGAACCAAGACTTAAATTTGAAATTAACCCACAAAAGCTAAACTAAAATTTAAACAATTTCTTAAAACAATCCTTAAATATGAATAAAGAAGAACTAAACAAGTTTTTTGTATATGAAAAATTTTTACAATAAAATTCATCACAAAACTTTTATTAATTATGAATAAACTACCCTATTTTAAAATTCCAAATTCTCCAAAAAACTATAGTGCAGGAAATGTAATTTCAAAACTACTAGATGGATTAGGCTATAGATATTATTGGGCTACAGATGGAATAAAAGATATTGATTTGGATTATAAGACATCGGAAGGAGCAAGAAGCACATTTGAGGTTTTAATTCATATATGTGATTTAACTGAAGGCATTCTTAAAGTAGCAAAACAAGAAATAATAAACCCTCCATTTAACTTTAAAAAACTAACTTTTGATCAAGTAAGAGAAAAAACTTTGTACAATATTGAAACTTCAAGCAATATATTTAAAACCAAAAATAATGTAGAATTAACTAATGTGGAATTAATTTTAGAAACTAATAACAACCTTACAAAGTTTCCTTTTTGGAATGTTTTAGTAGGTCCAATAACAGATACTGGATACCATATTGGACAAGTTGTAGCATTTAGAAGAGCTTCAGGAAACCCAATGCATCAAAATGTAAATGCATTTTTAGGCTATACTAAAACATAAACTTTAAAATTTAATTATTATAAATAAAATTAGCCAAATAAACATATTCTTTTGTATTTTATTAACTTTAAGTATCAATATAAATTAGTATAATTGCATATGATAAAAAGAATATTATACCTCACTATATTTTTGTTTTCTGTGTTAGGATTTACTCAGGAAACAAAATCTAATGATACAATTAAAAATAATGAAGGCTTACTTGTTTTTTTAAGAGGACAAGTGATTAATAATTCAGATAAATCTCCTTTATCAGGAGCACATGTTTTTAATTTAAATTCAGTTGTAGGTACTGCAACAAATGATCAAGGTAAATTTGAAATTGCTACTAATGTTCAAGATACCATTTATATTTCATATCTAGGGTTTCAATCAATTAAATTGAAAATTACTAACGATTTATTAAAAGGAAATGAATTGGTAATTGAATTATACGAAAAAACTGAAGAAATTAATGAAGTTGTTGTAAAATCACATAAACTTATTGGAGTTCTTGAAATTGATGCTAAAAATGTTCCTAAAGATAAGTATGCTCGAATTCACATCAACGGTTTACCCCAAACATATGAAGTTGGTGTAAAACAACGAAGAGAATTTAATTCACCTTTAGATGCTGTATTTAGACCTATTGATTTTGTATATAATATGTTTGGAAAACAGCCAAAACAACTGAAAAAATTAAGAAAATTAAGAGATGATGATAAGTTGCGTACTATGCTAGAGGATAAATTTAATAGAGAGTTAATGATGGAGTATTTAAATATGGATGCTCAAGAATTAAACGATTTATTAAATGAATGTAATTATTCTGACAACTTTATTAGAACAGCTAGTGATTTACAATTAATTGAAGCCGTCTTGCTATGTTACGAAAATTACAAAGCAATTAAAAAAGGAAGCACTATTAGAGAAAAAAACTAAATAAAAAAGGCAACCAATTGGTTGCCTTTTTTATTTAGTTTTTTTTATTGATTTCCTAAAATAATTGGTAAACCATCTTTTCCACTTCCAATAACAATAACTTTACTATTAGAAGAATTTGATAATTGAAGTGTAGCTTCAATACCTTTATCTTGTAAAATTTTATCAGTTAAAGATGCACTTAAAATACGGTTAGCATCTGCCTTACCTTGCGCTTCAATACGTTGTTTTTCAGCTTCTTTTTCTGCAGTAACTAATCTAAATTCATATTCTAAAGATTCTTGTTCTTGTTTTAATTTACGCTCAATAGCGTCTTTAATTGTTGGTGGTAATGTTACATCACGTACTAAAACTTCATTTAATTGAATGTACTGATCTTCTAAAATTTTCTTAGTTTCTTCAAATATTTCATTTTGAATGACATCTCTTTTACTTGAATAAAGCTGTTCTGGAGTATAACGTCCAACTACACTTCTAGCTGCAGAACGTAAAGCTGGCTTAATAATACGCTCTAAATAACTTTCTCCAATTTCTTGATGCAATTTTCCTAACTCATTAGCTTTAGGCAAATACCAAGTTGATGTTTCTAGCAAAATATCTAAACCATTAGATGATAATACTTTCATTTTCTCATAAAGCTCTTGCTGACGTACTTCATAAACGATAACGTTATTCCAAGGTGCTACAATGTGAAATCCTTCTCCTAAAGGTGGTTCATCAGTTACTACACCTCCTCCAAATCGTTTCCATAAAACACCTGCTTCTCCCGCCTCAATGGTAACTGTAGATTTTGATAAAAATATGATTGCCACAATACCTATAAGTATTAAAGGCATTAATGTTTTTGGTAATTGTAATTGTCCGTTGCTCATTTTTAATTGTTTTAATTTATTTTGTCAAAAATACAAAACAGAATCCATAAAACTTAGTTTTGCAACATTATTTAATGACTGTGCCCTCCGCCACCTTCTTCTAAGGGAATAAAAGCTCCTTTAATCAAAATTTGTTTATTAACCATCAATTTTTCATCATCAATAATCTCAAACCAATCTTCATTTTTAGCACCAATTTTCACTTTCACCTTTTCAAAATTATAGTTTCCATTATCTTGAGAATTTAGAGCTAAAACATAATGATTACCATCTTCTTCCAATAATGAACTAGTTGGCAATGCTAATTTTTCTTTAGAATCTGTAACTATTTCTGCTTCAACAAACATCCCAACTAAAAATGGTTCAGATTCATCTTCCAAATGCCCATGAACTTTAGTAGTTCGTTTCATTTCATCAATGGCAGTGCCTATTAAATGAACTTCAGCATTATATATTTTTTCAGAATTTTCAGGAGTTTTAAACTTAATTTGCTGTCCTTCTTTAACTTTTAACACGTCTTTTTCAAAAACAATTAGTTCTACATGTTTATGTTCTATATTTACCACTTCTAAAATTACATCTGAAGCATTCATAAATTTACCAACACTAGCATTCACCTTTGTAATGCTTCCTGATATAGGTGCAAAAATTGAAATTTCTGAGGTGAAATTTCCAGCCTTAACATTGGTAATATTAATATTCATCATTCTCAATTTTTGTTCTAAAGAATTTAAATGGGCTACTGAACTTTTATAATCGCTCTCGGCTTTTAAGTAATTTTTTTGTGAAGATATTTTTTCTTCATATAAAGTTTTTTGACGCTCATATTCATTTTTTAAATACTTCAGCTTTTCAAATACTTCTAAATAATTTTGTTGAATTTCAATAAAATCCGGATTCTCTAAAGTCAATAATAATTGTCCTTTTTTTACTTTATCACCTATTAAAAGTGGAGATTTTTTAATAAAGCCTTCCATTATTGCACTCACTTTAGCTTTACTAGCAGGTGGTACATCAATAAAACCATTGGTAATTATACCTTCCGAAAAATTTTGTTTTGAAAGATTACCCATCTCCATATTTGAAGATTCAAATTGTGCTTCTGAAATAGTTATAAATTCAGGTTCATTAATTTGTTCATTCACTGTAACTTTTTCATCTTTTTGTGATGAATTACAAGAACTCATTGCAATTACTGTTACAATAATTAATAATATATATTGTTTTAATGTTTTCATTTTTTTATAAGTTTAAATAATTTATTTCCAAAGCAATTTGATTGTACTCATTTAAATTGGTTAAATAATTGATGGTTATTTGATTTGAAGTTTCTATACTTTGAATGTATTGGAAAAAATCAATTTCACCATTTTTATAACTTGAGGTAGCTGTTTTTAATATTTCATTAGCTACTACATTCCCACTCTCATTAAAATAAGTTAACTGAGATTCTCTTTTTTGAAGTTCTTCTAACAAAATAATGTATTTAGAATTTAATTTAAATTTGGAATCAAAAGCCTTTTCGGAAGCAATATCTTCTTCAATTTTTGAAGCTGCTATTTTACTTGATTTTCCAAAGAAAAATAGAGGAATTGAAATTCCTGCTTGAAAACTATTAACAGAAGTACTAGCTTTTACATCTTTACTATTAAAATAATTAAACTGTAAATCAGGCAATAATTGTTGAGTTTCTATTTCTTTTTTAGCGCTATAAAACTTACTGTTTTCAGTATAATACTGTTGAAGTAAGTGATGCTCTAAGTTAAGGTCAGAAATTTCAATTTTTGCTAAAGGTTCTACCGAAATCTTGATTTCATCCTCACTTTGTAACAATCCTTTTAATAAGGTATATGCTATGGTAACTTCATTTTTAACTTGGTCAACTTCTGTTGCATACTGTTTATATTTAGATTTTGCTGTAATCATTTCTAAATAATTAGATTCACCTAATTCAAATTTACGTTTTGCTGCGTTTGAAAAATTAAAATATAAACTATCCATTTGAGTAACATAACTTAATTTCTCATTTAAATACAAAATTTTATAATAGGATTTTGAAACATCTTTAATTAAGTTAATTTTAGCCATTTCATAAGATAAACTTGCCAAATTTGAAGTAATTTTATTTGCTTTTTTTCTTGCAAAATATACCGTTGGAAATTCCATAGTTTGGTCAATTCCATACGTTTCAAAAGGAGTTCCATCTATACCCAAATTAGTTTTATCTTTTGTGTAATAAAATTTAGTTTTATCCATTTCAAAAGCAGAAGAAACTAATTTATTATTTTTAGTGACTTCTAAAGATTTTATGGCTAATTCTTTATTATTTTTAATAGCTATTTGTATTGCTTCCTCTAATGAAATTGATTTTTTTTGAGAAAAACTAACTACAGGAACCAGTAATAAAAGCAATAACAATGTTTTAGGTACTTTTTTTCTTTTTTTCATTTTAAAACTTTTAGTGTCAAAAATTGAATACAATACTGGTAATACCAGCATAGTTAAAATTGTTGCTGTAACTAAACCACCAATAACAACTGTAGCTAACGGTCTTTGAACTTCGGCTCCAGCATTGGTTGAAATCGCCATTGGTAAAAATCCTAATGCTGCTGCTGCTGCCGTTAAAATCACAGGTCTTAAACGTTCCTTTGTTCCTTTTAAAATTCTTTCATGTACATCATCAAACCCTTGTTCTTTTAAAGATTTTAAGTGTTCTACAAGTACAATACCATTTAAAACTGCAATACCAAATAACGCAATAAATCCTACACCTGCTGATATACTAAAAGGCAGCCCTCTTAACCATAGGAAAAGAACGCCTCCAACTGCAGATAATGGAATTGCAGAAAAAATCATTAAGGCTTCTTTAATAGAATTAAAAGCAAAGTGTAAAAAAATAAAAATTAAAAATAATGCTATTGGGACTGCCAATTTTAGACGAGCTTTTGCACTGTTTAAATTTTCAAATTGCCCACCATATGAAACCGTATATCCAACAGGCAATTCTACTTGACTTTCAATAATATTTCTTACATCTTGCACTACAGACTCCATATCTCTATTTCTAACATTAATTCCTATAACTATACGTCTTTTAGTGTCGTCTCTAGAAATTTTTGCTGGTCCTTTGGTATATTCTATAGTAGCCACCTCATGCAGTGGAACCTTGATACCTGTAGGTGTATCTACATATAAATTTTTAAGATTTTCAATATTTTTTCTATAATCGGGATGTAAACGAACCACTAAATCAAATTTGCGTTCACCTTCAAAAACACTTCCCAGTGAGTTTCCTGCAAATGCCATAGAAACAATTTCATTTAAAACTTGAATATTTAGTCCATAACGAGCTACTTTTTTTCTATTATAAGTCACGGTCATTTGTGGAAGTCCATCAATTTTTTCAACAATAATATCTGAAGCACCTTCTACATTGGCTATTTTATTTTTTATCTCATCAGCTTTTGAAGCCAAAATAGTTAAATCATCTCCAAATATTTTTACAGCTACATCAGCTCTAACCCCAGTAATTAACTCGTTAAAACGCATTTCTATAGGTTGAGTAAATTCAAAATCGATTCCTGGTATTATGGCTAATTTTTCTTTAAACATATCTGCTAATTCATCTTTTGAATCTGCAGAAACCCATTCTCTTTTTGGTTTTAATTTAATTATTACATCACTTTCTTCCATAGACATTGGGTCTGTTGGAACTTCGGCTGCACCAATACGTGAAACTACTTGAGCTACTTCTGGGAAATTCTCTAATAAAATTTGTTCAATTTGAGTGGTTATTTCAACCGTTTTGGTTAGTGTTGTACCTGTTTTTAATACTGGTTGTATTACAAAATCTCCTTCATCTAAAGTTGGAATAAATTCTCCTCCCATTCTATTGAATAATACTCCAGTTACAATCAATAAAATTGAAGATAACGTAATTACAATTTTTTTATTTAACAACGACCATTTTATAACTGGCTCATACATTTTATAAAAAAATGTCATTAATCTTTTTGAAATATTGTTTTTAGTAACTTTTTCAGGCTTTAAAAAGATGGATGAAATAACAGGTACATAAGTAAAACATAAAAACATTGCTCCAATTAATGCAAAACTAAAAGCCATTGCCATTGGTTTAAACATTTTACCTTCCACCCCACTTAAAGATAAGATTGGAATAAATACAATTAAAATTATTAATTGACCAAAAACTGCTGAGGTCATCATTTTAGAACTGCTTTCATAAGTAATATTATCAATACTTTCTTGACGTTCATTTTTATTGAGTAGCATCAGTTCTTTTCTACTACTTGTAATTTTAAAAGCAATGAATTCAACTATAATAACAGCCCCATCAATAATAATCCCAAAATCTATAGCTCCTAAACTCATTAAATTAGCATCTACACCAAAAATGTACATCATTGATAATGTAAAAAGTAATGATAAAGGTATTACCGAAGCAACTACTAAACCAGAACGTAAACTTCCGAGTAATAAAATAACTACAAAAATGACTATGATAATTCCTATAATTAAATTCTCAGCTATTGTAAAAGTAGTTTTCCCAATCAGTTCACTACGCTCTAGAAAACCATTAATAAAAACCCCTTCTGGTAATGTTTTTTGAATCTCAGCAACACGTTCTTTTACTGCTTGTATTACTTTATTAGAATCTCCATCTTTTAACATCATTACCTGACCTAAAACTTTCTCCCCTTCACCATTACCTGTAATAGCACCAAACCTGTTGGCAAACCCAAAGTTTACATCGGCAATATTTTTAATTAAAATTGGAACTCCATCTACATTTTTAACCACAATATTTTTTATATCATCGAGAGATTTAATCATTCCTTCTCCACGAACAAAATAACTTTCATTGGTTTTTTCAATATATCCTCCTCCAGCAACGCTATTGTTTTTTTCTATTGCATCTAGCACTTGAGAATGGGTTATATTCATTGATTTTAATTTTTCAGGATTTAAAGCAACCTCATACTGCTTTAAAAATCCACCCCAAGTATTTACTTCTACTACACCTGGAATTCCTGATAATTGACGTTTTACCACCCAATCTTGAATAGTACGCAATTCCATTGCAGAATATTTATCTTTATACCCTGGTTTGGTATCAAGTGTATATTGATAAATTTCACCTAATCCAGTGGTAATTGGTCCCATTTCTGGACTTCCAAATCCTTTAGGAATTTTTTCAGAAGCAGACTTTATTTTTTCGGCTATTAATTGTCTAGGTAAATAAGTTCCCATAGCATCATCAAAAACGATGGTTACTACTGATAATCCAAATTTTGAAACTGATCTTATTTCAATTACGCCTGGTAAATTAGCCATTTCTAATTCAACAGGATAAGTTATGAATTGCTCAACATCTTGAGTTGATAAATTTCTTGAAGTGGTGATAACCTGTACTTGATTGTTTGTTATATCAGGTACTGCTCCTATTGGAATTTGAGTTAAAGAAAACAACCCAAATCCAAAAATTGCGGCAGTTATCAATAAAATAATAAGTTTATTGCTAATACTTAGCTTTATAATTTTTTGTAACATAATTAATTAGTTAGTAATTTATATTGCTGATAATTATGGTATAAATTATCAGTTATTAAAAAACGAAATTAATTAGGCTACTTTAGGTGGTTGAAAAATAGAAGTTGCTATTAAGTTTGTTATAGGCTCTTTATATGCAAAATTTTTAGAGCTGAATATAAACTCCTTATTTTGAATAGATAAATTATTATTACAAATGATATAAACTATATTAAAATGAGTGTCTACATGTTGATGTTTGAAAGGTAATTCTTGATGACCTCTGTGTTCATTTTCATGTTGAGTTAACTTACTTCCATAATGCATTTCAATAAAATCGGTAAAACTGTCTCCATTATCTATATGACAATAAATATGATTAATAAGGGTTGAAACCTTACTTAAATCATCTAAATCAAAGCTAAAACTTTGAAATAAAATAGTTAAAGATAATATAACTGCTGCAATTTTATTCATCGATGCAATTATACAAATTTTTAAAAAAAGGAAATGTTAAATAAACTTTAAATACCAAATTATTTAATAATAACTATATAAATAAAATTTATAAGCAACACATAAACAACTGATTTATATATTTTTAACTTAATTATATTTTTCCATAATATTTTCTAGTAAACCATTCTAAACTTAATAAAAGTATGATAATTCCTAAAATCCACTTCCAATTTATTAAAGAACTTTTAACTACTGATGATTTTTGAACGTTTTTAAATCGCTTGTCATTTAGCAACGTTTCAATTAAAAAATCTTCTTGATTTTCAAAATAAATTGAGCCCTTAGTTTTAGTTGCTAAAAAATTTAACGAAACATCATTTGAGTTTGAAAATTGTTGCTCTACTTCAAAAGGTACAATACTAAAATTTCCTGATGCTGTTACATCTTGATTTTCAATTGAAATATTGTATGAATATTCACCTGCAGGTATATTAGAAATTTCTAGATAAAAATTAGATTTTGCTTTAGAAAAAGGTATTTTATTTACAACTTTAGACGCTTTATTCATAATTGTCATCCAAAGTTTGGCTCTAGTGTCTGCATTTAAATTTTGATCCAAATAGTTGGCAGTAACTTGTATAGTTTCACTTGTATAATAAATTGGATTGATGTCAACTTGTAATCTGTTAGCTGAATTATTTGAAGATAAATATTGGATTAAATGAGCAATAAATCCATCAAACAATTCAAAAGTTTGATGGTTTGAATAGCTGCTCATTCTCCATTTCCAAGAATTTTCTCCTAATAAAAGTCCAATCTTTTGTTGGCTATTTTCAAATGTTGCTAGCAAAGGTTCTTTTGTTTCAATAGCTCCTATTTGCTTATAAAGTAAGGTGTGATATGGTACTTTGAATGAAACATTTCCAAACAAATCTTCTAAAGGCGGCAAATTTGAAAAACCAATATCTTGGAATAAAAAACTTCCATAGCTATGATTAAATATTGGACTGTAATCTTCTGTTTGCAACACCACATTTTTAGAAACGTTTGTTTGTACTGTATTTAAAAAATTCCAATCTGTACTTATTCCAGATATGATGAAATAACTTAATTTATTTTTATTAATATCATCAAAAATAGATTTAAAATCTGCTGTAGGCTGATACAGTATAATCAGTTGATAATTAGAAGTATTTTCTTTGAAATTTTTACTATTAAAAATAGAAACCTCTCGTTGCTTATTACTTTCTATAGCTTTTTTAAACATCCCTAAATCAGGATGTAAAATTGAACTTACAATTGCTATTTTTGAAGTTTCTTCAATTACATTTATACTAAAACTTTTAGAGTTATTAATTGTGTTTAATTCATCTTTTAATTCTTCAATTTTAGCAGTATAATATTGATTTCCTTTTTCTTCAGCTGTTAAATAGAACGAAGCTATTTGTACTGTTTGATTTTCTGAAAATTTTAACTTTTTACTAAATACTTTTTTTCTTTTATAATAGATGTTTAAATTTTTAGCTATTGTATTACTGCCCTTGTAGTTTACAAAAATTTCAACGGGTAATTTATTGTGAATATAAGTACTTTTATTAATATTTATTTTATCAATAAAAATATCTTCAACCTCAGTGGTATCGCCAACAATTAATGGAAATACAGGCTTTTTATAGTGTATGTATTCTAAATTATTTCCAATCGTTTGATTTCCATCTGTAATTAAAACAACAGGTGAAAATTCATTTTTATAGAGTTCAGAAAATTCATTTAATGGTTGAGAAAGATTTGTTTGTTTTTCATTAAAATTAAGTGAATCCAAAGGTTTTAAACTAGTACCCAACGAATAATAATTTAAATTAAATTTTTTATTTAACACAGGGTGTTCTTTAAACTTTTCTACTGTTTTTTTTACATAATTATTTTGTAATGCATATTTAATTGAGGATGAATTGTCTACAGCAACAATTAAATTTGGCTTAACAATGTTAATGATTTGTTTTTTAGTTGATGGATTGATAAAAAGAAGAAGAATTAAAAAAACACTTAAAAACCTCAAACAAAAAAGCCAATATTTTAATTGGCTCTTTTCTGAATTTTTATACAAATATTGAAAAACAGCTAACAAAAAAGCAATGAGTATTGCTAAAAGCAAGTATAACAAGGTTGCTGTTTCCAAAATTTAATTTATTAGGTTAACATTCCACCATCAACACTTAATGTTTGACCTGTAATGTAAGAACTCATATCTGATGCTAAAAACACACAGGCATTTGCAATATCTTCTGGAGTTCCACCTCTTTTTAGTGGGATTGAATTTCTCCATTCTTTTACAGTGTCTTCAGGTAAACTAGCCGTCATTTCAGTTTCAATAAATCCAGGTGCAATTACGTTGCATCTTATATTTCTTGAACCCAATTCTAAAGCTACAGATTTAGAAAACCCTAAAATACCCGCTTTTGAGGCAGCATAGTTAGTTTGACCAGCGTTCCCTTTTAATCCAACTACTGAACTCATATTAATTATTGACCCCGCTCGTTGTTTCATCATTGGTCTAATAACAGCTTTAGTTAAATTAAATACAGATTTTAGATTTACTTCAATTACTTTATCAAAGTCCTCTTCAGAAATACGCATTAATAAATTATCTTTTGTAATTCCTGCATTATTAATTAAAACATCAATAGTTCCAAATTCCTTTAACACTTCTGCAGCTAGTTCTTGTGCTGCATCGAAATTTGCAGCATTAGACTGGTATCCTTTTGCTTTTACACCATAACTTTCTAATTCTTTTTCTAATTGTTGTGCAGCTTCTACTGATGAGTTAAATGTAAATGCAACATTAGCTCCTTGTTTGGCAAATATTTCTGCAATACCTTTACCTATTCCTCTAGTTGCACCAGTAATTAACGCGGTTTTATTTTCTAAAAGTTTCATTTTTTTATTTTATTCATTTTAAAAATCAAATATACACATTTGTATAAAACTACTTACTATTCTCCTAAAATATATAAGTCTGTAAACTCTTTTGAAATAATTAAACTATTAGTATTGGTTATTATTTTGGAAAAATCAATTTCTTCATTATCCACAACAACTTTTGAAATATTAAAAGGTAGTCCATGTAAATTTAGTTCAAAAGTCTCGTACGAGGTTGTAAATTTTCCAGACTTAAATTGTTGAATTGTTAAAGAATCTTTTTTACCAACTAGCGTAAAGTTTCTTAAGCTAAATCTTCCTTTTTTATAATCATATCCATCGTGAGCATCTTCATAAACTTGAGATTTTTCTTTCCCTAATTTAAAGTAAACATCTAACTTTAGCTCTTTAATTTCAATTTCACCCACATATTGTTGAACTGGATATTTTGGTATAACCGCACCTGCTTTTATAAAAATAGGCATGCTATCAATATCAGCATCCACCCAATTTTCTTTTCCTCCTTTTACCTGTTCATTATTCCAATGATTATACCAATCACCTTTTGGAAAATACATTCTTCTTCCTCTTGCATTTGGTTCTAAAATTGGACAAACTAGTATTTTTTCTCCAAAAATAAATTCATCATTTCTATAATGTGTATGTGGATCTTCTTGATCGAATAAGACCAATGATTTTAAAATAGGAATTCCTTCATTTGCATACCTCCAAAAAGCTGTATATAAATACGGCAGTAATTGGTAACGTAGCTCAATAAATTTTCTAACAATATTTGTTACATTATTATCAAAAGCATAAGGCTCTTGATCACCGTGATCACCAGAAGAATGAGTTCTACAAAATGGGTGAAAAATACCTAATTGAATCCATCGAGTGTATAATTCTCCATTTGGTTGTTCTGCAAAGCCACCAATATCTGAACCTACAAATGAAAAACCAGACATACACATACGTTGTGCTTGAGCATTGGCTATAGACAAATGATCCCAAGAAGCCACATTATCACCTGTCCAAGTTGAACAATACCGCTGAGTTCCTGAATATGCAGCTCTGGTAATTGCAAAAGGTCTTTTTGGATAAGAGAATTTTTTTAGGCCATGGTACGTAGCTCTTGCCATTTGCATTCCATATACATTGTGAGCTTTTCTATGACTACAATGGTTTCCATCATAATTATGACGCACATCGTCTGGAAATGTTTTTCCAGGCACATCCATCACTGCTGGTTCATTCATATCATTCCAAACACCTTTTACACCAATGTCCTCAATTAATTCTTTAAATAAGTTTGACCACCATTCTCTTACTTCAGGGTTTGTAAAATCTGGAAAATAACACTCGCCTGGCCATACTTTTCCTTTCATATAGGGGCCATCTGCCCTTTTACAAAAGTAATCGTTTGCTAAACCTTCTTTAAAAACACTATATTCATTATCTATTTTAATTCCAGGATCTATAATTGCAATGGTTTTAAATCCATCATCAGCTAACTCTTTTACCATTCGTTTTGGATCAGGAAAGTAGTCTTTATTCCACGTAAAGCATCTAAAACCATCCATATAATCAATATCTAAATAAATAGCATCACAAGGAATTTTAAGCTTTCTAAATGTGCTTGTAATTTCTTTTACTTTAGCTTCAGGATAATAACTCCACTTACATTGATGATATCCTAGCGCCCATAATGGGGGAAGTTCATGTGGCTTTCCTGTTAAATCGGTATAATTAGATACTACATCAGCCATATCTGGCCCATAAATAAAGTAGTAATTCATTTCACCTCCTTGAGCCCAAAAACTTGTAATATTTCTTCGCTCTTGACAAAAATCAAAAAAGGAACGAAACGTATTGTCAAAAAATATCCCATAAGCTTTCTTATGATGCAAACCTGTATAAAAAGGTATGGTTTTATAAATAGGATCTGTTGTTCTACCAAATGCGTAAGAATCTGTTACCCAATTTTCAAAACGCTTACCTTTTAAATTATTTTGCACAGGTTTATCACCTAATCCAAAATAACTTTCTCCATCTTGAGCTACTTTTGACATTTTTACGATATCTCCTCCATATTCATAACTCTCTTCCCAATGAAAACCTAACTCATCTTCACAAATAAGACTTTTATCTTTAACATCAAAAATGGAAGTTCTCATATCTAACTTAGAAATATGACAAATTAATTTGGAAGTTGTAATAATATAATTTTTATCATCTTCCTCAATTTCTAGATGATTAAATCCTTTACTTGCATATTTAGTGATGGCGTATGAAAAATCATTTTCAAAAATACTGGTTGTAGTATATCTAAATCGCAGTACACTATCTCTTTCAATTGTTAATTGTAAAACAACATTATTTTCACTAGTGAAATAAAGTGTATCAACATCTTTTTTATAGGCTATTATTTTTGATGGAAATAAATTTCCTTTGTATTCTAATTCTGTATTTAAAATCATAGATTATATAATTAAATCAAAGTGCAAACCTACTAAAATTTAGCACTTTATTTGAACTCTTTTTATTAAAAATACACCTATAATTTTAATGAATTGTTAAAATTATAGGTGTTATATTTTATAAATTAAAATTGTTATTATTTAATTTTGAAAATGGCAATTCCTAAAGGAGGAAGTGTTATTTCAGCAGCATATTTTTTTCCATTCCAAACTTCTTTTTTTATAGTAATTTGCTTAGAATTAATAACACCACTACCTCCAAATTTTTTAGCATCACTATTAAATATTTCTTTTAATTTTCCTTTTTTTGGTACTCCAATTTTATATTTTTGATGTAATATGGGGGTAAAATTACAAACAACAATAATCTCATTTTCAATATTTTGACCTTTTCTTATATAAGAAATTACGGCATTCTCAGTATCATCAAAGCTAATCCATTCAAACCCATCATTATCAAAAGATTTTTCAAATAATTCAGGTGTTGTTTTGTAAAACTTATTTAATTCTTTAAAATAGTTCTGTAATTTTTTATGAGGCTCAAATCCTAATAAGTTCCAATCTAAACTTTGTTGAAAATTCCATTCTTCATATTGCCCAAATTCACCACCCATAAACAACAATTTTGTTCCTGGATGTGTAAACATATATCCATAAAGTAACCTTAAATTTGCAAAACGTTGCCACTCATCGCCAGGTAACCTACTTAAAATTGATTTTTTGCCATACACTACTTCATCATGAGATAATGGTAACATAAAATTTTCTGTAAAAGCATAAGCCAAACTAAAAGTAATCTCATTTTGATGGTATTTTCTATAAATTGGATCTTTAGAAAAATATTGAAGGGTATCGTGCATCCAGCCCATCATCCATTTCATTCCAAATCCTAAACCACCCATAAAAGTAGGTTTAGAAACCATTGGAAATGCTGTTGATTCTTCAGCAATGGTTTGAACATCTGGGAAAGATTTATAAACCTCTTCGTTTAATTCTTTTAAAAATGAAATTGCAGCTAAATTTTCATTGGTTCCATACTCGTTAGGTTCCCACTCACCCTCTTCTCTAGAATAATCTAAAAATAGCATTGATGCAACTGCATCAACACGCAATCCATCTGCATGATATTGATCTAACCAAAAAATTGCATTGCTTATTAAAAACGAACGAACTTCGTTTCGTTCATAATTAAAAATTAAACTTTTCCAATCTTGATGATATCCTTTTCTTTTATCGGGATGTTCATATAAATGAGAGCCGTCAAAAAAGCCTAATCCGTGAGCATCTTCAGGAAAATGTGAAGGCACCCAATCTAAGATAATTCCAATGCCGTTTTCATGTAGTTTATCAACCAAATATTTAAATTCATCAGGATAACCAAAACGAGATGTTGGAGCAAAATAACCTGTTAATTGATATCCCCAAGAGGGCTCATAAGGATATTCCATAATTGGCATCAACTCAACGTGGGTAAAATTCATCTCTTTTACGTAGTTTACCAACTCATCTGCTAACTCAAAATAAGATAAAAAACGATCTTCTTCTAAATGTCTTTTCCAAGATCCTAAATGAACTTCATAAACAGAGTAAGGCGCATTTAGTGCATTGTGTTTTTTTCTGGTTTTCATCCAGCTTTTATCTTTCCACTGATAATTATCTTCCCAAACTATAGATGCCGTTTTTGGTGGATGCTCGAACCTGCGTGCATAAGGATCAGCTTTTTCTGAAATATATCCATTATTGTTGGAGTGAATTTTATATTTATAAGCCATTCCTTTTTCAACAAAAGGAATAAATCCTTCCCAAATGCCCGAAGAATCCCACCGAACATTTAATGGATGCTCACCATCTTGCCAATGATTAAAATCTCCAATTACAGAAACTTGTTTAGCGCTTGGTGCCCAAACAGCAAAATAAACTCCTTCAATTCCATTAACCGTTGTTAAATGGGATCCAAATTTTTCATACAATCTATAATGCTTTCCTGCTTTAAATAAACTAATATCAAAATCTGTAAATAGACTGTATACTGTTACGTTTGTCATATATTATATGGTAAATCCGTTAGGTATAATTGCTCCTTTTTTTACAACTACAATACCATCTCTTACAGCATAGCTATCTGTTTCAACATCATCTAAATGTCTGCCTCCTTTAATACGAACATCATCACCAATACAACAGTTTTTATCTAAAATCGCATTTTTTATAAAACAACGTGCTCCAATTCCCATAGATGGCTTTGAGCTATCAATAATGTCTTCTAAAGATTGATAAAAATCACTACCCATCATATAGGTATTAATTACTGTAGATTCTTTATCAATTCTAGACCTAATTCCTATTACTGAATGTTCAATTTTACCAGCATTTATAATACAACCTTCAGCAATTACTGTTTTATCTAAATTAGTACCTGAAACTTTAGTTGTAGGCAACATACGTGCTCTTGTATAAATTCGTTTTTCTCTGCTATATAAGTTAAACTTTGGAAAATCATCTGTCAAACCTAAATTTGCTTCAAAAAATGAATCAATATTCCCAATATCTGTCCAATATCCTTCGTACTGATGACTTATTACTTTATGTTTGTCGATATTTTGAGGAATAATTTCTTTTCCAAAATCTATGGTAGTTTCATCATCCATTAATGTTTCAATTAGCTTTCTATTAAATACATAAATTCCCATTGAAGCTAAGTAATTTCTACCTTCGTTTTTCATTTCTTCACTCACAGGTGAAGTCCAATCTGGTAATAAAGAAGCATCTGGTTTTTCTATAAAGGAGGTAATTTCATCTTTTTCATTTGTTTTTAAAATCCCAAAAGAAGTAGCATCTTTAGCATTTACAGGTATGGTAGCAATCGAAATTTGAGCTTTATTTTTAACATGTTTTTTTATCATATCATTGAAATCCATTTGATACAATTGATCTCCTGATAAGATTAACATATAATCGTATTCTAATTTTTTAAAATGATGCATACTTTGACGTACAGCATCAGCGGTTCCTTGAAACCATCCTTTATTATGTGGAGTTTGTTCAGCTGCTAATACATCTACAAAAGCAGAACTGAAAAAACTAAAATGATACGTGTTTTTTATATGTCGATTTAACGATGCTGAATTAAATTGGGTAAGTACAAACATTCTTTTTATTTCAGAATTTATACAATTTGAAATTGGAATATCTACCAATCTGTACTTCCCAGCTATAGGTACGGCAGGTTTTGAACGTGCTTGAGTTAAAGGGTGTAATCTTGAACCTTGCCCTCCACCTAATATAATTGCTAATACTTTGCTACTTAATGACATAATTTATAAATTTAATGTTCTATATAATTTTATATATGATGTTGCTGACGCATTCCAAGAATGGTCTATTTCCATCATTTGTTTTCTTAGTTGTTTAAATTTTGTTTGGTCTTTGTATAGTTCTACTCCTCTATCAA
Source organism: Lutibacter aestuarii (assembly GCF_042676885.1). Classification (NCBI taxonomy): domain Bacteria; kingdom Pseudomonadati; phylum Bacteroidota; class Flavobacteriia; order Flavobacteriales; family Flavobacteriaceae; genus Lutibacter; species Lutibacter aestuarii. The sequence goes on from NZ_JBHTIC010000008.1 coordinate 438,492, forward strand.
CTGCATTTGTTATTTCTTCTACAGTAACTTCATTATGACAAATACCAAACCCATTTTCTTTAGAAATATCGATAACTGTATCTTTTAAACCACCTATACTTCTAACAATTGGAATGGTTCCATACCTTAAAGCATATAATTGATTTAATCCACAAGGTTCAACTCTTGAAGGCATTAATAAAAAATCTGCTCCGGCATAAATTATATGTGATAATTTTTCATCGTAACCAATAAATGCATTGTAACTACCAATATAATCTTTTTTTAATTCATTTAATTGATATTCTACAGATTGCATCCCCGACCCTAATAATAATATTGTTTTAGTTGTTTTTTGAAGTGATTTTTTAAAAACGTCAGGAAATAAATCTGCTCCTTTTTCTCCCACTAATCTACCTATAAATGCAAATAAAGGTTTTTCAATATCTAAGTTAAATTGATTACATAACCACTTTTTATTCTCTTTTCTACCAGATTGTACTGTAGTTTTTTTATAATTTTTAATTAAATAGGCATCGGTTTCAGGATTCCAAACCTCCCAATCAATTCCATTTAAAATACCAATACATTTAGCACTTTCATGACTTAATAAACTTTCCAAACCATTTGCTGAAATTTTTAATTCTTCCATATAACTTGGCGAAACAGTAGTAACTCTCCAAGCACATTTTATGGCTGCAGCAAGTGGATTTATAGAACCTCCCCAATCTAACAAACCAACATTATTAAAATTAAAAGCAGGTACTAACCCAACTTTATCATGAGAAAACCATCCTTGGTATTGCGCATTATGAATGGTGAAAACCGTAGGAATCATAGAAAGCTTATGATATACATAAGATTGCGACATCATAAAAGGAACTAATCCTGTATGGTGATCGTGACAATGTACAATTGTAGGTTTTTGTTTTAAAGTTAACACCCAATTTAAAGTAGCTATTTGAAATGCTAAAAATCGATTGGTGTCATCATTCGAATACACATAGTCTGTAAATAATAACTTTGGAATATCAACAAAAAATAATTCGAATCCCAATTTATTATTTTTAAGTTTTAAAATTTTATAGGTATAAATGACATCATCAAAAAGCATTTCAGCATCAAAAACAGATGAAAACTCATTGTTTTTAGTAAAATTATTATTGTAGAAAGGCATTACAACCTGAGCTACAATTTTTGATGAATTTTGATATTTTGGTAAGGCTCCAACTACATCTGCTAAGCCTCCTACTTTGGCCACAGGATAACATTCGGCACTGATATGAAGTATTTTCACTAGCTAAAATTTTAGTCTAAAAAGTTACAAAATTTAACTCAAAAATATTTCTTTTTTTACGAAAACGTTAGCGCTACAATTCAAATTTAACTTTAAAATAATACTTCTTAAATTCTGTAAAAAAAAAGAGAAGGTTAAACCTTCTCTTTTTAAATTTATTTAGAACTTAAAATCATTATTAATTTGCATTTTCTTTTTTTATTAAATTTAAAGCTGATCCTTCTTTAAACCAATCTATTTGACCTTGATTATAGGTATGATTTAAATAAATAACATCTTTTGAACCATCAGAATGTACTAATTCTAAAGTCAATTGTTTTCCAGGAGCAAATTCATTTAAATCTAAAAAATTGAAAGTATCGTCTTCTTGAATTAAATCATAATCCGTTTCATTTGCAAAAGTTAAACCTAACATTCCTTGCTTTTTAAGGTTTGTTTCATGTATACGAGCAAAAGATTTTACAATGACTGCGGCAACTCCTAAATGACGCGGTTCCATTGCGGCATGCTCTCTTGAAGATCCCTCTCCATAATTATGATCACCCACAACTACAGAATAAACTCCAGCTGCTTTGTAGGCTCTAGCCGTGTCTGGAACAGCTCCAAACTCATCTGTCAACTGGTTTTTAACTTTGTTGGTTTTCATGTTAAAGGCATTTACAGCACCAATTAGACAGTTATTAGAAATATTGTCTAAATGACCTCTAAATCTTAACCAAGGTCCTGCCATAGAAATATGATCAGTTGTACATTTACCATGAGCTTTAATTAATAATTTTGCATCTTTAACCTCATTTCCAATAGGTTTAAAAGGAGTTAGTAATTGAAGTCTTTCAGACGTAGGACTTACTTTAACTTCAATTCCAGAACCATCAGCCATTGGTGCTACAAAACCTGCATCTTCAACATCAAAACCTTTTGGTGGTAATTCAAAACCTGTTGGTTCCTCAAATTTAACTTCTTCTCCATTTTTATTGATTAAAGTATCCGTAACAGGGTTGAAATCTAATTTTCCAGAAATTGCTATGGCTGCAACCATTTCTGGCGAAGCTACAAAAGCATGTGTATTTGGATTTCCATCAGCTCTTTTAGAGAAGTTTCTATTAAAAGAGTGAATAATGGTGTTTTTCTCTTGCTTCTCTGCACCTTCTCTAGACCATTGCCCAATACAAGGTCCGCAAGCATTGGTAAATATTTTTGCATTTAAATCTTCAAAAATATCTAATAAGCCATCTCTTTCAGCTGTAAATCTAACTTGCTCAGAACCTGGGTTAATTCCAAATTCAGCCTTTGCTACAATTCCTTTATCAACGGCTTGCTTGGCTACAGAAGCTGCTCTAGATAAATCTTCGTAAGAAGAATTAGTACAAGAACCTATCAATCCCCAATCCACTTTTAAAGGCCAATCATTTTTTATTGCTTTTTCAGTCATTTCACCAACAGGAGTAGCCAAATCTGGTGTAAAAGGACCATTTAAATGTGGTTTTAATTCGGATAAGTTAATTTCAATAACCTCATCAAAATATTGTTCTGGATTAGCATAAACTTCATCATCACCAGTTAAATACGATGCTATTTTATTTGCTTCATCAGCAACCTCATCACGTCCAGTTGCTCTTAAGTATCTTTCCATTGAGTCATCATAACCAAATGTGGAAGTTGTAGCACCAATTTCAGCACCCATATTACAGATGGTACCTTTACCAGTAGCTGACATTGATTTTGCTCCTTCTCCAAAATACTCTACAATACATCCTGTACCTCCTTTTACCGTTAAAATACCTGCCACTTTTAAAATAACATCTTTCGGAGCAGTCCATCCTGAAAGTTTTCCAGTTAATTTAACTCCAATTAATTTGGGGAATTTCAACTCCCAAGGCATCCCAGCCATCACATCTACAGCATCAGCCCCACCAACACCAATAGCAACCATTCCTAATCCACCAGCATTTACTGTATGAGAATCTGTTCCAATCATCATTCCACCTGGAAATGCATAGTTTTCCAAAACAACTTGATGAATAATACCTGCTCCAGGTTTCCAAAAACCAATTCCATATTTATTTGATACTGATGCTAAAAAATTAAAAACTTCACTACTATTGTTTAAAGCATTTTGCAAATCTTTATCGGCTCCAATTTTAGCTTGAATTAAATGATCACAATGTACTGTAGTTGGAACGGCTACTTTACTTTTTCCAGCTTGCATAAATTGGAGTAATGCCATTTGAGCAGTAGCATCTTGGCAAGCAATTCTGTCTGGAGCAAAATCTACATAATCTTTTCCTCTAACAAAAGAAGATGTTGCCTTTCCATCCCATAAATGATTGTATAATATTTTTTCAGCCAACGTTAACGGTTTTCCTACTATATTTCTAGCAGCATCAACTCTCTCAGTCATTCTATTGTAAACACCTTTAATCATTTCAATATCAAAAGCCATATCTATTTAATTTTATTTAGTTATTTATGCTCGCGAAGTTACAAAAAATGCAGCTTTGAATTAAAAAATTCAGTACATCAAACCAATTTTTAAAGATATAAATACTTAAAATATCTTTTTTTTTGAAAACTATAAAAAAGACTTACGAAAACGTTATAAATATTAAGAATATGATAAAAATTAAGTAGGTCTATAAGCCGGATTTTGTACTTTAAAAAGTTCTTATCATTTATCTAGACTATAAATTACTCTATAGTTCTATCTGCCTACCCCTTGAAATAGAGCGAGTAACTCTAAAATTTCAATATACATGGCATTTCACCGCATAGAGTTTACCTGGTTTCACTACAGCCAAACTGTACTTGCTTTCTGTTGCACTTGTCCTCAACTTACGTTGGACGGATGTTATCCGCTATGCTACTCTGTGTTGTCCGGACTTTCCTCTTCGAATACACGAAGCGATAAGACGACCTACTTAATTTTGCAAAATTACGTTAAATATTGCGATAAAAAAACCCACTCAAAATTTGAGTGGGAAAATTGCTATGAAAAAGAAAAAGTGTTGTTAGATATTTCACTAACAACGTTTCAAAGATATATTATTTTTTATAAAAAAAATATTTTTTTTTCATTTTTTTATGAAAACATATCCTTCACTTTTTCAAAAAATGATTTATCAAATTTTGAAGGGTTTGGTTTAAAATGATCGTCATCTATTGAGCTTTCAAAAAACTTTTTTTGATCTTTTGAAAGACTCTGCGGAGTCCAAACATTTACATGGACTAATAAATCTCCATTTCCATAATGATCTATACTTGGTAATCCTTTACCTCTTAACCTTAAAATTTTTCCAGATTGAGTTCCTGGTTCAATTTTAATTTTCACCTTCCCTGAAACGGTATCTATATTTTTACTAACACCTAAAACTGCTTCAGAAAAATTAATATATAAATCATAATGAAGGTTAGTTCCTTCACGTTTTAAAGTTTCATGAGCAGTTTCTTCAATAACAACAATTAAATCTCCATCAACAGAGTTATTTCCTGGCGCAGCATTCCCCTTTCCATTAACTTTTAATTGAACTCCTTCGGTTACACCAGCTGGAATTTTTATAGAAACTGTTTCTTCTTTAAATTCTAACCCACTAGAATCTGCCCCTTTAGGCTGTTTATCTAGCATTTCTCCTGCTCCGTGACAAGATGGACAAGTTGAAGCTGACTGCATACGTCCCAAAATTGTATTGGTAACACGCATAACCTGACCAGTTCCATTACAGGTAGTACATGTTTTAAAAGTAGCACCAGCGGCCTTAACCTTTCTCCTAACCTTTACTTTTTTCTCAACTCCTTTGGCTATTTCTTCTAAATTTAGTTTTACCCTAATTCGCAAATTACTACCCTTTACTCGTGCTCTTCCTCTAGAACCTCCTCCAAAGCCTCCAAAGCCTCCACCACCAAATGCTCCTCCAAAAATATCTCCGAATTGGCTAAATATATCTTCCATATTCATACCACCTCCACCGAATCCACCAGCTCCGTGACCTCCTTCAAAAGCTGCATGACCATATTGATCATATCTCGCTTTTTTATTTTCATCACTTAAAACTTCATAAGCTTCAGCTGCTTTTTTAAAATTTTCTTCAGCTGCTTTATCTCCAGGATTTTTATCTGGATGATATTTAATAGCCATCTTGCGATAAGCTTTTTTAATCTCAGCAGGTGTAGCATTTTTAGAAATTCCTAATATTTCGTAATAATCTTGCTTCATTCTTTGTCTTATTATTGTCCAACAACCACTTTAGGGTATCTTATAACTTTATCACCTAATTTATAGCCTTGTTCAATTACATCAATAATTTTTCCTTTTAAATCATCGGAAGGAGCTGGTATTTGAGTTATTGCTTCATGCAATTCAACATCAAAAGCTTCTCCTTGTTCCACTTTAATAGCATTTAATCCCTTCTGAGTTAAAGAATTTTTAAGTTTGTTATTAATCAGTTCCATCCCTTTTAATAACTCTTTATCTTTTGCTTTCTTAATTTCGGCTAAACCTCTATCAAAATCATCTAAAATTGGCAATAAAACTGTCATAAGTTCCTCGTTGGCAGTTTTAAATAATTCTATACGTTCTCTAGAAGTGCGTTTTTTGTAATTTTCAAATTCTGCGAACAAACGTAAAAATTTTTCTTTTTCTTGGGAAACTTCATTTTTTAATTGCTCTTCAACACTAATTTCCTGTGTTTCTTCTTGTTTAAGATTTTTATCCTTTACATCCTTTTCTTCGGAGGTGTCTTTCTTTTTACTCATAATTTTCTTTTAAAAAAATTTCAACTTTATAAGCAGCAAAAGTATTGCCATTTTTTAATTTATGCCAATATGACATTTAAAATTATTTTAAACTTAAATGTTATTAAAATTTATTGATTTTTTGAAGGTGTAAATACTTCAATATATTTTGAATTGAGTAACGTTATTACTATTGAATATTTAATCTACTCTAGTAATTTTTGCTCCAATGGCTTGTAAACGTTTATCAATATTTTGATAACCACGATCTATTTGTTCAATATTATGAATTGTACTCGTTCCTTTAGCAGAAAGAGCTGCAATTAACAAGGAAATTCCTGCTCTGATATCAGGTGAGGTCATTGTAGTTGCTTTTAAGCTAGATTCATGATTCATTCCTATAACTGTAGCTCTATGTGGATCGCAAAGTATAACTTTTGCTCCCATATCAATTAGTTTATCTACAAAAAACAAACGACTTTCAAACATTTTTTGATGAATTAATACGCTTCCTTTAGCTTGTGTGGCCACTACTAAAATAATACTTAACAAATCTGGAGTAAAACCAGGCCAAGGAGCATCAGAAATTGTTAAAATTGACCCATCAATAAAGTTTTGAATTTCATAACTTTCTTGTTCCGGAATAAAAATATCATCTCCTCTTAATTCTAAGTTAATCCCCATTTTTTTAAATACACGCGGAATTACTCCTAAATCATCCCAACTTACATTTTTAATGGTTAATGAAGATTTGGTCATTGCTGCCATCCCAATCCAACTACCAATTTCTATCATATCAGGTAAAATAACATGCGTACATCCATCTAATTTTTCTACACCTTCAATAATCAATAAGTTTGAGCCAACTCCTCTTATTTTGGCTCCCATACTATTGAGCATTTTACATAGTTGTTGCAAATAAGGCTCACAAGCAGCATTATAAATGGTTGTTATTCCTTTTGCCATTACAGCTGCCATTACAATATTTGCAGTACCAGTAACTGAAGCTTCATCTAACAACATATTTGTTCCTATGAGTTGAGTAGCTTCAACACCATAAAATTTTTCGTCTTTATTATATCTAAAAGTGGCTCCAAGTTTAATGAATCCTTCAAAATGGGTATCTAATCTTCTGCGTCCAATTTTATCTCCTCCTGGGCGTGGAATATATCCTTTACCAAAACGAGCTAATAATGGCCCAACTATCATAATAGATCCACGTAATGAACTTCCGTCTTTTTTAAATTTTTCAGATTCTAAATAATCTAAATCTAATTCATCCGCTTGAAATGAATAAGTATCTTGATTAATTTTTTCAACTTTTACTCCAAGTTCACTTAAAATAAAAATTAATTTATTTACATCTCTTATATCTGGAACATTGCTAATTATAACTTTTTCAGCAGTTAATAAAACAGCACAAATTACTTGAAGCGCTTCATTTTTTGCTCCTTGTGGAGTGATTTCTCCACTTAATTTATGACCTCCTTCAATAACAAATGTTGACATTTTGATAATATTTTTAGATTAATTTTTTTTCTTCTGTCTTGATTTTCCAGCAGCTGATTTTCTTTTTCGCATTAAATCTTTCACTTCTGATAATGCTTCATTACTATCAAATAAATCAATTTTATTATTGGATAACTCCTTTAGATGCTTGAAAATAACTTTATCCTCTACAGTATCTTTATTCCAATTTAAATAACACTTTTTCATATGATTAGCAATGGCAAAATATAGGGCTTCACGAGCTTCACCTTCTTCCCAAGTTAAAGCCGTATCAATCATAGTTTGAATATTTTTTCCATAAAACCGATATTTGGAAGCTGCTTTTGGATAAGCCAAAGGTTCAGGCTTTGCTTGCAACTCTTCTTTTGAAGGTTTTTCATATGGAGATTCTACTTCTAGCTTAAAATCTGACATGATGAATAATTGATCCCAAAGTTTGTGCTTAAAGTCTGGTACATCTCTTAAATGAGGTTGTAAATTCCCCATCACATCAACAATAGCTTTTGCCATTTTGTTGCGTTCTTCAACTTCTTCTAATGCTACGCAGTGATCCACTAATTTTTGGATATGACGACCATATTCTGGGATAATTAAATGTGGTCTTTCCCCATTGTATTCTAAATCAAATTCCATGTATCTATTCTTCTATTTTATTTATGCAAATTACAATATAAATATTGGTTTTACAATGTTATTTTAGCTTATAATTGTGAGTTTTGCAAATTGCAATAGCAACTTTTTAACACCTACAGATGCAAATCTTATTTCTGCTTTTTGATTGGCTCCAGTACCTTCTATACTTAAAACCTCGCCTTTGCCAAACTTTGTATGTTCAACGATATTACCTACAGTTATATTGTTGTCAAATAAATTTGAATTTGAAACTTTTGTTTTGGTAATTTTTTTTAATTTTTTAGGAGGCCTAAATTCGACTTTTGCTGTAGCAGCTTTTTTTATTGGTGTTCGTTGGATTGGTTTTTTAAAACGAATTTTATTTTGAGGAACACTTCCAAAAATATCTTCATTTATGTATTTATTTTGAACAGGTTCTTGCCTTTTTTCAGTTAAATACTCTAAATATTTATCATCTATTTCTTCCAAAAACCTACTTGGCTCACAATCCACCAATTTTCCCCAACGATAACGTGTTTGTGCATAGCTTAAATAAGCTTGTTGTTCGGCTCTTGTAAGGGCTACATAAAACAAGCGGCGTTCTTCTTCTAGTTCACTTCTCGTATTCATACTCATTGCTGAAGGAAATAAATTTTCTTCTAAACCAACAATATAAACATAAGGAAACTCTAGCCCTTTTGCTAAATGAATCGTCATTAATGAAATTCTTGGTGTATCGTCTTTCTTTTCACTATCAAAGTCGGTTGCTAGAGCAACATCTTCTAAGAAAAACGCCAAAGAATCATCTTCTTCTTTTTGTTTCTGTTCTTCAATAAAGTCTTTAATTCCATTTAACAATTCCTGAACATTCTCCACTTTACTCACTCCTTCTGGAGTTCCATCACTTTCTAAATCACGAATGAGTCGAGTTTGTTTTACCACTAAATCTGCAACTTCAAATGCATTTTTAGATTGAGCTTCAATTTGAAAATGCTGAATCATAGTTACAAAATTATTCAGCTTAGTTTTGGTTCCTCCGTTGATATTAATATCGTAATTATTTAAATTGGTTAACAATTCAAAAATCGACTTTTTATAATGGTTTGCAGCTACGGAGAGTTTATCTATGGTAGTAGTTCCAATACCTCTTGCTGGGTAATTAATAACACGCTTTAAAGCTTCTTCATCTTTTGGATTTATTAGCAAACGCAAATATGCAAGGGTATCTTTAATTTCTTTACGTTGGTAAAAGGATAACCCACCGTATATTTTATATTTGATATCTTTTTTTCGAAGTGCATCTTCAATTGCTCTAGATTGAGCATTGGTTCTATATAAAATAGCAAAGTCTGAATTTTTAAGTTGTAAATTCATTTTGTTTTCAAAAATAGAACTTGCTACAAATCTGCCTTCTTCCGCTTCTGTATAGGTTCTCATCACCTTTACTTTTGGACCTGCACTATTTTCTGTCCAAACTTCTTTATCTAACTTGGTTTTATTTTTTTCAATAACACTATTTGCTGCTTGAACAATATTATTGGTAGATCGATAGTTTTGTTCTAATTTAAAAATATCTACATTTTCATAATCTCTTTGAAAATTTAAAATATTTTGAATATTGGCTCCTCTAAATGCATAAATACTCTGCGAATCATCTCCCACAACACAAATATTTTGGAATCTGTCGGCAAGTGCTCTTACAATTAAATATTGAGAATGATTGGTATCTTGGTACTCATCTACTAAAATATACTTAAAACGGTCTTGATATTTTGCTAAAACTGCAGGAAAACGGGTAAGTAATTCATTAGTTCTTAATAATAAGTCATCAAAATCCATCGCTCCAGCTTTAAAACACCGTTCAACATATTGATGATAAATTTCACCCATTTTTGGTCTGTGAGCCATCTTATCAGCTTCAATCAATTCAGGATCATTAAAATAAGCTTTTACCGTAATCAAGCTATTTTTAAAAGATGAAATTCTACTTAACACTTGTTTTGGTTTGTACTTATCTTTATCCAATTGCATTTCTTTAATAATAGAAGAAAGCAATCTAACAGCATCTTGTGTATCGTATATGGTAAAATTTGAAGGATATCCTAAATGATGACCTTCAGATCGTAATATTCTAGCAAATACCGAGTGAAACGTACCCATCCATAAATTTTTAGCTTCAGATGAACCAACCACTTCTGCAATTCGATTTTTCATTTCACGAGCTGCTTTATTTGTAAAAGTTAATGCTAAAATATTAAATGGATCTATTTTTTGATTCATCAAATGTGCTATTCTATACGTAAGCACACGGGTTTTTCCGGAGCCTGCTCCAGCTATAATTATCATTGGTCCGTTTTTGTGCAAAACAGCCGCTTTTTGAGATTCATTTAAGTTTTTTAAGTAAGTAGACACAGGAATTCTTTAAAAATTCAAAAGTACTATTCCAAATTAAGTTAGACAATAAAAGTTATTGACAATATTAATTTTCTAGTTTACTTCTTTTAAATTGTTGAATAAAAATAACAACTAAACTCATTACCAATAAACCACTAAAAAATAACACCCATAAATTATAATGAGGTAAAGGATTTAATTTTAAAAGAAGTAAAAAACCCTGTATAAAAAACAAGAGTTCCGTACAAAACACAGTGCATAAAAAAACGTAAATACCAACTTTTGAGAATTTATAAAAATTGAAAATTTTTAATTGATTTAATATAAAAAACAATAAAGCACTCATAAATGCTAAAGTAAATAAATGAAGGTATCCTATGATAAAGTAAGGCTTTAAAGCTAATGACTTTTCAACAAAATATGGAAATGAGGAAAAAACTTGAATAATTATTTTTAATGCATAAGCAATTACGCTAAATTTTAATAGTATTCTTAAAATAAAATTCCATCTATTATTTTTAAATATTAGTTTAAGTATGTTTAACAAATAAAGTAAAGAAATTAATTGAAGTATTGAAGCTGCAAAACCAATAACATAAAAAATCACATGCACATCACTCCATAAAATAGATAAAGCATAAGCTGGTATGCAAGCACTATTTAAGTAAACAAAAAAAGCATTTTGTGTTTTTTTTGATATTTGAATACCCTCATTTTCAATCAATTTAAATAATATTCCAAACAAGGCAAAAACAAAAAAGCCGTTGTATAAAAAATGTAAATAAAAATAAATGGTATTGTAATACAAATCGGTTTTACCTTGAGTAACCATTACTACAGCAATAAACCATGTAGCCAAACTAGAAAGCAAGTAATAATAAATTCCAAATTTTACTAATTTAGTTGCTACTGATTGTTCTTTAATATCTTTTAATATTTTAAATGACACCACATAAGTTGCTATTCCAAAAACTGAAAGTAATACTATAGAAAAAACCTTATAACCTCCTATAGGAAAACTAATTAACATTCCTGTAGCAGTAGTGTAAATTATTAGAAAACAAAATTTATACAATTGATGCTTTTGAAGCTTAACAGAAGTAAATAATTTTAAAATTACACCAATTACCGCTAAATAACCCCAACCTAAAAAAGCAACATGTGAATGACTTTGCAATATGTTTTTGTATGGAAATGAACCTACTGGAAATGTAAAATTCCATCGAATTAAAAACCCATATACTGCAGCAATTATGAATAATGCAAATGCATATAAAAAAATAAATTTAGAATTTAGTTTAAGAATCATTTGTAAAATCTTTTTTTTACAAATAAACAAGATTTTTAATTATCCTTTAAATTTAAAGCAAAAAAAAGCGGCTTTTTAAAAGCCGCTTTAAAGTTTATTTGATATTTATTTGCTAAATGTATAGGTTAATCCTAGCATAATCATATCAGTTGTCATTTCATAACCAACTTTAGTTCCTGGTATTGCTCCATAAGGATTAGAAGCAGAAGCCATCATTGGATTCATCAACTGTCCTTCGGTTTTACCATCACTAGCACCATGGTGGTAAACTCCATTCAAGGTAAAATTATCATTAAAGTGATAACCAAAACCTAATTGAAATGCATTAGCTATAACTGCTGTTGCTGGAATAGAATAAAATGCTAATTCTTCATCAATTGGATTACTACTATAAGTATAACCAATTCTTAAAGGTAGTTTTTCAATCCCTTTGTATTGAAAACCAACAGAGACAATATCAATATTTTTCCAACCAAAACCTTGTACAGAACCTGTTTGAGTCCAGCCTTTAGCTTCAAAACCTTCCGTATTTTCATAATCTACCATTCTATAATCTATAGCAAAATCAATGGTTTCATTAGAATAACCTGCACCAAAAGAAAGTATTGCAGGATAATCCATTTGGAAAATCGCATCTGGTGCTGAAGAACCATCTAAATAGGTGTTTTTAAACTCAAAATCATCAAAAGTTTGAGCTGTTTTATACGAAGCTCCTAATTTAAATCCACTAGCTGAATTATAAAACATTCCAAATTGTGCACCATAACCTATTGCACTCGCTTTATCACTTACTGGATAACCTTTTGTTGGACTAGGAGAAGAAATTGGGTTCGGAGCTAATTCCAATGCTGCATAATTAATAGTTGGCTGAATACCAATTGAAAAATTATCAGAAATTTCGTAAGCCCAAGCTAAGCCCACTTGTAATAACATATAATCAGATTCTACATGTCCAAAACCGTTCATATTTTGAGGAAAGTTTATTGGGTTTGAATCATTAGGATTCCAACTCGGATTTGGATTTCCATTTATGTCAGCTGGCAAACTAGTTTCTTGCGGAAAAGTAACACCAAAACCACTAATACCAAATGCTGAAACTCCAAAAGTATGTTTACTATCTTCTTTACCCCAAACCATTGCTAATGCTGGCATAGGTGATACTCCTCTATCGTCTTTTGTTACACCTGAAACTGCTGGTGATCCTTGCCACATCATATTTGCAGGAAGACTAGAACTTAATTCAGGAGATGAAAAGAAAGCTCCAATATCAAAATTTAAGATTTTATTATCGAATACTGAAATTGTAGCGGGATTCCATTGTAATGCCCCACTAATGTCTAATGGCTGCGCTGTAGAAGCTCCACCCATAGACATATTTACAGCTCCAACACCTTGCATAATGTGACCTGCTTGTGCAAAAGAAGCTGTGGTAAAAAGTACTACTGCTAATTTTAATAATTTTTTCATAATTGTGATGTTTATTAATGACGTTTTCATTTTTTGAAACAATATTTGTAAAGTCAATTATTGTCCTTTGCTTATTTTAATACATCAAAGCTACAGGGTTTGCCTTTTTTAGATACTGACAATTATCATTAAATACCATTTGCTTTGTAACAACTGTTACAAAGCAAAAAAAATAACAAAATATGCTTTTTAAGAATTTAAATAATCTAAAAATTGTGATTATTTAAATACAAATAATACTTTTGATATTTATATATACAATTTATGGAAATGACTAAATTTATAGAATTATTAAGCTATACAATACCAACAATTGTAACTGGTTTTGTAGCCTATTATTTTTTTAAAACTTACACAAAAACAGAAGAAAATAAAATACAGCTCTCCATTTTAAAAGCAAATCAAAAACAAGCGTTACCTATAAAACTTCAAGCCTATGAAAGAATGACGTTGTACTTGGAACGAATTAATCCTTCAAAATTAATTTTAAGAATTAATTCTGTAAATAATGATAAAGAAGCCTATTTACAAAGTTTAATAAATACCATTGAACTTGAATTTGAACATAATTTAGCACAACAAATTTATATTTCAGAGAAGTGTTGGAGTGTTATTATTACTTCAAAAAATGCAACCGTACATATCTTTAAAAAAACAGCTGAGTTAAATACTGTTAGCAATGCTCAAGAATTAAGAGAAGCCATTTTAAAAAGGATGTTAGAAACTCCTCCTCCATCTACAACTGCTTTGGCATTTATTAAAGATGAAGTTAGGAAGTATATCAACTAAAAAAAGGAGGTAAACCCTCCTTTTTTTAGTTGATATACTAATTAATAATATTAATTAAAATAAACTTTAGAAGCTCCTATTGGTGCCGCAAAAGAATTTATTTTTTCCTTTGTATTTGAACTGTAAACGTCTAGCTTACTTTGAGCAGTAAAACTTGCATCTAATAAAAACAAATAACTATCATTCACCTCAATCCCATATAAATTTGTAGCTGCTGCATCTAAAAATTCTGTTGTAGGTAATGTAGATGCGTCAGATGCAACTTTATATATCTTGCTTCCTAAATTATAATAGAAATAACTTCCATCAAATGTTAATAAACTTGGAAATTGTCCATTTTCAAATATTAATTCAGAAATAATATTATTAGAAACGGTACTAATTTTAGTTATAGAAACTGGCGTTTTTTCATTTGCAGTCCAGTCTGGATTGTAAGATAACGTAAGACCTTCACAAAGGACTACTAAATTACCTGCATTGTCAAAAAATAATTCATCAGGGTTATCTTTTACTGTAATTTCAGTAGTTGTTTCAGATGCAATATCAATAACAGTAATTATATTATTAGTTGTATAAGCTCCTTTATGAGAAACATAAAGCTTACCATTATTTGCAACTATACGTTCTGGACCATTTCCAACCGAGATAGTTTTTGTTACTTCAAAAGTATTTAAATCTACAACAGCAATATAATCATCATCAACATCTGCTCCATAAGCACCTTCAGCCCAATTTGTTACATAACCTTTATCACCAGCTATAGCCATATATCTAGGTTTTTTTAAATCCGTTGTAATTTCTCCAACTTTTTCAAAAGTATATCTGTTAACTACAGTTATTGTATTTTGGTTATCTACAACTATGTAAGCATTTTCATTATCAAAAGCCATAGATTGTAAATAAACTCCTAAATCATTATTATTTACTTTTTTATAGATTAGACTTTCGGTTGTAGAAAAATCATTAGACACATAGTAAATGGATCCTGAAGGTCCACCTTCACCTGATATAAGTATCCCATTTTCATAAGCTCCTTTAGGTTCTTGAACATCGTCATCATCATTAGTACACGATACAAAGATGACGCTTAATAAAAATATACTAAGCAAAAAATTACTGATTTTCATTCTTTTAAAATTTATAGTTTATATTAAAGTTTATATTTCTGTTTGGCATAGGTCTACCTGGCAAAACTTGGTAAGTTTTATTAAATACATTGTTTATTTTAAACCCAAATTGTAATTCTTTTTTTAGGTTTTTAATTAAGTTATAACTACCTCCAAAATTTCCAATATTAAATGAAGGCATAGCGTAAGAATCAATAATATCTTTAGTAGTATATACTTTACCATTGAATAAATGCTGGTAGTAAAAATTTATTCTTTTAAATGAATAACTAATACTACTGTTCAACAAATGTTTAGGCACATAAGGTATAAAATCATTCGTTTTTTTATCCTTAGCAATTGTATAGCTATAATTTGTATTCAAATCAATATAGTGTTTCACAAAATTTATGGAATAAGTTGTACTGATTTCTAATCCTTTATTTACAACTTTATCAATATTTATTGGAGTCCATACCCCTGGCCTATCAGGGTCACCACCAGGAGTCCATACAATTTTATCTTTAGCATCAATATAAAATGCGCCTAAATCAATTTTAAACTGATTATTTTTATACCCTACACCTATTTCACCTTGTAAAGAAGATTCGGGAATTAAGTTTTTGTTTCCCAGTGCTGGCCAATACAAATCGTTATAACTTGGTACTCTGTAATTTTTTGAACCATTTGTTCTTACAAATGTATTTCTTAAAGGTTTTATTTGAATACCTAAAGCAAAAACAAAAGGAACATTGTATTCTGAATTGAAGTCTTTTCTAACTTTAGCATTTAAGGAAGCTAAATTTTTATACCGTTGATTGTAAATAAGTGATTGAGAAAATTGAGCTCGGTTTTTAGTAGCTATTTGATCTGTTTTACCATCAACAGATTCAAATTCGGAAAATGATTCAATGCTTGAATTTGATGAAATTTTATAACTAAAATCATAATTAATTAAGTATCTTTTAGATTTTCCAAAATTATAATCCTCTTTATTTTTGTCAGCAAAATAACGATATTCTTGAGTTAAGTAAGCTAACTTTAAGTTGTGTGTAGCTGTTTTTTTATGATAATTAAAATTTACTAAATTTCTAAAACTAAAGTCTTTATATTTTTCTTTAGCAGCAGATGGGTTTGGTAATTGCCCTGAAAAATGTCGAACCCCGTTATACTTGGAACTAAAAAAACTAATTTTTGTAAAATCATTAATTTTTTGAGCTATGCTAAAATTAAAATCTCTTTGTTGATAAGCACCATTTTCATTTTCTAAATTATAATCTAACCATTTGTAATTATTTTTTGAGGTATTATACGCTGCACCTAATTTAATAGCAGTTGTTTCACTACCAAAAGAGTATTTATATAAATTATGAAATGTTTGATAACTACCTACCGTTGAAATTACTTGATGTTTACTATAAGCTCCAAAACCAAGTTCATTATTTAAATGAATTGTTCCACCAACAGCACCAGACCCAAACTCAATACTACCACCACCACTTCTTACATTTATATTATCAAATAAACTAATATTCAACGAGTTAAATTCTGTTTGTCCATTATTAATTGAATTGATATTAATTCCATTCCAAATCACAGCTGTATTGGATGCACTAGTTCCTCTAAAACTTGCAGAACTTGTTCCGCCAGCTCCATATTCTTTAATATAAATTGGTGTGTTAAATCGCAATAAAGATGTAAATGAAGTTGCATTTTTTGCAATTATAGAATCTGTTAAATCAAGAACTTTAAGTCCCTTTGAGTGTTTGTAAAGTTTTACACTTTGTAAATTCACCACCTTCAGAGTTACAATAGTATCTTTTTGTGAATATACACATAAACTACTTAAAAAAAATCCAAAAAATAATACTTTGTTATATAGTTTCATTGTTAATTTACTTTTGTCCCGAAAGCATTAATTAATTTAGATTTGGCAGGTCTCCTGGCTTGCGTATTGTTATTCACCTTCCCATTCAAAATTTAGAACAGTGGTAAAAGTTTAATAACAATCATCAAATTTAATTTGACTAAGCTTACAGTTGCGGGTACAGCTTCGGATTTTAACCGAATTCCCATTTTAACTTTAATTATACCGTTGTATAATTAAGAACCATAATCTGGTGCAAATGTAATTAAATAAGATTAATTAGTATCATTTAAATTCTTAAAATATTACATTTGCCAAAATTTTTTACGCAGTGATTTATTATATCACTGGTGGTGGGCACTCAAGGAAAAGTAATTACACGTTTAAATTTTCGAAATTCCAAAATTTGGGATGAAGGTTTTAAAAAAGTTGAGAGACATCAATTTGATCGTAATGATACTTAGAAAATTATTTAACATTATCCAGTCATCAAAAAAATAGAAAAGAAATAACTCATAAAATAAATTTTAGAAACAAACCCTTTATTTTATTAAGTTCATCAGAAAAACAGCAAATATCCTTCGTCAATAGTCTTAAAATTAAATAACTATTTAAATTTAAAAAACAAAACAATACTTTTAAAGTACTTTAAAACTAACTTATGAAATTTATCTTAAAAATAGCTTCCATGGCAATCATAAGCCTTCTTCTAGCTGCTTGTAATTCCAAAAATGAAAAGTCTCAAAAAAAACTACAAACATCTACCATTAAATATGCAAAAGGATTTGACATTCAACATTTTGAATCCTATTCAAAACTTATTATAAAAACTCCATATCAAAACTCAAATGACACTTTTGAATTTATTTTAACCAAACAACCTAAAAATGATAATGAGTTGCAAATACCCCTAAAAAAAATTGTGGTAACAAGTACAACCCATATTCCAATGCTTGAATTATTAAATGCTGAAAATAAGTTGATTGGTTTCCCTAATACAGATTTTGTTTCTTCAGAAAAAACAAGGAGATTAATTAATAATGGGCAAATTGTTGAATTAGGTAATTCTGAAAACATCAATACTGAATTACTTATAGATATCAAACCTGAAGTTGTTGTAGGTTTTACATTAAATAGTAATAATAAAATGTATGCCAATATTGAAAGAATGGGAATTCCTGTTATTTTTAATGGAGATTGGCTTGAAGAAACCCCTTTAGGCAGAGCTGAATGGATTAAATTTTTTGGACTTTTATTCGATAAAAGTAAACAAGCCGACAGTATTTTTAATCAAATTGAAAAAAATTATTTAACAGCAAAAAGCATAGCTTTAAAATCTAAAAATAAACCCATAGTACTTTCCGGTGGTTTGTATAAAGATGTTTGGTATTTACCTGCAGGAGAAAGTTTTGAAGCCTCCTTTTTAAAAGATGCAAACACCAACTATTTATGGCAAAACTCTAAAGGAAAAGGAAGTTTAGCGTTAAATATTGAAAGTGTTTTTGAAAAAGGAAAAGATGCTGATATTTGGCTTTCTCCTGGATTTTATAAAAACATAAAAGAACTTGAAGAAGGAAATAGCATCTATTCTAGCTTTAAAGCATATCAAAATCAGCAAATTTATTCTTACTCAAATAACATTGGTGAAACAGGAGGTATCATGTATTTTGAACTTTCACCAACTAGGCCTGATCTTGTTTTAAAAGATATTATTAAAATTACACACCCTGAGTTATTAACTGATTATGAGCTTACTTTTTTTGAAAAATTAAATTAAATAACAACATTCCAACACTATGAAAAAATTACATCCTAAATCAACTTTAGATGAACTTTGTTATCCTTTTATTTATGAAGATTCTTATAAATGTGACTATGAAATTTTAACCGATGAATTAACTCGTATGGTGGGTTGGGCAATAGACGAATTAGGTAATTTAAGACTTCGATACGACAAAAGTTATGAATTAAAAACTTTAGAAACTGAATTAAATTGGATATTACCTCTATGCTACCATCTTAACGGATCTATAAGAGGAAAACTAGCTATTGAAGAAAGTGACCATCAACAATTACTTAAAATTTATACTAGAATTAAAACGGTTACTAAAGAATCTATTTCAAGTTTTGTTTTGCCAGGAGGTTGTTCACCCGTTGGAATTTTAAATCAATGTTCCTCATTATCCAAAAAAGCCATACGTTTAATGGTTAAAATTAACAATGAGGAAGCCAAGGAAGTTCCTCATATATTACCCAAATTTGCCAATGTGTTGTGTAATTATTTTTTTGCAGCAACAATTTTAATCAATCAAGAAACTGGATTTAAAGAAACACCTTTTAAAAGCAAAAGCTATTAATAGTACATGTGTTTTAGAATAACTTGGTTTGTCCTTCATCTTCTTTTTTAGAATCTGATTGATTTTCATTTGAGTTTACTATTTCTTCATCTGTTACTTCAACATCATCAACCTCTGGTGCTTCATAAGGTAAAGGTTCTAGCAAATTTACTTGTTTAATTTTTTCTGTAGTTAATTGATTTCCAAGAGCTTTAATTCCTTTTACAGCTATAAACTCTTCTAAATTAACCTCCATATTTTCTAAACTTCGCTTAGAAAATGCTATCTCAACCATAGGTCTGTAATCCGTAGCTACAATTTCTAATTGAGATTTAGGATGCTCTGATATAAAAATTTCCTCTTTATTAGGGTTGTCAATCATAAAACGTTTTACAAAGTAGCGTTCTTTTTCACCATCAAAGTAAATTGCAGAAATTGGTTTTTGAGGTATCCATTTTTCTAGTACAATCATATCATTATCAAAGTGAGTAGTTAATTCAGGCTTGATGGTTTTAACAACACCTTTTTGATTGATAATTAACAGTCTATCTTCGGCCTTAAACTCGCCTAAAAGTTCGCCTCTTTCATCAACATTTAAGCGTTGAACAACATCGTCAAACCAAATTTTTCTAGGCTTTAAAGTTGAAACTCCTTCAGATTTAAGTTCTATTTTTTTAATTGCATATTTGGTTACAGTATTTCCTTTTACACTTCTTCCTTTTATGGCTAATTCAGAAAAATCTATATCCCATTTTAATTTTTTAATACTGCCGACAGCTCTTAAATTTATAGTTATTATTTCGGCTTCACCATTAGGATTTGCAGTAAAGTATTGAACAATTGAAGCTTTACTTCCTGCTGTTAAATTATATTCTTTATCACGAGTTACTCCTGTAACATTAAAACGTTTCATATAGCTTGGTCCACTTCTACCATCGCGATAAATCATGTTATAAACCGTTCGTTTATCATTCTTTTTAAATACAGCTACATGAATAATATCTTTACCAACAAAAGTTTTAGCATCTACTTTTGTGACCATCATAACACCATCTTTTCTAAAAATAATAACATCGTCTATATCTGCACAATCATCAACATACTCATCACGTTTTAATGAAGTTCCAACAAAACCTTCTTCTCTATTAACATATAGTTTTGTATTGCGCATTACCACTTTGGTAGCAACTATATCATCAAATAATCTAAGTTCTGTTTTACGCTCTTTTCCTTTTCCGTATTTGATTTTTAAATTTTTAAAATAATCTATTGCAAAATCGGTAAGGTGGGCTAAATGATGTTTTACTGTAGCAATTTTATCTTCTAAACTTTCAATAAATTGCTTGGCTTTGTCTATATCAAATTTTGATATTTTTTTAATTCTAATTTCTGTTAAACGAATAATATCTTCTTCAGTTACAGCCCTTTTTAAATGTTTTATATAAGGCTTTAAGCCTTTGTCTATTGCCTTAATAACGCCTTCCCAAGTTTCTTCCTCTTCAATATCTCTATAGATTCTATTTTCTATAAATATGCGTTCTAATGATGCAAAATGCCATTGCTCTTCTAATTCATTTAACTGAATTTCAAGTTCTAATTTTAACAATTCAACTGTATGATCTGTGGATCTTCTTAAGACTTCAGAAACTCCTATAAAAACAGGTTTATTTTCATCAATTACACAACATAATGGTGAAATTGAATTTTCACAGTTAGTAAATGCGTAAAGTGCATCAATCGTTTTATCTGGTGAAATTCCGTTAGGCAAATGCACTAATATTTCAACATTAGCAGCTGTATTATCTTCAATTTGTTTTATTTTAATTGTCCCTTTATCATTGGCTTTTAAAATAGAATCAATTAATGAAGAAGTTGTTGTTCCAAAAGGAATTTCATTAATAATAAGTGTTTTTTTATCTAATTGAGAAATTTTTGCTCTTACTCTAACTTTCCCTCCTCTTTTGCCATCATTATAATTAGAAACATCTGCTATACCTCCTGTTAAAAAATCAGGAACAAGCTTAAAACTTTTACCTTTAAGATGCTTGATTGAAGCATCAATTAATTCATTAAAATTATGAGGCAAAATTTTTGTTGAAAGTCCTACTGCTATCCCTTCAGCTCCTTGTGCTAAAAGCATTGGAAATTTAACTGGTAAATCTATAGGTTCTTTTTTTCTACCATCATAAGAGGCTTGCCATTCTGTAGTTTTAGGGTTAAAAACAACATCTAAAGCAAATTTTGATAAACGAGCCTCTATATAACGTGAAGCGGCTGCTCGGTCACCTGTAAGAATATTTCCCCAGTTTCCTTGCATATCAATGAGCAACTCTTTTTGACCAATCTGCACCATAGCATCTGCTATGGATGCATCTCCATGGGGATGATATTGCATCGTGTGCCCTACAATGTTTGCTACTTTATTGTAACGTCCATCATCTAGGTCTTTCATTGAGTGCATAATTCTACGCTGCACAGGTTTAAAACCGTCTTTAATTGCTGGAACTGCTCTTTCTAAAATTACATATGAAGCATAATCTAAAAACCAGTCCTTGTACATTCCTGTAACTTTGGTAATGGTTTCTTGATTACCGAATTCTTCGTTTATTGACTCATTATTTTCTTCTAGCATATTACAATTCTTCTACAATATCAAGTTCAACTTTTAAATTATTTATAATGAATTTTTGTCTATCAGGAGTGTTTTTTCCCATATAAAATTCCAATAGCTTATCTATTGATGTTTCTTTATCTAACATTACGGGGTCTAAACGAATATCATCCCCAATAAAATGTACAAATTCATCAGGAGAAATTTCCCCCAAACCTTTAAACCTTGTTATTTCTGGTTTTCCCTTTAAACTATTAATTGCATTCTTTCGTTCTTCTTCTGAGTAGCAATAAAACGTTTGTTTTTTATCACGAACTCTAAATAAAGGTGTATCTAAAATATATAAATGACCTTCTTTAATTAACTCAGGAAAAAATTGTAAAAAAAACGTAATTAATAACAGTCTTATATGCATTCCATCAACATCTGCATCGGTAGCAATTACAATATTATTGTACCTTAAATTTTCTAAACCATCCTCAATATCTAAAGCTGCTTGTAATAAATTAAATTCTTCATTTTCATACACTATTTTTTTACTCATATTGTATGAATTTAAGGGTTTTCCACGTAAGCTAAATACAGCTTGTGTGTTGACATTTCTTGATTTTGTTATGGAGCCACTCGCCGAATCTCCCTCTGTAATAAATAAAGTACTTTCTAAGCGATTGTCTTTTTTTAAGTCATTTAAATGAATTCTACAATCGCGTAATTTTTTATTATGTAAACTCGCTTTTTTAGCACGTTCACGAGCTAATTTCCGAATACCGGAGAGGTCTTTTCTTTCTTTTTCAGCTTGTAAAATCTTTTTCTGAATTTTTTCAGCAGTATCAGGGTTTTTATGTAGATAATTATCTAGGTTTGTTTTAACAAAGTCTGTAATAAATGTTCTAACTGTAGGAAGCCCTCCTCCCATTTCTGTAGAACCTAATTTAGTCTTTGTTTGACTTTCAAAAACTGGTTCCATTACTTTTACGCTAATTGCAGAAACAATAGATTTCCGAATATCAGACGCATCATAATTTTTACCAAAAAACTCTCTAACGGTTTTAACTATAGCCTCTCTAAATGCATTTTGATGCGTTCCTCCCTGTGTTGTATGTTGACCATTAACAAATGAATGGTATTCTTCGCTATATTGTGCTTTGCTATAGGTTAAAGCGACTTCTATATCTTCATCTTTTAAATGAATGATAGGAAATAACATAAATTCATCCGCAATATTTTCTTCTAATAAATCCTTTAATCCTTTTTCAGAAAAATACTTTTCTCCATTAAAAATAATTGTCAACCCTGTATTTAGATATACATAGTTTTTAATCATTTTTACAATGTATTCATTTCTAAATTTGAACTTAGTAAAAATGGATTTGTCAGGTACAAAAGTTACTTTGGTACCTTTTCTACTGGTAGTATTTTGAGGTTTCTCTTCGAGTGTAATATTTCCTTGTTCAAATTCAGCAAAAACGGTTTGTCCATCTCTATAAGATTGCACTTTAAAATAAGAAGACAACGCATTTACCGCTTTAGTACCAACTCCATTAAGCCCAACCGACTTCTTAAATGCTCTTGAATCGTATTTTCCACCAGTATTCATTTTAGAAACAACATCCACTACTTTTCCTAAAGGAATTCCACGACCATAATCTCTAATGGTAACCGTTTCCTCTTTTACAGAAACTTCTATAGTTTTTCCTGCTCCCATTACATATTCATCAATAGAGTTGTCTAGAACTTCTTTGATTAAAATATAAATACCATCGTCAGGTGAAGAACCATCACCTAGTTTACCAATGTACATACCGGGGCGCATTCTAATATGTTCTTTCCAATCTAGTGAACGAATATTATCCTCTGTATACGATGTTTGTTCTGTCATTTATTAAAGTGATATTCTTGAAGATTTGCTAAAGTACTATTTTGAAAGTAGAAATAAAAAAAACTCTGTTAAAATAATTATTAACAGAGTTTTTAAAAAATATTTTTATTTTTTTTATAGCTAAACGTTAAATCTGAAATGCATTACATCGCCATCTTTTACAATGTATTCTTTTCCTTCTACTCTCATTTTTCCTGCTTCTTTTACTTTAGCCTCGCTACCATAATTTACAAAATCTTCGTATGCAATTACCTCTGCTCTAATAAATCCTTTTTCAAAATCGGTATGAATTACTCCTGCAGCTTGTGGTGCAGTATCTCCAATATGGATTGTCCAAGCTCTTACTTCTTTTACACCAGCCGTAAAGTAGGTTTGAAGGTTAAGTAATTTATAGGCAGCTCTAATTAATACAGAAGACCCTGGTTCTTCCAAGCCCAAATCTTCTAAAAACAATTGTCTTTCTTCAAAAGTTTCCAGCTCTGTAATATCGGCTTCTGTACCAACCGCTAAAACAATTACTTCAGCATTTTCATTTTTAACTGCTTCTTTAACAGCCTCAACATAAGCATTGCCTGTAACAGCAGAACTTTCATCAACATTACAAACATATAACACTGGTTTGTCAGTTATAAATTGAAGTGGTTTGATGTATTCTTCACGTTCTTTTTCCGTTAAATCAATAGCTCTAACAGATACTGCAGCTTCTAAACCAGCTTTTACTTTTTCTAAAACTTCTAATTCTTTTTGAGCTTCTTTATTACCAGTACGTGCTGTTTTTTTTACGCGTTCTAATCTTTTCTCTAAAGTTTCAAAATCTTTTAATTGTAGCTCAATATCAATTGTTTCTTTATCTCTTACAGGATTTACTGTGGTATCTACATGTACTATATTATCATTATCAAAACAACGCAACACATGAATAATAGCATCGGTTTCTCTAATATTTGCTAAAAACTGATTTCCAAGTCCTTCTCCTTTACTTGCTCCTCTTACTAAACCTGCAATATCAACAATATCAACAGTTGCTGGTAAAACACGTTCTGGATTTACTAATTCTTCTAATTTAGTCAATCTATTGTCTGGAACATTTACAACACCAATATTAGGTTCAATGGTGCAAAAAGGAAAGTTAGCACTTTGCGCTTTAGCATTTGATAAACAATTAAATAAAGTTGATTTTCCTACATTTGGTAAACCTACAATTCCTGCCTTCATAATTTTATTTTTTTGCGGTGCAAATATACTATTAAGATTTAAGTTTGAAAGAAATTATTTATTTTATAATGTGCGTTGATTCATTTTTTAAAGTCAGCTAATACAAAACCTAAATATTTAAAAAATACTCTTTGTCGAATTTGTTAAGTTATTGGTATAAAAAATAAAGCAAGTTATAAGAATAATTATATATTTATTCCTTGAAAATTAAATAACATTAAAAAATTAATAGTTTGAATACAACCAAAAATTATAGCAAAGCATTTTATGTGCTTACCTCACTTTTTTTTATGTGGGGATTTATTACTGTTTTAGTAGATTCATTAATTCCAAGATTAAAAGAGGTTTTTGAACTTAGCTTTTTCCAAGCTGGTTTAGTACAATTTGCATTTTTTATGGCTTACGGATTATTATCAATCCCCTCTGGGTTTATCTTATCCAAAATTGGATATAAAAAAGGTATTTTACTTGGGTTAAGTATTATGGGAGCTGGTTGTTTATTGTTTTATCCAGCCGCAGCTTACAGAACTTTCCCTGTATTTTTATTAGGTTATTTTGTTTTAGCTGGAGGTATGACTGTTTTACAAGTAGCTGCAAACCCTTATGTTGCAGTATTAGGAACAGAAGAAACTGCTTCTAGTAGATTAAATTTATCTCAAGCATTTAATAGTTTAGGTACAGCAATTGCACCAGCAGTTGGAGCCATGTTTTTATTAAGTGATTCAATTAAATCAAGTGAAAGCATCAACAATCTATTACCCGCTGAAAAAGAAGCTTATTTAATTAATGAAGCTTCGGCAGTTCAAAATCCATTTTTAATACTAGCCGCCTCATTATTACTATTAGCATTTATTGTTTCTTTAATAAAACTTCCTAATATCTTAAAAAAGAAAGAAGGTTTTGGATATGGTGAAGCATTAAAACATAAAGTACTAAAAATGGGAGCTATAGGTATCTTTTTATATGTGGGTGCTGAAGTTGCTATTGGAAGTTATTTAGTCAATTACTTTTTAAGTATGAATATGCCTGAATTGATTAGAAACAGTGAATGGATGTCTAAAGTTTCTGAAATGGTAGTTCAACAAGATTTGGCTAATGTTGATAACAAAGCTATTGTTGGTGCCTTTGTATTATTTTACTGGTCTGGAGCAATGGTTGGAAGATTTATTGGAGCTTATTTAACAAGAATTGTAGCGCCTGCTAAAGTATTAGCCATTTTTGCAACCATGGCTATTTCATTACTTGCAATTTCAATGTTAACTAATGGATTTGTAGCCATGTGGTCTATTTTATTAATTGGGTTATTTAATTCAATCATGTTCCCAACTATTTTCACCTTATCATTAAGTGGCTTAGGCGAATACAAACCTCAAGCATCTGGAATTTTATGTACTGCTATTGTAGGAGGAGCAATTATCCCTCCTTTATATGGCTTATTAACCGATCAATTCGATTTTAAACCTGCCTTATTTTTAATGGTGCTTTGCTATTTTTACATTTTCTTTTTTGCTAGAAAAAGTAATTCATTTATAGCTTCATTTACTGAAAAGTAACTAGAATTCATAAAAAGCGGAATTTTAAAATTCCGCTTTCTATTTCAAAATATAAATACTTCCTAAAATAAATTAGTAATAGTTCTAATTTTCTCTTCATCAACTACCATAACATCTCCCATTGAAAATGAATTGCCAAAACTTATAGGTTTTCTTGCTGTAAAATGAAGGTTGTTTACTTCAATACTAGCAAATTTTGAGGCGTTTGAAGAATTAATACCACTCCCAGCCATAATTTGTAGTTGATCTCCATAGTGCTGCTGTAAAAATGAAATTACATCTAAACCTTCTTCTGCAGTTTTTTTTAAACCAGATGTTAGTAGACGATCAAAACCAAAATTTATCAAACACTCAATTCCTTTCTTATAATCGATAAGAAAGTCAAAAGCTCTATGAAACGTGACTTCTAAATTTAATTGCTTCGCAAAGTTTAGCAGTTCTTTATTTTTGTTTGATACGGTATTTTCAGCGGTTAAAATCCCAAAAACAACTCCTGTTGCTCCAGCTTGTTTAGCCATAGAAATATCAACTTTCATTAAGTTTATATCTAATTCACTACAAACAAAACCTCCTTCTTTATGTCGTATCATTACATGAACTTCAACTGATGAATTTTCAACACATTGTTGAATTAAACCAAAACTTGGGGTCAATCCACCAACAGATAATGCTGAACATAACTCTATACGTTTGGCTCCATATTTTTCAGCAGCCATTGCTCCTTCAACACAATCTGTACAGATTTCAAAATTCATTTTTAAGAATCACTATAAACTACTCTTTATGTAAAAACTGTTGTTTTGCAAACAATTGCTCATCAGTTTCTTCATTGTCTTCATCTGGCACACAACAATCTACCGGACAAACTGCGGCACATTGTGGTTCGTCATGAAAACCTTTACATTCGGTACATTTATCGGTTACAATAAAATATACTTCATCATCTTTTGGCTCATGCTGCTCATCGGCTACAACCTTGTTGCCATTTGGTAAAACTACATTTCCTGTTAATGAAGTCCCATCCGAATATCTCCATTCTTCACCAGCTTCATAAATTGCATTGTTAGGACATTCGGGTTCGCAAGCCCCACAATTTATACATTCATCTGTTATTTTTATTGCCATACTATTATTTAGATTATTTTTGCAAATATAAAATTAAATTTTAAGGTAAAAATTCCATGAATTTAGCACAGAGAAAACAAGCATTTGTAGAACTAGGTACATTTTTTAAACAATTTAACAATTCGAAAATTGAAAAAAATAATGAATCTGAATTAAACACCTTGTTTTTTGATGCTTTTTTAATGCAAATTAATAGAGCCCAAGAGTTTAATGGTTGGTTTACAAAAAATAATGTTCTTAAAGCTTTTGAAAGTTGGGGTGAAGCACTTACTGAAGAAAATTTAACCAAATGGCTTACCACTTATAAAATTGAAGCTATTAAAACACCTAAAAAAGTAGCCATAATCATGGCAGGAAATATTCCCTTAGTTGGATTTCATGATTTTTTATGTGTACTACTAACAGGTCATAATGCTATGGTAAAACAATCATCTAATGATAAGCACTTTTTACCACTTATTGCTAAATTTTTGGAATATTACAATCCCTATTTTAAAAATAAAATAACTTTTACAGAAGACAAATTAACAGCTATTGATGCTGTTATTGCAACTGGTAGCAACAATACAGCTCGCTATTTTGAACATTATTTTGGAAAATACCCAAACATTATTAGAAAAAACAGAAACTCTGTGGCAATAATTACAGGTAAAGAAAGTAAAGAAGAATTAGAACTTTTAGGTGAAGACATTTTTCAATATTTTGGTTTAGGTTGTAGAAGTGTTTCTAAAATATTTGTTCCTAAAAACTATAACTTTGAGTTGTTATTTAATGCTTTATTCAAGTTTAATGACATTATTAATTATAAAAAATACGAAAATAATTACGATTATAACAAAGCTGTTTACTTAATGAGCTTGTTTAAGATTCTTGAAAATGGATTTGTGATGCTAAAAGAAGATACTAACTATGCCTCTCCTATAGCTACTATTTTTTATGAATATTACGATTCGTTTGACAATCTGTTACTTAAATTAAAAACCGATAAAGATGAAATACAGTGTATTGCCTGTAACGAAAACGTTGTAGATTTCGTAAAATTTGGACAAACTCAACGTCCAAAATTATGGAATTATGCAGATAACATAGACACAGTTGAATTTTTATTAAATATTTAAGTAGTTTTTTATGAAATAAAATATACTTATTTAGCTTTTTTTTCCGAAATTTGTAAGAGAAATAAATTCATATTCTATACAAATGAAAAAACATAATTTTAGTGCAGGACCATGTATTTTACCACAAGAAGTATTAAAAAAAGCAGCCAATGCTGTTACCAACTTTAATGGTATAGATTTATCTTTAATTGAAATTTCACACAGAAGCAAAGAATTCGTTGAAGTGATGGAAAAAGCACGTAGCTTAGTTAAAGAATTATTAAACCTACCTGAAGGATATTCGGTACTTTTTTTACAAGGAGGTGCAAGCCTTGAATTTTTAATGACCCCATACAATTTATTAAAAGTTAATGGTAAAGCAGGTTATTTTGACACTGGAACATGGAGTTCTAAAGCAATTAAAGAAGCTAAAACGTTAGGTGAAGTAGACGTTTTCGCTAGTTCAAAAGATAAAGGTTACAACTACATTCCAAAAAACTACAACATCCCAAGTGATATAGATTATGTGCATTGCACATCTAACAATACTATTTTTGGAACTCAAATTAAAGAATTCCCTAAAACGGATGCGCTATTAGTTTGTGATATGAGTTCAGATATATTTTCACGTGAATTAGATTTTACGCAATTTGATTTGGTTTATGCAGGAGCACAAAAAAACATGGGCCCTGCTGGTACTACTTTAGTTATAGTAAAAGATGAAATTTTAGGTAAAACTGGACGTAGCATCCCTTCTATGTTAGACTATCAAGTACACTTAAGTAAAGACAGTATGTTTAATACTCCACCTGTATTTGCAGTTTATGTATCTATGTTAACTTTAGAATGGTTAAAAGAACAAGGAGGAGTTAAAGCTATTGAAAAAATCAATCAAGAAAAAGCTGCTTTGTTATACGCTGAAGTAGATAGAAATCCTTTATTTATTGGTTTTGCAAACAAAGAAGATAGATCCACAATGAATGTTACTTTTAATTTAACAAATGAAACTCATAAAGATACTTTTGATAAACTTTGGAATGAAGCAGGAATCAATGGATTAAAAGGTCATAAATCAGTTGGAGGCTATAGAGCAAGTATCTATAATGCTATGCCAATAGAAAGCATAAAAGTTTTAATAAACGTAATGCAACAATTTGAAAAACAAGTTTCATAAACTAAAAAAAATATTTATAAAATGAAAGTATTAGCAAACGATGGATTGGCCAAAAGTGGAATTGCAGCATTGGGTTTAAATGGCTTTGAAGTTGATTTAACCTCTGTAGCACAAGACCAATTAGTAGATTATATCAACCAAAACGAAATTGATGTACTATTAGTAAGAAGCGCAACACAGGTTAGAAAAGATATTATTGATAATTGTGCATCTTTAAAAATTATCGGTCGTGGAGGTGTTGGAATGGATAATATTGACGTAGAATATGCTCGTGAAAAAGGCTTGCATGTAATAAACACACCTGCAGCTTCATCTCATTCAGTAGCCGAACTGGTATTTGCGCACTTATTTGGAATGGCTCGTTTTTTACACGATTCCAATAGAAATATGCCTTTAGAGGGAGATTCAAAATTTAAACATCTTAAAAAATCATATGCAAAAGGAGTTGAATTAAGAGGTAAAACACTTGGTTTAATTGGATTTGGAAGAATTGGACAAGCCACTGCAAAAATAGCTATTGGCTTAGGTATGAATGTAGTTGCCTATGACCCTTTTATTGACGCGGTAAATTTAGAAATTGAATTTTTTGATCACCAAGCATTGTTCTTTAACATAAATACCATTACTAAAGAAGAAGTTTTAAAACAAGCAGATTTTATATCTCTGCACGTTCCAGCTCAAAAAGACTACATAATTTCAACCAAAGAATTCGATTTAATGAAAGATAATGCCTTTTTGGTAAATGCTGCTCGTGGAGGTGTTATTGATGAAGTCGCTCTTGTACAAGCTTTAGAGAGTGGAAAAATAGCAAGTGCAGCATTAGATGTTTTTGAAAATGAACCAACGCCAGAAATTCAGTTATTAATGAACCCTAATTTATCTTTAACTCCTCATATTGGCGCAGCTACTAGCGAAGCACAAGATAGAATTGGAACAGAATTAGCTGAACAAATAGTTGAACTCTTAAAATAAGTTTCATTATACATAATTGATTAAAAGGATGTTAAAATAACATCCTTTTTTTTGATTAAAATTTAATAAAGTTGTATATTTGGGTAGTTAAATTATCAATTACTTAAAAATAAGCTCGTTAAATAGTATGGCAATAATAAAACCCTTTAAAGCTACACGTCCAACACGCGATAAAGCAGCAGTTGCAACCTCAAGATCTTATGATGAATATTCAAAAAAAGAATTAAAAGCCCATTTGCGGTTCAACCCATTTTCTTTTTTACATATTATAAAACCTGGTTATGATACTGAACCAGAGCTTTCAGGTGAAGAACGTTTTAAATTAGTTCATCAAACTTATAATCAATTTAAAACGGAAGACATATACAGAAAAGATCAAAAATCTCAATATTATTTACATGAAAAATCGTTTGGAGGAGATACTTTTTGGGGCATTATTGCAGCAGCCCATGTAAATGATTATAAAAACAATATTATAAAAAAACACGAAGATACCTTAAAGGCAAGAGAAGAACTGTTTGGCAATTACCTAGGTATAGCTGGTTTTAATGCTGAGCCAGTGCTACTTACTTATCCTGAAAGCAATTATCTAAATAGACTTTATAGAAAATATTCTCAAAAAAGATCTGAATATGAATTTATGACTCAAAACAGACGTTTGCATAAACTTTGGGTAATTGAAGATGATTTGGATATAGATAATATTGAAAAAGAATTTCAAAAAATGAAAGCAATTTATATTGCTGATGGGCATCATAGAACAGCTTCTTCAAGTTTTCTAGCTAATCAAAAAAAAACAATGAATAAAAATCATACGGGAGAAGAAAACTACAATTACTTTATGAGTTATCTCATTTCCGATGCCAACTTGAAAATTTCTTCATTCAATCGTTTTGTAAAAGATTTAAATGGTTTAACAAAAGAAGAATTTTTAAGTAAATTAAATGAATTATACATTGTTGAAAATAAAGGGGAAAAACTTTACACACCAAGCAAAAAACACCATTTTACTATGTACTTAGATGGTGAGTATTATTCCTTATACCTTAGAAAAACAGAATTCCCAATTAACAATGCACTTTCGGATCTTGATACCCATATTATATATAAAACTATTTTAAAACCAATTTTAGGTATTGAAGACTTAAAAACTGATCCTAGAATAAAATGTTTACCTGCCATTTATAGCAAAAAACAATTGAAAAAGATGGTAGATTCTAAAATGTATAAAGTCAGTTTTGGATTATTTCCAGTTTCAGTAGAGCAACTAAAAGCAGTGGTTAATGAAGATTTAAGAATGCCTCCTAAAAGCACTTATATTGAGCCTAAGTTAAGAAGTGGATTAACCATTTTTGAAATTAATGATTAATTAAATTTCTATTATCTTTGGACTTTATTTTAAATCCCATATGAGTATATCAAAAAATCTTCAAAAGATTAAAAATTCAATACCAAAAAATGTAACACTTGTTGCCGTTTCAAAAACAAAGCCAATTACTGCTATTATAGAAGCTTATAAAGCCGGACAAAAAACATTTGGTGAAAATAAAATTCAAGAAATGGCTCAAAAATACCAAGAGCTACCTAAAGATATTGAATGGCATATGATAGGGCATTTACAAAGAAATAAAGTTAAATATATGGCTTCTTTTGTAAGTCTTATCCATGGTGTAGATAGTTTTAAAACCCTAAAAGAAATAAACAAACAAGCCATAAAACATAATAGAATAATTAATTGTTTATTACAAGTAAAAATAGCAAAAGAAGATACAAAGTTTGGATTAGCATATGATGATGTACTACAAATTTTAAACGCTCAAGAATTTTTAAATCTTAAAAACATTCAAATTATAGGTCTTATGGGAATGGCAAGCTTTGTAGAAGATAAAACCATTATTAGAAACGAATTTAAAACCTTAAAAATCTATTTTGATCGTCTAAAAAATTATTCATCTGATAATTTTAAACCTACAACTATTTCAATGGGAATGAGTGGAGATTACCAAATAGCAATTGAAGAAGGAAGTACAATGGTACGTGTTGGAAGTGCTATTTTTGGAGAACGAAATTACAATTAATTTGTACGCAATACTTGACATAGAAACTACAGGAGGTAAATTCAACGAAGAAGGAATTACTGAAATTGCTATTTATAAATTTGATGGACATCAAA
Organism: Lutibacter aestuarii; assembly: GCF_042676885.1. Taxonomy (NCBI): domain Bacteria; kingdom Pseudomonadati; phylum Bacteroidota; class Flavobacteriia; order Flavobacteriales; family Flavobacteriaceae; genus Lutibacter; species Lutibacter aestuarii. The sequence continues at coordinate 471,684 of NZ_JBHTIC010000008.1, forward strand.
TTATAGACCAGTTTGTTAGTTTAATTAATCCCGAAAAAGAAATTCAACCATTTGTAGTTAATTTAACTGGCATTAGTAATGGAATGCTTAAAAATGCACCTAAATTTTACGAAGTAGCAAAACGAATTGTTGAAATTACTACCGACTGTGTTTTAGTTGCCCATAATGCCAATTTTGACAATCGAATTTTAACTACTGAATTTAGACGACTCGGATTTAATTTTGAAAGGAAAACATTGTGCACTGTTGAATTAAGTAAAAAACTAATCCCTGAATTGCCTTCTTATAAATTAGGCAAATTATGCAGATCTTTAGGAATACCTGTTTCAAGCAGGCACAGAGCTGAAGGAGATGCAATTGCTACAGTACAACTATTTAAACACCTATTAAATAAAGATACTGCTAAAGAAATTGTTAAAAAAGCAATTAAAACTGATAACGGAAGAAAATTAGCACCCAAACTACTCAATATTTTAGATAATTTACCTTCTAATGAAGGATTATTTTATGTTCACAATAATAAAAGTGAAATTATTTATATTGGTAAAGGAAAAAATATAAAAAAAACGGTAAACCAACTATTTTTAAGAACTTCAAAAAAAGCAATTATTATTCAAAATAAAGTGACATCCGTTTCTTATGAAGAAACTGGAAGCTCTTTAATTTCTGATCTTAAATATGTAGAAGAAGTAGAAATTAACAATCCTAAATATAATTATTCTAATAAGAAAAAATTAGAAAAAATTGAATTTAGCAATGATAATTTATTAGTTATAGATAAAGGTCGACAGGTTGGAGAAAAATCGGTTATCTTAATTGAAAACAGTCAGTTTAAAGGTTATTGTTTTACCGACTTAGAATATCAAATAACTAATATAAAAGTGCTTAGAACCTTAATTTCACCTATGGAAAATTCCATTCAAAATAGATTTATCATTAAAAAATATCTTCAAAAAAATAATGTGGAAAAACTAATTCGATTTTAAAACTAATTGCTATGAAAAGAATCTCTTTACTTTTAATTTTCTTGTTACATATTAATTCATATTCGCAAAATGAACCAGATTACTCTTTTGGTACTATAACAAACGAAGAAATTAATTTAAAAAGATATAAATTAGATACAACTGCAAATGCCGTAGTTTTATATGAAAGTGGCAATACTACTTTTAAAATAAAGAATGAAAAAATAATAATAAGTACAACTTTTTATAAAAAAATCAAATTATTTAATAAAGAGGGTTTTGAAAATGCATCTTTTGAAATAAAATTATACAATAATAAAGATGCTAGTGAACAAGTAATAAATATTGAAGCAGTCACACATAATCAAAAAAATAAAACCTTATTATCGAAGTCTCAAATATTCAAAGAAAAAATCAATGAACATTGGAGTTTAGTTAAATTTACTATGCCTAACTTAAAAGAAGGTAGTGTTGTTGAGGTTAAATATACTGTGGAATCTCCATTTAAATTTAATTTAACAGGTTGGGTATTTCAATCAAACATTCCTAAAAAATATAGTATTTATCACGCAAAAATTCCTGGAAACTATGTTTACAATAGAGAGTTAAAAGGATATTTAAAATTAGCAATTAACTCCTCAACAATAGAAAAAAAATGTTTTAGAATTCCTGGTTATGCAGCTTCAGCTAATTGTGAAAACATAACCTATGCAATGAAAAATATTCCTTCTTTTGTTGAAGAAGACTATATCACTGATAAAAATAACTATATTTCAAAAATTAAATTTGAACTTTCTAAACTTATTTGGTTTGATGGATCTAATATAAAGTATACAACATCTTGGAATGAAGTAGATAGAGAATTTAGAACTGATAAAAATATTGGTAGACAATTAAAAAAAACGAAGTATTTTGAAGATAAATTACCCTCATTTATTGATACCATTACTTCAGAAATTGATAAAGCAAAATCTATATATACTTTCGTGCAAAATCACTTTAATTGGAATGGAAAATATAGCATTTTTAAAAATGTAAGAATAAAAAAATCTTTTGAAGAAAAAATTGGAAATGTTGGAGAAATTAACATTTCACTAATAAATGCCTTAAAAGCAAAAAATATTGATACTGAATTAGTTTTAATTTCTACAAGAAAAAATGGTTTTCCAACTAAATTATATCCAGTAATAACTGATTTTAATTATGTAATTGCCAAAGTTAATATAAATGGAAAATCTATTTTATTAGATGCTACAGATAAACTATCTCCTTTTGGGTTATTGCCTTATAGATGTTTAAATGGGTATGGCAGAGTTATGGATTTTGAAAATGAAAGTTATTGGATTGATATTATTCCTGAACAAAACTCAAAATCTCAATTAAATATTGCACTTATATTAAAAGAAAACGGAACTATAACTGGTAAAATACGAAAAATTAAATATGGGTATGATGCACTTAAAAGAAGAGAGAAAATTCAAAATAAAATTGAAGATGATATCATAATAGATTTTGAAAATAGCTTTACTAATTTAGAAGTTCTTAATTATGAAATCAAAAATAAAAATGAAATAGATAAACCCACAATAGAAACTTTTGAAATATTAATAGATCATCAAGAAAACACCTCAAACCTATACTTAAATCCTTTTTTTGATGAAAGTTTTAAAACAAATCCCTTTAAACAACATAACAGATTATACCCTGTTGATTTTGGATACCCAAGAAAGTACATTGTTAATTTCACTCTTGAGCTTCCCGATAATTTTATCATAGATTCTTATCCTAAAGATAAACTAATTTCATTAGAAAATGAAGGAATAAAATACTTGTTAACAACCAGAAAACATCAAAATTTTAAAATTAATCTAAAAAGTTCATTTTTAATAAACAAAACAATATTTTACAATTTTGAATATCAAGTTTTAAAAGAATTATTTAATCAAACTATAACGTCTCAAAAGCAACCAATTGTACTGAAAAAAAATTAATAAATATTGTTTTAAAAAAGAAGTAAATTTTAATTAAAATAAAAGAATTATTTTAGTACAACGTTTCAGGTAAATTTAATTTTGGAAAACAAAAAAGACAAAAGACATTGGAAAGTGAAACTTCATGAAATTATTTATGAAGCCGATACTCCTGAAGGAAAATGGTTTGACATTATTCTAATATTAGCAATTATTGCAAGTATAATTTTAGTAATGTTAGAAAGCATTGAAAGTTTTGATACAAAATATCATGATTTTTTAAATATCTCTGAATGGATTATTACTATTTTATTTACCATTGAATATATTGCTAGAATTATTTCAATTAAAAAACCTAAAAACTATATCTTCAGCTTTTATGGTATTATCGATTTGTTAGCAACCATACCAAAATACCTTTCTTTAATTTTTGTAGGCACCCATGCGCTTATTGCTTTAAGAGCTATTAGATTATTACGGGTATTTAGAATCTTAAAACTCGTTCGTTACTCTGGTGCCTCTAGAATTTTAATATCAGCCTTAAAATCAAGTAGAATCAAAATTATTGTTTTTCTATTTGTGGTAATACTACTTACTATAATTTTAGGAACAATTATGTATTTAATAGAAGGTCCTAAAAATGGATTTACCAGTATTCCACAAAGCATGTATTGGGCTATTGTAACATTAACAACTGTAGGCTATGGAGATATTTCCCCTCAAACACCGTTTGGACAGTTTATTGCGAGTATTGTTATGATTTTAGGTTATGGAATTATTGCAGTACCAACTGGTATTGTAACTTCTGAATTGGCAAAAACAGATAATTTTGTACCTAAAAACACACAACACTGCCCTAGTTGTAACGCTGAAAAACATTTAGACAATTCCATATTTTGCCATAAATGTGGAGAAAAACTTTTAAATGACTAATTATTTAATAACAGTTATTGGAGCAACAGCAATAGGTAAAACTACACTAAGTATTAAATTAGCACAACATTTTAATACTGAAATTATATCAAGTGATTCTCGCCAATTTTACAAAGAAATGAGTGTTGGAACTGCTGTTCCTTCAAGCTTAGAGTTAGCCTCTGCAAAACATCATTTTATACAAAATAGGTCAATTTTTGAAGATTATAGTGTGGGGCAATTTGAAAAAGATGCTCTTAACAAATTGAACAAATTATTTACAAAAAATAGGATTGTAGTTATGGTTGGGGGAAGTGGTTTATACACCAATGCTGTAATTGATGGTTTAGACTATTTTCCAAATGTAGATTCTAAAATAAGGGTTGAGCTAAATCAAGAATTAAAAACTAAAGGGATACAATTTCTTCAAAAAAAATTAGAAAATCTAGATAAAGAGTCTTATAATACTATTGAAATTGAAAATCCACACAGGCTTATAAGAGCTCTTGAAATTTGTATTGGAACTGGCAAAACTTATGCTGAATTTAAAAACAAACCAAAGGCTAAACGAAATTTCACTCCTATTAAAATTGGACTAACAGCTGACAGAGAAACTATGTACAATAGAATTAATAAACGAGTTGATATCATGATGGAGCATGGTTTATTAGATGAAGCTAAAAAACTATACAAAAACAAAAATTTAAATGCTTTACAAACTGTTGGTTATAGAGAGTTATTCTCCTATTTTGATGGAAATTGTACTTTAAAATTTGCTATAGAAGAAATTAAGAAAAATACTCGAAGATTTGCCAAAAGACAAGTTACTTGGAACAAAAAAGATGAAAGCATTCTTTGGTTTAACTTTGAAGAAGATGTAGCTAAAATAATTTCAAAAATTGAAACTATTATAAATGTTAATAGAAACTGAGCTTAAAGAATTTTTAGATGAAAAAGTTTTGGAATACAACAATCCAAAGTTTATTGAAAGTGACCCAATACAAGTTCCACATGGCTATTCTTTAAAAGAAGATATTGAAATTTCAGGTTTTTTAACTGCTACCATTGCTTGGGGTAATAGGAAAATGATTATTAAAAATGCCAAAAAAATGATGGATATTTTAGGCAACTCTCCTTACGATTTTATAATAAATCATAAACCTAACCATTTAGATTCAATAGATTATTTTGTACATAGAACATTTAATTTAGAGGATTTTAAATACTTTATAGTTGCACTTCAGCATATTTACACAAAACATCAAGGTCTAGAGAAAATATTCTCTAGTTATAGTAGCAAAAATTCAACTCAAAATGCAATTCATGAGTTTAAAAATATCTTTTTTGAAATTCCTCATTTATCTAGAACTAAAAAACATATTTCTGATCCCTTAAAAGGATCAGCTGCAAAGCGTATTAATATGTTTTTACGATGGATGATTAGAAATGATAATACCGGAGTAGATTTTGGAATTTGGAAAAATATGTGTCCTTCACAGCTTTCATGCCCATTAGATGTTCATTCAGGAAATGTTGCTCGTAAACTTGGTTTATTAACCAGAAAACAAAATGATGCAAAAGCCTTGGCTGAATTAGATAAATCATTAAGGCATATGGATCCCAATGATCCTGTAAAATATGATTTTGCTTTATTTGGATTAGGGGTTTTTGAAAAATTTTAAATAAATGGCTATTTTACTTTCAAAAATTTATCCAAAACATTAATTAATTCATCTTGTTTTATAGGTTTGGTCAAATAATCCACACAACCTGAATCTTTTGCTTTTTTAATTTCAACTGAAGTTGTATAAGCAGTTTGAGCTATTATTGGTAAATTAGGAGATAGCTTCTTAATCTTTTTGGCAGCTTCATAACCATTCATAACTGGCATTTTTAAATCCATAAAAACCAAGTCAATAGAATTTGATTTGTTTTTAAAAATTTCAACCGCTTCTAAACCATTTTTAGCATGAATAAAATGAGCATCTAACTTTAAAATTTCTTTTAGTAAAGTTTCTAACAACGTATAATTTATTTCTTCATCTTCAACTATTAAAATTGAAGATTTGCTTTCAACATTGTTTAGCTCAACTATTTTAGTAGGATAAATAGGTTTGTAAGGAATAGAAATGGTGAATGTAGCTCCTTCCCCTTTATTAGACGTAAGTTCAATAGAACCTCCTATTAACTCAACATTTTCTTTAACTATTGATAGACCTAAACCTAAGCCACCTACTTTTTTTGACAAGTCTTTTTCAGCTTGTGAAAAGCGTTCAAAAATTACTTTATGTTTTTCTGGATCAATTCCAACACCTGTATCTTTTACATAAATATCAAGCATCTTATTATTCAATTTATATCCCAACTCCACAAAACCTTTACTGGTAAATTTCAGAGCATTTTCAAGTAAATTACTTAATATTTTACTCAATTTAGTTTTATCAATAAGTATGGTGCTTTGCTCTGTTGTAAGCGATTTTTTTAAATATAAAGGTGTTTTATTTTGTTTTGCCTTTATGTCAAAAATTGAAAACAGTTCCATTAACAAATCATTTAAACAAACCTCGCTTTCAATCAATCCTACTTGTTTTGTTCCAAGTCTAGAAATTTCTAATATATCATCTATTATTCGAAGTAGTTGTTTGCTGCTACTTTGTATAATTCTAATATAATTATTTCTTTTTTCAGTTGTTAAATCAGAGGTGTTTAGTAAATCAGAAAATCCAATAATTCCATTCATGGGCGTTCTAATTTCATGAGACATATTATTTAAAAATTCTATTTTTAAGTTGTTACTTTCTTCTGCAAGTTGTTTTACTTTAATTAGTTCTTCTTCATTTTCTTTTTGAATTGTAATATCTTGAATAGTACCAAACATTTCTATAGGTTCATTTTCGTTATTAAATTTTAAACTTCCCAATCCATGAACCCATAACTCACTACCTGTTTTTTGATTAATAATTTTATAGTGTTTATTAAAATGATTTTTATTTTTAATGACATGTATTAAAATATACTCCTTCATTTCATTTCTAAAATCGGGATGAACAATTTCCAACCAACTTTCTACAGTACGTTTATGGTCTTCATTAATACCAAAAATACTATTCAACTCAGCAGAGTTGTTCCATTCTCCTGTTTGGATGTTAAAAACATAATGTCCCAATTTAGCAACTGATTGAGAGAGCAAAAGTAGTTTTTCACTTTTTTCAGCTTTTTCTTTTGCTTCAAACATTTCTAATTCATTTTTTTTCTGAAAAGTAATGTCTTGAATGGTTCCTATAAAGTTAACAGGCACCTTATTTTCATAAATAATTTCACCCGCCCCATTAATCCATTTTAGTTCTTGTGTATCTTTGGTTAGAATTCTATATTCTAAATTAAATTTTTCACCATATTTTATACACTTTTCTAATTCACGCTGATTTTTTGGTGTATCATCTGGATGAGTAATGGTTCTCCAAGTTTTAAATGATTTGATATGGTGCGATTGAATACCAACTATTTTGTCGAAAGAACTAGAACTTGTAAACAAATTAGTTTTTAAATCTAAATTAAAATTTCCTATTTGAGCGATTTCTTGTGCTAATTTTAATTCTTTTTCACTCTCTTTTAATGCTGTAATATTTTCTTTAACTGCTAAATAATTAATGATAGTTCCTTGGTTGTCTTTTATTGGAGAAATTGTAGTTTGTTCCCAAAATAATTTACCATCTTTCTTTTTATTTTGAAATTCTCCTTTCCAAACTTTTCCATTTGAAATGGTTTCCCACATTTCTACATAAAACTCTTTAGGTTGAATACCTGAACTTAAAATACGTGGGTTTTTACCTAATACCTCTTCAGCTCTATAACCTGTTACCTCAGTAAATTTTGGATTGGTATATTCTATTTTTCCTAAGATATCTGTAATAACAATTGTATTGGCGCTTTGTTCAACAGCTGATAATAATTTTTTATATTCAAAAGATTGTTTTTGTATAAAATCCTCAACAGATATTTTACTGGATTTATCTGTTGAAATCCATTTAGTAATTAGTAATATTAAAATTAATATAGCTGTTAATAAATTAAATAATTTAGGAAAAATCACAATATTAGGTTGTGATAAAAATTCATAAATTTCTATTGGTATTAATCCGTAAAATGAAGTAAAAGACGCACCAAAATAAATGCTTTCAAAAAAAGATCTAAAAGCATCTATGGCTAAAATTATTAAAATGACTTTTAACAATTTATCACTTTTATTTACAACCTTAATTTTTTTTGAGCAAAAAATAAAAATATAAGCCCATAATAACACCGATAAACCATAAATTATTGGTGTGGCATAATTAAAAAATAAGCTCATATAAAAAAGTTTTAATACTAAAAGTAAAACTAATATAAAAAAAGAATGTGAATAATGATAAATGTTTGTTTTCTAAGCCGCTAAAAAACTATGTAAAGTATAAAAACTTTTTTGTTCTAAAACGTTACAAAAAACTAATAAGCGCTAACTCATAGCTTTGCAAACCAAAACCAGCAATTACTCCTTTTGCATTAGGTGCTATATAAGATACATGACGAAAATCTTCACGTGCATGCACATTGGAAATGTGCACTTCAATAACAGGGGTTTCAATTCCCTTAATAGCATCACCAATTGCTACCGAGGTATGCGTATAAGCACCTGCATTTAAAATTATTCCGTCAAAACTAAAACCAACTTCATGTAGTTTGTTAATTAATTCTCCTTCAACATTACTTTGAAAATAATGCAACTCAACATCGGCATATCTTTTTTGCAAGTTTTTAAAAAATTCTTCAAAGGTTAAATTTCCATAAATTGAAGGTTCTCTTTTTCCTAATAAATTTAAATTTGGCCCGTTAAGTATCAGTATTTTCATTTGTTTTCAATTTATGTGTAAATATATTATATTTTTACTTTATGAATTGGAATAATGCATTACAAGATTATCAGTTTTATCTAAAAATTGAAAAAGGATTGGCTAAAAACTCCATTGAGAGTTATTCTCGTGATGTACAAAAACTTGTTAATTTTTTAGAAGAGCAGCAAATCCAAATTTCGCCATTAAAAATTAATCAAGAAATTATTCAACAATTTATTTATGAAACGTCAAAATTAATAAACGCTCGTTCACAAGCTCGATTAATTTCGGGTTTACGTAATTTTTTTGACTTTTTAATTTTTGAAGATTATAGAAAAGAGAATCCTACAGATTTAATTGAAGCTCCCAAAATAGGTAGAAAACTACCCGATACTTTGTCAATTCAAGAAATTGATATTCTCATTAATCATATAGATTTAAGTGAGCCTCAAGGAGAAAGAAACAGAACTATTTTAGAAACTTTATACAGCTGTGGGTTAAGAGTTTCAGAACTGATTAACTTACAAATCTCTGATTTGTTTTTTGAAGAAGGATTTATTAAAGTTATTGGAAAAGGAAACAAACAACGCTTTGTACCCATTAATGAACAAACTCAAAAATACATACTTTTATACATTAAAAGCATTAGAAATAAAATTAAAATTCAAAAAGGATATGAAGACACTCTTTTTTTAAACAGAAGAGGAAAACAACTTACTCGAGTTATGATTTTTACCATCATCAAAAATCTAGCTGAAAAAGCCAATATCAAAAAGAAAATAAGCCCACATACTTTTAGACATTCATTTGCAACTCATTTATTGGAACGTGGAGCCGATTTAAGAGCTATACAACAAATGCTTGGTCATGAAAGCATTACAACAACTGAAATTTACATGCACTTAGATAAAAGCTTTTTAAAAAAAGTATTACATAATTTTCATCCTAGAAAATAAAAAAATCTCACTTTGGTGAGATTTTTTTTATTTTTTAGTAGTTAAAACTTATACTATTTAGCAATATTTACAGCTCTAGTTTCTCTAATTACTGTAACTCTTACTTGTCCAGGGTACGTCATATCATTCTGAATTTTTTGTGAAATTGTGAATGATAATTCAGCTGCTTTAGCATCGTTTACTTTTTCACTTTCAACAATAACACGTAGCTCTCTACCCGCTTGAATAGCATAGGCTTTTTGGACTCCTGTAAATCCAAACGCTATATCCTCCAAATCTTTTAATCGTTGAATATAGGAATCTAAAACTTGACGACGAGCTCCTGGTCTTGCCCCAGAAATGGCATCACATACTTGTACAATTGGAGCAATTAAAGTTTTCATTTCTATTTCATCATGGTGAGCACCAATTGCATTACAAACTTCAGGATTCTCATTGTATTTTTGAGCCCATTCCATACCAAGTAATGCGTGAGGTAATTCACTTTCAGTTTCAGGTACTTTTCCAATATCATGTAACAATCCTGCTCTTTTGGCTAGTTTAGCATTTAAACCTAATTCAGCAGCCATTAAGCCACAAAGGTTTGCAACTTCACGTGAGTGTTGTAATAAATTTTGTCCATAGGAAGAACGATATTTCATTCTACCAATGGTTTTTATCAATTCTGGGTGAAGTCCATGAATTCCTAAATCTATCACTGTACGTTTACCAACTTCTATTATTTCTTGTTGTAATTGTTTTTCAGTTTTTTTAACAACTTCTTCGATACGAGCTGGGTGAATACGACCATCTGTTACTAGTTTGTGTAAAGACAAACGAGCAATTTCTCTTCTTACTGGATCAAAGCAAGAAAGTATGATTGCTTCAGGGGTATCATCTACAATAATTTCAACTCCGGTAGCGGACTCCAATGCTCTAATATTTCTACCTTCTCTACCAATTATTCTTCCTTTAACATCATCAGATTCTATATTAAATACCGATACACAATTTTCCACAGTTTGCTCAACTCCTACTCTTTGTATGGTATTTAAAATTACTTTACGTGCTTCTTGTTGTGCAGTTAATTTAGCTTCTTCAATAGTATCTTGAATTGTTGCCATTGCATCTGATTTGGCTTCTTCTTTTAAAGATTCAACCAACTCTTTTTTTGCATCGTCTGCAGAAAGCCCAGAAATAACTTCTAGGTTTTCAACCTGTTTACGATGTAATTTATCGATTTCATCGGTACGTCTTTCTAAGTATTCTATCTTTTTATCGTAATCACTAATTTTTCCAGTAATTTCAATATTGAGTTTTCTATTTTTATCTAATTCTTGAGAAACTTGAGATTCTTTATCTCGAATTCTTTTTTCAGCATCAGCAATTTTTTTATCGCGTGCAATAATTACTTTTTCATGTTCAGATTTTAATTCTATAAACTTTTCTTTGGCTTGTAAAATTTTATCTTTTTTAATGGCATCTGCTTCAATTCTAGCTTCTTTGATTATTGAAGAAGCTTCTTTTTTGGTATTTCTAATTATTTTAGTTGCCTTGTTTTTTTCCAATACTTTAGCAATTATATAACCTATTGCTAATCCTATTCCTATGCCAATTATTATTGGCATGATATATTCTACCATAATTCAAATGTATATATAAAAAAAGCCCACATTAGAAGGGTTTTGTAAACTCCTTATAAACAAGATTAGAACTAACTAAATGATCGAGGATCCGTTCAAAGACGGCTTGCTCTTACACTTAAGACTCATCCTTTATAAAGATATAGTGTTGAGTTTAACAAACAATAACTAATGTAGGCAGTGTTATTAATTAATATTATTTTAAAGAACTTATTTTTTCAGTTGCTCATCTATAAGAGCCCCTAATTTATTAATTTTTTCTGTTGCTTTTGATAAATCATACTCTTCATTAATGGCTTTAATTTCTTGAAGTGAAGCAAATTGTAATGCACTCATAGCTAATACATCTTGTTTGTCACTTACTGCATAATTTTTTTCAAATTTAGCAACCAAATTATTTATTTTAATTGCAGCTTTGCGCATACCTTCCTCTTCATGGGCGTTTTTTACCTTTAAAGGGTACACTCTACCTGCAATGGTTACTTTTATTTTTAAAAAATTATCTGCCATTTTAAAGAACTTATTCGCTTAATTGAGTGATACAGTTATCAATTTCACGAATTAAAGCGTTTATTTTGAGTTTTGTCTCTCTTCTATCTTCTTTACTGCCTTCTATAGTTTTTGCAATTTTTAATGTTTGATGTTTTTTCTCAATTTCATTAAATAATTGCTGTTCTTTAGCTATTTGATTTTCTAAAGTTGCTATTTTTTTTAATAAAAACTCATTTTCTTCTTTCAAAAAACTATAATTCTCTAAAAGTATTTTGAGCTTATCTTCTACTAAATTAACAACTTGTGTTATATTACTCATATTATCTAAAGAATATAAACTATAAATACAAAGTTAGTATTAGTAAGGCAATATTACAACAGTTTTTTTGCATTTTATTAAAATTAAAACGTTTTAACAGTTAATTCATTTTTAATAAAACTTAAAAAAAATATTATTTAGTATTTTAGCGTTAAAGCTAACAGTGATGAAAAAACTTATTATTTTCTTTATAGTATGTATAAACCAGGTAGTATTTGGGCAGGGTGATTTATCTGTAAAAAACACGTACCCAACTAATTATTTTGATAAACCTTTAGATATACCGTTAATACTTTCTGGAACTTTTGGAGAATTAAGAAGCAATCATTTTCATGCTGGGTTAGATTTAAAAACACAACAAAGAGAAGGATTAAATGTATATGCTGCTGCTGAAGGTTTTGTTTCAAGAATAAAAATTTCACTTTGGGGCTATGGAAAAGCAGTTTATATAACTCACCCAAATGGATATACAACAGTATATGCACATTTAAAAAAGTTTAACAAAAAAATTGAAGATTATATTAAAAAACAACAATACAAAAAAGAAAGTTTTGAAATTCAAGTTTTTCCTTCAGCAAGTGAACTTCCCATTAATAAAAACGAATTAATAGCTTTTAGCGGAGCTACAGGAGGATTTGTAGGACCTCATTTACATTTTGAAATTAGAGATACAAAAACTGAAAAACCTATAAATCCAATGTTTTTTGGTATTACTGTAAAAGACACTAAAAAACCTCGAATAAATACTCTAATAGGTTATTCTTTAAGTGATAATGCTCACATAAATAACACCAATATACCAACAACTCTAAGTTTAAGAAAATTAGAAAATGGTAATCTAGTTACTTCAAAAATACAAGCTTTCGGTAAAATTGGTTTTGGAATTAATGCTTATGATCAATTAGATGGAGCTTACAATAAAAATGGATTGTACAGTTTAGAAATGTTTGTGAATGGCGAAAAAGTTCATGAATTTAAAGCAACTTCGTTTTCTTTTTCTGAAACTAAATACATAAACTTATTAATTGATTATGAACGCTTTTCAACATTAAATCAGCGTATTCAAAAGTGCTTTATAGAACCTAAAAATAAACTTAGCTTATATAATAAAGCATTTCGTAATGGTTATTTAACTATACAAGATGGTTTTAATTACAATGTGGAAATTAAAGCTAAAGATTATAAAGGAAATGAACAAAAAATAATAATTCCTATTGTTGGAAAAAAAGACTCTATTGTTGCAACTCAAAAAATAAAAGAAACCCCCTATAAAATTAATCATCAACTATTCAATAAATTCACCAAAAAAGGAATAACAGTTGCTTTTCCTAAATACACTTTTTATAACGACTTTTATCTAGATTTTAAGGTTAATGATTCTTTTGTAAAAGTACACACTCCTACGCTTCCTCTAGATAGAAAATACACCTTAACTTTTGATGTATCAAATTACACTATAAATGAAAAAGGAAAATTATACATTGCTTCAATTAATGATAAAGGTAAAACCAACTATGAAAAAACTATAAAAAAAGAAACTACTTTTTATACCACTACTAAAAAATTAGGTGAATTTACTTTAGCCAAAGATACCATTGCTCCTAAAATAAAATTACATAATTTTAATAATGAACAATGGCTGACTAATTATAATTATTTAAAAGTAAAAATTACTGATAATGAATCTGGAATTGCTACTTTTAGAGGTGAAATTGACGGGGAATGGATTTTAATGGAATACAATGTTAAAAATGGAATTTTAAGTTATAATTTAAATGATAAAACGTTTACAACAGCCAAACATCATTTAAAAGTAATAGTAACTGACAATGTTGGAAACTCTAAAACAATAAATGCAACTTTTTTTAGAAAAAAATAACACCAAGCTATTGAAAAAATTTCTTCCTTTATTATTATTTTTGGTTATATCTTTTTTAAATGCTCAAAATGCGACCATTAAAGGAGTAGTAAAAAACACTTATAAAAAACCTATTGAAGGTGCAACTGTTTCTTACCTTAACAATGGAGTTACCACAAATAATAAAGGTGAGTTTGTTTTAATAATACCAGCTAACAAAGAAGTATCAGTACTTATTAATCATATTTCTTACAAAACTTTAGAAAAAAAATTCAACTTACCTTCAAACAAAACATTTAGATATTATCCAATTTTAGAAATAAAAATTGAGGAAATTGATGAAGTGCTAGTTAAAGATCGTAAAAAAAATGCTGAAGGAATATTCACTGTCAAACCCGAAGATATTACCAAAATACCTAGTGCAAATAATGGTGTTGAAAATATTTTAATGACTTTAGCTGGTGTAAACAACAATAATGAATTAAGCACTCAATACAATGTGCGTGGAGGTAATTTTGATGAAAATTTGGTATATGTTAACGGAATTGAAGTGTATCGTCCATTTTTAGTCCGTTCTGGTCAACAAGAAGGTTTGAGCTTTATAAATAGCGACCTAATTCAAAATATTCAATTTTCAGCAGGTGGATTTCAAGCAAAGTATGGAGATAAAATGTCTTCGGTTTTAGACATAACGTATAAAACTCCTAAAAAATTTGAAGCTGATTTTAATGCTAGTTTGCTTGGTGCAAGCGCTTCAATTGGAGGGACACTTCTTAATAATAAATTAAGCGCATTATTAGGAATACGATATAGAGACAATAGTTTATTTGTAAATAGTAAAAATGTTGAAACCAATTACAATCCCAGTTTTATAGATGTTCAAAACTTTCTATCCTACCAAGTTAATTCAAAGTTTAAAATTGATTTTTTAGGAAACATTGCTATCAATAACTACAACTACATTCCTAGTACTCGAAGAACAAAATTTGGGACACTTTCAAATCCTTTAGAACTTATTGTTTATTATGAAGGACAAGAAAAAGATAAATTTAAAACCCTCTTTGGAGCATTAAAAGGAAATTACCAAGTTTATAAAAATTTAACTATTAGCTTAACAACAAGTGCCTACAGTTCCATTGAAGAAGAATATTACGATATTTTGGCTAGTTATAATTTAGGCGTCGTGAATAACGATTTTAGTTCCAATAACTTTGGTGAAGTAGAATTTTCTGAAAATATAGGCTCACAGTTAAACCATGCTAGAAACGATTTAGATGCTTTAGTTTATAATTCTGAAATAAAAACCACGTATAAAAAAAATAAACTTCAACTAGATTTTGGTATAAAGTTTCAACAAGAAGATATAAAAGACCGCATTAAAGAATGGGAAGTTATTGACTCTTTAGGCTTTAATGTTCGACCTCCACATCACAATACTAACAATCAACCTTACGAACCTTTTACAGGCGAAATCACACCATACCAACACATTAATAGTCAGAACCATATAAAAATTGATAGACTGGTTTGGTTTGCACAATTAGGTAATATTTCCAACTGGAAAAATCATAGAATATGGTATAATTTTGGTATTCGTTCTCATAATTGGAATGTAAACGGTTCTGATATTGAAACTGCAAATCAAATTATTTACAGCCTTAGAGGACAATTTGCTATTCAACCTAATTGGAAAAAAGATATGCTCTTTAGAATTTCTGGGGGTATGTATAATCAGCCTCCATTTTATAAAGAATTAAGAGATGCAGAAGGAATTATACATCCGAAAGTTGATGCTCAAAAATCATTACAACTAGTTTTGGGTAACGATCTTAGTTTTAAATTATGGAACCGACCTTTTAAATTGGTTTCTGAAATCTATTTTAAAAGTTTAACAAATGTGAACACCTATACAGTTGACAATGTTAGAATAAGATATAGTGCAACAAACAATGCGAAAGCTTATGCTACTGGAATTGATATTCGTTTAAATGGAGAGTTTGTTCCTGGAACAGAAAGTTGGGTAAGTATTGGTTTGTTAAAAACTGAAGAAAACAGCAATAATTTAGGTTATATTTCTCGTCCAACAGATCAACGCTTTAAATTTGGAATGTTATTTCAAGATTATGTACCTAACATTCCTAATATAAAAATGTATTTAAATTTAGTTTATAATACTGGAGTACCTGGAGGATCGCCATCTTATGCTAATGCTTATAACTATCAAAATAGATTAAATGACTATAAAAGAGCTGATATTGGAATTTCATATGTATTTATAGATGCTAAAAATCAGTACAATACTGGTTGGCTCAAAAGTTTTAAAGAACTTTCTGTGGGTTTTGAAATATTTAATATGTTCGATGTTCAAAATTCAATTACAAACACTTGGGTTCGTGATGCGTATTCTAAACAGTTTTATGGCATACCAAATTATATGACACAACGTGTTTTAAACCTAAAATTTAATGTAAAATTTTAATTATTTCAACTTAAAATTATCCTAAAATTTGCTTTGCGTGCTCTTTTGTTTTTACTTTTGAAATAACGTCTTCAATTATTCCTTTTTCATCAATAACAAAAGTTGTTCTATGAATACCATCATATTCGCGTCCCATAAATTTTTTCGGCCCCCAAACACCAAATGCACTGATAACTGTTTTATCTTCATCAGCTAACAACGGAAAAGGCAATTCATTTTTTGTTATAAAATTTTGTTGTCTTTTAGCAGAATCTGCACTAACACCTAATACATCATATCCCTTTGCTAAAAAAGATTGGTAATTATCTCTTAAATCACAAGCTTCAGCAGTACAACCAGGAGTACTCGCTTTAGGATAAAAAAACAATACTAATTTTTTTCCTTCATAGTCTTCTAATTTTACGGTATTTCCTTTTTCATCAACGGAAGTAAAATTTGGTGCTTTATCTCCTATTTTTAATGTTGTCATAATTTGTATTTTAGCTTTTTGTAAAGATACTAAAAATGACCAAACAAGAAAGAGTTCAATTTGTAATAGATACCCTAGAAAAATTATACCCTAAAACACCAATACCATTAAATCACAAAGATCCATATACCTTGTTAATAGCGGTATTGTTATCCGCTCAAAGTACCGATGTTGGTGTAAATAAAATTACGCCAAAGCTTTTTAAAAAAGCCGATAATCCTTACGATATGGTTAAACTTTCTGTAGAGGAAATTAGAGAAATTATTAAGCCTGTTGGTTTATCTCCAATGAAATCAAAAGGCATTTATGGTTTGTCAAAAATTTTAATTGAAAAACATGAAGGAAAAGTACCTCAAAATTTTAAAGATTTAGAAGAATTACCAGCTGTTGGACATAAAACAGCGAGTGTGGTTATGAGTCAAGCTTTTGGAATCCCAGCATTTCCTGTGGATACTCATATTCATAGATTAATGTATCGTTGGAATTTATCTAACGGTAAAAGTGTAGCACAAACTGAAAAAGACGCTAAAAGGTTATTTCCTAAAAAGTTGTGGAATAAACTTCACTTACAAATTATTTTTTATGGTAGAGAATATTCTCCTGCTAGAGGGTGGAATATTGAAAAAGATATCATCACAAAAACTATTGGAAGAAAATCATTATTAAAAAATAAATGAGCTTTCTAAAACTTACTTATTACATTCACAATAAAACAGTATATTTAGCTTCCTAAATTTAATTCAACTATGCCAAAGCAAACATTGTGGGGTCACCCAAAAGGATTATATATTCTATTTTTTACAGAACTATGGGAACGTTTTTCATTTTATGGTATGCGCGCCATACTTATTTTATATTTAACTGCCAAAACAACCGAAAGCAATGCTGGTTTAGGTTGGGATAATGTATCTGCTTTAGAAATTTATGGATGGTATACTATGTTTGTTTACGTAATGTCTGTTCCAGGCGGATTACTAGCTGACCGTTTAATAGGGCAAAAAAAAGCTGTTATGGTAGGCGGTATTTTAATTATTATAGGGCATTTTATTTTAATTTTTCCTGAAATATGGGCATTTTATTTAGGTGCTTTAATAATTATTATAGGAGTTGGCGCCTTAAAACCTAATATTTCAAGTATGGTAGGTGGTTTATACAAACCTGGCTCTGAAAAAAGAGATACTGCCTTCACTATTTTTTATATAGGAATTAATATAGGTGCCTTTACAGCGCCTTTAATAGTTGGTTATGTAGGCGAAGTAATCAACTGGAATTTAGGATTTGGTTTGGCTGGTGTAGGAATGACTCTTGGTCTTATTGTGTATATTTTGGGACAAAAATACTTAAAAGATGTTGGCAATTTTGTACCTCTTAAAAGAGAGGAAACTACAAATAAAAGCGTTCCACTAACAACAATTGAAAAAGATAGAATGATTGTTTTAGTCATATCATTTATTATTGTTATGGTGTTTTGGGCAGCTTATGAGCAAGCTGGAGGGCTGATGAATTTATATGCGCGTGACAAAATAGATCGTGAAATTTTTGGTTTTACAGTGCCTGCAAGTTTCTTACAATCTTTACATGCTTTTTATGTGATTTTATTAGGTGTACCTGTGGCATATCTATGGTCTAAATGGCAAAAGAAAGGCAAAGAAAGTTCATCTTTATTTAAAATGGGGCTTGGTACCATTATAACAGGTTTAGGGTTTTTAGTATTGGCAGGAGCAGCTATTGAAACAGCTTCTTCTTTAGATGGTAAAGCAGCAATTTACTGGATGTTTGGAGCCTATTTTTTACATGTAGTAGGAGAATTAAGTATTTCTCCTGTTGCCCTTTCATTTATTACTAAATTAGCACCTATAAAGTATGCTTCTTTAATGATGGGAGCTTATTTTATGGTAACCGGGCTTGGAAATAAACTTGCAGGAATGGTAGGTCAAGCAGCTGAAAATGCAGGAGAATTAACCATATTTTTAGGAATTCTTATTTTTTGTGTTTCATTTGGCTTGTTATTAATTGTTTTTGTGAAAAAATTAAAGAAACTTGCTCACGGAGCTGATGACATTGAAGAATCTAACCCAATTGTTGAAGCTGACTAAATTCTTAATCACTTTTAATATCTGTATTTTTTAAATTGTACTTTCATCTCTGGAAGAAGTATTAGTAGTAGTATTAAAAATGAAATTAACAAAACTAGTTTTCCAATAATACAAAAATTACAATCGTAAAAGCTACTTGTAAAACCAAACAAACAGGTGGTACATCCTACAGCTAACATAATGATATAATCTATAAAAAGTAATGCTGAGCCAAAAACTAAAAGTTTTAAAATTAAATTTTTCATATTTCGTATTTTTAATTTATTAAATAAATAGTTAGTTGATTAAACTCTCTGTAAAAAAAGCATTTTTCTACAACCATTTATTCAATAAATTTAAGCTACTTTAAACTTCTAATAAAGTGAATCTAATCATTAAATTTTTTGTTTAACTATGGAATTTTCATAGTTTAATAATGTAACTTTACATTAAAAGCTATAAACAATTAATTTTTAAAAGATGCCAGATTTTTTAACTGAAAAAAGACCCTTCAAATTTCAGTTTTTGAATGCTCAAGAATGCTTACAAATTTTGACTGAAGATCAAAAAAAAGAAATGGTTCAACACAAAACAGATTTAGAATTTAATGCTGGAGAAATCATTATAAAAAGAGGTATTGATTCTAATAACATTTTGTATGTTACTGAAGGTTTGGTAAAGTTAGAAATTACTAATGGAAATAAAATAGCTACATTGACAATGGTTAAACCACATTCATTTATAGGAATTGTATGTTGTTTTGCATTTGACAAATTTGATTTTACCGCTACCGCTTTAGAAAATACAAAAGTTACTCTTATTGAAATGTCAATTTTTCAAAAATTCATTAAAAACAATGGAGAATTTGCCTTAAATTTAATAAAGCATATGTCTGGTGTTGCTAATGGGATTTTTCATAAAATTACCAATTTTTCTCAAAAAAATATTGAAGGAGCTCTTTCGCTTACTATACTTGAGTTTGAAGAAATTTATAGTTCTCCAAAATTTAAACTTCCTGTTAATAGAAAAGAATTGGCCAATATACTTGGTTACTCAAAAGAAAGTGTTATTAATACCTTATCAAAATTTAATAAAGAAAGTATTATAAAAGTGTGTGATAAAGAAATTGAAATTTTAAATCATAAAAAATTACAACAAATAAGTAGAATTGGCTAAAATTTAAAATTGTTTTTTACTAAGCAATAAATATTCTTTTTTAGCTCTTCTTTTTAATGAAAAAGCAGCTAACAAAAAATATAGAATTGTTAATATCCATAAATGCTTCCATTCATTAATCACTTCAAAAAAAGAGGCTTCCATTTGTGTTAAACGCACAAAACCATTTATTCCAGGTGTGGATGGAACTAGGGTAGCTAAATTTTGATAAAATTCTGAAAACCCTTCTACAGGAAAAGACAATCCACTTAACATTAATGAAGGAATAGAAATTAATACTAAAAATAAAATCGCATCTTCTCGCTTTTTAAACAAAGAACTTATAGCAATTCCTAAAAAAACTACTGAAAATAAATAAGGAATTAAAAAAAGATAAACAGTGGTTAAAGACGACCTAACTGGTATCTTAAAAATTGTATAAATTATACCAATTTGAATTGGAATTACAATTGCAAATAATAATGAATATAAACTAGATTTTGCTAACAAAACTGGTATGGTACCTCCTTTACTAAGCAACCTAGGAAACTTTTGATGTGTTGTTGTGGTTTCTTGTCTTGTACCATTTAAAATTCCAATTCCCATTAATAATACTAATTGAACAATTAAAGCAGTTAACATAGGAATTATATAAGTAGCATAACCTGAACTTGTATTAAATAAACTTTTTGAAACAGACTTAATTGGACTATAATTTTGTTGCGCTTCATTAAAAGACATTCCTTTAGACATATATTTTTTAATTACAATACCTGCATTAAAGTAGCCATTTATTAATGTAATATCACCTAAAACTTTTTTATAAAAAACCATATTGGAAGCATCTGAAAATGTTGAAATTACTACTTGTTGACCACTTCTAATATTCTTTTCAAAATTTGAAGGAACAATCACAATTCCTCGTACCTTTTTTTGATAATATGCTTCTTTTGCCTCTTGCAAATTGGTAAACGTGGAAATTGTATGTAACCCATTAGTACTTTCAAGCATAGAAATATAATCTCTACTTGTTTTAGATGCGTCTAGGTTTACAATAGCAATTGGTACCTCTTTCACTACTTCATTGGAATAAATATATGTATATAATGCTAATATGATAATGCTTATTGAAAAAAAAGTACTTACCACTGCTTTATCACTTTTAATTGAATTCCATTCAGTTAAAAATGCGTCCCAAAAAAAAATTCTAAATTTATAGTATGATTTGATCAAATTTTTCATTTTCAAATTCTATGAAGATAAACACCTTTCCTAAACAATTTATCTAACTTTAACCAGCCGATAGTAACTGGAAAAAGTGTTAATACCACCAACATTACAACAGATTTATAAGAGTAAAACAATGGAATACCTCTTTGTGTTTGATCTAAAAATAGTTCAAAAAAATGGGTGAAAGGGAATAATTCACTTAACCACTGCATGGGTATAGGCATTCCAAAAATAGGAAATGTAATTCCCGAAAAAGATAAACTAACCGCTGTAAAACCAGAACCTACAGTAAGAGCTTCTCTAAAACTTCTACTTATAGAAACAAACAACAAGGCAAAAGATTGATTTGCCAAAATAAGTAAAAATAAGCCAACAAAAAGTGTTAGTTTATTTCCTCTCATAGGGAAATCTTGCAGTACAAACATACTTATAAACAACACCACTCCAACCAGTAAAAACCACAAAGTATAAGGTAATAGCTTTCCTAGAATGATACTTATTATATTTCCATTTGTTATTTTAACAAGTTTTGCTCCTTTACTATATTTTAAATCGGAGCCAAAACTATAAATTGTTGTAAGTATTACAAATAATTGGAAAAACATTGTTAAAAATCCTGAATTTAAATAATAGGAATAGTTGGTATATGGATTTGACAATACATGATTATTTGTTAAAATAGGTTGAAAATTAATTTTAGCGTTTTTTACAGAAACACCTTTTTTTATTTGCTTTTCAATAGCTATACCTGCCGAAATTGTTCCAATAACTTTGCTAAATGCTTTGTGTTCTAAACCGCTTGGTAATAAAACATTACTATTGTACTGATTTAAAATAGTTACTTGCATTCCTTTTTTTATTTCCAATCCAAAGTTTTTTGGAATGGTTACAATTCCATAAATTTTACCTAACCTAATGAGCTCTTCACTTTCTAATTGATTAACAGGAAGATGAGTTACTTCTAACTCAGGAGTTGCATTTAACTGGGAAATTATATTTCTTGATATTGAAGAATGATCAAGGTCAACAACAGCTATTGGTAAATTTCTTGCAACTCCGTTGGATAATAACGTATTAAAAAAAAACATTGAAACAAAAGGTAAAACAATTGCAAAAACAAAAGTAGTTTTTGTTGAAAACAACAAAGCAATTTCACGTTTCGCTATTTTTAATAGTAACTTCATCATATTAGTCAAATTGTGATGCCTGAACTAAAATACTCATCCCTGGTCTTAACTCAACTTCTTCACCTACTGGTGTGGCTTTAATCTCAAAAGTTCTAACATCAAAATCTCCAGTAGCCTTTGTAGCATTCCACGTAGCATAATCGCCCAAAGGTGCGATATAATATATTTTAAAAGTAATTTGTTTATTGTTTAATGCTGGAACTGTTGCAATAAATTCAGCATTTTTCTTAAACTTAGATAACATCGTTTCTTTAATATTTAACACCGCATAACTATTAGTAATGTCTACCAAATGAACTACAGGATACCCTGCTCCTATTAGCTCACCCTCTTCTGGTAAAAAATTTAGCACTTCTGCATTAATTGGAGAAACAATATTTCGTTCATTTTTATAACTTTCCAATTCACTTAAAGCTCCAGAAGCTTGTTTTACCAATGCACTTGCAGCATCTACATCTTCTACTCTAGCTCCTTTTAATGCAATTTTATAAGCATTGTATGCGGCAACTTCATCTTTTAAAGCGGCTTCTTTTTGGGCAAAAACCTCATCTTTTTTTTGAGCCGAAACTACTCCATCTTCATATAAATTTTCAATACGTTCATAAGTTTTTTTCATTACTTCTGCCCCTACTTTGGCTTTTTCATAAATACTTTTGGAAGCATTAATTTCTTCTTTACGAGCTCCATTTAACGCTTTATTTTTTTGTGCAGTAGCTACATCATGTAGTGCTAAAGCTTGTGCTTCTTTTGCTATTATTTCGGGACTTTCTAAAGTTGCCAATAATTGTCCTTTTGTAACACTTGCTCCTTCTTTAACTTCAAAAGTATTAATTCTAGTAGGTATTTTGGCTGCTAAATATATTTCCTTAGCCTCTATTCTACCTTGCAAAACAATAGTTTTCGGTTTATTAATTAGCCATACACCTAATAGCAGTACAGTTGCAATAACTATGATGCTAATGAATGATTTTATAAGTTTAATATTTTTCATAATAAATTTAAATTTGATTTAAAAAAGTAGCTGTTTTTCCTAATTGAACCATTAGCTCTCCATACGTTATGTTATATTGACAGAGGGCTTTTATTTTATATAATTTTATTTCAGTTAGCTTTAATGTGGCATCTACAACCTCTAATAAAGTTCCTGTACCTTCTTCAAAAGCTCTCATTCTCATATACCTTAGTTTTTCAGCTAAGGCTTGGTCTGCTGTCAAACTTTCATATTGTTCAAGTTCTTTTTGTAAGGTATTGTATAATTTTTCTGTATAGGTTAATAAATTTAATTTTGCTTGTTTATTCAGTTGTTCCACTTGAGCTACTTTAAATTTTGAAGCTTTTATTTGGTGTTCTCTTTTAAAACCATCAAAAAGTTCCCATTTTATACCAATACCAGCAAACCACTTAGTATCTACTAAAGGAAGATTGTCTTTCCATAATACATACTTTCCCTTTAAAGCAACTTTAGGAAAATACTCGCTATTTTCAACTTTAACTCCTACTTTAGCTAGCTTATAATTTTGTTGAATTGTTTTTAGTTGTTTATTTTCAGATAACATATCTTCTTCAAAATCAGCTAAAGGTTCTAAAATAGTAGGTTGAATGAAGGCACTTGAAACAGTTTTAAAATTTGTGGTACCTATTAAATTTTGAATAGCCGTAAGTGCCAATGAAACATCTTTTTTTGCAGCCAAAAGCTCTCTTTTAGCATTCGATAAAGCAACTTTAGCATTTAAAGTTTCAACTTCTGGAATAATGCCATTCTCAAAAAACTTTGTTGCTTTTTGGTTATGTAATAAAACGGTTTGATAAACTTCTTCTCTAAGTTTTAAAGCTTCCTCAGCTAATTTTAACTTAAAATAATAGTTGATTAATTTTACAGTTAACTCCTCTTCTTTAAGATGATGATGGGTTTCTGCCAATTGATATTTTATTTCAGACGCTTTATTTACAGCATTAATTTTCCCACCAGCAAAAAGAACCATATCTAAATCTGCAGTAGCAAATCCAAGGTATTTTTCTTGTAATGTTACATTCCAATCTCCTAATACTAATGCAGGATTTGAAATTTGTAACAATCCACCAATCATATTGCGCTGCGGATTTAGATCAACTTTAATATCTTCATCTAATCTTAAATAGCTACCTGATGCTCCAACTTTAGGTAGGTATAAAGATTTAGTAGCTTTATGTTCTTCGTTTACTGCCTTTAGTTCAAAATTAGAGGCAGAAATTTCTCCATTTTCAGAGAGTAATAATGAATGTGCTTCTTTTAAAGTTAGCTGTTGACTATAACTTATTGAAGTTGCTAAAAACAGTAGATAAACTAAGCTTTTAGGGCTTTTAAATACTAAATTTAAATACGTAATTCTCATTCTTAATTTTTTAAAATATTTAAAATGGTACTTGTTAAACTAGTAATATCGTTGGTATTTATTACATTACTTTCAAAAATATTTTTACGCTTGAAGTGAATATAATCTACTGGATAAATTAATATATAAAAGTATAAATTGAACAATGTTATTTTTTCACTTATTTCACCACTTTTAATACCAATAGATTTAATTTTTTGCATCATATTAACTACACTCTGCTTTAAATCACCTGTTAACTTAAAATTATCATTATGAAGTAGTTGGTAAAAAAAATTTGAAGCTGTTGGTTCATTTATAAAGTAAACAATTCTATTCGCTATAAATGTTTTTAAAAGGGGTTGAATGCTTGTTGGATTTAAACTCAGTAAAAAGGTTAATTCATTATTCAAAGCAATAACTTTCTCATAAAATAATTCATTAATAAGTTCTTGTTTTCCCGAATAAGTTCTATATAAATACCCTCCACTCACATTAGCGTTTTTTGCTATCATTGCAATGGTTGTTGATTCTATACCAAAATCAACAATCGTTTTCATGGTTGCTTCTTTAATTCTCTTTATTTTATCTTCATCAATTTTTCGTGCCATAACTTGAACATTTTTTTATTTGCAAATTTATGAATAAACATTCATTCATTTATTATTTTTCATTATTTTTTTTAATTGAAAATTTGTAACATCTATAAAAAGCTTAATTTTATAGGATGATAAACAACTATATAGAAAATAAAAAATTCATAGCAATTAATTTTTCTGAAACAGCATTAATAAAGGGAGAATATGATAATTGTAGCTTTGTGAATTGCAATTTTTCTAACATCCATTTATCTAATTATGAGTTTATTGAGTGTAATTTTGAAGATTGTAACTTTAGCAATTCCATTATTAAAAATACTGCCTTAAAAGATGTGATATTTAAAAAGTGTAAGCTCGTTGGTTTAAATTTTAGTGAATGTAATCCGTTTTTATTTTGTGTCAACTTTGAAAGCTGTCAACTTAATTTAGCATCCTTTTTTAGTTTTGTATTAAAAAATACCAAGTTTATTAATTGTGATTTAATTGAAACTGATTTCACTTCCGCAGATATTTCAAATTCTACCCTTCAAAATTGCAACTTAAAAAATGCAACTTTTGAGAATACAAATCTAGAAAAAGTTGATTTTAGAACTTCTTACAACTACAATATAAATCCAGAAATAAACAATATTAAAAACGCTAAATTTTCATTAAATGAAATTGCTGGCTTATTAATAAAATATCAAATTATAATCAACTAATATGAAATATACTGCAATCATAATCATCTTCACTATGATAGCAAGTTCTTGCTCTCAAAAAAAAGAAAACAATATGGATACTACTAAAAATTCTCATAAAATAAATTTGTTACCATATGTAAACCCATTTATTGGTACCAAAAATATGGGGCATACTTACCCTGGTGCTACTACTCCATTTGGAATGGTGCAATTAAGTCCAGAAACTAACCAACAACCAATGTTTATCGATGGAAAATACAATCCAGAAACTTATAAATATTGTGCGGGTTATCAATACAAAGATTCTACTATTTTTGGCTTTAGTCATACTCATTTTAGCGGCACTGGTCATTCTGATTTAGGTGACTTTTTAGTAATGCCCACAACAGGTCAACTTAATTTAGAACCAGGTAAAGCTGAAATACCTCAAAGTGGATATCATTCTCAATTTTCTCACAAAAATGAATCCGCTGAACCTGGTTATTATAGCGTACAATTAGATGATTACAATATTAAAGCTGAATTAACCGCATCGGATAGAGTTGGATTTCATAAATATACATTTCCAAAATCTAAAAATTCTCATATAATCTTAGATTTAATTTCAAATATTTATAATTATGATGATAAAAATGTTTGGACCTTTATTCGTGTTGAAAAT
The DNA here is from genome assembly GCF_042676885.1 of Lutibacter aestuarii. Lineage (NCBI taxonomy): Bacteria > Pseudomonadati > Bacteroidota > Flavobacteriia > Flavobacteriales > Flavobacteriaceae > Lutibacter > Lutibacter aestuarii. The sequence goes on from NZ_JBHTIC010000008.1 coordinate 498,538, forward strand.
GATTCTCTTGTAACTGGTTACAGACAAACCAACGGCTGGGCACGCACAAAAAAAGTATTTTTTGCTATGCAGTTTTCAAAGCCTTTTAAAAGTTATGGTCACAAAAAATATGATAAAGTTCAATACAATGGGTTTTATAGAAGATTTAATGAAACTGAAAATTTTCCTGAAATGGCGGGAAAGAATATAAGAGCTTATTTTAATTTTGATACAGAAGAAAATGAAGTAGTAAAAATTAAATTCGCACTTTCAAACACAAGTACTTCAGGCGCTTTAAAAAATTTAAATGCTGAAATACCTCATTGGAATTTTGAAAAAACTAAACAAGAAACGCAACAAAAATGGAATAATGAACTCAATAAAATTGTTGTAGACACTGAAACAAAAGCCCAAAAAGAAACATTTTACACTGCATTATACCATACCATGTTAGGTCCAATTATTTATGAAGATGTAGATGGTGCATACAGAGGTTTAGATCAAAACATTCACCAATCTGAAGGGTTTACCAACTATACAGTATTCTCACTTTGGGATACTTATAGAGCTTTACATCCACTTTTTAACATTATTCAGCCAACAAGAAATAACGATATGGTAAAATCTATGTTAGCGCATTATGACCAAAGTGTTCATCATATGTTGCCTGTTTGGAGTCATTATGCAAACGAAAACTGGTGCATGGTTGGTTATCATTCTGTAACTGTAATTGCTGACGCAATAGTAAAAGGAACCACAGATGTAGATTTAAATAAAGTTTTAAAAGCTGCTGAAAACACCGCCACCTTAACCTATTTTGATGGCATAGGTGATTATATGAATTTAGGTTACGTACCTGAAGATAAAAGTTCTTCTTCTGTTTCAAAAACATTAGAATATGCTTTTGATGATTGGTGTATTGCTCAAATTGCAAAAAAAGCTAAAAATGAAACTGTTTATAACACCTATTTAAATCGTTCTAAAAATTATAAAAACGTTTATGATCATAAAATTGGATATATGCGTCCAAAATTAACAGATGGAACTTGGCGAAAAGAATTTAATCCTATTGACACTCACGGACAAGGTTTTATAGAAGGAAATGCTCTAAATTATGGCTTGTACGTTCCACATGAGATAGATCAAATGATTGAATTAATGGGTGGAAAAGATAAATTCTCAGCACATTTAGATTATATCTTTACTACTGAAATTGACGATAAATATATTGAGAAAAATGAAGACATTACCCGTGATGGAATCATTGGAAATTATGTCCATGGAAATGAACCAGGTCACCACATTCCATACTTATATAATTGGACAAATCATCCTCATAAAACTCAAGAAAGAGTTAGAATGATTATGGATACTATGTATAGTAATGGTGAAGATGGCTTATGTGGTAATGATGATGCAGGTCAAATGAGTGCGTGGTATGTGTTTAGTGCTTTAGGCTTTTACCCTGTTACTCCAGCTTCAAATGAATATGCTATAGGAAGTCCTTTAGTAAAAGAAGCAACAATTCACTTAGAAAACGGAAAAACCATTACTATAAACACTGTGAACCAAAGTAAAAAAAATGTGTATGTTGAAAAAGTTGAAGTAAATGGAAAACTTATTAATTCTTACTTATTAAAGTATAATGATATTAAAAATGGAGGTACTATTACTTTTTACCTAAAAAGTTCACCTAACAAATAATATTATTATTATTTGTCTCAAATAAAAAAGAATTAAATGAGCAACCTAATATTAAAAACAAACCCTAAAGTAGAAGTTGTTTTTGCAAATTATCCCAGCTTTGTTAGAGATAAAATGCAACACTTACGTAAATTAATTATAGAAACCGCCGAAGAAACAGAAGAAATAACAGTTTTAGAAGAAACTTTAAAATGGGGAGAACCCAGTTATATTACTAAAAATGGCAGTACATTACGAATAGATTGGAAAGAAAAATCGCCAAACCAATATGCTATGTATTTTCAATGTACAAGCAGATTGGTTGACACTTTTAGGTTGATTTTTGACCATAAATTTCAATATGAAGGAAAAAGAGCAATTGTTTTTCAATTAAATCAAAAAATCCCAGAAGTAGAATTAAAAGAATGTATTAAAGCTGCTTTAATTTATCACAAAGTAAAAAGTTTAATTACTTTAGGAATTTAACAAGAATAACTACTTAACTTAGTTAAAGTTAAGTAATTTCTAAAACCAACTCATCATACGCTAAAAATACATTTTTTGGAAGTTTTTGTTCTACTTCAGTATGAAACCCTAAATGTTGGCTTATATGTGTTAAATAAGTTTTTTGGGGGTTTAATTCTTCAATAAGTTTTAAAGCTTCTTCTAAATTTAAATGAGAATGATGTGGTTTATAACGTATGGCATTAATTATAAGAACCTCTAAGTTTTTTAATTTTTCTTTTTCTTCAATATCAATAGTTTTAACATCGGTTAAATAAGCTACCTTATCAAATCTATATCCTAGTATTTTTAGTTTGCCATGATTGACTTCTATTGGAACCACTTTTAAATCATTTAAATCAAAAGGATGTTTATCAATTACAAACTGTTCAACACTTGGAGCTCCAGGATATTTATCTTTTTCTTCAAATATATAATCAAACCTTCTCTTTAAGTTTTCTAATACTCTTTTTTGAGCATATATTGGAACGCTTCCTAGTTGAAAACTGTAAGGACGTAAATCATCCAAGCCAGCTGTGTGATCTGAATGTTCATGGGTAAATAAAACTCCGTCAATCTTATTTACTTTTGCTCTTAACATTTGATACCTAAAATCAGGACCACAATCTACAACATAAGTATTAGAATTCCATTCAATCAAAATTGAAACGCGCAATCGTTTGTCTCTTTTATCTGAAGAAAAACAAACGGGGTGATTAGAATTTATGACAGGAATTCCTTGAGAAGTTCCGGTACCTAAAAATGTTATTTTCAAACTATCAAATTTTATGTAAAAATACATGGAATCTAACATAAATCAATTCCAACGCTTCTATAAATTTAAATATTTCCAATTCAATTTTTAATTTAAAAAATATGATTTTACAATTATTTTGGTAATAATTATTACACAATTAACAATATATTAATGAATAATTACATATTGAGAAAAAATGTGATTTTTATCAATATTTATAGGCAAATAATTATATATATTTACCTTCGACAAGTATTAATACATTGTTAAAATGAATGTTAATAAAGAATCCCTGTTTTTAATTAGTAACTCCACTAACTTTATTTATCTTATTGTTTTGGGTGTATTTTTATTAAACGAGATTCATTATTTTAAAACTAGTTTATACACTAGTTTTCTTTTTTTTACACCTCCGTTAATTTTCTTCCAAATTCAAAATTTAAAATATCAATATATAAATTTCACAAGTAATAAAACCGTACAAATATGAAAATAGGCATATTAAAAGAAACACAATTAGGTGAAAAACGCGTTTCTATTTCGCCAAATATCGCCAAGCAACTCATTGAACTTGGGTTTGATGTTTTGGTTGAAGAAGATGCTGGTTCAACCTCCTCTTTTAAAGACTCTGACTATACCAACATAGGTGCAATAGTAGAAAAAAGAGGTGTTGTTTTTAAAGAAGCAAATATTCTTATAAAAATAAATCCTTTTGATGAAGAAGATTTAAAACTAATAGATAAAGGACAAATATTAATGAGTCAGTTATTCCATAAATCTCATCCAGAACTCATAAAAGCAATTGCAAATAAAGGTGCTACTGCTTTTTCTATGGATGCTATGCCTCGTATTTCAAGAGCACAGGATATGGATGTTTTAAGCTCGCAAAATAACTTAGCAGGTTACAAGGCGGTAATTTTAGGAGCCTATGAAATGACCAAAATTTTTCCTTTAATGATGACCGCAGCTGGAACCATTACTCCTTCAAGAGTGTTAATATATGGTGTAGGAGTAGCTGGTTTACAAGCAATTGCAACTGCAAAACGTTTAGGTGCTGTTGTTGAAGCAACTGATATTAGATTAGAAACCAAAGAACAAACAGAATCTTTAGGTGCTAAATTTATAACAGTTGATAATACTGGTGAAGAATCTGAAGGCGGTTATGCTAAAGCAGCTTCTGAAGAATATGCTCGCAAACAAAAAGAAGCAGTTGATAAATCATTATTCCAAGCAGATCTTGTTATTACAACTGCCATGGTTCCTGGAAGAAAATCTCCTATTTTAATTACTGAAGAACAAGTGAAACATATGAAAAATGGAGCAGTTTTAATAGACTTAGCAGCAGCACAAGGAGGAAATTGTGAATTAAGTGAAATGGGCAAAACAGTAGTTAAACATGGTGTAAAAATTATTGGAACCACTATTTCTCCTGAAAGTGTATCTACCAATGCAAGTGATTTATATGCCAAAAATATGCTGAATTTTATAAAACACTTAACAGATAAAACTGAATTTAAGTGGGATTTAGAAGAAGAAATTACAGATGAAACCTTAATAGTTAAAGACGGAAAAATTAGAAAAAACGGAAAAACTGAATAAATATGACAGAATTTATAGATTTTATAAGCAATAACCTCCAAATGATATATATCGTAATTCTTATGATATTTGTTGGAGTTGAAGTAATTGGTCACGTACCTGCGGTTTTACACACACCCTTAATGTCAGGTGCTAACGCAATACACGGTGTTGTAATTATTGGAGCTATTTTAGTAATGCTAGGAGCTGAACCAGATAATATTTTAGCATTATCATTAGGTTTTGTTGCTGTTTTATTAGGTACACTAAACGTGGTTGGTGGATTTGTAGTTACCGATCGCATGTTAGAAATGTTTAAAAAGAAAAAATAATGGAATATATATTTAGTTTAGAATTTATTTATTTAATAGCATCTGTAACCTACATTTTAGGTTTAAAAATGTTAGGACATCCAGAAACTGCACGAAGAGGAAATTTAATTGCAGCTGCTGGTATGACAATTGCTATTTTAGGTACTATCTTTTTATACCAAGGTGAAGTTCCTCAACTAATTTATTATTTAATTGCTATAGCAATTATCATAGGAACTATAATTGGATGGGTGGTTGCTAAAAAAGTGGGAATGACCAAAATGCCTGAATTAGTTTCCTTATTCAATGGTATGGGAGGTGCCAGTGCTGCTCTTATTGGTTTAATTGAGTTCCATCATTATGTTGGAGATCAATTATCTATAATAACTATAATTGCAGGTATGATAATTGGAAGCGTGTCTTTTTCTGGTAGTATGATTGCATGGGCAAAATTAAATGGAACCATGAACAACCCAATTCGCTTACCAATGTATAATATTTTAAATAATGTATTTCTAATTGGAATACTTGCCTTTGGTGCTTATATAGTTTTTAGTGGAACAGAAAGTCAATTATATTTATACTTATTGTTTTTTGCAGCTATTACCTATGGAATTTTATTTGTATTACCTATTGGAGGTGCCGATATGCCAGTTGTTATCTCATTATTAAATTCGTTTACTGGTTTAGCTGCTGCCTTTGGAGGTTTCCTCTATGGAAATATGGTAATGTTAACTGGGGGTATTTTAGTGGGTTCTGCAGGTACTATTTTAACACTTGCCATGTGTAAAGCTATGAACAGACCATTATCAAATGTAATTTTTGGAGCCTTTGGTGAAGGTGCTGTGGCTGCAGGATCAAGTAATACAGTATTAGGAAGTATCAAAGAAGCTTCCGCAAGTGATGTAGCTATTTTAATGAATTATTCTAGAAAAGTTATTATTGTACCTGGATATGGTTTGGCAGTTGCACAAGCACAACATATTATCCACGAATTAGAACAATTATTAGAAAGCAAAGGTATCGATGTAAAATATGCTATTCATCCTGTAGCAGGTCGTATGCCAGGTCATATGAATGTTTTACTTGCTGAAACTAATGTAGATTATGATAAATTAGTTGAAATGGAAGACATCAACCCAGAATTTCAAAGCACAGATGTTGTATTTGTTGTTGGAGCCAATGATGTTGTAAATCCTGCTGCCAAAAACGACCCATCAAGTCCAATTTTTGGAATGCCAATATTAGATGTTGAAAACGCAAAACATATTATAGTTAATAAACGTAGTATGAAACCAGGGTATGCTGGTATTGAAAACGAATTATTCTACAACCAAAAAACATCTATGTTATTTGGAGATGCAAAAGCTGCTTTAACTAAATTAGTTAACGAGCTTAAGAATATGTAAATTTAACCAAACTTTACTTTACTCATTAAAGGCTGGAGCATATTCCAGCCTTTTTTATTTAAAAAAATTATTGGAATGAGCTATCAATTTTTATTACTTTTGTAGTACTAAAAAAATCAGAATGGCGCTGAAATTAAAAGGTGATATAGAGATTAATGACATTCCCACAAGTAAAGCTAAAGCTTTAAAAGTTAATTTAAACAAATACATTTACGGTACATTTGCTGAAATTGGTGCTGGACAAGAAACCGTTCGTCACTTCTTTAGAGCTGGTGGAGCCTCTGGTACTATTGCAAAAGCAATGAGTGCTTATGATAAAGATTTTTCTAATGCCGTATATGGTGTAGAAGATGATGGCCGTTATGTAACAGAAGATCGTTTAAAAAGAATGTTAACCTATGAAATTGAACTTACTGAAGATAGGTTATCTAGAAAAAAACATCCAAACAAAATGTTTTTTTCATATGCAAATACAGTAACAACTATAGATTTTGCTAGAAAATTTAAAGGTCACGGTTGGGTTGGTATCAAATTTCAATTAGATCCGTTAGAAGATTATAATGAAATTATACTACACTTAAGGTTTAAAGAAACTGATGCTAAGCTTCAACAAGAAACTCTTGGAATTCTTGGAGTAAACCTTATTTATGGTGCCTATTATCTAAATGATAAACCTAAAGAACTTTTAAAATCATTATACGATAACTTACATAAAGTTCAGTTAGAAATTGACATGATTAATTTCTCTGGCCCTCGCTTTTCTTATGTTGATAATAGACTCATGAGTTTGTTATTAGTAAGAAATGGAATGACAAATGCCGTAATGTTTGGTCCAGATGGAAATAACCTATTGCCAGCACAACAACTTTACAAAGCCAATATTTTAGCCTTAAGAGGTAGCTTTAGACCTGTTACTAAGGTAAACATGAACATGTATAAATTGGCTGAAGAAATGTTTATCAATGAAAACAAAGTTTCAAAGAAAAATACAAAAATTATTTTTGAAATTACATTAACTAACCTTAGTGCTGAAGGGGAAATAGACGAGAGAGACTTTTTAGATAGGGCTGAATTATTATGTTCTTTAGGACAACATGTAATGATAACCAACTACCAAGAATACTATAAATTGGTAGAATACTTTTCAGAATTTACAAAAGCTCGTATAGGTTTAGCAATGGGTGTTTACAGCTTTGTGCAAATTTTTGATGAAAAATATTATAGAAATTTAAGCGGAGGTATATTAGAAGCTTTTGGTAAATTATTCTTCAAAGATTTAAAAGTGTACTTATACCCTCTTAAAGATCAAAGAACTGGTGAAATTAAAACCAGTGAAAATTTAAAAGTTCATCCTCGTATGAAAGAATTGTATAAATTCTTTAAATACAATGGGAAAGTAGTTGATATTAAAGACTACGATCCTGAAATTTTAGAAATTTTCTCTAGAACAGTTCTAGATATGATTGCCAACGGTAAAAATGGTTGGGAAGAGATGCTTCCTATAGGTATTGCTGAAATTATAAAAGATCAACGTTTATTTGGTTATTCAAGAAGAAAATTTGAACAACTAAAATAAATCTTGTTTTTCATTTAAACCTTTCCTAAATTTAATCGTCTAATAATAAATCTTTATTAGTGATAGACGATAAATTATTAATTGTACAATTAAAAAATCCAGAAACGCAAGAACAAGCTTTTCGAAATTTAATGTCATTTTACAAAAGGCAATTATATTGGCATATTCGTAAAATTGTACTTTCACATGAAGATGCAGATGATGTTCTTCAAAATACCTTTATTAAAGTTTATAAAAATATAAATTCATTTAAAGGAGATAGTAAATTGTATACTTGGATGTATAGAATAGCAACTAACGAAGCTATTACTTGCATCAATAAAAAAGCTGCACACCAAAATATAGATATCAGTGAATTACAATATAAAATGGCTGAAAATTTAAGTGATGATAATTTATATACAGGAGATGAAATACAGGTTTTATTACAAAAAGCAATTGTTAGCTTACCTCAAAAACAGCAATTAGTATTTAATATGAAATACTTTGATGAGTTGAAATATTCTGAAATGGCTGAAATTTTAAATACTTCCATAGGCGCCCTAAAAGCTTCCTACTTTCATGCGGTAAAAAAAATTGAAGCCTTTTTAAAAACACATTAAACTATACTCCATTTTTAGGGTCTAAAGTATAAGAATGAAAAAAGAAAAATTACATAGCATAGCACCAATTTTGAGTCACATCAAAAAAAAGAAAAATAATTTTAAAACTCCTAATGGCTATTTTAATACTATTGATGATGTTGTTATTACAAAATTAAAAGCAGCAACTACTCAACACAAAGATCAAGATCAAATTCCAAAAGATTATTTCGATTCTATTGAAGATACTGTTATCGCTAAAATCCAACACTTAAAAAATACTAAAAAATCTAAAAATACAGTATTCAAGTATAGCATCCCAATAGCTATTGCAGCATCAATACTTTTAATTTTTAATATTTTTAACAAAACTGAAGCATTAACTTTTGATTCTATTGCAACGGCTGAAATAGATGCTTGGATAAGCAATAATTTAAACGAAATACCTCCTGATCAAATAGCTACAATTTATTCAGACATTGAACTGGATTATGAGGATTTCAGTACTCAATTAACAGATGAAGAAGTGTTTGATTATATACAAAAAGAAGGTTTAGAAAACATATTAATTGAAGAGTAAAAATTTGAAAATGAGAAAAGTAACACTTTATATAGCACTGTTGTTTATTTCTATTTACACCGTAAATGCTCAACAACAAAAAGGACATAGAATTAAATTATTAAAAACCTCTTATATAACCAATGCTGTTAATTTAACACCTGAAGAAGCAGAAAAATTTTGGCCAATTTATAATTTATATTCCGAAAAAATACAAAATATAAAATTTTCCATGGAAAAAGGGCTACAACATCAAATAAATATAGCTGGCTCAATAGATAAATTAACAGAAACGCAAGCGCAAAATTATATTGACAAATTAATAAAAGAAGAAACCTCAATTTCAGAAACTAAAATAAAAATGTTTTATGAATTATCTAAAATCCTACCTCCAAAAAAAATATTAAAATTACAAAAAGCTGAAATAGACTTTAATAGGCGAATGTTACAAGAATACGGAAAAAGAAGAAGAATGCTAGGACAAGGAAATAAAAAAGGGAGTTAAAAAACTCCCTTTTATTTTATGAATACATCTTAGTTCGCAATTCTTTAATTTTAGGATCTTCCAAATACTCATCAAATGTTGTGTATCTATCTATAACTCCGTTTGGTGTAATTTCAATAATTCTATTAGCAACAGTATGTGCAAACTCGTGGTCATGAGTTGTAAATAAAACCGTTCCTTTAAAGTTCTTTAGCGAGTTATTAAATGCCTGAATTGATTCTAAATCTAAATGATTGGTTGGTTCATCTAACATTAATACATTTGCTCTCATCATCATCATTCTACTCATCATACATCTTACTTTTTCTCCTCCAGAAAGTACATTACATTTTTTTAACGCCTCTTCTCCACTAAAAATCATTTTACCCAAGAAACCACGCAAATATACTTCTTCTCTTTCTTCTTCAGTTTTTGCATATTGACGCAACCAGTCTACTAAATTTAAATTTGCATCTGTAAAAAACTCCGAGTTATCAAGTGGTAAATACGATTGAGTTGTAGTTACTCCCCATTGGAATTTACCCTTATCTGCTTTTATATGATTGTTCAATATTTCATAAAAAGCAGTTACTGCTCTAGAGTTTTTAGAAATCAATGCAACTTTATCACCTCTGTTTAAATTAAAGCTAATATCTTTAAATAAAACTTCTTCTTCCGTTGATTTTGATAAATGCTCAACATTCAAAATTTGATCACCAGCTTCTCTTTCTCTCTCAAAAATAATGGCTGGATATCTTCTGCTTGAAGGTTTAATTTCATCTACATTTAATTTTTCAATCATTTTTTTTCTACTAGTTGCTTGCTTAGACTTTGCAACGTTTGCTGAAAAACGACGAATAAACTCTTCCAATTCTTTCTTCTTATCTTCTGCTTTTTTACTTTGTTGAGCTCTTTGTTTAGCAGCCAACTGACTAGATTCGTACCAAAAAGTATAATTTCCAGAAAAATGATTGATTTTTCCAAAATCAATATCTGAAATATGTGTACACACAGCATCTAAAAAATGACGGTCATGTGATACAACAATAACGGTATTGTCATAATTAGCCAAAAAGTTTTCTAACCAACCAATAGTTTCAAAATCTAAGTCGTTTGTTGGCTCATCCATAATTAAGACATCCGGATTTCCAAACAACGCTTGTGCAAGTAAAACTCGTACTTTAGATTTTCCATCTAAATCACCCATTAGCGTATAGTGCAAATCTTCGTTAATTCCTAAAGATGATAATAAACTTGCTGCGTTGCTCTCCGCATTCCAACCTCCCATTTCTTCAAATTCTACACCTAGTTCTCCTGCTTTTATACCATCTTCTTCAGAAAAATCTTCTTTTGCATAAATGGCATCCATTTCATTTTTAAGGTCGAACAACTTTTTGTTTCCCATCATTACAGTATTTAAAACTGTATGTTCATCAAAGGCGTAATGATCTTGTGACAAAACAGACATTCTTTTTCCAGATTCTAATGTTACCTGACCAGATGTAGGATCCATTTGACCTGAAATAATTTTTAAAAAAGTAGATTTTCCTGCACCGTTGGCTCCAATAATACCATAACAATTTCCAATGGTAAATTTTGTATTTACATCGTCAAACAAAACACGCTTACCGAATTGTACTGATAAATTTGATACTGAAAGCATTATATTTAATTTTTTTAAATTCGCTGCAAAAGTAGTAAAATAGATTCAGTATAAAACAGGAAACCCAAAGTTAATTTTCTTAATAAATTCTACCTTTTTATATTTAACATCTCATTAACAAGTAAACAGTAAACTTGTATGTATTTTTGTGATAATTAATTTTAGATGAAAAACTTACTTAGCATTATAATTCTTACATTAATTATTAGTTGTACTACAACCAATAATAAATCAACTATTTATTTTGGTGGAGAAATCATTAATCCAAAAAATAAATTTGTATTGCTTTTAAAAGATGACAATGTAATAGACACTTTAATACTCAACAATCAAAACAGATATTTAGAGAAATTTAAATCTTTAAAGGAAGGACTTTATACATTTAAACATGGTAATGAATTTCAATACATTTATTTAGAGCCAGGTGATAGCATTTTAATAAGGCTAAATACTTGGGATTTTGATGAATCGTTAGTATTTACAGGTAAAGGTAGTAGTAAAAATGAGTTTTTGATTAATTTATTTCTTCAAAATGAAAAAGAAGAAAAAGCCATGTATAAATATTTTAATTTGACTGAAGCTGAATTTCAAACTAAAATAGATTCGCTTGCTAATGAAAGAGTTTCCATTTATAATGAATTTGCCGCAGCCGAAGAAAGTGTTTCTGAAGGCTTCAATCAACTTACAAATTCTGCAATTCATTTTCCTTTATATAGGTTAAAAGAAATGTACCCTTACTATTATAAAAAAATGAATAAGCTAACGAAATACCCTAAAGTTTCAGGTAGCTTTTATAATTATAGAAGCCAGATAAATTTAAATGAAGAAAATTTAGTTTCATTTTATCCATATCAAAATTACGTAGTAAGTTATTTATACAATTTGAGTGATGACTTAAAAGAAAAAGATCCTTCTAAAAATAATACCACTATTAATATTTTAAACTCAATTATTGAAAATATCAATAATGAAGATTTTAAAAATACGCTTTTAAAAAAGTTTGTTGTACAAAACTTTTTTGAAAGTGAAGTTCATTGTGATATTGACGAAGATGTTTTTAATTTATTTATTAAAAATTGTAGTAACCAAGAATTTAAAAATCAAGTTGAAAACTTAGTAAGCGATAGTAAAAAAGTTCCTATTCATCAACCTTTAACCAATTTTGAAGTAGTTACATACAATGGTAACGCTACAAAAATTAACAGCACTATCAATCAAAAAAATTCTGTACTCTATTTTTGGTCTACAGAATTTATGTCTCCTATTTATTTATTTAAAAGAATTCAATATTTAGAAAAAAAGTATCCAAATATCTTATTTGTAGGTATTAGTATAAATTCAGATATTGAAAACCTCGCAAATGATCCTTATTTAAAAAAGCTAGATACAAACAAGCAATTTAAACTTACTCCTAATAGTGATGCGCTTCAATTTTTAACAAGCAATTATCCACGTATGATGATTGTGAATAAAAATGGTGTTGTTGAAAATGGCTTTATCAATTTCAATGCAAGAAATCTTCATTCTGAATTGGAAAAATTAGAAAAAAATTAATATTTCTTACTTAAAGTTAAATATAAGTGTACCTTTGCACGTTTTTAACCGGTTTATAGATGGGCGTCTGTAAATCAATAACATATACAGAATGTCGACATTTAAAGAACTAGGGCTTAATAAAAATATTATTAAAGCCTTGACCGATTTAGGGTACGAAAATCCTACAGAAATTCAATTAAAAGCAATTCCTCAAGTACTTTCATCATCAGAAGATTTAAAAGCATTTGCACAAACAGGAACTGGAAAAACAGCTGCATTTAGCTTACCCATTTTAGAACAAATTGACGCTGAAAGTAAAGACACCCAAGTTGTTATTTTATCACCAACAAGAGAGCTAGCTTTGCAAATAGCTAATAATATTGAAGAGTTTTCTAAGTACTTAGATGGTGTTAAAACATTAGCTGTTTATGGAGGTGCTAGCATTGAAGATCAAATAAAAAAACTAAAAAGAGGGGTACAAATTGTTGTTGGTACTCCTGGTAGAACAGTTGATTTAATTAATAGAAAACAATTAAAACTTAACAATATTAAATGGCTTGTGTTAGATGAAGCTGATGAAATGTTAAATATGGGTTTTAAAGATGAATTAGACAAAGTTTTAGCTGTAACTCCAAAAGAAAAGCAAACCCTATTATTTTCTGCAACTTTTCCTCAAGAGGTTGAAAGAATTGCTAAAAATTACATGTACAAACCTGTAGAATTAAGTGCAGGAACTAAAAATAAGGGTTCCGATCAAGTTTCTCATCAATACTATGTAGTTTCTGAAAGAAACAGGTACGCTGCCTTGAAAAGAATTGCAGATGTTAACCCTGATATTTATAGCATCATTTTTTGTAGAACTAGAAGAGAAACTCAAGAAATAGCTGATAAATTAATAAAAGATGGCTACAACGCCGATGCACTTCACGGAGATTTATCTCAAGCTCAACGTGACAGTGTTATGGAAAAGTTTAGAAAAAAACACTTACAATTATTAGTGGCTACCGATGTTGCTGCAAGAGGTTTGGATGTTAATGACCTTACCCATGTTATCAACCATAAGTTACCAGACCAAATAGAATCTTACACACACCGTAGTGGTAGAACTGGGCGTGCTGGCAAAGAAGGTATTTCTATTGCTATTGTAACTGGTAGAGAAAAAGGAAAACTACATCCAATTGAAAGAATTATTGGTAAAAAGTTTGTAAAAACTCCTGTTCCAACTGGGAAAGAAATTTGCCAAAATCAATTATTTAAATTAATTGATAAAGTTCACGATATTGAAATAAATGAAACAGAAATTAACGATTTTCTACCATCCATTTATGAAAAATTAGAAGGCTTAAACCGAGAAGAATTAATTAAAAGATTTGTTTCGTTAGAGTTCAATACATTTTTATCGTATTATGAAAATGCTCCTGATTTAAATGATAGTGAACACATGAGAGGTGTTGATAGCAGAGGAAAACGCAGAGATGATGAAAATATGAGTCGTTTCTTTATAAATATTGGACGTAAAGATCGTTTAAACCCAGCAAGACTTATTGGTTTAATTAACGATCAACAAATTGCCAAAAATATTGAAATTGGTCAAATTGAAATTTTAGATACTTTTTCATTTTTTGAATTAGATAAAAATTATCAAGATGAAACTATTAGTGCTTTTCAACAAAATGATGTTGAGTTTGAAGGAAGAAGCGTAAATGTGGAAAAAACAGAAAAAAAACGTTCTGGAAGAGGCGGTAAATCTAGAAATTCAAACGATAGTAGAAGCGGTGGTGGAAGAAGACGAAGTAAAGATCGTAAAGCTAATAATGAAGGAAATTTCAGTGGGTTTGGAAGAAAAAAACCTAGCTCAAATAAAAGTGCTTTTGGAGGTTCCAAATCATCCAGAAGAAGAAAAGGTTAAGATATAAAAAAAGCGGCTTTAATTTAAAGCCGCTTTTTTATGATTAAAATTCTGTAATTGTCTTTTTAATTATTTGAACACAGTCTAGTAATTGCTCTTCTGTCATTACTAACGGTGGTGCAAAACGAATAATATTTCCATGGGTAGGTTTTGCCAACAAACCATTATCTCGAAGTTTAATACAAATATCCCAAGCAGTTGAGCTATCTTCAGTATCATTAATAATTATGGCATTTAATAAACCTTTACCTCTAACTGATTTTATTAAATCTGTGCTATCAATAATTTTTTGCATTTCACTTCTAAAAAGTTTTCCAAGCTTCTCTGCATTATCGGCTAACTTTTCATTTTTCACCACTTCTAAAGCGGCAATTGCAACTGCACAAGCTAATGGATTACCTCCAAAAGTTGAGCCATGTTGACCAGGTTTAATTACCTCCATAATTTTATTGTTTGCAAAAACTGCTGATACAGGATAAACGCCACCACTTAAGGCTTTTCCTAAAATTAAAATATCCGGTGTCACACTTTCATGATTAACGGCTAACAATTGTCCAGTTCTAGCTACACCTGTTTGAACTTCATCAGCAATAAACAAAACCTGATACTTTTCACACAATGCTTTAGCTTTTGTTAAGTAACCTTCAGATGGCACATAAACACCAGCCTCACCTTGAATTGGTTCTACCAAAAAGCCTGCAATATTTTTGTTGGATTGTAAGGCTTGCTCTAAAGCATCCAAATCATCGTATTCAACTTTTATAAAACCAGGAGTATATGGACCAAAGTTTTTGCGTGCACCTTCATCATTAGAAAAAGAAATAACTGTGGTAGTACGTCCATGAAAATTGTTTTTACATACAATAATTTCTGCTTTATTTTCTTCAACACCTCTTTTTTCATAGGCATATTTTCTACAAAGTTTAATTGCAGTTTCTACAGCTTCAGCTCCAGTATTCATTGGTAATACCTT
The DNA here is from genome assembly GCF_042676885.1 of Lutibacter aestuarii. Taxonomy (NCBI): domain Bacteria; kingdom Pseudomonadati; phylum Bacteroidota; class Flavobacteriia; order Flavobacteriales; family Flavobacteriaceae; genus Lutibacter; species Lutibacter aestuarii. The sequence goes on from NZ_JBHTIC010000008.1 coordinate 514,040, forward strand.
ATCAAATCCAAAATATTCAGTTACGTATTTTTCATATTTTCCTAATACATCATTGTAAAATGCTCTTGAAGTTAATGTTAAAGTGCTTACTTGTTCTTTTAAAGCACTTATTATTTCAGGATGACAGTGACCTTGATTTACTGCAGAATATGCAGATAAAAAATCATAATATCTCTTTCCTTCAACATCCCAAACATACACGCCTTCTCCTCTACTTAAAACTACTGGTAATGGGTGGTAATTATGTGCACCATAGTTATCTTCTAAGTCAATTGCTTGTTGTGATGAAATTTTTTCTGAAATCATTTTAAAAATATAAGTTTAAATTGAAATTTATTAATTCCTTCTTTTCGGAGAGAAATCATCCTTTAATAAGTTGGCAAATTACAAAATATTTTACACATTTTTTTACTTTAAATAGCAGTTTTTAAAGCAAACTAATTGTAAAATAACAAAAAATTAATAAGAATAATAATGTTATTAAAATAGCCTAAGTATTCATTTTTTTTAGATAAATTTGTTTTATCAATAAATAAATTAAAAAAATGAAAAAATCATTATTAGTATTAGGGTTAATCGCATTGTTTGTAACAAGTTGCGGTGAAAAAAAGAAAGATGAAGTAAAAAAAGAAGTAGAAACTGAAGTAAAAGCAGCGGATAAAGAAGTGAAAGAAAAAATCAAATCTCCTGCTGATTATATTGCTTTAGGTGAGAAACTATTTACAGAAAAAACTTGTACTACTTGCCATCAACCAGATGCCAAAGTAATTGGACCTTCAATAAAAGAAATCAACAAAGTATACTCCGAAAAAGGAGCTAATCTTGTTGCTTTTCTAAAAGGAGAATCTGAAGCTATTGTTGACACCGATCCAGGGCAAGTTGCTATTATGAAAGCTAATTTAGATGGCTTTGTAAAAGACTTAACTAGTGAAGAATTAGCAGCACTTGCAGCCTATATGGCAAGCATAAAATAAAAGCTAAAACACATTATTAAAAGCATCCTTAATATAAGGATGCTTTTTTTATGGTAAAATAGTACATTTGCAAAATGGCGAGAAAAAAGAAACAACAAATATTTGAAAACATCGAAGTTATTGATGCAGGTGCTAAAGGAAAAACCATAGCTAAAGCACCTGATGGTAGAGTAATTTTCTTAACTAATACCGTTCCTGGAGATATAGTTGATATAAAAACAGGAAGAAAAAGAAAAGCTTATTATGAAGGTACAGCTATAAAATACCACAAATACTCTGAAAAAAGAGCCGAGCCTGTTTGTGAGCATTTTGAGCATTGTGGAGGTTGTAAATGGCAAAATATGGCCTATGAACATCAATTAACCTATAAAGAAAATGAAGTTATAAATAATTTAAAACGCATAGGACATTTAAATTTACCTGAAATTACACCAATTTTAGGCTGTGAAAAAAACTATTTTTATAGAAACAAAATGGAGTTTTCATTTTCTAATAGCAGATGGTTAACTTTAGATGAAATTAATTCTAATAAAGAAATTGACAATAAAAATGCTTGTGGATTTCATATTTCTGGAATGTGGGATAAAATTTTAGATATTAAAAAATGTCATCTTCAAGAAGATCCTTCCAATGCTATTAGAAATTTTATTAAAGAATTTGGAATCAAACACCAATTAGAATTTTTCAATCCAAGAGAACAATCTGGTTTGTTAAGAACTATGATGCTACGTATAGCATCTACTGGAGAAATTATGGTAGTTATTCAATTCTTTAAAGAAAATAAAATTAAACGTGAAGCTTTACTAAATGCTCTTTCTGAAGCCTTTCCTCAAATTACGTCACTTCAATATGTAATTAATAGCAAAGGAAATGATACTTTATATGATCAGCACATTAAATTATTTAAAGGTAGAGATCATATTTTTGAAGAAATGGAAGGGTTAAAGTTTAAAATTGGTCCAAAATCATTTTACCAAACAAATTCTTCTCAAGCATACGAATTGTATAAAATTACACGTGATTTTGCTAATTTAACGGGTAATGAAACCGTTTACGATTTTTATACAGGTACTGGTACCATTGCGCAATTTGTTGCCAAAAACGCAAAAAAAGTAATTGGTGTTGAATCGGTTCCAGAAGCAATTGAAGATGCCAAACAAAATGCACAATTAAACAACATTAAAAACGTTGAGTTTTATGCAGGAGATATGAAAGATGTTTTTAACAATGAATTTATAAAAAAACATGGACAACCCGATGTAATTATAACTGATCCTCCAAGAGATGGTATGCATAAAAATGTTGTAGCTAAATTGTTAGAAATTTCAGCAAAAAGAATCGTTTATGTGAGCTGTAATTCTGCAACACAAGCAAGAGATTTAGCACTTATGAAAGAGCATTATAATATAATTAAAACACAAGCAGTTGATATGTTTCCACAAACGCACCATGTGGAAAATGTGGTACTACTTGAATTGAAAGAGTCTTAAAGATATTTGACTTTATAAACTGCGGAAAAACTGCCGATAAAATAATTATGAAAAAATATAGTACATTAATAATTTTAGCACTTATCTTAATGTTAAGTTGTGAAAAAGATGATATTTGTGTTGAAACAACAACTCCAAGGGTTATAATACTTTTTAATAATTTTGATGAGCCTGAAAATTCAAAAGAGCTGAGCTCATTAACGTTCTGGGTGAATGAAAATGACAGCATTGTTTTAAACCAAACTATTGATTCCTTAGCTTTTCCTATTGATTTAACTCAAAATTCAACGCAATATATTTTTAAAACCAATAATATTAAAGATACCATTAACTTAGAATATAATAGAAAAGATATATTTGTTTCCAGATCTTGTGGTTACAAAACTATTTTTGAAGAAGTTCAAAATAAAAGCAATACTTTTAATTGGGTGAAAGATATCACTATTAATCAGACAACTATTGAAAATGAAACAGCTACGCATATTACCATTTTACATTAGTTTATTAACTACGTTCATTGTTTTTTCTCAACAAGAAAAAGATACCGTAAAAACAAAAGAAAGTTATGGAATTAGAGTTGGTATAGATATCAGCAAACCAATCACAACTTATTTTGAACCTGAAACAAAAGGAATTGAGCTAATTGGTGATATTCGGCTAAAAAGAAATATTTATGCAGCGGTAGAACTTGGTTTTGATGAAAAAACTACCGAAGAAGATTATCTAAATTTTACAACTAAAGGATCCTATTTAAAAATTGGTGCTAACTACAATGCCTATAAAAATTGGGTTGGTATGAATAATGAAATTTTTATTGGTATAAGATATGGAATGAGCTTTTTTGAACAAACACTAAACAGCTATACTCCAAACGTAAAAGGAACTTACTTTATTCCAGATACAGTAAATCCAAATACAGAATTTAAAGATTTAACAGCACAATGGGTAGAGCTTATATTTGGTTTAAAAGTTGAAACTTTTAAAAACCTATATTTAGGAGCGAGTTTTAGTGTAAAAAAGATGATGAATACTAAGGAGCCTGAAAATTTTAAAAATTTATATGTTCCAGGTTTTAATCGGGTATTTTTAAATGATATGGGTGTCGGCTTTAATTACACCCTATCTTATCTAATTCCTATTGTAAAAAAGAAAAAATAAAATTTTTGTATTTTTAAAACTCTAAAATACTTTTACTTATGAAAAATATACCAAGTGTAGATTTATCAGATTTTTTATCTGAAAACCTTACAAGAAAGCAAAAGTTCATCAAAGAAATTGGTGAAGCCTATGAAGAAATTGGTTTTGTGGCACTTCGTGGTCATTTTTTATCAGATGAGTTAACTGAACAATTATATAAAGAAGTTAAAAACTTTTTTAATCTTCCTAAAGAAGTTAAAGAATCCTATGAAATTGATGGAATTGGCGGGCAAAGAGGGTACACTTCATTTGGTAAAGAAAGTGCTAAAGGTAAAAAAGAAGGAGATTTAAAAGAGTTTTGGCATTTTGGTCAAGAAGTTGTTGGAAACGACAAATTAAAAGTTCAATATCCAAAAAATGTAATAGTTAATGAAGTTCCTAACTTTAATAAAATTGGAATGGAAACCTATAAAATGCTTGAAAAAACAGCTATTTACGTTTTAAGAGCACTCGCATTATATATAGGTTTAGATGAGTATTATTTTGATAAATACGTAATAAATGGTAATAGCATTTTACGCCCAATACACTACCCTCCTATCATAGGAGAGCCTAAAGGTGCTGTAAGGGCTGCAGCTCATGGTGATATTAATTTAATTACACTTTTAATGGGGGCATCTGCATCTGGGTTAGAAGTACAAAATAAAAAAGGGGAATGGATTCCTGTAACGGCATTACCAGAGCAATTAGTTATTAATGTAGGTGATATGCTTGAAAGACTAACTAACAATAAGTTACGCTCCACCATACATAGAGTTGTTAATCCTCCTAGAGATGAGTGGGATAAACCACGCTATTCCATTCCATTTTTCACACACCCAATAAGTGAAATGTCTTTAAATTGTTTACCTGAGTGTATCAACGAAACACATCCAAAGGTATATGAAGATATCACAGCTGGTGAATTTTTAAATGAACGGTTACGTGAATTAGGTTTATTAAAATAATGACAAGTAAAGTAACATCTTTTTTAACTTTTGGTATTTTTTTAATCATCGTTGGAGCTATTTCAAAACTTTTGAAATGGTCTCAAGCAGATTTATTGATTGCTATCGGCTTAGTTTTTGAACTACTTGCTGCATTGCTATTTCTGTGGAAAAAATTAAAAAGAAACTAACAATTTTGTAAATTTAAACGTTGAAATTTCTTCAAAAAATATGAGTAAAAAAAAGTTAAACAGTTTAGAAGATTTAGGTGGATTTGTTTTTTCAACAAATGACAATTTCGAATTTGAAAAACAAGATGATCAAGAAACTTTAGCACCAAATAATCAGAATTTAGAAGCCCACTTTTCAAATAAAGGTCGAGGAGGAAAAACAGTAACAGTTATTACAGGGTTTATAGGTTCTGAAACTGATTTAAAAGCATTGGGTAAATTATTAAAAACCAAATGTGGAGTTGGTGGTAGTGTAAAAGATCAAGAAATAATTATACAAGGTAATTATAGAGATAAAATAATGGAAATCCTTAAAAAAGAAGGATATAATATAAAACGCGTTGGCGGTTAATTTTATGAACAAAATAGCAGCGTCAGAATTAATTCTGAACCCCGATGGTAGTATTTACCACTTAAATTTAAGACCTGAAAACATCGCTTCAAACATCATATTTGTTGGAGATCAAAATAGAGTCCCAAAAGTTTCAAAACACTTCGATTCTATCGAATTTGAAACCCAAAAAAGAGAGTTTCGAACAATTACAGGCACTTACAAAGGAAAAAGAATTTCAGTCATTTCAACTGGTATTGGCCCTGACAATATTGATATTGTAATGAATGAACTTGATGCTTTAGTAAATATTGATTTAGAAACTAGAACTGTAAAAAAAGAACATACCAAACTTCATATTGTGAGAATTGGAACTTCAGGTTCATTACAAAGTTATATTCCTGTTGACAGTTTTGTTTTAGCCAAATATGGTTTGGGCTTTGATGGAATGCTTCATGCTTATGACTGCAAATCAATTTTAGAAACTGAATTAGAAGATGCCTTTATAGAACATACAGGTTATAGTCCTCGAAAATCAAGACCTTATATTGTAAAAAATAGCGACATACTTGAAACTAAATTGTTAAGCGATAAAGTATTTTCTGGTGTAACAGCCACTGCAGGTGGTTTTTATGGCCCTCAAGGACGTGTATTGCGTTTAGCAATTCAAGATCCTAAATTAAATAGCAAAATTGACAATTTCGAATTTAATGGAATTAAAATTACTAATCTAGAAATGGAAACTTCTGCCATATATGGCTTAGCTAAATTATTAGGTCATGAGGCTTGTTCTATGAATGCCATTATTGCAAATAGAGCTAACGGAACCTTTAGTGAAGATCCTTACAAACCAATTGAAGAGCTTATTATATATACTTTAAATAAATTATGCTTATAAAATATTTTGTATTTTAGTGCGTTTAAATAAAAAGAATAAACATGAAAAAAAATATTCAACACTTCTTTTCGTTAATTATTATTTGTATTGCATTAAGTTCGTGTAAAGCAAGTAAAGGTTGTGGATTAACAAGTGAAGTGCATAAAATAGAACACCATACCAGTTTACAAACTAACAATTTTAAAGCTGAAACTAAATAAATTTAACTCATATTTAATCATTTTAAAAATCGCCATTAGGCGATTTTTTTTTAACAAAAAAATAAGATTAATCGCTGTTTAATATTTTAAATTTAAAATTTAAAAATACAATCAATATCAAACCTAAATTTATTCTTTTATGAAACTTTTTAGAACACTATTTACAGCTTTTTTAATAAGCGGTACTATAACTTCTTTTGCTCAGTCCAAAAATGCATATTTCACTTTAACTCCAACATTGACTCCCAATGCACAATCAATCATTTTTAGTTACGAAGGTGATTTATGGAAAGTAGCAACTGAAGGAGGTAATGCTTATAGGTTAACAGCTATGGACGGAGAGGAAACTAACCCGAGCGTTTCTCCAAATGGAAAATGGCTAGCTTTTTCAAGTAATCAATATGGAAATAATGACGTTTATATAATGCCTTTAGATGGAGGTGAAATTAAACAACTAACCTTTCATGAAAGCAATGACAATGTAACTTCTTGGAGCTGGGATAGTAAAAAAATATATTTTACTTCAGGTAGAGTAAATTCAGTTACAACTTATAGTGTAACTATAGATGGTACAACACCTACTCGATTGTTTGATCATTATTTTAATACCATTCATAATGTTGTTGAAGATCCAAATAGTGATGAAATTTACTTTAACGAATCTTGGGAAAGTGGAAGATTCGCACATAGAAAAAGATACAAAGGAGATTATAATCCAGATATCAAATCTTACAACCAAAAAACTAAAGAGTTTAAAAAATATACTACTTACAGAGGTAAAGATTTTGGTGCTACTTTTGATAGAAAAGGAACACTTTATTTTAAATCTGATGAAGCAAATGGAGAATACAACTTATACACTCTTCAAAATGGTATCAAAAAACAGTTAACCAAATTTTCAACTTCAATAATGTGGCCTAAAGTAAGTGCCAATGGTGAAAAAATTGTTTTTAGAAAAGATTATCAAATTCATGTATTTGATGTTGCAACTGGAAAAACTACAAAGCCATCTATTCATATTTTTCAAAACAATACTCTAAATAAAGAACAGTCTTATAATGTGAAAGGTGAAATTTCATATTTTGATATTTCTATGGATGAAAAAAAGATAGCTTTTGTTTCAAGAGGTAAATTATTTGTGTCAGATATTGAAGGAAAATTTATCAAAGAAATTACCACAAATTTAAACGAAGCAGTACAAGAGGTTAAATGGTTGAAAAATAATAAAACCCTAGTATATTCTCAATCAACTCAAGGTTATTACAACTGGTTTACTATAAATGCAGATGACTCTTCTAAAGAAAAACAGTTGACCAATACAACAATGAATAACAGACAACTTACTTTAAATAGCGACCGAACTAAAGGTGTTTATTTAAGTGGACGAAATGAAATAAATTTAATAGATCTAGAAAATTTTAAAAGTACCGTAATTGTACATGATGAACTTTGGGGATTTTACAACGCTAACCCTTATTTTTCTCCTGACGATAAATACATTATTTACAATGCATTTAGAGATTTTGAAACCGATATTTTTGTTTATAATATAGCTTCAAAAACAAGTATAAATTTAACAAAAACCAAGGTTTCCGAAAGCAATCCAATTTGGTCTTCTGATGGAAAATATATTTACTTTGCTTCTGATAGATTACAACCAGGATATCCTTTTGGAACCAATAATTCAAAAATTTATAAAATGGCTTTAGATAAATATGAAGCTCCTTATAAAATTGAAAAATACAACTCCTTGTTTGAAGAAAAAAAGAAAGAAAAAAATGATGAAAAGAAAGACGATGATAAAATTGCTGATAAACCTATTGTAAATATAAATACCAATGGGTTAATGGAACGATTAGAAACAATTAGTCCTAATTTTGGTCAACAAGGTAATCCATCAGTAATTACAAAAGATGATGCCACATATATTATTTATGTATCTAACCATAGTGAAGGAAAATCACAATTATGGAAAACCACCATTGAACCTTTTAAAAGAAATAAAATAGAACAAGTTAGTGATAAAAGAATTCGAGGTTATCAACTTGTTTCTACCAAAAAAAATAATTACTTATTGTTAAATGGAACTATTAATACTTTAAATATAGCTTCTAACAAACTAAAAGAAATTAGTATTGATTTTAAATTTAACAAATCACTTTCTAAAGAATTTGTTCAAATGTATTATGAAGCTTGGGCGGGTATGGAAGAAAACTTTTACAATGAAAATTTCCACGGTCAAAATTGGCAAAAATTAAGAAATCAATATGCTTCTTATTTACCTTATGTTACAAGTAGAGCTCATCTTCGATTAATTTTTAATGATATGTTGGGAGAATTAAATACGTCTCATTTTGGATTTAATTCAAACGGAAAAGAAGAAAATATTTATTATGGAACGAGAACTATTGGAACAGGAATTATTTTTAATAATTACAACCCATATATTGTAGAGAGAATTGTAAAAGATGGACCAACTGATATTACGGGGAAAAACATCAAAAAAGGAGATCAATTAATTGCCGTTAATGGAGTTTTGGTAAATGAAAAAGATAACAGAGAACAATATTTTGCAGTTCCTTCATCTCAAAATGAATTAACACTTACACTTCAAAGAAATGGTGAAAAATTTAATATCAACCTTCACCCTTCATCTAACGGAACTATTCGAAATTTACTGTATGATGAGTGGCAAGATGCAAATCAAAACTATGTAAACTCCAAATCCAATAATAAAATAGCTTATGTACATATGAAAAATATGAGCGGAGGAGAGTTAATTAAGTTTAAAGAAGATTTAGTTAGCGATGAAGCATATAAAGATGGTTTAATAGTTGATCTACGTTATAATACTGGTGGTAATGTTCATGATGGAGTTTTACAATTTTTAAGTCAGAAAACTTACTTAAACTGGAAATACCGAGAAGGAAAATTAACTGGGCAATCCAATTTTAACTATGGAAATAAGCCTATCGTATTATTAATTAATGAACAATCACTTTCAGATGCTGAAATGACAGCGACAGGCTTTAAAGAATTGGGGTTAGGAACCATTGTTGGAACCGAAACGTACCGTTGGATTATTTTTACATCAGGAAAAGGATTGGTAGATGGTTCATATTATAGATTACCATCTTGGGGTTGTTATACTTTAGATGGAAAAAATCTCGAAACTAATGGTGTAAGCCCTGATATTTATGTTGAAGAAAGTTTTAAAGATCGTTTAGATGGTAAGCAACCACAATTAGATAAAGCTATAGAAATAATCTTAAAAGAATTGAATAAGTAACTCAATTACTTTTATTTAAAACGAAAGCATGTATCTTTGCACTGCTTAAAAAAAATAAGAAAATGGATAACGGATTATACGCAAAATTTAACACTTCAAAAGGTGAAATAATTGTAAATTTAGAATTTAAAAAAACACCTGGAACTGTAGGTAACTTTGTAGCCTTGGCTGAAGGAAACCTAGAAAACAATTCAAAACCACAAGGAACGCCTTATTATAATGGATTAAAATTTCATAGAGTTATTGCTGATTTTATGATTCAAGGTGGTTGTCCACTTGGCACTGGAACAGGATCTCCTGGCTACAGTTTTGATGATGAATTTCATCCAGAATTAAAACATGACAGCCCTGGAATTTTGTCCATGGCAAACTCAGGTCCAGCTTCTAATGGAAGTCAATTTTTTATCACTCATGTGGCAACTCCTTGGTTAGACAATAAACATACTGTTTTTGGAAAAGTTGTTGAAGGACAAGATGTGGTAGATTCAGTAGCTCAAAATGATTTAATGGAATCTGTTGAAATTATAAGAGTTGGTGAGGAAGCCGAACAATTTAATGCTGTAGAAGCTTTTAGAGTTTTTGAAGGTGCAAGAGCTAAAAGAGAAGAAGAAGCTAAAAAAGCAGCTAAAGAACAAATGGATAAGATTGCGGCTGGCTATGATGAAACACCGAGTGGGTTACGCTATAAAATTTTGCAAAAAGGAAGTGGTAAAAAAGCTGAAAAAGGAAATATGGTTTCAGTTCACTACAAAGGACAATTAATTGATGGACAAGTATTTGATTCTTCATATCAACGCAAACAACCTATTGATTTTACGATAGGTGTTGGACAAGTTATTCCTGGTTGGGATGAAGGGATACAACTGTTAAAAGTAGGTGACAAAGCTCGTTTAGTAATTCCTTCAAACTTAGCTTATGGAAGTCAAGGTGCAGGTGGAGTAATTCCTCCAGATGCTACATTAATTTTTGATGTTGAATTAATGAATGTAAAATAAATTTGTTACAAATACCTAAAAAAAATCGTCTAACTAATATTAGTTAGACGATTTTTTTATTTTTATATACCAAATTCAACTTTATTATGAGATTTAAATTTATTACTACTTTCGTATTGTTTTCATTATTTTTTAGCTGTACTACAAAAACTAACAGTCCTGAATTTATAAAAAAAGTTTCTGGACGTTATTTATACAATTCAGACGAAATTATAGAAGTTTATTTTAAAGAAACAGATTTATATTTAAAATGGCGAGGAGCTACTAATATTAAACCTTTAAAAGTTGATGATGAAACTTTTTTTGTAAAGGAAATGAATGAAAAAATTCAATTTAAATTTAATCAAGATAATCATAAACAATATTTAATTTTTGTACCTAAAGAAACCACTGATAGCATTCAGTTTAATTTTAGAAAGTTAAATGAAACTGAGAAAATTCCAAGCGAATATTTACTAACTAATCAATATGAAAAAGCTTTAGAGGCCTATAAAGCAATACAAGAAAAAGACTCTTTGGATAGTGCAGTTAATGAAGGCGATTTAAATTCTTTAGGTTATAAAAATTTGCGAGCTGAAAAATTTGAAAATGCAATTAATATTTTTAAGATAAATGTAGTACTTCACCCTGAGAGTTCCAATGTTTATGATAGTCTTGGAGAGGCTTATATGAAGCATGGAGATACTATTGAAGCAATTGAAAATTACAAAAAGTCTTTAGCGTTAGATTCTGGTAATAATAGAGCTAAACGAATGATTAAAAAATTAGAAAAAAAAGAGGTTGATAACTAAATTAACCTCTTTTTAAAAAAATACTATTTTTAATGTCTATGTCTCCAGCCTCTATTATTAGAACCTCTTTTACTTTCTTTACCTGTTGGAGGCTTAATACTATATGTAAAACTCAACATTGCATACGTTCCTAAATTTTTCTTATAAGTCTCTTCAAAATAATTTTCATTGCTTGTTCTTTCCAAACCTAAATTTTTATCCAAGATATCCAAAACTTGTAATTTTAAATTACCTCTTTTACCTTTTAAAAATGCATATTCTACAGCCATATTCCAAATAGGAACATTTTGAGAATCAAAATTATTATCGGTATATAATGTATAATCAAATTGTGTGTTAAAGTTTAAACTATTAGTAATATCAAAATCAACTTTAGAATAATAGTTTTGCTCAAAATAATCACGATCTCTATCTTGTAATGAATACGTTGTTTTATTCAAACCATATTTAGCTCCAAAAGTTAAATCAATATTGTTTTTATTTTCGTTACTTAAACTTAAATTAAAATTTGCGCCTTTACTCTTAGTTTTATTATATTCTCCATCAATTATTGTTATATAATCATTAGCATTGCCACTAATGCTAAAATTGTATCTAAATCCAATCTTTTTAATTTTTCTACTAAAATTAAAATGCCCTCTTATATTGGATTTTGAACCATGGTTTTCAAAAGTTGAATATTGAATATAATTATCATCAATACTCCTGCTGGAAACAATAGCATTTGTAGTTTTACTATAACTAAAAAATGAAAAAAAGCTGTTGGCATTTTTAAAATCATGCGAATAAAACATCAGATTATAATTATCAGATTCTTCTGGAGTTAAATTTGTATTCCCTGTACTAATATATAACGGATTAAAATCATTTATAACTGGTGAAACTTGATTAGCACTTGGTAATGAAGTTGATTTGTTATACCTAAATCTAATTCTTTTCCCTTTTTTATATTCATAACTAGCAGTTGCTCTTGGTAAAAAGTTATCGTAAGTTTTATCTATTACTTTTATATTGTCTAAATCTAATTTTTGTTTCATTGACTCTAAAGCTCCAGAAATGTATAATTGAAACTTATCTTTACTATAAACATACCCTAATTGATTATCAAAAACCTGCTTATTATAATCTAAACTATAAATTAAAGGATTTTGCTCTATTAAATTAATGGTTTTAATTTGGTTTAAATCTTCATCAGATTTTTCATTATCTATGCTCGAAGAAAAACTTATAAAATGATGAGGAACAATTGGTTCCATATATCTAAATGAAGCATTATATTTTAAACTTTTATTCAGCTCATTTCTTGTAGTAATTTCATTAGATTCTTCGTAATTGATTGCATCAGAAATATTAAATTTATTGAGAGATTCTTGATAATTCATATCATTATTATCAACAAATGAAATTCCTGCTCTAACCCTAATATTTCTACCTTTTTCATTAATTTTTTTTCTGTATGAAAAATTTAAGCCTCCATTATTTCTGTCATCTTCACTTGATGCTGTCCTTTCGCTATTGGTATCTTCTAATTCATTTTCATTATAAAAAACTGTAGAATTTGAACTATTAGACTCTCTATTGTCTTTTCTAAAATTCCCCCTAAATTCCAAATAAGCTCCTTTTTTAGATCGATCTCTTAAACTAAAATTTACATTATGGTTATTAGAAACATTTTGACTTTTATTATCCCTATCTGAAGTGAATAATTTATCATCTGTGAATTCCGTTCTTTTAGAAGTTTCTTCCTGCTCGTTATCAGAATATCCATAATTATAATCTATGTTAAAATTTAAATCTTTTTTAAATTCATAATTATAATTTGCACCAGCTGTACCTGTTGTTAAAAACCCACTATTACTAGAACCTCTGCTTCCATCTCTTCTAAAAATTGTAGCTCCTGTATTGTTAATATTATTTAAATTTCCAAAAACAGCCAATTGTGTTTTACTTGTAAATCTATTGATATCAAAATTTGTAGTATATCTATCATTTGTACCAATACCAGCTCCCATTTTTCCAAAATAACCAGATTTTTTTCCTTCTTTTAAAACAAGGTTAATAATTTTATTTTTTTCACCATCTTTAATTCCTGTAGTCCTTGCATCATCACTTTCTTCATCAACTATTTGTACACTTTTTACAGCATCAGCAGTTAAATTTTTAAGAGCTATGGTTTGATCATTATTAAAGAACTCTTTGCCATCCACTAATATTTTAGTTACGTCTTGACCTTGAGCGCTTACTTTGCCATCAGTACCTATTTGGATTCCTGGCAATTTCTTTATTAAATCTTCAACATTATCATCTTGTTTAACTTTAAAGGCTTTTGTATTAAAAGCAACCGTGTCTTGTTTAATTTTTATGGGTACAACTGCATTAATAGTTACTTCATTTAGTTTATTGACTTCTCTTTTTAAATTAATAATTCCTAAATCAATATCCTTATTTTCAACTTTTAAAATTCTTTGATTTGCTTGGTAAGTCATTAAATATATTTGAAATAAGTAGGTGCCTTCTTTAATTTCAGATAATTCAAACTTTCCATCTTGTCCTGTTGATGTATATTTAACTAACATAGAGTCTTTCGGTTGTAACAAAGCAACAGATACAAACTCTAAAGGCACTTTATCTTCATCAATAACAATTCCTTTGATAGTCTGTGAAAAACCATATGTAAAACAAAATAAGCTGATCAATACTACTAATGTAATTTTTAATGTTGTATACTCCTTTTTCATTTAAGTTAATTTTTAACAATATTTTTAAGAAATAAAATTTTATATCTTTATGCAGGTTCAAATTTTATTCAAAGATGGTTTATTTATTAAGCATTCAATCTTAATCAAATGTTAAATTATGTTAATTAGTATTAACAAATAATTATTATGAAAACACTACAACAATGGTTTAAAGAATATTCTGAAAGTCATCAAAACAAAACAAATCAAAGAATACATTTTGTTTGTGTTCCTGCTATTTTTTTTAGTATTGTTGGAATATTTATGAGCATCCCCAGACAAATGATTGTTAACTTATTAAATATTAACAAACCTTATATTGAAAATTGGGCAACATTCATTCTAATTTTACTAATGATCTTTTACCTACGTTTATCAATTTCTACATTTATAAAAATGTTTATTTTTTCAGTTTTATGTTTAATTTTAAATGATTACTTGTCCATTTATTTTAACTTACTTTACACCTCATTAATTATTTTTGTAATTGCTTGGATTGGTCAATTTTATGGACATAAATTAGAAGGTAAAAAGCCTTCGTTTTTAAAAGATTTACAGTTTTTACTTATTGGACCGGCTTGGGTACTTGAAAAAATAATGAAGTAAAAAAATTAAAAATTGAATGAAGAAAATAGTTTATTTATTACTTATATTTCATTTTACCATAAATTCTCAACAACTAAATTATGAAGTATTTAACACTTCTATAAATTCTAAGTATGCTGAATTTGGAGTAACTTATTTGAATAATAATACTATTATTTTTGCTTCTTCAAAAAAAGATGAAATAAGAAAACGAAGAACCAATCGTCAGCTATATTTAGAGTTGTATATCGGAGAAATTACTGATAATGGTGATATCATTGAAACAGATAGGTTCTCTAATGAAATTAACAACAAATTTTTTGAAAGTGACGTTACTTTTACCAAAGATTTAAAAACGGTATATTTTACTTGGAACAATTATTATAACTCATTAAAATACAGTGATTTAAAAAATAGCAAGGCTTTATATTTATTTAAAGCTACTGTTGATAAAAATTTTGGACTTAGCAATATTGAACCACTACCATTTAATAGCAAACGTTATTCTGTAAGAAGCCCTAAATTAAGTAAAGACGGAAAACAGCTCTTTTTTATTTCAGATATGGATGGTGGCTATGGCGGTATGGATATTTATGTAGTAAATATCACAAAAAATGGAAGCTTTAGTGCACCAAAAAATTTAGGACCAAATGTTAATACCTCAAATGATGAGTTTTTTCCATATATTGATGAAAATAACACCTTATATTTTTCTTCATATGGGCATTTAGGTTTGGGTAATTTAGATATTTTTAAAAGTGAGTTTAAAAATGGAACATATCAAAAAGCTGAAAATTTACCTGAGCCTATAAACAGTAAATTTGATGATTTTGCCTTTGTTATTAATAACACTAAAAATACTGGCTATTTTACCTCTAATAGAAATGGAGGAATTGGAGGTGTTGATATTTATGCTTTTAAGCCTAAACTTCCTGATTGCAGTCAAATTATTACTGGTTTAGTTTATAATAAAAATACGGCTAAAGAAATTGATGATGTTGAAATTAGTTTGCTTAAAAATGGTGAATTAATTGAAACTCATATAAACCAATTTGAAAAAAAATACAATTTTAAACTTGATTGTAACTCAACTTATTCAATAATTGCACAAAAAGAACATTTTGAAACACTAGAAATTGAAATTGCTATTGATACCATTTTTAATAAAAAACTAAAACAAAATTTAGAGCTCACCCCAATACTTTGTAACCAATTACTAACGCTTCAAGTTGTTGATGAAGAAACTGGTAATACATTAGAAAATGCCAATATATTAATTTCAGAAAATAATCAATTTACAACTACTAATTATCTTCAAAAAGAGTTCGTTAACTTTCCTTTAGCTTGTAATAAAGCTTATAAAATTAACATCAGTAATGAACATTATGAAAACTTCGAATTTGTACTTAAAACTGATAATGATTATGATAGAAAAATCAGTAAAACAATTAAATTAACACCTAAAAAATGTACCCAATTAATTACAGGAAACATTTTAAACAAAGAAACTAATAAATCTTTAATTGGAGTAACACTTAATTTATATCACAATAACACATTAATAGCTTCAAAAAATGTAAAAAATGATTCAAACTATACATTTGAAGTTGAATGCGATAAATTATACAAAGTAGTTGCCAAAAAAGAAAATTTTGAAACATTAACCTCTGAAGTTGTAACAAACAAAGCTTATAACTCCACAATTCAGCAAAATTTTGAGCTAGCTCCTATGAGCTGCAATCAGTTGTTAACTTTAAATATTATTGATTCAAAAACAAAAAAAATCATTGCTAACTCAAAAATAACTGTTTTTGAAAATAATGAATCACTTGGTAATTTTTCAAATGAAATTAATTTAGATTGTCATAAAACTTATCAAATTTCTATAACTAATGATGCATATGAAGATGCAGCAGTTCAATTAATAACCGCTAATAAAAACACTCAAACTATTAAAAAAACTATTGAACTAACTCGTAAAGTTTGTACACAACTCATTTCAGGAAAAATTTTAAATAAAAATTCGAATCAAATTGCTATCGGAACAAAAGTTCTTTTATATCAAAATAATAAATTAGTTAACTCACAAATAGTGAACAGTGATGGAACTTATAATTTTGAACTAAATTGTAATGAAACTTATAAAGTTGTAACCGAAAATAAGCATTATCAACCTATTGAATTGGAGATTTTAAATCCATCTACTACAACTCAATATAAAAATATTGAATTAACTCCGTTAAAATGCGAACAATTTATTACAGGAAAAGTTATTGATTTTAACACTCAAAAAGAATTACCAGATGCAATAGTTACACTTTATGAAAACAACAGCAAAATTGATACTTTAAAATTAGATAAATCAGCAAACTTTAAATATAAAATAAACTGTAATAAAACATACAAACTAGTTAGTGTTTTAAAAAATTATAACACTTACAGTACGCTAATTAACACTTCAAATGAATTGAATAAAACAATTCAAAAAAATATTGTGTTAGATTATAGCAAAGAATTTATTACTGTACGTGATCAAAAAATGATTAAAACAAACCCTATTTATTTTGATCTTGATAAATCTGATATTAGAACAGATGCTGCAATTGAATTAAACAAAGTAGTTGAAATATTACAAAAATATCCAAAAATTAAAATTGAAATAAAATCACATACTGATAGTAGAGCTCCTGATAATTATAATATGAAATTATCTAATAGCAGAGCTAAATCAACTATTAGTTATATTATTGCACAAGGAATTGACTCAAGTAGAGTTACAGGGCGTGGATATGGTGAAACCCAACTTGTAAATAAATGTGCAAACGGAGTAAAATGTTCAGATGCGGAACACCAATTAAATAGAAGAACCGAATTTATTGTGATAGATGAATAAAAAAATGAAACCAGAAATTACTTTTGAAGATTTTAATAATATAGATGTAAGAGTTGGAACTATTTCAGAAGTAAATGATTTTCCAAAAGCCAGAAAACCTGCCTACCAATTAACCATAGATTTTGGAGATTTAGGCATTAAAAAATCAAGCGCACAAATTACAGATTTATACACTAAAGAAGATTTACTACATAAAAAAATAGTGGCTATTATTAATTTTGAAAAAAAGCAAATAGCCAATTTTTTTAGTGAGTGCTTGGTATTAGGAATTGAAAATAAAGATGGAAAAGTTGTCCTTCTTAAAACTTCAAAATCAGCCATAAAGAATGGAGCGCAAGTAAGTTAGTTTCTTAATTACATTGTTTTTCCAAAAAATATGGCGTTCATTAATAATTTATTTGTCCCATACCAAAAAGCTCTAAAATTAGTATTGTCAGTAAAAACTACTACTTTACCTTTTCCTAAACTTTTAACTTGAAATGGTACGGTGTTTTTTAAAACTTCTAAATTAGGTTTAGAAATATATCCACTTAATAATGGATTTTCGGTATAAATTATTGGATTATTAAAACTACTACTATCGGGTTTTACAAATATTTTAGTTCGTCTAAACATTGGTAAATTCTTCTTAGTATATCCAAAATTTATTGGATGAGATCTATCAATTTTTGTTTCAAAAATTGCTCCTCCTATCACTTGAGCACCCGTAAAATTTCTTTTTTGTTCAAATGTTACCTGCTTAGCGTTTACTTTTGCAGAAGTGTAATTAAGAGTAATAAACTTATTAGCTGACAACCATTTTACAGCATTTTTATAACCGATTAAAACCCCTCCATTTTGTACCCATAATTTTAATTTTTCAACGGTGCCTTTACTTAACAACATATTAGTACTAGGTATAATTATTGAAGTGTATTTAGAAAAATCAACCCTATTAATATAACTTATATCTAATTTTGTAATATTCATTTTATAACGCTGGTCAAATAAGTGCCAAATTTCACCTGCATCATACGATGAAATTCCGTTACCTACCAACATAGCTACTTTTTGTTTCTCTATATTTCTGAACTGATTACTACCTAAATCAATTCCATTTGTTAAACCTGTAGAAACACTGTTAATATTTATATTGCTTTCTAATGCAACTTTTTGTAACAAATTAAATAACTCATTTTCATTGAGATGTTGGTTTTGAACTGGAATTAAAATTGTTCCATAATCGTATGTTTTTCCATTTAATGAAAACGGTTTCATCCCAACTTTGGCTCTCAACCCTTTATTTAAAATGATGTTTAAAGCTTTAGGAGAGTAATACTCATGCCATTCCATCAAATAAGCATAGGTACTTTTTCCTGTAACCTCACCTTTTTTTAAAGATAAATTTTCAATTTTATCACCTATCAGTGAAGTAGATTTTAGCTCGGTATAATCTAAATTAAATGCTAATGGAAAAGTCCAAGCAGAAATATCATAAAACAAACTATCTGTAAAAGAAGTTCGTTTTTCAAACATTGCTTTAATTAATTTGCTATTTTTTTGATTTATAGGAACTATATAACTCTGTTCTTTCTTAAAGTTTTTCCCATTTTCTTTGAAATCTGATTTTGGTTTGTAAATTTCAATGGTATGTTGTTTTAATATTTCTGCCAAATGAAAACTTCTAGCAGCATCATTTTCACTACCAAATACAATAGCTTTAGTTTTATCTTTTAAAGTTTCTATTGCTGCATTTTTATAAAAATTACGTTGATACGTTAATAATTTTACACGCATACTTTTTGCTGCTTCTAGCGTAGAGAGCGCTGCTGTATACTGGTTTCTAATGGTAAAGGGAAAAGTCAACACTCCATTGATAGTTTCCTGAGCATGCCCTCTTGAGCTCCCTTGTTCAAATAAAATTCCAATAGCCCCATTTATATCAGGATATGTAGAGCCTTTCCCATAATAAAAATCATCGAAATTTTCTTCTGTAAAATATAATGAACCTATTTTATCTAAAGCTGCTGCATGATAATTTCCTATTTCTTTGGTTAATTCTTGATTTTCTTTCGGCGTTAAAGGATGCACTCTAGACTGTATTCCTGGTTGAAAAAAGAACGTAGAGTTACTTCCCATTTCATGATGATCGGTTAAAATATTTGGCATCCATTTTCTGTAGGTTTCAATACGTGCTTTAGATTCTGGCAATTGAGCTGGCAACCAATCTCTATTCATATCAAACCAATAATGATTAGTTCTTGATCCTGGCCATACTTCATGAAATTCTCTATCATTTGGATCAGAATTTATAAAATCACTCTTGTTAGTATTAGCCCAATAAGCAAATCGTTGTAAACCATCAGGATTTAAAGATGGGTCTAACAAAATAATGGTGTTATCCAATAAATTAATTATTTCAGTACCCTCAGCCGCAGCTAAATAATATGCTAGTAATAAACTTGCATTAGCGCCACTTGGTTCATTTCCATGAATTGAAAAACCTTGATAAACCACCAAAGGCATTGTTTCAATATTTAATGTACTACTTTTGTTTGCTTCAGTGAGGTTAAAATGATTAGACTGGATAGCATCAATATTTTTATGATTTTCTGGAGAAGTAATTGTCAATAAAATTAATGGTTTTCCTTCAAATGTGAATCCTCTATCTTCAATGGTAACTCTATCTGAAACAGCTGCAATAGTTTTCATATAAGTTACTAATTTATCATGTGTTATATGCCACTCACCTATTTGATGACCAATAACACTCTCAGGTGTAGGTATATTTTTATTGTAACTAATATTTTGTGGCAAGTAGTAAGAAAGCTCAAACTGATTTTGTCCATGTAACATAGCTGTTACAAAAACAAAAATTAAAAGGATTTTTAATTTCATCTATAAATTGTTTACACAAATATAGAAATTTCATTTTTACCACTGAGTAACAAATATTTTAGTATATTTCAAGTTTTAAAAAACATACTTAACCTTAAATTTTCAACTAAGATATTTATGAAAAATTGTTACTTTTTTAACTTCCTATTAGTAGCTCTAGTGTTTTCTAACATTAATTTGAAAGCTCAAAATAAAGAAAATGATAAAACTCGATGGACTCCTGAAGACATTATTAATACTGAATATATGAGGTCTGTATCCATATCACCAAACGGGAATATGGTTCTTTGGACAAAAAATAAGGCCGTGAAAGAAAAAGATAGATTCGTTTCTGATATTTATTTAACCCGATTAGACGTTAAGGATAACGATACTTTTAAAACCATTCAACTTACCAATGCTGATGAAAATGATTTTAGCCCAATGTTTTCAAAAGATGGAGAATCTATTTATTTCTTATCATCTCGTGATAAAGGAAAAAAATTGTGGAAAATGAGTATTTATGGCGGTGAGCCTATTAAAGTAAAAGAATTTAAAAATGGCATTTCAAGTTTGTCATGGCAAAATAAAAATACATTGCTTTATACCTCAAATGAAGGAGAAACTTTATATGAAAAAGAATTAAAAGAAAAAAAAGACAACGTAATTGTGGTTGAAGATTCTTTACATTGGAAACCAACAAGAGTTTACGCTTATGATTTAAAAACTAAAACAACAAAAAGAATTACCAATAATAAAAAACCTTTAAATAGTTATACTGTTTCTGAAGATGGAAAATGGTTAGTGTATAGTGTTAGTAGAAGTAGAAGTTATGCTTCTGATGCACAAAAAGACCCATTTTATTTTTTACAAAATTTAGAAACTAACAAGGTTATTCAAATAATTAAAGAACTAGAATTTCCATCTTATAATTTTCAATTTAGTAAAGACAACAAAGGTTTTTATTTTGTTTCATCAGAGGCTTCAGACCCACAATGGAATGGCGCTGGAATTTCTCAACTATATTATTATACAATTGCAACTAATACTTATAAAAAAGTAAATTTAAAGTGGGATTTAGGAATTGGTCGTGGATTTAATGTTGTTGGAAATGATGTAATTGTAACCCTTGCCAATAAAGTATATTATAAATTAGCTTACTATCAAAAAAACGGAAATTCTTGGTCGAAAAAGACCATTGATTTAGATAAAAAAAACAATCATACTACTTTGTTAAGTGTTGCTAATAATGGTACTAAAGTAGCTTATCAATACTCCACAGCATCTAAATTACCTAGATTTTACATTGCAGATGTATCAAAAAACAAGTTTACTAATGAACAAGAAATCATACAGTTAAATAAAAAATTAGCTAAAAAACCGATTACAAAAAGTGAGGTTCTTGTGTGGAAAGGTTATAAAAATGAAGAAGTTACCGGTATTTTATACTATCCTGAAAATTACGAAGTTGGTAAAAAGTATCCATTAATTTTATCTATTCATGGAGGTCCTGCAGGAGTAGATACTGATATGTGGAGCGAGCGTTGGAGCACGTATCCAAATATTTTAGCACAACGCGGTGCCTTTGTACTTAAACCTAACTATCATGGATCATCAAATCACGGACTTTCTTTTGTTGAAAGTATTAAAGGAAATTATTACGAACCAGAGTTAGAAGATATTACTAAAGCAATAGATTTATTAGCCAATAAAGGAATGATTGATACCAATCAATTAGGAACTATGGGATGGTCTAACGGAGCAATTTTAACCACTATGTTAACCGTTCGTTATCCTGATATGTTTAAATTTGCAGCACCTGGAGCTGGTGATGTTAACTGGACTTCAGATTATGGAACTTGTAGGTTCGGCGTTAGTTTCGATCAATCTTATTTTGGTGGTGCTCCTTGGGATGACTTAAATGGAAAATTTTATAATGAAAATTACATCATTAAATCTCCATTATTTGAAATTGAAAAAATAAAAACCCCAACCATTATTTTTCATGGTAGTGAAGATAGAGCAGTTCCAAGAGATCAAGGTTGGGAATATTATAGAGGTTTACAACAAGTTGGAAAAACACCTGTTAAATTTTTATGGTTTCCTGGACAGCCTCATGGCTTAGGCAAAATTACACATCAATTACGTAAAATGAACGAAGAATTAGCTTGGATTGATACTTACTTATTTAACAAACCTTCTACCAAAAATGAAACCTTTAAAAAAGATAGCCCATTTGCTCAACTATTAAAAATTGAAAAAGTTAACATTACAAAAAACGGTAATTTTGGAAAAGTTTTCAATTCAACTCTTATTCCTGAAACAGTTTCAGTAAAAAAAGATTCAATAGAAATAGGTCGTTTTGAAGTTACCAATGCTCAATTTAAAGCTTTTAATCCTGAATTTAATTTTGAAGCTGGAATGGACAATTATCCAGTAGTTACAACAAAAGAAGATGCTCTTAAATATGTAAAATGGTTAAGCAACTTAACAGGCAAAAAATATCGTTTACCAACTTCTGAAGAAGGTAAAAACTTACACAAACTTGCCCATAAAGCAGCTGCTAAAGAAAATACACTAAATTATTGGGCTGGCTATCCGATTACTATTGATGAAATATCAGAATTCAATAAAAAAGTTCAAGAATTAAAATCTCATTTATTTAAAAAAGTGGGAAAAAATAAAGCCACAAAAGTAGGTGATGCAGAAATCTATGATTTAGGGGGAAATGTTGCTGAATACTTTGATGATGGAATTTATGGTTACAGCGCATATGACTTTTATGATGTTAATAACAATGATCTAATTACTAGTAAATATGTTGGTATTAGAGTTATAAAAGAGTAACAAAATTTTGATAAAAAAAACCTCTCAATTGAGAGGTCTTTTTTTTATAACAATAGTTTATTTTCAATAACTTATCTTGAGTAGTTTGGAGATTCTTTGGTAATAGTAACATTATGAGGATGACTTTCGCGCATACCTGCTGAAGTTATTTTAACAAACCTCGCTCCTTTTTGAGCATTAATATCTTTAGCTCCACAATACCCCATACCTGCACGCAAGCCTCCAATAAATTGATGCATGGTTTCTTGTAACTCTCCTTTATAAGGAACTCTTCCAACTATTCCTTCAGGTACTAACTTTTTAATATCATCTTCCACATCTTGGAAATAACGATCTTTTGAACCCTTTTTCATTGCTTCAACAGACCCCATCCCTCTATAAGATTTAAATTTTCTTCCTTCAAAAATAATAGTTTCACCTGGAGATTCCTTAGTACCAGCTAATAACGATCCTAACATTACACAATCTGCTCCTGCAGCAATAGCTTTTGGAATATCACCTGTATAACGAATTCCTCCATCTGCAATGACTGGAACACCCGTTCCTTTAATTGCCTTAGAAACATCTAAAATTGCTGAAAGCTGTGGAAAGCCAACACCTGCAACTACACGTGTTGTACAAATTGAACCTGGACCAATACCAACCTTAACCGCATCTGCTCCTGCCTCAACTAAATATTTAGCGGCCTCACCAGTTGCAATATTACCAACAATTACTTCTATTCTAGGAAATTTACTTTTAATATCTTTTAAAACAGTTACTACACCTTTTGTATGTCCATGAGCTGTATCAATAATTAAAGCATCTACACCTGAATTAATTAAAGCTTCAGCACGTTCAACAGCATCACCAGTAACACCAATAGCTGCTGCAACTCTTAACCTTCCATAAGAATCTTTATTGGCATTAGGGTTTTCACTTACTTTAATAATATCTCTATAAGTAATTAAACCAACCAGTTTATAATCTTCATTAACCACAGGTAATTTTTCTATTTTATTTTCCTGTAAAATAATTTCAGCTTGTTTTAATGAGGTTCCTTCAGAAACTGTTACTAAATTCTCTGAAGTCATTACTTCTCCAATTTTTCTAGAATTATCATTTTCAAAACGCAAATCTCTATTCGTAATAATTCCTATCAACTTTTCATGATCATCCACAACAGGAATTCCTCCAATACTGTATTCACGCATCAAATTCTTTGCTCTTAAAACCGATTCTTCTTTTTTAACTGTAATTGGCTCTAATATCATTCCAGATTCAGAACGTTTCACCTTTTTAACTTCCTTTGCTTGCTTTTCGATAGACATGTTCTTATGCAAAACACCTATACCTCCTTCACGAGCCATAGCTATAGCCATATCCGATTCCGTAACAGTATCCATAGCTGCTGAAACTATTGGTACATTTAAAGTAATGTTTTTTGAAAATTTAGCTTGAATATTTACCTCTCTAGGTAGTACTTCTGAAAAAGCTGGAATAAGTAATACGTCGTCGTAGGTTAAACCTTCACCTACAAATTTTGAAGAGTCTGAAATCATAGTGCAATCAACTTAGAAATTAATTGCGAGCAAATTTACAATTTTTAATTGAAATATGAGAATTTATTATCTTTTTGTCACTATTAGCTGATAAGCTATTGACAATGTAGAAAATACAAAGCTAAAAGTCATTAATATACCTGAAAAAATAATGATATATTTGAACCAAGTAATACCACTCCATAGTAAATAAATACCACCAAAAGTTAAAAGTATAGAGAAAAATGGCTCTATCATTAAAAAATATTTTAGTTTTTTATTGATTGAAGTAGTTGCTAAAATAAGTGATAGTAATAAAAAAATCACAGACATAGAAAGTATATGATTATGCACAATCGTTAAAATTTCTCTTTCATTTTTCTTAAACATCATTACCTCTGCATCCTCATCATCTTCATTTCCTAAATAATGATTTTCTATCCCTTTTGGCTGCATTGCTGTTGTATTATTAACAAAGCTTAACCCACCATAAAAACCAACACTTAAAACGATAATAAATGCTAAAATGACTGATTTAATTTCTTTGGGAAAGTGATGAATTTGTCCGTGAATTTGCATTAGAACTGCTTATTATTATGTAAAATGTTTATTGTTTTTAATAGTTTATTAATTTCAGTTGTCATAGCTTTTGCTGAAATTGTTGCTCCAGAAATGGCGGCAATATCTTTTTGATATTCTAACTGTTTATCTTTTGTTTTACCTGAAAACTGACGTAACCAACGTTTACTTCCAATTTCACCTCCGTGATCTTCTCTATACACAAGAATTTTTACTTTTGAAATAACCAAACTTTCATCAAAAATAACAATAAAATCGAAATAATCTGCTTTACCAAAAGCTTGTCCAAAATAATAATAACCTTTTAATTCATTATTACTAACTATCTTAAAAAAATTAGTTGATGAAATTTGAATTGGTAATGTTTCATTTATTTCTTGTGAAACTTTTAATGATTGTTTTGTGTAATTTTCAATATCAAAATAAGCTTTGATTTCCTTTTGAATTAAAGCTTCAATTTTTGAGTTTGTTAAACTCAAAAAACTCATCCCAATTGCTAAAATAAAGACAATTTTCTTCATTAAACTTTTTATTATTAAAAAGAATGAGGCCACAATATAAATAAATTAGTAAACTTTAGTGACCTCATCTTATTAAACTTTTAGAACCAAATTGCTACACCTGCATTAAATTGTTTAGAAGTATCACTACCTGAAACCGCATTATTCATCAACTGATAATCCATTTTAAAAGCTGCTCCTTCTGCAACTTTATAATTTAAACCAAAAATTAATTCATCTCTATCATAAGCTTTGTTAGCTACTATCCCATCTGTATCAGCATGTGTATTATGTTTTTCATAACGTAAAAACGGAGTTAATTTTTCAACACCTTTTAAATCAAAATTATAGGCTATCTCACCATATAGACCATTCATTTTTGATCCAAGATCTTTTCCTGTTAAAGCATTGTATTTATCTGTGTCAGATAAACTTGTTGTTATGTACTGACCTCTAAGTTCTAGATTATTGTATTTATAACGAGCATCAAAACCAATCATTGAAACACCTACTGTAGAATCTTCAATAGTAGTATCATCAGTTTGTGTTTTACCAAAATATCCTGAAAGCCCTAAACGTAAACCTGCAATACCATAATAATCTAATTTGGCTGAAAAGTTAGGTGAACTAACTACAGATTCTGCTCCTTTTTGACGTCCTTTTCTTAAACCATCAGAGCCTCTTAGTATACCAGTACCATCAGCAAAAGATTTAAAACCATTAAACAAATAAGCTTGGTATTTTAAAGATGCATTATCAATTCTACCAGACACTCCTACTCCTAGTTCTCTCCAGGTAGTAGGCACAATATATTTATCAACATTGGGTCTTTCAACGCCATAATAAGTTGTTGGTTCATGAAACTCATTAATAATTCCCATAGGTACCAACATTAAACCTGCTAAAACGTTAAAATTTTCATTTGCTTTATATTTTAAATAAGCTTGCTCAACATAAACTTCTTTAACATGTTCATACTCTACTTCTGTCAAAAAACTAACTTTATCATTAAACTTGTAACCAAAAAGCAATACTAATCTATGTACATCTAATTCTCCTACTGCAGCCCCATCAGGTTCATTATAATCAATTTGCGCATAACCTCCAATTGTAACTCCTTTTGGTAAATTATCTCCTAATAATTTGCTACCAGCATTTTCATAATTGTCATTAGTTTCTTGTGCTAAACCTACAAAACTTACTAATAATATTATAATAACTATACTTAATTTTTTCATTTTTAAAATTTTATTTTTATTTAGACTTGTTTTAAATAATGATGCAAATTTATGTAACCAAAGTAACATGACAAAGTATTATTTAGAATAATTATAAATAATATGATATTTGTCATATCTATAAAAAAAACAAAAAATTAAATTATTGAAATTCTGATTTTTAACTAAAATCCAAAAATTTTAAGAGCTTCATTATAGGCGCTTTCAAAACTCATGGCGTTAATATTAGTGAATGCTTTTTGCTGATTGAAGTAAGAAATTAGCTTTTCTGTGGGCATATTACCAGTTAACTCATCCTTGGCCATTGGGCATCCTCCATAACCTTTAATTGCACCATCAAACCTAGTACAACCCGATTGATAGGCTGCATTAACTTTTTCAAACCAAGCATTAGGTGTAGTATGTAAATGAGCTCCAAACTCAATATCTGAATAAAGTGGTATTAAATTAGAAAACAAATAAGAAATGATGTCTGGTGTAGAACTACCAATAGTATCGGATAATGAAATGATTTTAACCCCCATTTTAGCTAATTTTTCTGTCCACTTAGAAACAATATCAACATTCCAAGGATCTCCATAAGGGTTTCCAAACCCCATTGACAAATAAGCTACAACCCCTTTATTAGTTTTCACTGAAATATTTAAAATTTCATCTAAAATTAGGATAGATTCAGCAATGGTTTTTCCTGTATTACGCATTTGAAAATTTTCTGAAATTGAAAAAGGGTAACCTAAATAATCAATTTGTTCAAATTTAGAAGCGTCTTGAGCACCACGAATATTAGCAACAATGGCTAATAATTTACTTTCAGTTTTACTCAAATCTAATTTAGACAATACTTCAGCAGTATCGCGCATTTGTGGTATTGCCTTAGGCGACACAAAACTACCAAAATCTATGGTGTTAAAACCAACTCTTAACAACGCATTTATGTATTGTGATTTTGCTTGAGTTGGAATAAAATGCGACTTAATACCTTGCATGGCATCTCGAGGACATTCTATTAATTTTACTTTTTTCATGAATTCAAATATACAAATACAATTAGGAATAAAATAGCTTCAATTTAATTGTTAACTACAACTGTTTAATAAATAAACACTTCTTATATTTGTTTTAAATTTTTTGAAATTTATTTCAAAAAACATACTATACTCTTTATAATATGACGATTCAAAAAGCAACCACAATAGCTGATATTCAAACTATTGAAAAGCTAGCCCATAAAATTTGGAATGCTCATTATGTACCAATAATTGGTCAAAATCAGGTAGATTTTATGCTTGAAAAATTTCAAAGCTTTGATGCAATCACTTCACAAATAAAAAATGGCTATGATTATTTTTTAATTTCTGATGCTAAAAATGCTGTAGGCTACCTTTGTTTAGTATATGATGATTCCAAAAAAAAGCTAATGATTAGTAAAATTTATATTGATGCTCAAAAGAGAGGTGCAGGTTTTGGTCAACAATTAATTGATTTCACCATCCATTTAGCGCAAGAAAAAAAAATGAAAATAATTTGGTTAACAGTAAATAAAAATAATAGTAATTCCATAAAATGGTATCAAAAATTAAATTTTAAGATTACCAATGAAGTAGTGATGGATATTGGTAATAATTTTGTTATGGATGATTATATTATGGAATTACAACTTAATTAAGTCAGCTGCTTTAAAATGGCTTTATTAATTTTTTTAACCAATATTGGTCCTTCATAAATAAATCCAGTATAAATTTGAACTAAGTCTGCACCCGCTTTAATTTTTTCTAAGGCATCTTCCGCAGAATGTATGCCTCCTACTCCAATAATAGGAAAAGCTTTATTAGATTTTTCCGATAGGTATTTAATTACTTTTGTACTTTTATCTTTTATTGGCTTACCGCTTAAACCTCCATTACCAATAGCTTCTAATTGCTTTTCTGAGGCCAACAAACTTTCTCTACTCACAGATGTATTTGTGGCAATAACACCATCAATTTTTGTTTCTTCAACTATTTCGATAACTTCATCTAATTGAATATTATTTAAATCTGGAGCTATCTTTAACAATACTGGACGCTGTTTTGTATACGTTTTATTTAATTCTTGAACTTTCGTAATTAATTCAATTAAATAACTTTTGTCCGTTAATTTGGCATGACTTCCAACATTAGGGCAACTCACATTTAACACAAAATAATCTACATAGGGATGTAGTTCAGAAAAACATTGCAAATAATCTGCTGTATATCCATCGGGCATTGTACTTGTATTTTTACCGATGTTTCCTCCAATTAAAAGGTTTTTTTTATTTTGCTTTAATTTTAAAATAACTGCCTCTAAACCCTTGTTATTAAATCCCATTCGATTAATAATTCCTTGATCTGCTTTTAATCTAAATAATCTCTTTTTAGGATTTCCATCTTGTGCTTTTGGTGTTACCGTTCCAATTTCAATAAAACCAAAACCAAAATTGGCTAATTCATTATATAATTCTGCATTTTTATCAAATCCAGCAGCTAACCCAACAGGATTTTTAAATGTTAATCCAAACATTTTTTTTTCCAATCTTTTATCATTAACCTGAAATAAATTTCTTATAAAACTTGGAATACCAGGAATTTTAGAAAGATTTTTGATAGCAAAAAATGTAAAATGATGTATTTTTTCTGGATCGAAAAGAAAAAATAAGGGACGGATAATTTTTTTATACATAAACTTATGTTTGTGCAAAATTAAAAAAAAAGCCTTTAGAAAAAGGTCTAAAGGCTTTTAAATTAAAAATTTATAAGATTAACGCAAAGTAGCACCCACATTTTTTTCAAATGTCTGTTGTAATTTTTGCATTACTTTATCTATTTGTTTGTCGTTCAATGTTCTGTTTTCATCTTGTAATAAGAAACTTACCGCGTATGATTTTTTTCCTTTTTCCAATTTATCTCCTTCATATACATCAAATAAATCAACTTCTTTTAATAAATTCTTTTCTGCTTGAAATGCTAAATTGTAAATTTCATTAAAAGTTACTTCTTTATCAATTAACAATGCAAAATCACGTTTTACGGGTTGAAACTTAGATAAATCTTCTACTTTTATTTTTGATTTTCCTCCAACTTTTAACACATTTTCCCAATTAAAATCAGCAAATAATACTTCTTGTTTAATCCCAAATTCTTTATTAATTGAGCGTTTTACAACACCTAAATCTACTAATTTTATTTTTCCTAAACTCAAAGTTATACCTTCAGAAAATATATCATTTTTAGTTGGAGTTGTTTTTAGTTTAGTTATACCCAATCTATTTAATAAACCAATTACAATTCCTTTTAAATAAAAGAAATCTGATGTTTTTTGGTTTACATTCCAACGTTCTTTAGTTCTAGATCCAGAAACAAATAAAGTTAAGTGTTTTTGTTCTTTATAACCACTTTCAAATTTGTGGTACGTTTTACCAAATTCAAAAAACTTTAAAGCATTATTTTTTCTATTAATATTATAAACAACAGATTCTAATCCGCTGAATAACAGTGATTGACGCATAACACCTAAATCATTACTCAAAGGGTTAAGCATCGATACGTTGTGCTCTTCATTTAACATTTCAGATAATGAAATATAATCTGCCTTTGTAAGTGAATTGGCCATGGTTTCATTAAAACCTTGTGAAACTAACTGATTTGAGATAACGTTTTCAATTTTAACATCATCAAACTCTGAAAATGATATTGAAGTATTTAATTTATGTG
This sequence comes from Lutibacter aestuarii, assembly GCF_042676885.1. Taxonomy (NCBI): domain Bacteria; kingdom Pseudomonadati; phylum Bacteroidota; class Flavobacteriia; order Flavobacteriales; family Flavobacteriaceae; genus Lutibacter; species Lutibacter aestuarii. The sequence goes on from NZ_JBHTIC010000008.1 coordinate 544,848, forward strand.
AAAATTCAACATTATTATAACCATAAACACGTAAAATTTCTTCAATAACATCTGCTTCTCTAGTAACGTCAACTCTATATGCAGGAATGGTTAATCCAATACCACCATCAGTAACACTATTAAATTTAATATCTAAAGAAGCTAATATATTTTTAACTGTTTCTCTAGGAATTTCAGCACCTATCAATCTATCCATTTTTTCATAGGATAAGAATACTTGAAAATCTTCAAACTTTGTTGGATACAAATCATCTATTTCAGAAGAAACTTTTCCTCCAGCAACTTCTAAAATAAGATTGGCTGCTCTTTTTAAAGCATATTTAGTAATGGCTGGATCTATTCCTCTTTCAAATCTAAAAGACGCATCGGTATTTAAGGCGTGTCTTTTGGCTGTTTTTCTAATAGAAACAGGATTAAAATAGGCGCTTTCTAAAAAAATTGAAGTGGTATTTTCTGACACTCCAGAATTTAAACCACCAAATACACCGGCCAAACACATCGGTTCTTCATTTCCATTACAAATCATTAAATCTTCTTCGTGCAATTCACGTTCAACCTCATCAAGTGTAGTAAATTTTGTACCAGTAGGTAATGTTTTAACAATTACTTTATTTCCTTTTACTTTTGAAGCGTCAAAAGCATGTAATGGTTGACCTAATTCGTGTAAAACATAATTTGTAGCATCTACAATATTGTTAATTGGAGTTAATCCAATTGCTTTTAATCTATTTTGAAGCCATTCTGGAGAATCTTTTACGGTAATATCTGAAATTGTAACACCTGCATATCTAGGTGCTTTATCAGAGTCTTCAACAATAACATCAAACTTTAAAGTTCTATCATCTACATGAAAATCGCTTACAGAAGGAGAAATTAATTCTAAAGAAATTCCTTGCTGAATTAACCCTGCTCTTAAATCTCTAGCCGTTCCTAAATGACTCATAGCATCTGCTCTGTTAGGGGTTAAACCAATTTCAAAAACTTGGTCTTTTTCTATATTAAAAACTTCAGAAGCTACAGTACCTGCTGGAATATTTTCATCTAAAACCATAATTCCATCATGACTACTTCCTAAACCAAGTTCGTCTTCAGCGCAAATCATTCCATGACTTTCTTCTCCTCTTATTTTTCCTTTTTTAATTTTGAAACCTTCTCCCTTATCATCATACAAAATAGTTCCAATAGTTGCAACAGGAACGGTTTGTCCGGCAGCAACATTTGGCGCGCCACAAACTATTTGAACTGGAGTTCCGTTTCCTAAATCAACTGTAGTTACTTTTAATCTATCTGCATTTGGGTGTTGAATGCAAGTTAAAACTTTACCTATTACAACACCTTCTAAGCTTCCTTTAATGGATTCTACAGTTTCAATTCCTTCAACTTCTAATCCTAAATCAGTTAACAATTCTCCAGTTTTTTCAGCTTCCCAATCAATCTTTAAAAATTGTTTTAACCAATTGTATGATATTTTCATCTTTAGATTTTATTTTTAACAAGGTGCAAAGATAAAAAAAACCTATTTAGTTCACTTCATTTTAATTGTATAAAATGAGTTTGTTTATTTAAAAATTGGGCTGAAATAAGATACTATTGAAAAATTAATATTATTTTCTATAAGAATCCTTCGTTTTTCAGTGTAATATTATGTCATTCCTTTGAAGAAAGGAATCTATACCAAACCTAAAAAGTAAAAACAAAGTAACTCATACAAAATAAGGGTTTTATCAATTACTAACCATTGCAATTAAAGCAACCACAATAAGGATAAAAACTACTAAAAATATAATTTTCCAATAAGAATAAGGTCGAGTTCCTGTAAACTTTCCTGTTTGTCCGTTTATAAAAAACTGATATACTTTATCATTATATTTATACGAGCTTATATAAATAGGTAATAAAATATGCTTAAAGGTTTCTTCACTTAAACTCATATTTATTGAACTTATACGTTGCGTATCACCTCCAATATCTCTACGAGCCCAAGTTCTTGCAATTTCTTCTGCCTCTTGAGTTGCGCTAAAATACCCATCTTTTAAAGGAATTGTATATTTTTCAGTAACAAAACCTGCTAAAAAACTTGAATCGAATGGTTTTAATGCTGTTAAATTCCAATTTGAAACTTTCTGAGGAATAGTATTTTGCTTTTGAAATGAAGCTTTAATTAAAGTATCATCTACAAAACCTTTTACATCTCCACTGGCATTACTCCACCGTGTTCTCCGCTCCTGCCGTGTTTTTCTTACGCTTTTTCCATTTTCTGTAGTAGTGTATGAAACATTTACATAATAATAATCTCCTCTTTGACCTGTATAGTTAGCATACAGTTGCGCATCAAAAGTCCAATATGGTAAGTAAACCCCTTGCGTATTTTCTAAATCTACAGCAGCTTTTTTTAATTTGTTAGGCGCAAACCATAAGCTTTTTACCCAATTTGAAAATAATTGATGTGACTTTTTTACATCTAATTGAAAAGGTACTATTGCTCCTGGTAGAATCCAATCTTCTAATGTTGCATCATCTCTAATTAATGGCATTGTACAATATACGCAATGCAACGATTTATAATTGTCTTGAATATGCTGATTTGCTCCACAACTATTACAACTAAGCATTAAAACTTCTTCAGAATGAGATAAGTTTCCCATTTCTTCTAAATATGGCTTTAAATCTAACTCTTTAAAGCCATTTTCATTAAATCTTATTTGCTCTTCATTTCCACAATAATTACAATGAATTGAAGTAGTACCGGGTTTAAAAAGCAACTCGGCTCCACATTTAGAGCATGCCTTTTTATTTTCTAAAGTTGCATTTTTGCTTTCTTCCATTTAACATTAAAATCAATTAAATATTAAACAGTTGGTAATGGCGGCGGTGTATTTCCTCCTAAAAACGATTGCAACTCTTGAACATCTTTTAATGGAGTCCAATTTGCCATTCCTTGTTTCCAAACTAACGAATCTTTATTTATAGTTCTATTTGCAAAAAAACCTTTTAATTGTTCTATAGAAACTGGTCCCATTTGTTGACCATTAACTGCATAAAAATATTGAATTTGAACAGGCATTGGAGGTGGAACAGTTACATTTGGTTGTGTAGTATTTGTTTGTTGTGTTGCCGGATTCATCATTCCGCCCATTTGTTGCGCTAATACAAAGCCCATTCCCATTCCCATTCCAGCTCCTGCAGTTCCTCCTTCATTAGCTGCAGCTGCTTCAATAGCTTTCGCAGTTTTAAACTTTGTTAATTTATCTAAGTCTAATTTATCAATTCTGCTGTATTCAAATATTTCTTTTTTCAAATCTTCAGGCATTGATACGTTTTCAATAAAAAACTTTTCTAAAGAAATTCCAACAGAATTAAATTCTGGTTGCATTACTTCTTTACATGTTTCTGAAAGTTCTGTGATATTAGTAGCGTATAATTCTATGGGTAAATTTGCACTACCAACAGTATTAGTAAATCGTGTTGAAATTAAACTTTTTAAATGCTCGTTTATTTCAAAATTGGTAAAATTTGCGTCAGTTCCAACAATATCAATAATAAACTTACCAGGGTCGTTAATTTTAAAGGCGTAGGTTCCAAAAGCTCTAATTTCTACTAAACCAAACCTATCGTCACTTAATGTAATTGGATTTTTTGTTCCCCATTTTTCATCTGTAAATAAATGCGTATTTACAAAATAAACTTCGGCTTTAAAAGGACTATCAAAACCGTATTTCCAACCTTTTAATGTGGTTAAAATTGGTAAATTATTAGTATTTAAAGTGTAAGTTCCTGGTTTAAAAACATCTGCCAACTGACCTTCGTTTATAAAAACTGCAGTTTGACCTTCTCTTACTATAAGTTTAGCATTATTTTTTATTTCGTTTTGGTAACGTTCAAATCTATGTACAATTGTTGAGTCTGTGGTGTCTAACCACTCAATAATATCAATAAATTCGTGACTTAATTTTTTCTTTATTTCATCAAATAATCCCATATTTATTAAGTTTTTTATAGTTATTGTTTGTTAATTAGTATTCAAATCTACAAAATAGTTACAATTTTTTAGTTGAATAATTTAACTAATATTAGCCCAGATTGTACTGTTTTTACTTATTTCTTGATAAGCAATTCTAATCAATTTATGTTCTGGTAGTTTTAAAGAAGGGTCATTTGTTAGTAAATCAATAGCAGTACTTCTAGCTTTTTTTAACAATTGAGTATCTTTTACAATATCTGCAATTTTTAAATTTAAAACCCCACTTTGTTGAGTTCCCATTAAATTACCTGGGCCTCTTAATTTTAAATCAACTTCTGCAATTCTAAATCCGTCACTTGTATCAACCATCGTATTTAAACGTATTTTGGCATCTTCAGAAAGCTTAAAACTTGTCATTAATATACAATAACTTTGTTCTGCTCCACGCCCAACTCTACCTCTCAACTGATGTAATTGTGACAAGCCAAAACGCTCTGCACTTTCAATGACCATAACACTTGCATTTGGAATATTTACTCCCACTTCTATTACGGTAGTTGCCACCATAATTTGAGTTTCACCATTTATAAAGCGTTGCATTTCATACTCTTTATCTGCTGGTTTCATTTTACCATGCACAATGCTTACACCATAATTTGGTAATGGAAATTCTCTTACCACGCTTTCATATCCATCCATTAAATCTTTATAATCCATAGCTTCGGACTCGTTAATTAACGGGTATACAATATAAACCTGTCTTCCTTTAGAAATTTCTTCTCTTAAAAATTTAAAAACTGACAATCTATTTGCATCATACCTATGAGCCGTTTTTACTTCTTTTCTTCCGGGTGGTAATTCATCAATTACAGAAATATCCAAATCGCCATAAACACTCATGGCTAATGTTCTTGGAATTGGAGTGGCAGTCATCACCAATATATGTGGTGGTAATTCATTTTTTTTCCACATTTTTGAACGTTGTGCTACTCCAAACCTATGCTGTTCATCAATAATTGCAATTCCTAAATTTTGAAACTTTACCTTATCTTCAATTAAAGCATGAGTCCCAATTAAAATATTTAATTCTCCAGACTCTAGCTGCTTATGAATAATTTTTCGCTCTTTTGTTTTGGTAGAACCCGTAAGTAATTTAACTGTTACATTTAAACCATTTAATAATTCAGTTATAGAGTTATAATGTTGGGTTGCTAAAATTTCAGTTGGCGCCATTAAGGCTGCCTGAAAACCATTATCAAGTCCAATTAACATTGTTAATAGTGCCACAATGGTTTTTCCAGAACCAACATCACCTTGTAATAAGCGGTTCATTTGAGCATTAGAACCTAAATCTTTTCTTATTTCTTTTAAAACTCTTTTTTGTGCATTGGTTAAGTCAAAGGGAAGTTTATTGTTATAAAATGAATTGAAATAATTGCCTACTTTTTCAAAATTAAATCCTTTAATTTTAGATTTCCTTATTAACTTTTTTCTAATTAATTGCAATTGAATAAAAAATAGCTCTTCAAATTTTAATCGAATTTGTGCTTTTGTTAATAATTCTTGATTTTTTGGAAAATGTATGTTTAAAATAGCTTCTTTTTTAGAAATTAACTTTAAATCGTTTATAATTGAAGTTGACAACGTTTCTATAAAATTACCTTTTACTTCTTCAAATAAGTTTTGAATCATTTTAGAAACTACTTTGTTAGTAATTCCTTTATTGGTTAATTTCTCTGTTGAAGGATAAATTGGCTGCATAGCAGTCCTCAAACTTTTTTTATAGTCTGCAACTAATTCCATTTCTGGATGTGGCATAGAAAATAAACCATTAAAAAAATTAGTTTTCCCAAAAATTACATAAGGTGTATTAATTTTTAATGCTTCTTTAATCCATTTTGCACCTCTAAACCAAACCAATTCCATAAATCCAGTTCCATCCGTAAAAGTTGCTACCAATCTACTTCCTCTTTTTTGTTGAACTGTTTTAATCGTAGTTATTTTTCCAATAATTTGTACTTCAGAAGAATTATTTTGAAGCTCGTTTATTTTAAAAAATTGCGTTCTATCAATGTACCTATTTGGAAAAAAATTAACCAAATCACCAAACGTAAAAATTCCTAATTCCGATTTAAGCAAATCCGCTCGGTTAGGTCCAACTCCTTTTAAATAAGAGATAGATGTATTAAGATTGTAATTTGGCATTTTTTGTATTGAAAGCACGAAGATAATAATTCAAACAGCAATACGCAATTTGTAATATCAACTGTTTCAATTAACTTGTTTTAAAGAAAATTTTCTTAGTAACAAATTACGTATCTTTGCAGCCTTAAATTTTTAATATGAGATTACACAGAAATTTAGTATTTACCGTAGTAGATTCTATAAAGTTAATTTTTAATGAAGGAGAATATGCAGATAAAGTTGTTCAAAAAGCTTTAAAGCGTGATGCTCGCTGGGGAGCAAGAGACCGTAAATTTGTTGCAGAAACCATTTATGAAATGGTTAGATGGAAACGTTTATACAATGAAATTGCTGGAACAAAATCTCATTATACTACAGAAAATATATGGAAAAACTTTGCGGTTTTTGCGGTTTTAAAAGGATATCCTTTACCAGACTGGAATCAATTACAAGGGGTACCAGAAAGAAGAATAAAAGGGAAATTTGACGAGCTTCAAAAAGTAAGAATTTTTAAAGAATCTATTCCTGATTGGTTAGATGAATTAGGAGTAAAAGAGTTGGGTGAAAAACATTGGACAAAAGAAATTCATGAACTCAATAAAGAAGCTGAAGTTATTTTAAGAACAAATACTTTAAAAACAACTAAGCTTTCTTTACAAAAAAAATTAGCCGACGAAGGTATTGAAACAGTTTTTATTGATGGTTATAAAGATGCTTTAAAATTAGTTGAACGTGCCAATGTGTTTAAAACTGAAGTATTTAAACTAGGTTTTTTTGAAGTACAAGATGCCTCTTCTCAATTAGTTGCAGAATATTTAGAAGTAAAACCTGGAATGAGAGTAATTGATACTTGTGCTGGTGCTGGTGGAAAAACACTGCATTTAGCAGCATTAATGGAAAATAAAGGTCAAATTATAGCAACTGATATTTATGAAAGTAAGTTAAAAAAGCTAAAAGTTAGAACTCGTAGAGCTAGTGTTCATAATGTAACTACCAAAGTTATTGATTCTTCTAAAGTAATCAAAAAAATGAAAGGTACTGCTGACAGAGTTTTGATTGATGCTCCTTGTAGTGGTATTGGTGTATTAAAAAGAAACCCTGATAGCAAGTGGAAATTACAGCCTGAGTTTGTAGAAAATATTATAAAAACGCAAGCAGAAATTTTAGAAAGTTATTCTCAATTAGTTAAAGTTGGAGGGAAAATTGTATATGCTACATGTTCAATATTACCTTCTGAAAATGAAAAGCAAGTGAAAAATTTTTTAAAAAATCATCCTGAATTTGAATTAGAAAAAGATCATAAAGTATCCCCTTTTAAATCTGGATATGATGGTTTTTATATGGCTTTAATGAAAAGAAATAGTTAACTACCACAACTCTTTAAATACAAAAAGCAACTCAAAATAAGTCGCTTGTTTTATTCTATAATTGAAACCCCATTTAAATCAGTAGTTAAAATTTCACTCATATAATTGAAGTAAGGACGCATGGCTTTATAAGATTGATCTATTTCCTCTAAAAAATTTGAAGCAAGTACTTCTTCATCAGAAAAATTTCTAACCACAATAAATTGTTTCATCCGAATTAAATCTAAATCTGGATGACTTTTATCAAAACCACGAGGTGCTGTTTTTAAAGAGTCTCCTTGTAATTTTCCAAAAAAGTTTCTAAAATTTTTATCATTCATAATTTCTCGAATCTCTTGGCTATCCATTTCAAATTCCTTTCTAATTCGTAATAAATCCTCTTTATTGGGTTGCCAAAAGCCACCAGCCAAAAAACTCTCTCCTGGTCTAATTCTTAAATAATATCCGCCTCTTAATTTTTTTGTTGCTCTTGAAAAAGAACCCGCAAAATGAGGTTTGTAAGGAGTTTTATCTTTCGAAAAACGAACATCTCTATAAACACGATACATTTTAAGCTGTTCAATATCATCATGGGTTTTTAATTGTTCCATAATGCTATTGTAAAACTGCTTTACTTTGTTTTGTTCAATTTGAAATTTGGGTTTATGCTCATTAAACCAATCTCTATTATTATTTTCTTTAAGCTTACTTAAAAATTCTAATGTTGATTTAGAAATAGTCATCATTTAATTTGAATTTAAAGTTCAATATACAAAAAAATTAAATTAAGCACAGCTCATTTCAATTACTTTATAAATGTATTTTAAGTATGTCTTCCTTCTAATATTTTTGAAATATCAGCAAGTTCATAGCCTTTAGCTTGCAGTAAAATTAAGTAATGAAATAATAAATCTGCTCCTTCATTTAAAAATAATTCATCGTTAGAATCTTTAGCTTCAATCACAATTTCCACAGCTTCTTCACCAACTTTTTGGGCAATTTTATTAATACCTTTTTCAAATAATAAGGCTACATAACTTTTATTAGAATCAGCTATTTCTCTTCTGTTTTTAATCACTTTTTCTAAGGTAGTCAAAAAACCAAATGTTGGTTTATTTTCTTCATTCCAACAAGTATCTGAACCTGTATGACACGCAGGTCCCTCTGGATTTACTTTAATTAAAAGAGTGTCTTTATCACAATCATTTTTTATTGAAACAAGTTTTAAAAAATTCCCACTTTCTTCTCCTTTAGTCCAAAGTCTATTTTTTGTTCTACTAAAAAAAGTAACCTTTTTTGTTTCAAGTGTTTTTAAATAAGCTTCTTCATTCATATAGCCTAACATCAAAACATTTTTTGTAGTTACATCTTGAATAATTACTGGCACTAAACCGTTGTTATTTTTATTAAAATTTATAGTCATAACCTTATGGGTATATTATTTTTTTTTAATTCTTTTTTTAAATTATTAATCTCTATTTCTTTGAAGTGAAAAACACTTGCTGCCAATGCAGCATCAGCTTTGCCTTTTAAAAAAACATCGGTAAAATGTTGAATTTTTCCGGCACCACCAGATGCAATTATAGGAATATTAACCAATTCACTTAAATAAGCTAGAGCCTCATTTGCAAAACCATTTTTTGTACCATCGTGATCCATTGAAGTGAATAAAATTTCACCAGCTCCCAACTGTTCTACCTTTTTTACCCAATCAAATAATTTAATTTCTGTTGGAACTTTCCCTCCTACTAAATGAACCATCCATTCTCCATCAATTTGTTTAGCATCAATAGCCACTACAATACATTGACTTCCAAATTTTGAAGCCAAATCACTAATTAATTGTGGGTTTTTAACCGCCGAAGAGTTTATAGATACCTTATCTGCTCCCGAATTTAATAGTAATTCAACATCTTCAACAGAAGAAATTCCACCTCCAACAGTAAATGGTATATTGACTTTTTCAGCTACCTTTAAAACTAAATCAATTAAGGTTTTTCGCTTTTGTTCTGTAGCAGTGATATCTAAAAAAACTAACTCATCAGCGCCTTTTTTTGCGTAAATTTCGGCTAGTTCTACTGGATCACCAGCATCACGCAAATCGACAAAATTAATTCCTTTAACAGTTCTTCCGTTTTTAATATCTAAACACGGTACAATTCTTTTTGTTAACATCTTAGTTATTTAAAATGAATTTTTCAAGTTGTTTCATACTTATTTTTTGTTCATAAATTGCTTTTCCAATAATGGTTCCTTCACAACCCATTTCGGCTAATTTAGGTAACTCATCATAGGCTGAAATCCCTCCTGAAGCAATCAATTTAATGTTCGTGGTTGAGTTTAATATTTTTTGATACAAATCAAATGAAGGCCCTTGTAACATGCCATCTTTTGAAATATCTGTACAAATAACATAACTAACACCATCCTTTTCATAATTTTGAATGAATGGAACAAGGCTTTCCTCACTCTCCTCTAACCAACCACTTATTGCTACTTTTTCGTTGATAGCATCGGCCCCTAATATTATTTTTTTGGAGCCAAACTTTTGCAACCAATTTTTAAAAGTGTCTGGTTTTTTAACTGCAATACTACCTCCTGTAATTTGAGTTGCACCAGATTCGAAAGCAATTTTTAAATCTTCATCAGATTTTAGACCTCCTCCAAAATCAATAGACAATTGAGTTTTAGATGCAATATTATCCAATACTTTATAGTTAACAATATGACTTGCTTTTGCCCCATCCAAATCAACCAAGTGCAAGTGCTTAACCCCATAATCTTGAAACATTTTAGCTACTTCTAATGGGTTTTCATTGTATATTTTTTGTGTGGAAAAATCGCCTTTTGAAAGGCGAACACATTTTCCATTTATAATATCAATTGCGGGTATAATTCTCATGTGATAATTCTAAAAAATTCTTTATTATTTTTTCTCCTGAAATACTACTCTTCTCTGGATGAAATTGCACACCATAAAAATTGTCTTTTTGCAATGCTGAGGCATATTCTATTCCATATTCTGTAGTTGCTATGGCATTTTTATTTAAAGGAACATAATAGCTATGTACTAAATACATATACTCGTTTTCTTTAATTCCTTTGAATAAATTAGTTGATAAATTTTTAATTTGATTCCATCCTATTTGAGGTACTTTCAGTTTTTTATCAAATTTTACAACTTCAGCATTAAAAATACCTAAACCACTTGTACTACCTTCTTCACTATAGTTGCACATTAATTGCATTCCTAAACAAATACCTAAAACAGGTTGAGTTAACTTAGGAATTATAGTGTTTAAACCAGTAGCTTTTAATTTTCTCATTGCACTACTTGCTTCACCAACTCCAGGAAAAATAACTTTATCTGCTTGCTCTATTTCTGAAATATTATCAGATAATATAGCGTCAAAACCTAGACGTTGTATTGCAAACTTGATAGACTGGATATTACCTGCTCCATAATTAATAATTACTATTTTCATTATAACATTCCTTTAGTTGAAGGTAAAATCATTTTTTCAGAATCTCTTTTTACAGCAGCTTTAATTGCTTTTGCAAATGCTTTAAAAATACCTTCAATTTTATGATGTTCATTTACTCCTTCAGCTTTAATATTTAAGTTACATTTTGCACCATCTGTAAATGATTTAAACAAATGATAAAACATTTCTGTTGGCATTTTACCAATCATTTCACGTTTAAATTCTGCATCCCATACCAACCAATTTCTTCCTCCAAAATCTATAGCTACTTGCGCTAGGCAATCGTCCATAGGCAAACAAAAACCATAGCGTTCAATTCCTAATTTATTGCCTAATGCCTTTGAAAATACTTCACCTAAAGCTATCATGGTATCTTCAATAGTATGGTGTTCATCTACTACTAAATCGCCATCAACTTTTATTGTTAAATCCATATTTCCGTGACGCGCAATTTGATCTAACATATGGTCAAAAAAAGCAATTCCAGTTGAAATATCACTTTTACCTGTACCATCAATATTTAGTCTGATGTGTATTTTAGTTTCGTTAGTGTTTCGTGTTAATTCAGCTGTTCTATTCTTTAATTTTAAAAACTCATAAATTTTTTCCCAATCGTTACTCTCTAAGGCAATTACTTTATCTAATTCGCTTCTTTTAACTGTAGTTTCTCCAGTACCTAAATTGGTATTATCATTGATAAAAATTCCTTTTGCACCTAAATTTTTAGCCAACTCTATATCAGTTAACCTATCTCCAATTACAAATGAATTTTCTAAATCATATGCTTCAGAAAAATATTGAGTTAATAATCCTGTCTCTGGTTTTCGAGTAGGTGCATTTTCGTGAGGAAAGGTTCTATCTAAAAAAACATTACTGAAGATAATGCCTTCATTTTCAAAAGATTTTAAAATAAAATTATGAACTGGCCAAAAAGTTTCTTCAGGAAAAGAATCTGTTCCTAAACCATCTTGATTGGTTATCATCACCAATTCAAAATCCAATTCTTTCGCAATTTTTCCTAAAAATGTAAATACCTTTGGGTAAAAGATCATTTTTTCAAACGCATCAATCTGTTCATCAACGGTTTCTTTAATTATAGTTCCATCACGATCTATAAAAAGTACTTTTTTCTTCATTTTAAATAGTTTTTAATGCATTTATAAGTTTTGTATTTTCTTGTTCATTCCCTACCGTTAAACGTAATGTGTTTTCACATAAAGGTTGAGAGGTTCTATTTCTAACAACCACTCCTTGTTGAAGTAATTGATGATATATTTTTGTTGCATCAGGAACTTTTACCAATACAAAATTAGCATCTGTTGGGTATATTTTTTCAATAAACGAAATGGTTTTAAGAGCGTTTATTAAAAACATTCTTTGATTTAAAATAGTGGTTATTTGATTTTTAATTTCCAAAGGTTTTACCAATCTATCTATCGCTCTTTGTTGGGTCAATTCATTTATATTATACGGTGGTTTTATTTTATTTAAAATTGAAATAATTTCAGAAGAAGCATAACAAATTCCTAATCGAATACCAGCCATACCATAAGCTTTTGATAATGTTTGAGTAATTACCAAGTTTGGAAATTCGCTTAACCTTTGTAACCAGCTTTTTTGAGATGAAAAATCAATATAAGCTTCATCTATAACTACTATTCCTTTAAATGAATTTAACAGCTTCTCAACCTCTTTAGCTGTAAAAGAATTACCTGTTGGATTGTTTGGAGAACATAAAAATAATAGTTTAGAGTTTTTATTAGCAGAAGCTAAAATGGCATTTACATTGGGTTGAAAATTTTCAGTTAAAAGCACTTCTTTATTTTCTACATTATTAATCTCAGCCAATACTTTATACATTCCATAAGTTGGTGGTAGCGTTAATATATTATCTTCTTTAGGCTCACAAAAAGCTCTAAATAATAAATCCAATACCTCATCACTTCCATTGCCTAATAAAAGTTGATGTATTGAAACCCCTTTTAATTTTGCCAACTCCATTTTTACTAAAATTTGTTGTGGGTCTGGATAACGATTTACTCCATTTTCAAACGGATTTTCATTGGCATCTAAAAACACCATTTCTTTAGAAAAGTCTTTAAATTCATCACGTGCCGAAGAATATGGACTCACTTTTTTAATGTTAGCTCTAGTTATATTGTCAATACTAAAATTCATTATTTTAAATTATTTAAACGTAAAGTCACTGCATTTTTGTGAGCATCCAAACCCTCTGCCTCTGCCATAATTTCAATAGTTTTTCCTATATTTTGAATACCTTCTTTTGAAATTTTCTGAAATGAAATAGCTTTTAAAAAAGAATCTAAATTTACACCAGAATAAGCTTTGGTATGCCCATTTGTAGGTAACGTATGATTGGTTCCTGAAGCGTAATCACCTGCGCTTTCAGGAGTATAATTCCCTATAAAAACAGAACCAGCATTTTCAATTCCATCTATATAAAAATCATTCGTATTAGTACAAACAATAAAGTGTTCTGGACCGTATTCATTTATGAGTTCTAAAGCCACTTCTTTAGTTTCTACAAAAATTAGTTTTGAATTTTCAATTGCTTTTTCTGCAATAGCTTTTCGCGACAAACTATTCAGTTGTTTTACTAATTCTAATTCAACACTTTCCAGTATTTTTTTAGAAGTTGTTACCAAAATAACTTGACTATCGGTTCCATGTTCTGCCTGACTCAATAAATCTGAAGCAACAAAACTAGCATTTGCACTATCATCGGCAACTACTAGCAATTCACTTGGTCCTGCTGGCATATCAATTGCAACTCCAAACTTTGTTGCTAATTGCTTTGCCACCGTTACATATTGGTTACCTGGTCCAAAAATTTTAAATACTTTTGGAATACTTTCAGTCCCAAAGGCGAGTCCAGCAATAGCTTGAATACCTCCTACTTTTAAAATAGTTGTAACACCACAAATTTTAGCAGCATAAATAATTGCAGGATTGATTTCCCCTTTTTTATTAGGAGGAGAACATAAAATTATTTCTTTACAACCCGCTATTTTGGCAGGAATTGCTAGCATTAATACTGAAGAAAATAATGGAGCGGTTCCTCCTGGTATGTATAAGCCAACTTTTTGAATAGGTCTTTTTTCTTGCCAACAAAAAACTCCACTTGCAGTTTCAATTTTATAAGTCTTGGTTTTTTGGGAACTGTGAAACTTAGAAATATTATTTTTTGCAACTTGTATAGCTTCTTTAAGTTCCTTTGAAATTAAATTTTCAGCCTGCAAAATTTCTTCGTCAGTAACTTTGATGTCTGTTAACTCTACACCATCAAATATAGAGGTATATCGCTTAATCCCATCATCACCGTTTCTTTTTACATCATCAAAAATTGAAGAAACGGTTGTTTCAACAACTTCAAAAGTTTTTGTGGGTCTTTGTAAAAGGGAAGACCAATTTTCTTTTGGTGGATTTATATTTGTGTTCATTTTAAAACTTATTATTAATTAAAATTATAGTACCATTTTTTCAATTGGAACCACTAAAAGTCCTTCAGCTCCATTAGTTTTTAATTCATCTATGACTTCCCAAAATGAATTTTTTTCAATTACTGTATGAATTGAGCTCCATCCTTCTTCTGCCAAAGGTAAAACCGTAGGACTTCTCATTCCTGGCAGTAGTTTAATAATACTTGGTATTTTTTCATTGGGTGCATTCATTAAAATATATTTAGATTTTCTAGCTTTTAAAACCGCTTGAATTCTAAATTGAAGTTTGTTCAATATTTCTTGATTTTGGTTGGAAATACTTGGAGAAACAGCCAACACTGCTTCGCTTGTTAATATTTGTTCAACTTCTTTTAAATTATTTTTAAATAAGGTACTTCCACTGGAAACAATATCACAAATTGCATCAGCCAAACCAATATTAGGAGCTATTTCAACAGAACCATTAATGATATGTATGTCTGGTTTGACATTGAATCTTTTAAAATAGTTTAAAACGGTATTGGGATATGAAGTTGCTATACGAGCTTCATTTAAATCTTGAATATTAGTATAAGATACATCTTTAGGCACTGCAATAGAAACCCTGCATTTTGAAAACCCTAATTTTTCGGCAACAGTAATATCTGTACCCTTTTCAACTAAAACATTTTCTCCAATAATAGCAATATCTACTACACCATCTCTTAAATATTGAGGAATATCACCATTTCTCAAATAGAAAACCTCTAAAGGAAAGTTACTTGCTGAAGCTTTTAATTGATCTTTTCCATTATCAATTGAAATACCACAATCTTTTAATAGTTTAAGTGAATCTTCGTTTAATCTTCCTGATTTTTGAACTGCGATTTTTATTTTATTCATTTTTTAATTTCATAAGTTTCAGTAAATCAAAAAGGAATAAAAACAAAAAACCCGTTTGATTTACTCAAACGGGTTTTTAAATATATTTTTAACTTTATTCAATACATTTTCAGCTCGCTTGAGTGCCAGTATGAAAATGATGATGATGTAGTTGAATAAATGTCATATTTTTTATTTTACTTGGCAAATATATAAAAATGATTTAATAAACAACCAAAAACTTTATGAATTAAGTTCTAAATATTTTTTTACAAAATTCTTAACCCCATCTTCTAGCTTAGTCTGAGGCTTAAAATTGATGTAGTTAAATAAACTTTCAACATTGGCATAGGTAGATTGTACATCTCCAGGTTGCATAGGTTTAAAAACAACTTTCCCCTTTTTCCCTAACGCTTTTTCAATTGCTTTAATAAAATCCATTAAAGCAACTGGACTGTTGTTTCCAATGTTAAAAATTTGATATGGTTTTGAACTTTTTGATGGTACAGGTTTTTTTGGATTAAACTTAAGGTTATTTTCTTTTGGTGCTAAAGGCAGCAATCTTTTAATACTTTCAACAATATCACCAACATAAGTAAAATCCCTACTCATATCACCATTATTAAACACTTCAAATTCTTTATCTGCAACTATTGCTTTGGTAAAAATATGCAGTGCCATATCTGGTCTTCCCCAAGGTCCATAAACCGTAAAAAACCTTAATCCAGTTGAAGGAATGTTATACAAATTAGCATATGAATGTGCCATCATTTCATTGGCTTTTTTACTTGCTGCATACATTGCTAAAGGATGATCGGTACAATGATCTTCATGAAAAGGAATTTCTTCACTTAAACCATATACAGAACTTGATGAAGCAAATATTAAATGTTCTACAGGAAATGCTCTACAGCATTCTAAAATATTTAAAAATCCGGTAATATTACTATCTACATATGAATGTGGATTTTTTAATGAATAACGTACACCTGCTTGTGCTGCTAAATTTACCACATAATCAAAACTTTGAGCTTTAAATAACTTTTTTAAATTATCTAAATCTGTTAAATCTAATTTTATAAATGAATTTAAACCTACCGATAGTAATTTGTTATATTCAATTTCAGAAGTTTTAAAACCTAAATCAGTTAATCTGGCTAGTTTTAAATTAACATCATAATAGTCATTAATATTATCCATTCCAACCACTTCGTAATTGTTTTTCAACAATAATTTGGCTAAATGGTGACCAATAAAACCGGCCATTCCTGTAATCAATACTTTTTTCATAAGTTCTTTTGATTTTTTTAGGTCTTGCACAAAAATAAAACTAATTGCTAAAACAACTTAAACATGTAACATTTATTTTAAAAGATTGATTTAATTTGAAAATAACTGATTAAATTTGACTCATTAAATTTTGAATAAAATGAACAAACAATTAATAGAATGTGTTCCTAATATTAGTGAAGGACGAGATATCACAAAAATTAATGCAATTGCCAACGTAGTTGAAACTGTTGAAGGAGTTAAGTTATTAGATGTTGACCCTGGAAAGGCCACCAATAGAACAGTAATTACTTTTGTAGGTGAGCCAGAAAATGTAATTGAAGCAGCTTTTAGGCTCATTAAAAAAGCTTCTGAATTAATTGATATGAATAAACATAGTGGAGAGCATCCTAGATTTGGTGCTACAGATGTTTGTCCGTTAGTTCCAATTTCTAATATAAGTCTTGAGGAAGCTGCTAAATATGCTCATAAATTAGGAGAACGTGTTGGGAATGAATTGGGAATACCTGGTTATTTTTATGAAAATGCAGCCAAGGAAGAAAAAAGAAAAAATTTAGCTAACTGTCGTTCCGGAGAATACGAAGGTTTAAAAGAAAAACTCGTAAAACCAGAATGGAAACCAGATTTTGGTCCTGCAGAATTTAATACCTCTGTAGCAAAAAGTGGTGCTACCGCAATTTCTGCACGTGATTTTTTAATTGCTTACAATATCAATTTAAACACTACTTCAACTAGAAGAGCTAATGCCATTGCATTTGACATTCGTGAAGCTGGAAGAATTTTACGTGAAGGAAACCCATCTACAGGGAAAAAAGTGTTGGATGCCAATGGTGAACCTGTTAGAATTCCTGGAAAATTAAAAGCTGTTAAAGGAATTGGATGGTATATTGAAGAATATGGTATTGCCCAAATTTCATACAATTTAACCAATATTAGTATTACTTCTATGCACGTTGCTTTTGACGAAACCGTAAAAGCAGCAACAGAAAGAGGTTTACGTGTAACTGGCTCTGAATTAATAGGTTTAATACCTCTTAAGGCAATGTTAGATGCTGGAGATTATTTTTTACGTAAACAACAAAGATCTCTTGGTATTTCTGAAGAAGAAAAAATTAAAATAGCTGTAAAATCTCTTGGATTAGATGACTTAAAACCTTTTAATCCTAAAGAGAAAATTATTGAATATTTATTAGAAGATGATACCAAAAAGTTAGTAGACCTTACCGTAACTGGTTTTGCTGAAGAAACCGCTGGAGAATCTATGGCTCCAGGAGGAGGATCTATTTCTGCTTATGTAGGTGCTTTAGGAGTTTCATTAGGAACTATGGTTGCTAATTTATCTTCTCATAAAGCTGGTTGGGACGATAAATGGGAATTTTATTCAGATTGGGCGGTAAAAGGACAAGCATATAAAAACAAACTACTATTTTTAGTTGATGAAGACACCAATGCGTTTAATAAAATTATTGATGGATTTAGAATGCCAAAATCTACTAATGAAGAAATTGAAGCTAGAAAACAAGCTATTGAAACTGCAACAAAATATGCAACTGAAATTCCTTTTGAAGTGATGCAAACCGCCTACAATTCAATGGAAGTGATGAAAACTATGGTTAAAGAAGGAATGCAAAGTTCTATTTCAGATGCTGGTGTGGGAATATTGTGTGCTAAAACTGCTGTAACTGGAGCATATTTTAATGTACGCATCAATGCAAAAGATATTAAAGATCGTAATTTTGCAGATGCTATTATTTCTAAAGCCAAAGACATTTATAAGAAAACTTGTGCTATTGAAAAAGAGATTATGGACTATATTGATTCTAAAATGTAAGAACTTTCACTATAAAAAAGGGAGCAAATTAATTTGCTCCCTTTTTTATGTGTTTAACTTGCTATAGTTTAATAGATTCATTGACTAATTTTAAATCAATAATTAAAGAATCTTGTACACCTAAATAACGTTTACTTCCTAAATACCTCTCTTCTAAACTTTGCTCATAATTTTCTGAAGTTCTATTCATCGAATTCAATTTAACCCTTTGCGACTCATGAATAAATTCCATTTTATCATTTCCTAACCAAATTCCAACATGAGTAACTCTTTGTTTTTTTGTAGCAGTAGCCTTAGTTCCAAAAAACATTAGATCTCCTTTTTTTAATCCTTCAAACTTAAGGTTTTCATCTACTGTTTTACCTGCTAAAATTTGCTGAGAAGCATCTCTTGGAATCACAAACCCATTCATTAAATAGATAGTTTTCACAAAACCACTACAATCTAATCCTTTTGAAGATGTTCCTCCCCATAAATATGGAGTTCCTAACAAGCTTCTTGCATAATTTTCTATCAATTCTGCAGAAGGTTCTAATGCCTGAATCCAATCTACATACATTTTAGATGCGTCTTTTTCCACAAATCCAACTCTTTTATCTGGAAATTCAACTTTATAAGAGTTTTGCAATTCATCAAGCACTTTTAATTGAGCTCCTAAAACCACATCAGACAGTACAATACTAAAGTCTTTATCTTGAAAAATAGTCCCTACTGTGTTGGTAAATATTATTTTTTTTGCTGTTTTCCAATTTGAATATTCTTGTTCATCCATAAGTGTTAATCCACCATGGTCAACCCAACCAATATAACTATCAGGTGTTTGAATTAAATAAAAATCGCCTTTAGCTTTTAAAACATTCAATTCTGTTCCAAGAATACTTTGAGTTACTAACTCTGCAGAGTGCTTAGAGTTTGACCTAATATTGGCAACAGAATTATTGATAACTCCAAATTTTAAATTCCCCACCGAACTATTAGGTAAAATAGTAACTTCATTTTTAAAATCAATAGTTTCATTTGACAGTTTTTTTAGTAAAATATTTAAAACTGAAGGTTGGTTTGTTTCACCACTTAAAATCAACGTATTATTTGCATTCTCAATTGCAACCTCATAAATTGCTACTCTTTTATCTGGCACATGTTTTTGTCTAATGCTATCATTAAAATTACTGATGTTTATTAGTGAATTATTTGAAGTAGTACACGAAAAGAATATGATTACTACTAAAATAAATGCTGCAATTGTAGATGGTATTTTCATAATGATTAGAGTTTATAAGCTTTTTAAACTTGCCTTTATAGTTTCAATTTTTGCTAATGCATCGGTTTCTTTTTGACGCTCGTTTTTAATAACTTGTTCTGGAGCATTAGTTACAAATCGCTCGTTACTTAATTTTTTTTGAACCGACTTTAAAAACCCTTCAGTATACTTTAACTCTTCTTCTAACTTGCTTTTTTCGGCATCTATATCAATATCAGATCCCATAGGTATAAAGTACTCATTTGATTTTACTCTAAAACTTAAAGCGCCATCTACTTTTTCAGTAACATAATTTATCTTAGAAAGGTTTCCTAATTTTTCAATAACGGCATCAAATTCATTGGTAATATTATCATTATTTAACACTGAAAACTCCAACTGATTTTTAAATGCAATGTTTTTATCTTTTCTAATGGTTCTAATTCCTGAAATAACTTCTGAAGCTATTTTAAATTCATTAATTAATTTTTCATTTACCACAATGGTTTTTGGGTATTCAGCAATAATTAATGCTTCTTCAGAAGTTCTATTTGTTATATGTTGCCAAATTTCTTCTGTTAAAAATGGCATAAATGGGTGTAGTACTTTTAAATTATCTTCTAAAAATGAGATGACACTTTGTAAAGTATTAATATCAATTGGTTGTTGATATGCTGGTTTTACCATTTCTAAAAACCAAGAAGAAAAATCATCCCAAATTAATTTGTAAATACTCATTAACGCTTCACTAATTCGGTATTGCTCAAAAGAACTCTCTATCTCTTTTAAAGTTTGCTGAAATTTTGCTTGATACCATTCAATTGCAATTTTAGCTGCTTTAGGTTGTTCCAATGTTTCTGATACTTCCCAACCTTTAATTAAACGAAAAGCATTCCATATTTTGTTTGAAAAATTTCTTCCTTGTGCGCATAATTCTTCATCAAATAATAAATCGTTTCCAGCAGCTGAGCACAATAACATTCCAACTCGAACACCGTCAGCTCCATATTTTTCCATTAATTCAATTGGATCAGGGGAATTTCCTAATGATTTAGACATTTTTCTACGTTGTTTGTCACGTACAATTCCAGTAAAATAAACATTTGTAAATGGCTTTTCTTGTCTAAATTCATAACCTGCAAAAATCATACGTGCCACCCAAAAGAAAATAATATCAGGTCCCGTAACTAAATCGTTTGTTGGGTAGTAATAATTTATTTCTTTATTATCAGGAAAACGAATGCCGTCAAATACAGATATTGGCCATAGCCAAGATGAAAACCAAGTATCTAAAGCATCTGGGTCTTGTTGTAAATCATTTTCCGAAAGCTCTTTTCCTAATTTTTTTGAAGCAATTTTTACAGCTTCCTTTATGGATTCAGCTACCACAAAATCATTCTCTCCATCACCATAAAAATATGCTGGAATTTGATGTCCCCACCATAATTGACGAGAGATATTCCAATCTCTAATATTTTCTAACCAGTGACGGTAGGTATTGTTATAATGTTTAGGAAAAAAATGAATTTCTTCATCTTCTAAAACCGCTTTTAAAGCTGGCTTTACAATAGTATCCATTTTTAAAAACCATTGTGCAGATATTTTAGGTTCTATAACTTCTTTTGTTCGTTCAGAAGTACCTACTTTGTGAAGATGTTTTTCAATTTTCACTAAACAACCCAATTTTTCAAGTTCTTTAGTAATTTCTTTACGAACCACAAATCTATCTTTTCCTTCATAATGCAGTCCGAAAGAATTTAGTGTAGCATCGTCATTAAATATATCTATTACTTCTAAATGATGCTTTTCTCCTAACACTTTATCATTTTGATCATGAGCTGGAGTAACTTTTAAACAACCTGTTCCAAATTCAACATCAACATATTCATCTTCAATAATTGGAATTATTCTGTTAGCAATAGGAACAATTGCTTTTTTTCCTTTTAGATGTTTAAACCGTTCATCATTAGGATTGATACAAATTGCAGAATCACCTAAAATTGTTTCAGGACGTGTAGTTGCAATAGTTAAGTGCTCATCACTTCCTTCAATTTTATAGTTTACATAATATAGATTTCCTTGTTTTTCTTCAAAAATAACTTCTTCATCAGATAAGGTTGTTTTAGCAGATGGATCCCAATTAACCATTCTGTAACCTCTGTAAATTAAACCTTTGTTATATAAGTCTATAAATACTTTGGTTACGGCTTCATTTAAATCATCATCCATCGTAAATTTAGTACGCTCCCAATCACAAGATGCACCTAATTTTTTAAGTTGCTCTAAAATTATTCCCCCATGTTTATCTGTCCAATCCCAAGCATGTTTTAAAAATTCATCTCTAGTTAAGTCTGATTTTTTAATTCCTTCTTGTTTCAGTTTATCAACTACTTTAGCTTCTGTAGCAATAGAGGCATGGTCTGTACCAGGTACCCAACAAGCATTAAACCCTTTAAGCCTAGCTCTTCTAATTAAAACATCTTGAATGGTATTATTCAACATATGCCCCATATGCAATACTCCAGTAACATTTGGAGGTGGAATTACAATTGTATAGGGTTCTTTTTCATTTGGTACAGAATGAAAATAATTATGTTTCATCCAGTAATCATACCATTTATTCTCAACTTCTTGTGGATTGTATTTTGTAGCTAAACTCATTTTGGTCTAATTTTTGTAAACTAATTTGCAAATGTACAATTATAAGGGTAAACATAAAATATTTTGAAAGCTTAAAAAAATAACTAACTTTACACTTTAAACTTAAAAATTATGAAAAAAATAATAACTATTTTATTTATTGGATTGTTAACAATTTCAATGAGTGCACAAGAAAAGCAAACTGAAAAAACACAAGATCCAAATGCGCCTATGTTTGAGTTTGAAACTGAGGTTATTGATTATGGTAAAATTGAATTAAATGCTGACGGTGTTCGTGTTTTTAAATTTAAGAATATTGGTAAATCTCCATTGGTAATTACTAAAATTGATTCAAGTTGTGGTTGTACGGTGCCAAAAAAACCTACAGATCCAATTATGCCAGGAGAAACTGGTGAAATTGAAGTTAAATATGCAACAAACAGACCTGGCGGTTTTTCTAAAATGATTACGTTGCATTCTAATGCAAGCGAGCCTGTTAAGAGATTGCGTATTAAAGGAATTGTTATAAAACCAGAATCTTCAATGGTAAAACAAAAATCTACGGTTTCATCTAAGTAATAACAACGTATTGTAGTATAAAAAAGCGTTCAATTGAACGCTTTTTTATTTTAACATATTTTTTAATCTGAAACTAAATTCATAATGTTGAGCATTACGTTCAACAACCAAATTTATTTTTTTATTTTCTTTCTCATAAAATTTATGAACAATTTCTTCTAATTTCATTTCATGAGCATATTTCCCATTGACTTTTACTATGATATCATCTTTTAATAATCCTGCGTAAAAAGCCGGTGATTCATTTTGAACTTTAAATATTTTATAAGAAGGTTTAAAAGCATATTTATATTTATAGTCCAAAATAACTGTATTATTTCTACTGCTTCCATTATTTTCAGAAAATGAAAAACTCGCATTATCTCTTTGTTTTACAAGTACTTTCCCATTATAAACTAACTCAATCCCGCTCATGTTATAATTAAATGGATTTTTAAATGAACTATTTCTTTTTAAAATAATTTTTTGTTTTTTATAATCAAAAGTAACATTAAATCTTTTTAAAACACTTGCTCCCATACTTCCATTCCTTTCTTCAAATTTACGTGCAAAAGATATTGATATGGAATCTGGATATGAAACTGTAGGCTCTTTTAACTCATGCTTACCAATCATTAAAGCATTAATTTTAGCTCTTTTCCCATGAACAGTACCACTTAGCCCCTCACCCAAAAAATCAACAAAAAACTTTTTTGGAGGTAAAATATCAGGATGACTATTTTCAAATAACCACATTGCATCACTTCCACCAGAATCAATTAATAATTTAACTGGAGTTATTTTATTTGGTGATGTTGGTAATTTAACCCCAACATTTATATAAGGTTTTAATTTATAAAATTCTAAATTTAATATTTCGCACTTTTTACAGTTTTTATACTCATATGCGTCAGAATCATAAAAAGTTATACGTTTTGAATTATAATTAATATCTACTACAAAGTCTTTTAATAATTCAAAACCAATAATCCCATGTACTGTAACACCTAATTTTGAGGATAAATCAAAGCTATCATCAAAAATCACGTAAAGACTTTGGTTTATACCACTTATCTTATTAATATTAAAAATATTGCCTTTTGACAAAATAGCATCAACAGGTTCTTCACTACCGAGTCCTTGTAATTTAATTTTCTTTAAATTATGTAATGGAATGGAGTCTTTATCATTTAAATTAAATAATATGGTTGACCCAACTCCAGAATCTAAAATAAAATTCAATTTTTTACCATTAACTTCTATTGGAATTACAATTAAATTATTTAATAGTTTAAACGATAATGTTTGCTTTTTTGAGTTGTTTTTAAAATCAAATTTACTTTGAGCAGTACTTGTAAACAAACTACCAAATAGCAAAATTAAAATGGTAATATTTTTAAAACATTTAAGCAATATGGGATGAATTTATATTTTTAGTTAAACTACAAAAACACTAAAGTAATACCTAACTTTTATGAAAACTTTAACCTTTAACAATTTACACTAAATGTTCCTTATTTTAAAATATATTTTGCAATTTTGTGATATAATTTTTTAATCAAAACTTACCAATGCCAACCATATCAAATAAAGGAAAAAATATGCCTGAGTCACCAATTAGAAAATTGGTTCCTTATGCAGAAAATGCTAAAAAAAGAGGAATTGAAGTATTTCACTTAAATATTGGCCAACCAGATATTAAAACACCTGATGTTGCATTAAAAGCTATCAAAAACAATACCGTTGAAGTTCTTGCATACAGTAGGTCAGAAGGATCTGAAGAATACAGAACAAAAATTGCCAATTACTATGCAAAAAACAACATTCAGGTTACTGCTAATGAAATAATAGTTACTACTGGAGGTTCGGAAGCTCTATTATTTGCTATGGGTAGTATTACAGATCCGGGTGATGAAATTATAATTCCAGAACCTTTTTATGCAAATTATAATGGATTTTCAACTGCTTCTGGTGTAAATGTTGTACCCGTAATTTCCAAAATTGAAAATAATTTTGCATTGCCTCCTATTTCTGAATTTGAAAAATTAATTACTCCTAAAACGAAAGCTATTTTAATTTGCAACCCAGGAAATCCTACAGGATATTTATATTCAAGAGAAGAAATTGAAAAATTAGCTGAAATAGTAAAAAAACACGATTTATTTTTAATTGCAGATGAAGTATATAGAGAATTTGTTTACGACAATGTACAACATCAATCTGTACTAAATAATTTTGGACTGGAAAATCATGCTATTATTATAGATTCTGTATCAAAACGTTACAGTATGTGTGGTGCTCGTATAGGTTGTTTAGTTTCTAAAAATAAAGACGTTATAAATACTGCTATGAAATTTGCACAAGCACGTTTAAGCCCTCCAACATTTGCACAAATTGCAAGTGAAGCAGCTTTAGAAACTCCTCAATCGTATTTTGATGAAGTTATAGCTGAATATAAAGATAGAAGAGACACCTTAATTAAAGAATTGTCTAAAATTAACGGTGTTAAAGTTGCTGAACCTAAAGGTGCTTTTTATTGTGTTGTTGAATTACCTGTTGATGATGCCGATAAGTTTGCTCAATGGATGTTGGAAAATTTTAATCTAAACAATCAAACAGTTATGGTGGCTCCTGCTGCTGGATTTTATTCTACTAAAGGAATTGGAACAAATCAAGTTAGAATTGCCTATGTATTAAAAAAAGAAGATTTAATTAACTCCGTAGCAATTTTAAAAGCTGCCATTGAAAAATACAACGCCAATTAATTGACAATTCAACAAAACATATCTTTAAAAAAATACAATACGTTTGGCATTAATGTGTATGCCAAACGTTTTGTTGAAATAACTTCAATAGAAGAGTTAAAAAAAATTATTACACAAGAAACTGATCTCTTTTTATTGGGTGGAGGAAGTAATATGTTATTAACTTCAGATATTGAAAAACTGGTAGTTCACTTAAATTTAAAAGGAATTATTGTTAATGATACTAAAAGTGATGTTGTTTTTGTTACTGCTGAAGCTGGTGAAAACTGGCACAATTTTGTAACTTGGTGTATTTCTCAAAATTATGGTGGTTTAGAAAATTTGTCTTTAATTCCCGGAAATGTTGGCACGTCTCCAATTCAAAATATTGGAGCTTATGGTGTTGAAATTAAAGACACGTTTCATCAATTAGAAGCTTTGGAAATTGCCACTGGAAAAATAGCAGTTTTTACAAATAAAGACTGTGAATTTGGTTATAGAAATTCTGTTTTTAAAAATAAATACAAAGGGAAATTTATTATTACTAATGTTACTTTTAAATTAACTAAAAAAAATCATAACATAAATATTAGTTACGGAGCTATTAAAGATTACCTTCAAAATATTAAGAAACCAACACTTAAAAATATTTCAGAAGCTGTTATTTCAATTAGACAAAGTAAACTTCCTGATCCAAAAGAAATTGGTAATAGTGGAAGTTTTTTTAAAAACCCTGTAGTTGCTTTAAACGATTTTCAAATTTTAAAAACTAGCTATCCAAAAATTCCACATTATGTAGTTTCTGAAAATGAAATAAAAATTCCAGCTGGTTGGTTGATTGAACAATGTGGTTTTAAAGGTAAACGCTTTGGTGAAACTGGTGTTCATAAAAAACAAGCGCTTGTTTTGGTTAATTATGGAAATGCTACTGGAAAAGAAATTTATGAATTGGCAAAAAAAATACAGCAAACTGTTTTAAATAAGTTTGCCGTATCTCTTGAAATTGAAGTTAACGTTATTTAAACAGTTACTTCTAACAATTTACATTCACCTTCCACTAAAACATTTTTTACAGAAGCTGGAATTAAAATAGTTTCTCCAAAATTGATGGTTTCTGTATTTCCACAAATTGATATATTCGCATTTCCTTCAACACACATAAAAATCACAAATGAATCAGTTGTGGTGTATTCTAATTCTAAATCACCTTCAACTGGAATATAATTTGTTTTAAAATACTCACATTTTACTACTTCATTTAAATTGTTCTTTTTTGAAGTATAGTTTCTTTTAGTATCAATATTGTTGCTAAAATTTAATGCATCAACTGCCAATTCTGTATGTAATTCACGTTCATTTCCTTGATCATCAACTCTATCAAAATCATAAATTCGATAGGTAATATCTGAAGTTTGTTGAATTTCAGCTAAAACAATACCGGCGCCTATTGCATGTACCGTACCCGTTTCAATAAAAAATGCGTCACCTTTTTTAACAGGCACATCATTTAAAACTGACATAATTTTTTTTTCTTCTAACAACTTTACATACTCTTCAGATGTAATTGTTTTATTAAATCCTAAAATTAATCTAGCTCCTTCATCCGCTTGCATAATATACCACATTTCTGTTTTTCCAAATGAGTTATGTCTAGCTTTAGATAATTCATCATTTGGATGCACTTGTACAGATAAATCTTGTTTGGCATCAATAAATTTGATTAACAAAGGAAATTTAGTTCCAAAATTGAGAAAATTATTCTTTCCTAATAATTCAGCTTGGTAAGTTTCAAGCAAATTTTTTAATGATGTTCCTTTTAAACTTCCATTTGCAACAATAGAAACATCTCCTTCCACATCAGAAAGTTCCCAACTTTCACCAATATTATTTAAAGTTGATGGTTTATTTAATTTTGTTACAAGTTTATCGCCTCCCCAAATTTTGTCTTTTAAAATTGGTAGAAATTTTATTGGATAATTAAGCATTATTTTAGTATTTCTTTTAAATTTTTAATTACGTAATCTATTTCCTCTTTGGTATTTAATTTACTAAATGAAAAACGAACAGACGTTTTTAAAGCATCATTTTTTGAAAGAATGGTATGAAGCACATGAGATCCTTTATGGCTTCCACTTTGACAAGCACTACCACCAGAAACTGCAATTCCCTTCATATCTAAATTAAAAAGCAGCATTGCATATTCTTTAGGAAAACGTACGTTAAGTATGATATAACTACTTTTAAATTCATCCTCAGACACTCCATTAAATTCTATTCCTTGAAAATTACTTTTAAGCTCTTTAACAAAATAATTCTTTAAGTTTTGTATGTAAATTACTTCTTTGTCTAAATTAGTATAAGCAATTTGCAGTGCCTTTTCCATTCCTAAAATACTATGCACATTTTCGGTTCCTGCTCTAGCTCCTCGCTCCTGTTCTCCTCCATGCAAAATTGGAAAAATACCATACCCTTTTTTAATGTATGCAAACCCAACACCTTTTGGCCCATGAAATTTGTGGGCACTTGCCACAAAAAAATCTATCGGTGTTTTTTGGATATCTATTTTAAAATGACCAACACCTTGAACCGTATCTGAATGAAAAAGAG
Source organism: Lutibacter aestuarii (assembly GCF_042676885.1). NCBI lineage: Bacteria > Pseudomonadati > Bacteroidota > Flavobacteriia > Flavobacteriales > Flavobacteriaceae > Lutibacter > Lutibacter aestuarii. The sequence continues at coordinate 573,056 of NZ_JBHTIC010000008.1, forward strand.
CTTTGTTTTGTAGGCATAAATCTGAAACCAGCTTTAAGTTTAATATATTCCCAATTTCATTATTAATATACATTAAACTCACCATTTTTTTTGAAGTATCTTCTTGAAGCAATTCTTTTAAATGAGTATAATTTATTTCTCCTTTTTCATTTAAATCAACCCATTTTACCACAATATCAAACTCTTTAACTAAGTTTTCAATAGTATGTAAAACTGCATGGTGCTCAATTTTTGATGAAATAATTGTAGTAACCCCTAAATTTACTACGGCATTTCTTAAAATAAGATTATCGGCTTCACTACCGCCTGCCGTAAAAACTATTTCATTTGCCGATGCATTAAAATATTTAGCAATATTTTTTCTAGCAGTTTCAACTAAGGCTCTTGCTTTTCTTCCTATTTGATGTGTGGAAGAAGGGTTACCATAAACAGTAGCCATTGTAGTAGAAATAGTATCAATTATTTCGGGTAATATTGGCGTTGTTGCTGCGTTATCTAAATAAATATTTTTCATCAATTGCAAAAGTAATTAAAATAGTTGGTTTCATATTACGCTGAATTGAGTAAAACTGCTATTTTTGTTTCGAAAATATTTATTATGAAAAAATTAATTTCGCTTATTATACTAACTACATTCATTTCTTGTAATGATGGAGATTTTGATGTACCTGCTTTTGAATTTTCTGAAACAGTTTCTAACTGTGGTGAATACTTACTATATGTAACTAACGCCAGTAAAACTGAAACATTAATTTTAAATTTTACCAATAAACAAATTAGCGGTACGGAAGGAGAAAAATCTTTTGAAATTTCTTCATCTTTACCCGTTACTTATAGAATTTTTGAAGAAGCAATTGGTGCAGATTATTTTTGTCAAGAAATACCTCCAGCAACACCAAAAGTAGTTAAAGAATTAACAGCAGAAAGTGGCACTATAAATATTACAACCCATTTAAAAGAAGGAAAAACAGATGTTTATGAATATGATATTTCTTTTACAAACTTATTGTTTTTTGATAAAAATGACGAACGAATTTTCTTTGAAACTTTAAATTTTGGCACATTTACCAACTAACTACTTTTTAGTATTTTGATAAATGTAAACTTCTGTAGCACCTAAACCATATTTTTTAAAAGAAGCAGCATACCAATCTACCTGGTATTTTTTAAACAAATATTCCAATTCTGTTTTTAAAACTCCTTCTCCTACTCCATGAATAAAAATAATTTTTGGAAATCTATTTCTAATAGCAAATTCTAATTTTTGTTTAGCAGTATCCATCTGCAAAGTCAATATATCAATTTTATCCATACCTCTTGTTGAATCAATTAACTGATTGATATGTAAATCAACTTCCATTGGAGGTATTTGGTCTTGTTTGATGGTAGATTTAAACTTTGGTGTGTGTTTTTTAGGTGAAGTTTCATGTATTTTTTCCAACAAATCTTCATTTTTTAAATCACTATACTTAGAAAGTTCTGCTTGATTTTCTTTTATTAAAACCAATTCATTTTCATTAAAATCAAATTCAAAACCATCTGTAGATTCAATACAAATTTTATTATTTTTTATTGCAACTACCTCACCCTTAATAACATCATCTAAAACCGCAACAGTATCCCCTATTTTAAATCGCATATATTTAACTTTTTATTAAATTTATCAAAATAATTAAACAACATTCTAAATGTATGTTTGTGCAAATTTAAATTCATGTTGGATACAATCTCTATAAATACAGAACAATTTTTTAAAAATGCTAAAAAAGATTTAAAAATAGATGAAAATAGAAAATTGCTGTTAAAATCTATTGCTCTTTTTATTGTGAAAGAAATTAAAGCTCAAAAGAAAGTTAATCTCAATTATATTTGCACTCATAATAGTAGAAGAAGTCAACTAGCACAAGTTTGGAGTAGCTTTGCTTGTTCCTATTTTGAATTAAAAAAAATCTCCAATTTTTCTGGAGGAACAGCAGCAACAGCTTTTTATAGAAATACTGTTAAAACATTACAAGAAGCTGGTTTTAAGTTTCAAATTATTGAATTTTCACATCAAAATCCAGTGTATGCAATAAGCTATAAAAATTGTATTGATCCTATCATTGGTTTTTCCAAATTATTTGACGACGAGTATAATAAGAAGCCTTTTATAGCTATTACTACCTGTTCAAATGCCGACGAAAATTGTCCGTTTATTCCAGATGCTGTAACGCGTTTTCATTTGCCTTTTAACGATCCTAAAAACTTTGACAACTCACTATACCAAGCTGAAAAGTACATGGAAACCAACAAGCAAATTGCTGGCGAAATTTATTTTATTTTTGAAATGGTAAAAAATTCTATTTAATTTTTTACTTTCGCTTTTAATTAATTTTAAGAACATTAAAAATATTGGCATGGAACAAAATCAACCAAAAAATTACTTAGTAGAATCTATTTTAGTAACCATTTTTTGCTGTTTACCATTTGGTATTGCAGGAATTGTATTTGCCTCACAAGTAAACTCAAAATATGCAAGTGGAGATTATGAAGGAGCTTTAAAAGCTTCTAAAGATGCAAAAAAATGGATGAAGTGGGGTTTAATTTCAGGAATTATAGTAGCAGTTTTATATACTGTATTTCTTTTTGCCTTAGGAGGTATGGCAATGTTAGGTGGAGATTTTTAAAAATAACTCATGAAACTAAAATACATAGGAGTGCTTTTACTTGCAATAGTTTTGGCATTCCTTTATTTTTTTATAAATCCCAATGAAGTAAATTTTCTGCCAAAATGTCCATTATATGCAACCACAGGAATTTATTGTCCAGGATGTGGTAGTCAACGTGCTACTCACCAACTTTTAAACTTTAATTTTTTAGGGGTAGTTCAACAAAATGCCTTGTACATTATTGGGCTTTTTATAATAGGATATCATTTAATAATTTCGGGAGTCAATTATTTCTTCAAAAAAAAATATTACAATTATATTTATCATTCCAAAACTCCCATAGTATTATTAATACTAATTATTATTTTTTGGATACTTCGAAATATCCCTTATTACCCTTTTAATTTATTGGCTCCTAAATAATTAATTTGGTAAAACTTTTTTTGCATAAAAGTGCTTTATAGCGAATAATTGAAATACTACTAAAACTGCGAAAAGTAAAACTGAAAATGTAAAAGTAGTTGAGAACTTTAAATTATTGATAAAGTCAATTTCATTAAATTTATTTAAATAGGACGAATCTAAAATTAAAAAAATTTCACTGCTTTGAAAATTACTTAGTGAAATAAAAATGCTCATTCCCATTAAAAGAAGAGTTATTACAAACCAACCAAAATTTGATATTAGAGGCTGATAATTTAGAGAAACTACTTTTTTATTCTCAACATCTATTGCTTTCATTACATTAGATACAAAATCAGTTGAAGGTGTTTCCAAACCAACTTCTTTTATAATACTTTTGGTAAAGCCTTCTATGTTATTTTCAGTTTTCATAATAAATTAATTGTATTTGGTTCAATTACATTCTTTAAAATTGAAACTAATTTTTTTCGTACTCTATATAATTTAATTTTTACATTATCGGCACTTAAATTTACAATTTTTGAAATTTCTTTCACCGAAACTTCTTCATAATAAAATAATGTAACAATTGTTCTTTCCTCTTCAGAGAGTTTTAAAAGCGCTGTATTAATTATTTTTTTTCGGTCTTGTAACTCTAAAAAATTCAATCCGTACGAAACACTTTCTACATCACTTTCATTAAATATATCTATATTTTCAGGATAAATCGTTCTTTTTTGTTTTTTTAAAACATCCAAACTAGCATAGTACGCAATTTTATAAATCCAAGTTGAAAATTTAGAGTCGCCTTTAAAACTTTTCAAGTTTGTATATGTTTTTACAAAAACATCTTGCGATATTTCTTCAGCCTCTTCCCTATTTTTAACTATACGTAAAGAAAGTGTAAACACCATATGTTTATACTTTTCAACTAAAAAAGCATACGCATTAACGTTACCATTTAAGGTTTCATTTATATAGTATTCGTCGGGTTTGGCATTCATTTTAACATAAGACGATTATTGAATAAAGTTGGTTACAAATTATACTAAATTAATTAATTTAATTTTTTTGTAACCTAGTTAAAATTAATTTCGTCATACCTTATGAAACAAATTAAAAACTTAAATTTTATTTAATATGGAAGCAGTACTAGTATTTATATCATTATTTGTAGTAGTTTTTGGAATCTTTTATTTACACTTTTCAACAAGAAATAAAGAACGATTAGCATTAATTGAAAAAGGTGCTGATGCAAGTATCTTTTTTAGTGCAAAGGCTCAAAAGAAACCTTCAGTACCTATTTGGAAAGTATTGATTTTAAATTTAGCCGTTTTATTAATGGGTATCGGATCGGGAATATTTATTGGTTCAATTTTAGAAGCATATACTCTAATAAATGATGGTGTAGCTTATACAGGTTCAATATTTTTAATGGCAGGAATTGGTTTATTTGTAGGATTTACTTTATCTAAAAAATTAATTGAAAAAGAATCATAAAGAAAACTCTTTTCACAAAAAAAGCACTCAATTCTGAGTGCTTTTTTATTTATATTATTTGAAATGCTATTCAAATTCAGTTTCTAGGTTGATATAATCTAAAAACTCTCGTTTAACATCTTTTTCCTTAAACTTACCACCAAATTCAGAGGTTACTGTACTACTTTCAATGTCACGAACTCCTCTAGAATTAACACATAAATGCTTCGCATCAATTACACAGGCAACATCCTCAGTACCTAATGCTTTTTGCAATGCTTGTACTACTTGCATTGTTAAACGCTCTTGTACTTGTGGTCTTTTCGCATAATAATCTACAATTCTATTCATTTTAGACAACCCAATAACATGACCATTAGAAATGTATGCTACGTGAGCTCTTCCTACAATAGGTAATAAATGATGTTCACAAGTTGAATACACTGTAATGTTTTTTTCAACCAACATTTCACCATACTTATAATTATTATCAAACGTTGATAATTTAGGCTTATTTGCTGGGTTTAAACCTCCAAAAAGTTCATTCACAAAAGCTTTTGCTACTCTTTTAGGAGTTCCTTTTAAACTATCATCTTCCAAATCCATTCCTAAAGTATTCAAAATATCTTTTACACTTTCTTGAATACGTTTAACTTTTTCTTGATCTGAAATCTCAAAAGCATCAGCTCTTAATGGTGTTTTAGCAGATGATCCTACGTGATCATCTCCTCTATCATCTATTTTATCTGTCATTACGTTTTTACCTTCAAACATTTTGATTTTCTTTAGCCTGCAAATTTACAATTTACTTTTTTAAATTAGCTAGTGATTTCGAGTAATTCTTTTAAAGTACAAACTTGTTGTTCACCCGTTTGCATATTTTTTAAGGTATACTTATTATTTTCAACTTCTGATGCTCCTACTAAAACCACATAAGGTATTTGTCTTCTATTCGCATAATTAAGCTGCTTTTTCATTTTAGCAGCATCTGGATATAATTCAGATTTGATATGGTTTTTTCTTAAGGTTACCAAAGCCTTCATACAAAATGCTGCTTCTTTTTCACCAAAATTAATAAATAATACCTTTGGTTTTGGTAATTCTACTGCATCAAAAAGATTTAATTCTTCCAATACTAAATAAATTCTATCCAATCCAAATGATATCCCAACTCCACTCATATCTTTTAATCCAAAAATACCTGTTAAATCATCATATCTACCACCTCCACCAATAGAGCCCATTTTAACACCTTGTGGCGCTGTAACCTCGTAAATAGCTCCAGTATAGTAATTTAACCCACGTGCTAAAGTAACATCAATGTCTAAATTAGCCGTTTGTAATCCTAACATTTCTATATTATCAACAATAAATTTTAAATCTTCCACTCCTTTAGTTCCTTCTTCAGAAGTTGTTAATAGTTGTTGAAGTTGTTTTAATTTTTCTTGATTACTTCCTTTAAAATTAAATAAAGGCTCTACCTTTTGTATTGCTGCTTCAGAAATTCCTTTATCCAACATTTCTTTAGTAACACCTTCAGCACCAATTTTATCTAATTTATCTAAAGCAACAGTAAAATCTATTAATTTATCTTTAGCTCCAATAATTTCAGCAATTCCTGCTAATATTTTTCTGTTGTTAAGTTTAATGGTCGTACCTGTTAACTTTAACTTACTAAAAACGGCATCATACAATTGTACAAATTCTACTTCTTGCCATAAACCTTTGCTTCCAACTACATCAGCATCACATTGATAAAATTCTCTAAAACGTCCTTTTTGGGGTCTATCTGCGCGCCAAACTGGCTGCATTTGATACCGTTTAAATGGAAACTCAATTTCATTTTGGTGTTGAACTACATAACGTGCAAAAGGGACTGTTAAATCGTAACGTAATGCTTTTTCAGAAATTTTTGAAGTTATTTTTATACTGTCTTTTGAAATTAATAAATCATCTTCTACTTTTTTCAAAAAATCACCAGAATTCAATATTTTAAAAATTAGCCTATCTCCTTCTTCTCCATATTTTCCCATTAAAGTTGAAGAGTTTTCAAAAGATGGAGTTTCAATAGGTTGAAAACCATACGTTTCAAATACTTCTTTAATTGTTGAAAAAATATAGTTTCTTTTTGCTACTTCGGTAGGTGAAAAATCACGTGTTCCTTTTGGTATGCTTGGTTTTTGTGCCATTTTAAAAAATTAGTTTGCAAATATCTGAAATTTTAAAAACTAATTAAAGCTTTTCTAACATAGTTTTTTCACTATTGGTTAGCGGTACATCATTTTCAAACTTAGCTTTGGTTGGATAAATAGCTAACATCATTAAAACTAAAATTCCTGCCAAAATAAAATAAAAGCTGTTATTGGTTTGAAATGCAAAAAATAAACACATAAAAGCTGGAAACTCTAACATTGCCATTCTAAACACATGAGCTGTACTATATTTTATTGCTTTTTGAGTTAAACTAGCTTCTTTAGAAATTTGTTTTATCAGCTTTGAGTATAATGATTTACTTGCTAAATTTCCAATAAATGAAATAATAATTGCTAAATATAAAAATGCTTTATTGGTTGTATATGAAAAAAATAGTTGGTCTTTGGCAGTATACACCACATAAATTGCAAAAATTATCACCCCTAAAAATAATGCAAAATGAATAAGTTGTAGCGATTTAATAAAGTCTTTTGGTTGTTTATTAGCGTAGCTCATAAAGTAATTTTTATGGTTTTTTAAATTTGTTCATCTCTTTATAAATAGCGTTAGCTTTTTCTAAATCTTCAGGAGTATCAATACCAATGGCAACCTTAGAAGTTTCAACCATTTTAACTTTTAATCCATTAGCTAAAAAACGAAGATTTTCTAATTTTTCTGCAGCTTCTAATTGGTTAATTGGTAAGGTAGTAAATTTTAATAATGCTTGTTTGGTAAATGCGTAAATTCCAATATGTTTAAAATAGTTTGCTTTGGTTTTATCTCTTGGAAAAGGAATAGGAGCACGTGAAAAATACATTGCAAAATTATGTTCATCACATACTACTTTTACATTGTTTGGATTATTGATTTCTTCCAAATCATTCATTTTGAACATTAATGAGGCTACATCAACTTTTTTAGCTAAGTCATTTTTAAAAACTTGTAATAATTTTTGAAGTGGCTCGGTTTGCGTAAAGGGCTCGTCTCCTTGAACATTTACAACAATATCAACCTCTAAATTTTCTATTGCTTCAGCAATTCTATCACTGCCTGACTCGTGTTCTTTCTTACTTTTTATTGCTTTTCCGCTATTAGAAATTATTTCATTATAAATAATATCACTATCTGTAACTACATAAACTTCATCAAATAAATTTGATTGTTTGGTGGCTTCATAAGTTCTTAAAATAACCGATTTACCAGCTAAATCTTTCATTAATTTACCAGGAAATCTACTTGCTTCATAACGAGCCGGAATCATAGCTACTGCTTTCATTTTATTCTTTATTATATCTTAAATGTAATCTTTTTAATCGACTAATACTGGCATTTAATTCAAATCCAAGTAATAGGATTATTGAGTTTAACCAAACAAACAACATTAATACTAAAAGCGTACCTATAGAACCATACAATTTATTATAGGTTGCGAATTTTAACACATAAATTGAAAACAATTTAAACATTAAGAGTGTTAGTAGGGTGGTTAAAATGGAACCAGGTGTAAAAAATGAATGGTATTTTACTTCTTTAGTTCCATATTTGTACAAAAATGATACAGAGACAAAAATTAATAATACAAAAAATAAGAATTGTCCTTTTTCAATCCAAAATACATCATCTGCTAGCCAGCCTTTATCTTTTAAACTCGCAATTCCAATTTCAAAATACAGGGTTATTGCAACCGTCAATACCAAAATAAATGCTAATAAAATTGCCATTCCCATTGAAATAATATATTGCCTTAATATATTTCTCATTTTAGTGACATGATACGAATATTCAAATCCCCCTAAAATTGCATTTACACCATTTGCCATTAAAAAAATTGAAGCTACAAACCCAAAAGAAAGTAATCCTCCATATCTGTTATTGGCAATATCTTCAATAACTTCATGAACAGTTTCTGCTGTGTTGGGTGGTAATAACTGTTCAATAATTAATAAAAAATCTTCTTGAAACCCTTCAATGGGTACATAAGGTATTAATGTAAGAATAAATAGAATAAAGGGAAACAATGCCATAAAAAAGCTAAATGCTATACCTCCAGCCCTAGAAGTTAAAGCTCCTTTAACGATACCAATAATATACATTTCAATAACATCATACAACGACATCCCTTGCAAACCAGGAATTCTAACTTGTTTTCCAAGCTTTACAATCCAATTTACTATAGGAATTTTAGAAAGGTTTTTTTCTATTTCTTTAGTCATTTTGATGCATTAAAAATTTAAATTTTCAAACTAATCTACAGCTTTTAAACTTAAATCCATATTATATATAGAGTGTGTTAATGCTCCAGACGAAATATAATTTACACCGCATTCTGCATATTTTCTAGCAGTTTCCAAATTTATACCTCCTGATGATTCTGTTTGACATTGATTTCCTATTAACTGAACTGCTTTTTTGGTGTCTTTATAATTAAAGTTATCAATTAAAATTCTATACACCCCGCCTACATTTAAAATTTCTTTAATTTCATCCAAGCTTCTAGCTTCAACTATAATTTTTAACTCTAAATTTTTATTTTTTAAGTATTGTTGGGTTTGTTGTATTGCTTTTGTAACACCTCCACAAAAATCTATGTGATTATCTTTTAACATAATCATATCATACAACGCAAATCTATGGTTTTCTCCACCACCTATTTTTACAGCCCATTTTTCAATAGCTCTAATTCCTGGAGTTGTTTTTCGAGTATCTAAAACTTTAGTTGCTGTACCCTCTAATAAATTAGCAAATTTATTCGTTTTGGTAGCAATTGCACTCATTCGCTGCATTACATTCAACACCAAACGCTCGGCTTTTAAAATTGCTTGAGAACTTCCCTCCACATAAAAAACAATATCTCCATATGTTACAAATTCTCCATCATTAATTAGGATTTCAATTTTCAATGATGAATCAACATACTTAAAAATTCTTTTGGCCATTTCTACACCTGCAATAATTCCATCTTCTTTTACTAAAAGTTTTGCTTTTCCTTTGGCTTCAACAGGAATACATGCTAAAGAACTATGATCTCCTTCACCAACATCTTCTCTAATAGCATTGGAAATTATTATATCTAACTCTTTTTCAAATTGTTCGTTACTTATCATTTTAACCAGTATTTTCAAACAAAAATAACTTTTTTATTTTCAAAAATTAAAGCTTTATTTCTTTTTATATTTGCCAAATGAAAATTAAGTTATTGGCCATTGGTAAAACCGATGATAAAAATTTACAAACACTAATTGAAACTTATCAAAATAGGTTAAAACATTATGTAAATTTTGAAATTGAAATTATTCCAGATTTAAAAAAAGTTAAAAACTTAAGTGAAACTCAACAAAAAGAAAAGGAAGGAGACTTCATTTTAAAAAAATTAAATCCAACCGATGTCTTAATTTTGTTAGATGAAAAAGGAAAAGAATTCAGATCAGTTACTTTTTCAGAATATCTTCAAAAAAAAATGAATGCAGGAATTAAACAATTGGTTTTGGTAATTGGAGGTCCTTATGGATTTTCTGAAGAGGTTTATAAAAAATCACAAGGAAAAATTTCATTATCAAAAATGACTTTTTCGCATCAAATGATTCGCTTGTTTATAGTTGAACAAATTTATAGAGCCTTTACGATTTTAAAAAATGAACCTTATCATCATGAATAAATTAAAATTGGTTTTTGCCACTAATAATAAAAATAAACTTAAAGAAGTACAGGCAATGTTAACTAACTTTGAAATAGTTAGTTTGGCTGACATCAATTGTTTTGATGAAATACCTGAGACAGCAGAAACTTTAGAGGGAAACGCAATCTTAAAAGCCAACTATATAACTCATAAATTTGGTTTAAATTGCTTTGCGGACGATACTGGTTTAGAAGTAGAAGCTTTAAATAACCAACCAGGAGTTTATTCTGCTCGTTATGCAGGTATAGATAATAATGCTGAGGCCAATATGAATAAGCTATTAAACAATCTTGGTGATAATTTAAATAGAAGAGCTCAATTTAGAACAGCAATAGCTTTAAATATTAATCAAAAACAATTTATATTTGAAGGCATTTGCAAAGGTCAAATTTTAAAACATAAACAAGGAAATAGCGGTTTTGGCTACGATCCTATTTTTTTACCCGATGGTTTTGATAAATCGTTTGCAGAAATGGAATTGATAGAAAAAGGAAAAATAAGTCACCGAGGAAAAGCCATTCAAAAATTAGTTAACTTTTTAAATAAATCTACTTGGTAAGTCCAATAAAATCATATAAAAACACATTTCTTATCTTATTTTTTGCATTGGCACTTATTTGCTTTGTAAACATTAGTTTGGGATCTGTATATATTCCATTAAAACAAATATTTTTATCAATTATAAATGGTGATGTTGAAAAAGATTCTTGGCGCTCTATTGTATTAAGTTATCGAATTCCTAAAGCAATAACAGCTATTATTGTTGGGTCTGGTTTATCTATTAGTGGTTTATTAATGCAAACTTTATTTAGAAATCCATTGGCCGGACCTTTTGTGTTAGGAATAAGTTCAGGAGCTAGTTTAGGCGTTGCCATTTTAATTTTAGGAGCTTCTTTTTTTGGGGCAACATTATCAAGTTATGCATTTACAAATTTTGGGCTTGCAATAGCTGCTAGCTTAGGGGCTTTCTTGGTTCTTTCTGCAGTTATGTTGGCTGCTATTAAAGTTAGAAACACCATGTCTATTTTAATTATTGGTTTAATGTTTGGAAGTTTAACAGCATCCGTTATTAGTATTTTAGCTTATTTTAGTAGTGCCAGTCAATTACAACAATATATGTTTTGGAGTTTTGGTAGCCTTGGTAATTTAAGTTGGAAAGAAATAACTGTGTTACTTACTACTTTTTTAATAGGAATTTTATTGGTTGTATTTATCATTAAACCTTTAAACAGCCTACTTTTAGGTGAAAACTATGCTAAAAGTATGGGAGTTAATGTTAAAAAAACAAGAAATTTAATTTTAATAGCTACTAGTTTGTTAACTGGTGTAATTACTGCTTTTTCTGGTCCAATTGCTTTTATTGGCTTGGCCGTTCCACATTTAACAAAACTACTTTTTAACACTTCAAATCATAAAATTTTATTACCAGCTGTTGCTATAAGTGGTGCTATTATAATGTTAATTTGTGATAGTATTGCTCAATTGCCAACAAGTGAATTTACATTACCTATAAATGCAATTACTTCATTATTTGGGGCACCAATCATTATATGGCTATTAGTTAGAAAACGTAAGATTTATTATTAATGAAAGACCAAGCAAAACATATTATAAAAATTGATAATTTAAGTATTGGTTATTCTTCCAAAAAGAAAACCATTACTATTGCTTCAAATTTAAACATTCAACTGCAAACAGGTAATATGGTGTGTTTACTAGGCAAAAATGGTATAGGGAAATCTACACTTTTAAGAACATTAACAAAAGTACAACCTACTTTAAAAGGTGAAATTTTTATCAATAATGCAAATTTAAATTCATTATCCAATAATGAATTAGCAAAAACACTAAGTTTAGTTTTAACCGAGCGCCTTCCAGATAGCAGTTTAACAGTGTTTGAATTGGTTGCTTTAGGACGTCAACCATTCACCAACTGGATTGGATATTTAACCAGTGAAGATCTACAAATAATTTATACGGCTTTTGAAAAAACAAATACCAAACACTTAATGAATTCTAAATGCTATGAATTAAGTGATGGACAGTTACAAAGAGTATTAATTGCTAGAGCTTTGGCACAAAATACACCCATTATTGTGTTAGATGAACCAACTGCTCATTTAGACATCCACCATACCATAAATACATTTTCACTACTTAAAAACTTAGCTTCAGAATTTAACAAAACAATCATTATATCTACTCACGAAACAAATCTAGCACTTCAATTAGCAGATGAACTTTGGCTGATGTCTCCTTCAAAATTTATCAGTGGAAAAACCGATGAATTAATAGAAAAAAATGCCCTAGACCTTCTTTTCGATTCTAAATTAATTTCTTTCAATAAAACCTTAAAACAATTTACAATTTCCAACTCATAATAATTTTAATATATTTGACAAATTTCAACTACTAAAAATGAAAAAAATACTGTCATTTATAATTGTCTTATGTTTACTAATTAGCTGTAAAGTAAACAATCATATTACTGAAAAAATTGAAGTAACTGGTAAAACTGCAATGGAATTTGCAGCTACCATTAGCCCAGAAAACTTAAAAGATCACCTATATATAATTGCTTCAGATGAATTTGAAGGAAGAAACACAGGCGAAGTTGGGCAAAAAAAAGCTGCTGAATACCTAAAAGATTTCTATATTAGTAACAATATTGCCTCTCCGCTGGGTAATGATAATTATTTCCAAGATATTCCTACGGAATATTTAAGACCAAATTTAAAGCCTTCTGAAAATGTTGTTGCTTTTATTGAAGGTTCTGAAAAACCAGAAGAAATTATAGTTATTTCTGCACATTTTGATCACGTTGGCATGAAAGATGGTGAAATTTATAACGGAGCTGATGATGATGGTTCAGGCACAGTAGCTATTTTAGAAATTGCTCAAGCGTTTCAAAAAGCTGTAGAAAATGGCCATAAACCAAAAAGATCCATACTTTTTTTACATGTAACTGGAGAAGAAAAAGGCTTATTAGGATCTAAATTTTACACCAATTTTCCAATATTCCCTTTAGCTAATACAGTTGCTAATTTAAATATGGACATGATTGGTCGTGTAGATGATGCTCATGAAGCAAATCCAAACTATATTTATTTGATTGGTTCAGATAAGTTAAGTTCAGAATTACACGAGCTTTCAGAAGCTATGAATGAAAAGTTTACTAAAATTAAATTAGACTATAAATACAACGATGAAAATGATCCTAATCGCTTTTATTATAGATCTGATCATTATAATTTTGCTAAAAATAACATTCCTATTATCTTTTATTTTAATGGCACTCATCAAGATTATCATAAACCTTCAGACACACCTGATAAAATTAATTACCAATTATTAGCCAAACGAGCACAGTTGGTTTTTTATACTGCTTGGGAAATTGCAAATAGAGAACAAAGAATTATTGTTGATAAATAAATTTTTAATGCTTTATTAGTGCATAATTTTAAATAATAATTCTTTTAAAATATCTCTTGCAGGAAGTGCATTGGCACCAACACCTTTACTTTTAATATCTGCTTCACGAAGTAATGAGATTACTTGTGACACCTTACGCATTGGATAATTTTTAGCGGCAATGGAATAGTCCGAAACAAAAAAAGGGCTAATTCCTAAAGATTTTGCAATGCTATTTTTTGACTTATCCTTTAAACTATGGTAAATCAATAATTGGGTAAATAAACTATTTAATAAAGAAATAGTAACAGCTAAAGGGTTTGCTTTTTGATTTTGACCAAAATAATTAATAATCTCATTAGCTTTTACAATATTTTTTTCACCAATAGCTTTACGCAATTCAAAATTATTATAATCTTTACTTATTCCTATATTTACTTCAATATCTTTAGGTGAAATGGTAGATGTTTTAGGTAATACTACCATTAATTTATCTAGTTCATTGCTAATTTTACTTAAATCGGTTCCTAAAAATTCCACTAACATTAGTGTGGCTTTGGTATCAATTTTATAATTTTTACCTGCTAAAACCCTTCTTATCCAATCAGCTACCTGATTTTCATATAATTTTTTACTCTCATACACTAACCCTACTTTTTGAATAGCTTTATACAAAGCTTTTCGCTTGTCTAATTTTTTATATTTATAACAAATTACCAATACAGTAGATGGTTGCGGATTGCTAGCATACAATGTTAAATTTTCTATAGTTCTTGATAAATCTTGAGCTTCTTTAATAATTACCACCTGTTTATCAGCCATCATTGGAAAGCGCTTTGCGTTGTCAACTATATCATCAATACTAACATCTCTTCCATACAAAACCATTTGATTAAATCCCTTCTCTTCTTCAGAAAGAATATTTTCTTCAATATATTCTGAAATTTTATCAATATAATAAGGTTCTTCACCCATTAAAAAATAAATAGGCTTTATATTTCCACTTTTTATATCTGAAACTATTTTAGTGACATCACTCATTAATCAAAAAAAATTAGCATTTTTGCGATATGCAGGCATTAAATTTACCAACATATAAGTTCAAAATCAAAAGTAGGGAAAATAAGCTTTTTATTTATGATATTGTTCGAAAAAAATATGTGAGTTTAACACCTGAAGAATGGGTTAGACAACATATCATTCATTATTTAATTAATGATAAAAATTATCCTATTTCATTAATCGCTATTGAAAAAAAACTAATCATCAATAAATTAAGCAAAAGAACCGATATTTTAGTTTTTACCTCTAAAGGAACTCCTAATATTATTGTTGAATGCAAAGCTCCGTCAGTTAAAATTAATCAAAATTCATTTGATCAAATTGCTCGATACAATTTAAAATTAGCAGCTAATTATTTGATTGTAAGTAATGGTTTAAACCATTATTTTTGTTTTATGGATGTTGAAAAAGAGCAGTATGTTTTTTTGGAAAATATCCCCCATTATATTTCTGATTAAATTAATTCAATTCTAAAAGCAATTAGTTAAGTTTGCATTGTGAAAATTGCCATAGTTATATTAAATTGGAATGGAGAAAAATTATTGAAAAAATTTCTTCCATCTATCATCAAATTCTGCAACATTGAAAATGTTGAAATTGTAATTGCTGATAATGCTTCTACGGATAATTCTGTTGAATTTATTAAAAATAATTATCCCTCTATTTCAATTGTAAAAAATAAAATAAATGGCGGTTATGCAAAAGGATATAACGATGCATTAAAGAAGGTTAATGCAGATATTTATGCCTTGGTAAATTCTGATATTGAGGTTACCGAAAATTGGTTAAATCCAATAATTACTACCTTCAAAAATGAACCTTATACAGATATTATTCAACCAAAAATTTTAGATTATAAAAACAAAACTAAATTTGAATATGCTGGAGCTGGTGGCGGTTTTATTGATAAATATGGCTATCCCTATTGCAGAGGTCGTATTTTTTCTGAATTAGAAAATGACACCCAGCAATTTAATGACGTAACTGAAATTTTTTGGGCTTCGGGTGCTTGTTTTTTTATTAGATCTAAGGTATTTCACAATTTAAAAGGATTTGATGAAGATTATTTTGCGCATCAAGAAGAAATTGATTTATGCTGGAGAGCTATAAACAACAACTCCATTATTAAATATGTTGGTACTTCAACTGTTTATCATGTTGGAGGAGCAACTTTAAAAGAAGAAAGTCCAAGAAAAACCTTTTTAAATTTTAGAAATAGCTTATTTACACTGCTTAAAAACTTACCTAAAAAAAAGTTAATCAGTATTATTTTAACACGATTGATTTTGGATGGCATTGCTGGAATAAAATTTATATTTGAACTTAAACCTATCCACACATTAGTTATTATTAAAGCTCATTTTAGTTTTTATAATAACTTGACTAAAATGCTAAAAAAGAGATCTAGAACCAAACCTAAAGAAAACTATTACACGTTAAAAAGTATAGTTTGGGAGCATTTTATTTTAAGAAAAAAACACTATAAAGAAACTTTGTAAATTTAAAGTTCATCAACATCTCCTTTACCTTCTCTAATAACAATTACTTCACCATCAGATAAATCTACAACTGTTGAGGGTATATTACCTCCATAGCCTCCATTAATAACAATATCTACATTATTTTGCCATTTTTCAAAAATCAACTCTGGATCTGTAGTATATTCTAACAAATCATCTTCATCATAAATTGAAGTGGATACTATTGGGTTACCTAATGCTTTAACCAATTCTCTAATTATATTATTATCCGGAATCCTTATCCCTACAGTTTTTTTTCCTTTAAAGGATTTTGGCAAATTAGTATTGGAAGGTAAAATAAATGTAAATGGTCCAGGCAATGATTTTTTTAAAATTTTATAAGTTGGCGTATCTATTTGCTTAACATAGTCTGATAAATTACTTAAGTCATGACAAATAAATGAAAAGTTAGCTTTGTTTAGTTTTACACCTTTTAATTTTGCTACTTTTTCCATGGCTTTTGTGTTAGTAATATCACAACCCAAACCATAAACGGTATCTGTTGGATAAATAATTAAGCCTCCTTGCTTTAAAACTTGGACTACTCTTTCAATTTCGCGTTCATTTGGATTTTCTTCAAAAATTCTAACCAGTTGAGCCATCTTATTTTTTTTACATAAATTAATTGTCTAAATATAAAAAAACCTGCTTAATTAAGCAGGTTTTTTAATTTATGATTTATCTATTAGCCTAAAGCCTTCTCCATGTATATTGAGAATTTCTACATTTTCATCTTGTTTTAAATATTTTCTAAGCTTGGCTATATATACATCCATACTTCTTGACGTAAAATAATTATCATCTCTCCATATTTTAGTTAAAGCCAATTCTCTTGGCATTAAATCGTTGATATGAGTCGCTAGCATTTTTAACAATTTACTTTCTTTAGGTGATAACTTTTGAGGTTCCTCTCCACTATATGATAAATGGCGTAATTTAGAATTAAAATCAAATTTTCCAATTTTAAATTCAAAAGTATCTTCTTCAACATCTTGTTCAGTTTCTTTACGTTGAAGTATTGCTTTAATTTTATATAAAAGTACTTCCGAATCGAAAGGTTTGTTTAAATAATCATCTGCTCCAGCTTGGTAACCTTTTAAAACATCTTCTTTCATAGTTTTAGCTGTCAAAAAAATAATTGGCACTTCTGCATTGGCAGTTCTAATGTCTTTAGCTAAAGAAAATCCATCTTTTCGAGGCATCATTACATCTAAAATACACAAGTCGTATTCATCATTTTTAAACATAATTAATCCTTCTAATCCATCTTTTGCTAAAGTAACATTATAATCATTTAACGATAAGTAATCTTTTAAAACGGTTCCAAAATTAGGATCGTCTTCAACTAATAAAATTTTATTATTTTCCATATTATTATTTAAATTAAAGGTAGCTTTATGGTGAAAGTACTTCCAACTCCTTTTTCACTTTCAACATACACGATACCTTGATGAATTTCTACTATTTTTTTTACATATGAGAGCCCTAAACCGTGCCCTTTAACATTATGAATATTTCCTGTTTCTTCTCTATAGAATTTTTTAAATATATTTTTTTGAACATTTTTATTCATTCCAATTCCCTGATCTTTAACTTGTATTGTAACGCTTTTAGCTGTATTTTCAGTAAAAATTGAAATTTTAGGTGCCTCTAACGAGTACTTAATTGCATTATCTAAAACATTAACAATTACATTAGTTAAATGAAAATGATTTGCCAATATTTCCGTTAAACTTGCTTTTAAATTAACTTTTATATAGCCTCCTTTATTTTTAACCAATAGCTCTACATGCGTTACTGCTTCTTCAATAATGTCGTGTATATCTACTTTTTCCTTACTAACATCTAACTGATTTTTTTCAAGCTTAGATATTCTTAATACATTTTCAACTTGTGCATGCATCCTTTTATTTTCATCACGAATCATTTTCACATAACGTAACACCTTATCCTTATCTTCAACTATTTTAGGGTTTTTTATTGCATCTAAAGCTAAATTAATAGTTGCAATAGGTGTTTTAAACTCGTGGGTCATATTATTAATAAAATCAGTTTTTATTTCTGAAATTTGTTTTTGTCTAATTAATTGATACAACGCTGTGACAAATGCCATTATAATGATTAAAATAAAAATAGCTGATAATGCCAATATTTTTGAAATTGAAGAAAGAATGAAATTCTTCTTTTCAGGAAAAGACACATACAACTTAAAATTACTATTTCCATCAGCATCAGCAAACATTGGCACCATATAACTTTTCCCTGCTTCTTTACTAAAATAACCAGATTTAACTTGTGTTGCTAAACCATTACTATAAATTCCATATTTAAAAGCCGTTTCAATCCCTTTTTGTTTAAGTTCCCTATCTAAGCGCATTGTAATTTCATTATTGCTTACTCTTTGATGTATAGGTAATCTGCTTGTGTATACATCAAAATCTCTTTCTAAATAAGCTTTTTCTGCCTTAGGAAATCTTCCAATTTTAGTTACTCTCTCTTCTGGAGAATTTTCAAATTCTTCTTTTCCACTACCTAAAATATCTTTTTGAATTACAAATTCTTCTTTGCTGAAAATTTCTTTAAAGAATATTGAATCATTTTCAAAGAACTCTGTTGGAACTTTATAATTTTGCTCAATGATACTTTGAGAATAGGTAAACCTTTCATTTTTTGTAGTGTCAACCTTTTCAAAAATATAATTACGTATATCGGATTTATTTAACTCTTGACCTTCTTTATACGTATCCGCAAATTTGTTATAAAAATCATTAAACTCTCTTTGACGTATATCTTCAGATACTTTTGCCAAAGCAAATCTAACATTAGAGGTAAATTGCTCTTCTGTGATTTGAATGGTATTTTTTATCCAAAATACTTGTACTGATATAATCCCAATTAAAGCGATGCTCATTAATACAATGATGAGCAAAAATATCCTCTTCCCCATTACTCAAATTTAAACTTTTAACACTTATAACAACTTATTTTAACGAAAGTTAACAAATTCTATAATTTTTTAACAGTATTTTAAGAAATATTTTAGTTACTGCAAGTTTTAGAAATAAGCTCAAAAATAGTTTTTACTTGCAGTTTTGTAGCATTTAAATTAGTGTTTTTAATCACAAAATTTGAATGTTTAATTTTAAAATTGTCATCTAGTTGATTATTAACTCTTTCCAAAATTTGTGCTTCACTAATTTTATCTCTTTTTTGTATTCTTTCTAATCTATCTTTAAAATCTGCAATTACAGTTATGATTAAATCACAAAATTTAGAACTACCACTTTCAAACAAAATTGCCGCTTCATAAATTATAAATTTTGAAGTTGAAGTTTGTATAAAAGCATTGAAATGTTCTTTAACTTTTGGATGAACTAAACCATTTAAAAGAGTTAATTTCTCTTTATTATTAAATACTAAAGAAGCTAGATATGAATTATTTAAAGCACCATTTACATAGGTTTTCTCTCCAAATGCTTCACAAATTTGACGAATTAAATCTTTATCAGAATTCATTATTTTTTTTGCTTCTACATCTGCAACATATGTATCGACACCTAATTCTTTAAACATCTTTAAAACAGTACTTTTACCACTCCCAATACCGCCAGTTAAACCAATTATTTTCATAAAATTTATTTAATTATAAAATTTTCAATAAATGATATCCTTATTTTTGAATTAAAAATTCAATTTGTCTAGGATTAATTTTAATTGAAGCTATAAATTCGCTTTTTTGTTTTATAACAGGAGTTAGATACTTTACTAAAGAATCATTTTCATATTGCTTATAATCAAAAACAATGGATAGGCTATTTTTATTTATTTTATTAAAATTTGAAAGACCTACTTGATAAATAACTTCAATTTCTTTTGGAAAAGGATTAATTTTCAAACTGTCAGGAACATTTATTACTTCAACAGGTAATAAAAACCTGCCTTCTGTAAATTTATCAACTTCTGCTTTAACATGTATCTTAGTTTCAGATAATTGTACATTACTAGTTTTGGGTGGTAGTATTAATGCTATATCAAGATCAATATTTTTATAAATATCTTTTAATGAAATTGCTTTAGTTTGAATTTCTTTAATTGAATCTATATTATTTTTAGGGCCAGTAATTACTATAGAATCTGGAGAAAACTTTAATTCATTTGTTAAGTTGTAGCCTAACTTAAAGTCAATACTAACATTAGAAGCTACAGGAACTTTTTTTGAAATATTTAAACCCAAATCAATAAAAATGGTATCATTTAAAATTCTAAGTAACTCAATATCTCCTGTTAACTGAGCATTTAAATTTTGAAGCTGATTATTAGGTAAAATATAATAAGTCCTTTCGCCTTTAGTAATACTTTTTAAATTTATAAGAAGTTTTTTATGAATAATATTATGTTTTAATAACGAAAATCCAGGACCTTTTAATACTCCTTCTAAATTAACTATCGGCTTACTTTGTAATAACTTATCTTTTGGTAAGTTTCTATATTCAACTTTAAAATTAACTGTGCTTGTATAAGTTTTAGACAACTCAATTAACAACCAAATTATAGAAGTTAATATTAAAAAAAATAAAAATATTTTAAATTTTCTATTATTTTTTAATGATAATTTAGCTTGTTTTGCTGCTGCATTCATAGTATAAATTAAAAAATAAATATACAAAAAAAGTGAGCTCAATGGCTCACTTTAAATCATATAAAAATTTCTTATTTTTTTTCTATAGCTGGTTGGTATTTTTTACTCAGCTCCATAGAAATTGAGGAGCGTTCAAATTTAATTTTACCTGCTCCTGTTTCAATTATTACAGTATTATCACTATCAACAATATCAACAATTTTACCATGAATACCACTAGTAGTAACTATTTTATTTCCTTTAGCTATAGAACTCTGGAATTGTTTTTCGTTTTTTGCACGTTTCATTTGTGGGCGAATCATAAAAAGATAAATCACCACAAACATTAATAAAAAAGGCAACATTCCCGTTAAAGTACTTCCTCCTCCTGTTTGTAAAAAAATTGTTGTATACATTTTATTTATTTAAGTATATTAATATTTATGAGTTTTTTGCTGTTACCGTACCTTTAATACGTAACATTTCTGTAACTTTTTCAGTATTTGTTTGTAAAGTTATGGTTTTATGCTGTTTACCTACTCTTCCATTAGAATTGAAAGAAAATTTAAGTTCGGCTGAAGCTCCTGGTTTAATAGGTTCTTTTGGCCATTCTGGAACAGTACATCCACAAGATGGTTTTGCATTTATAATTAATAAATCTGTTTTTCCTGTATTGGAAATTTTAAAAGTTCCATCTATTATTTCTCCCTCTGTAATGGTACCAAAATCAAATTCCATTTTGTCAAACTCTATAACTGGTCCTCCAAGGCTAATGATTTCATCTCTTTCTTTAGCAGTTTCTAAATTAGTAGATTTTATTTTTTTGGTAGCACTGTCGTTACAAGAAATAAAAACTACACTTAATAAAGTTGCACAAATAATCGTAATTTTTTTCATAATAAGTAAATTTCAGTAAAAGTAAAAAATTATAATAATCCTCTCCCTATTTTATTCAATCTTTTTGAAGTTGTAAAATCTTTTAAAATTTTATCTAATACTCCATTTATAAAGTAACTACTTTTATTGGTTGAATAATCTTTGGCTATTTCAATATATTCATTAATAGTAACTCTGGTTGGAATTGAAGGGAAATTTACAAACTCACAAATAGCCATTTTAATTAATATCATATCAACTTCAGCAATCCTATCTGAATCCCAATTAGGTGTTTTATCTTCAATTTCCTTTTCAAATTCAGTGTGTTTTAACACTACTTTTCTAAACAAATCTACTACAAACTTTTTATCGTCCTCATCTTTATAAAGCTTCCCAAGTTGAAAAGATTGATTTACATTTAATTGATTTAATGATTTTACAATCCAAGTATTTACAAAAGGAATGTCATCTAACCAACTTATATTTTTATCTTCAAAATACTCAGCTAATTTTTCATTAGGAGCTACAATAGTTTTAAAAATAGCCACTACAAACTCTTTATCTTCTTGAAAATTTGAATGTTTAGAGTTCATATAAGTAGCATACAACTCACTTTCTTTAATTTGTTTCCAAATTTCTGTGATATACTCGTTATCTAAAGTCCAGTAATTTAAATTTTTAGTTTCTAAATACTCATTTAATGAAACACTTTCATTTAAGGTATTAAAAACTTGATTGTTTATAAATTTAATATTTGGATTCAAATCTTCTGAAGTTGCTAAAAACTTTTTTCTAGAAATTTCAATATGGTTTTTTTCCATATTTCTAACTTCAACAAGTAAACGAATTAATAAAACATATAAATCATACATTTTATCAATACTTGCATATAAGAACTTTTCTTCTTTTGTTAAGTTGTCACTTTTAGACTGTAGTAAAGCATAAACCGATTGCATTACTTTAACTCTAATATGTCTTCTATTTATCATTTAAAGAACTTTGAAAAAATTGTTTTTAACACGGCAAAAATAGTATTATTTTTTATAAAATGAGCAGTGTTTTTCATTTTTTAAGTAAAGTTAATTCTATCTTAAAATACCGAAATTAAAATATTAATAATGTATCTTCGTGCTTTAAAATTGATTGCCCTTAATTCTTTTATGAAAGCCTTACAATACTTAAACAAATACTTTTTTAAATATAAATACAGATTACTAATTGGAATTATAATTACTGTTGCTTCTAAATTTTTAGCTTTACAAGTACCACAACTTATTAGGCAGTCGGTTAACATTGCTGAAGACTATACAAATGGGATTGTTTCTGATTTGCCAATTGTTAAAGCCCAGTTGTTAAATAATATTTTACTTATTGTTGGGGCCGCACTTTTAGCTGGTTTTTTCACCTTTTTAATGAGACAAACAATTATTGTAATGTCTAGATTAATTGAGTTTGATTTAAAAAATGAGATTTACCAACAATATCAACGTTTATCCCTAAACTTTTACAAACAAAATCAAACAGGTGATTTAATGAATAGAATTAGTGAAGATGTTAGTAAAGTTCGCATGTATTTTGGACCAGCAATAATGTACTCTATTAATATGCTAGTACTGTTTGTAGTAGCAATTATAAAAATGTATAATATTGACCCAATATTAACTAATTACACCTTACTACCACTCCCAATTTTATCGATTTCAATTTATATTTTAAGTAGAGTTATTAATAAAAGAAGTACCATAGTTCAACAATATTTATCTAAGTTAACAGCTAATGCTCAAGAAACATTTTCTGGAATAAGTATTTTAAAATCTTATGGAATTGAACATAAAACAATGGTTGAATTTGGAACATTAGCAAATGAAGCACAAGATAAAAACATCAATTTATTTAAAGCTCAAGCCCTATTTTTCCCATTAATGATTTTATTGATAGGTTTAAGCAATATCTTAGTCATATATATTGGAGGTATGCGTTATATTGAAGGCACGATCTCTTTAGGTGTTATTGCAGAATTTATTATGTATGTAAACATGTTAACTTGGCCCGTTGCAGTAGTTGGCTGGGTAACTTCAATAGTACAACAAGCTGAGGCTTCTCAACAACGTATTAATGAATTTTTAAAACATGAACCCGAAATAAAAAACAATCAAGAACAACCTTCAACTATTGAAGGAACCATAGAGTTTAAAAATGTTACATTTACTTATGATGACACCAATATTACCGCTTTAAAAAATGTAAGTTTTAAACTTGAAAAAGGAAAAACATTAGCCATTTTAGGAAATACTGGTTCCGGAAAATCCACCATCATCAATTTAATTGCTCGTTTGTACGATGTTGATACTGGAGAAATATTAATTGATGGTACTAATATTGAGCAACTAAACTTAAATAACTTACGTCAAAATATTGGTTTTGTTCCTCAAGAAGCATTTTTATTTTCTGACACCATCAAAAACAATATCAAATTTGGAGATGAAAATGCCTCAAATGCTAAAATTGAACAAGCAGCTAAAGACGCATATATTCATCATAACATTATTGAGTTTAATAAAGGATATGACACCTATGTTGGTGAACGAGGTGTAACTTTATCTGGAGGACAAAAACAACGTATTTCAATAGCTAGAGCAATTATAAAAAATCCTAATATTTTAATTTTTGATGATTGCCTTTCTGCAGTTGACACCGAAACTGAAGAAATAATTTTGAACAATCTTCATAAAATAAGTAGAAATAAA
The DNA here is from genome assembly GCF_042676885.1 of Lutibacter aestuarii. NCBI lineage: Bacteria > Pseudomonadati > Bacteroidota > Flavobacteriia > Flavobacteriales > Flavobacteriaceae > Lutibacter > Lutibacter aestuarii. Next base: position 597,688 of record NZ_JBHTIC010000008.1, read on the forward strand.
ACTACTTTAATTGTTAGTCATAGAGTATCATCTGTAAAAAATGCAGATGTGATTATTATTTTAGAAGATGGAAAAATAATTCAAAAAGGTTCACATAATGAGCTAGTTAATATTGATGGATATTATAAAGAACTCTACGAACAACAACTTTTAGAAAAAGAAATTTAAAAATTGTTAAATAACTGAAATAATTTTATAGATTTGTGAATAAATCTAAAAAAAAGATTACTAAATATAGAAAGTTAATTATGAATGACAAAGAACATTTAGAACAAGAAGAGATATTCTCTCAAGTTCTTAGAGCAGGAAGAAGAACCTACTTTTTTGACGTAAGAGCTACAAAAGCAGATGACTATTACTTAACTGTTACCGAGAGTAAAAAATTTACACATGACGATGGATCTTTCCATTACAAAAAACACAAAATTTACTTATACAAAGAAGATTTTAATGAATTTAATGAGATGCTAAAAGCTGCAACTGATTATATTTTAAATGAAAAAGGTGAAGAAGTGATCTCTGAACGTCACCAAAAAGATTTTAAAAGACCTTCTGAATTAAACGAAGCCTCTTCAAGTACAGAAAGTTTTACCGATGTAAATTTTGAAGATATTTAATAAATATACTTTTATACATAAAAAAACACCTTTGTAATTACAAAGGTGTTTTTTTATAGCTACATTTTAATTAGAATATTCACTAGCAACATGCTGTTGAATTCTAGCTGATTCCACCAAATTACTTTATAGCTTTTTATATAACAACTACAAAAATAACTTATTTAATTTCTAAAAACTAATCAATTAAAACCACACCATTCATTTGTACTATTCACTATAGTCTCAAATGCTATCTGTGTAAGATATTCAGGAACATAATTTCCTCCATTTGAAATTAACTGATTATTAAAATTTCTTAAATGATTTTGAGAACCACATTTTAAGAAATCATACAGACTTAATAAATCTATTTTTTCAGTTCTACTTTCATTTAAAGTTAAATCTTTAATATCCAAATCTTCAATAATATTACCAACTCTTAAAGCTTCTAATAATGATATATCGGAGAGTTCAATTAAATCATTATAAATTTTTTGAAGTGTAGTGTTTCTAAACTCTCCTCTATTTTCCAATATAGGATCTTCTATATTGTATTTATTTAATAAAATTAATACGCTATTCATATGAGAAGATTCGCTAGAGGCAATGTTGTTAAATACAATAGTTCCATATTTATCATATGAATACAAATAAACATCTCTTGCTAATTTTTCTTCTTCTCTTAAAAAAAGTAAATCATTAATTTCATCTTGTGTTAAAACTATATCAATTATAGAATTTTCATTATTATCATTAGTACAACCAACTGTTATAGCCAAAAACACAATTACAGTTACTAAAATCATTTTTCTCATAAGTAAATTATTTTATACTAGATTTGACGTAATGAATTCATAAAGGTTTAAAATAGCTTTAGCAACAAAAGTTACCGTAATTTTATGGTTAATTTTTGAGCATAAAAAAACTCTCATTTATTTGAGAGTTTCTTTATCTTTTGTTATGTAAGTTTTTGTCTTTAAGCCAAAACTTCTTGAACTTTATCTGCAGCTTCTTGAAACTCAGTAGCAGATATTACGTCTAAACCACTAGCATCAATTAACTCTTTTGCCTCAATTGCATTTGTACCTTGTAAACGTACAATTATTGGAACTTTAATAGCATCACCCATGTTTTTATAGGCATCAATAACTCCTTGTGCTACTCTATCACAACGCACAATACCTCCAAATATATTCACTAGAATAGCTTTTACATTTGGATCTTTTAAAATTATTCTAAAGGCTGTTTCAACACGTTTTGCATCAGCAGTACCACCAACATCTAAAAAGTTAGCAGGCTCTCCTCCAGATTGTTTAATTAAATCCATTGTACTCATCGCTAAACCTGCACCATTAACCATACACCCTACATTTCCATCTAAATCAACATAGTTTAAACCTGCAGCATTTGCTTCTACTTCAATTTCATTTTCTTCACGTAAATCTCTTAAAGTTGCTAAATCTTTATGGCGAAATAATGCATTATCATCTAAAGTAACTTTAGAATCAACTGCTAATATTTTATCATCTGAAGTTTTTAATACTGGATTGATTTCAAATAATGAAGAGTCAGATTTTACAAAAGCAGTATATAACGATGTTACAAACTTAATCATCTCTTTTAATGCAGCTCCAGACAACCCTAAATTGAAAGCAATTTTACGCGCTTGGAATGGCATTAATCCTAATAAAGGATCAATTTCTTCTGTGAAAATTAAATGAGGTGTTTTTTCTGCAACAGTTTCAATGTCCATTCCCCCTTCAGTAGAATACATAATCATATTTCTTCCGGTTGCTCTATTTAATAAAACCGACATATAATATTCTTCTGGTTCACTATCTCCAGGATAATAGACATCTTCAGCAATTAAAACTTGGTTCACCTTTTTTCCTTGTGGAGGTGTTTGAGGTGTTTTTAACATCATTCCAATTATATTTTCAGAAATAGTTTCTACTTCTTGCAAATTTTTAGCTAATTTAACTCCGCCACCTTTTCCACGTCCTCCAGCGTGAATTTGTGCTTTAACAACCCACCAACCTGTACCAGTTTCTGCAGTTAATTGTTTTGCAGCTTCTACAGCTTTTTTATGATTATTAGCAACTATACCGCGTTGTATTCTAACGCCAAAACTATTTAACAACTCTTTTCCTTGGTATTCGTGTAAATTCATTAGAAATATTATTTTAAAAAATATTCACAAATGTAATAATCAAAACTTAAAATTTAGATGAATTATTAAAAAGTTTTGAAATAACCTTAATTAAGTTACTTAAATAAATAGTGTTGCTTATTTTTTTACAAAAATTTGATAAAATTTCAATTTCAAAAATTACAATTTTAATAAGTTGAAAATTACATTCTAAACTATTGAATATTACTTTGAAAACACTTTAATTTAATTGTTTAAACTACAGTGAAAAGCCTTTAAAATAATTTAAATTTAATGTAGCATATAGTACTACTTTAAACTTTAAATCTCATGAAAAAAATCTTTTTAAAATCCGTTATTTTAACCCCTGCTCTACTATTATCTGCTGCAATACTTTTAGTTTTTACAGCTTCATACATTGGTTACATTAACTTAATTTTCAGATTATTTACTCAACAAATTTATAATTAAATTATTTTCATAAAACAATACCATTAACTCATTATTAACATTTATTTATGATTGGTTACAAAATATGTTAAATATTTTAGCATAATTATTTTACATAATAGAACTATCATAGTTTATGAAAAATTTTTTTTGGCTTTTTGCCATATTTTATAGCATCCTTATTTCAGCACAAGAAAATAAAAAAAATTTAATTACTAGACGAATTACTACACCTCCAAAAATAGATGGCGTTTTGAATGATGATGCTTGGTTTGGAGCACAAATAGCAAAAGACTTTGTGATGTTTAGACCTGGAAATGGTGATAAAGAATATCCTGGAAAAAAGACAGAAGTTAAAGTTGTATATGATGATGAAGCCATTTATTTTGGGGCTTTTTTATATGATGATGATATAAAAAATATTGCTTTTGAATCTGCAACTAGAGATAATTTTGCTCAGGTTGATTGGTTTGGAATTATGTTAAATCCATTAAATGATGGACAGAATGATACCGAATTTTTTATTCAAGCAACAGGAAACCAAGGTGATGCCAAAGCTACCATTAATAATGAAGATTTTAGTTGGAACAGTGTTTGGGAAAGTGCTGTAAAGCTTGATGATGAAAAATGGGTAGTTGAAGTAAAAATACCATATTCCGCCTTGCGTTTTTCAAACCAAGAAATCCAAACTTGGGGGTTAAATTTTCACAGAAGAATACAAAATACTAAAGAACAATTTGTATGGAATCCTATTGACAAAACCAAAGGTAATATTCAACAATATGCTGGAATTTTAAAAGGTATTTCCAATATTTCTCCTCCTATTAGATTAAGTTTTTCTCCCTACTCTTCAATTGCTTTCACTACTTATGATGGTGAAAATGAAGTTAATACTAGCTTAGGAATGGATGTTAAATACGGAATTAGTGAAAGCTTTACTTTAGATGCTACTTTAATTCCAGATTTTGGTCAAACTGCTTTTGATGATGTAACCTTAAATTTAGGACCTTTTGAACAGCAATATTCTGAAAAAAGAGCTTTTTTTACAGAAGGGACAGAATTGTTTAGCAAAGGAAACTTATTCTATTCTCGAAGAGTTGGAAATTCTCCTTCTACTTATGTTGAGGAAGAAGAATTACTCGAAAATGAAGAAATTTTAGAAGCACCTTCAAATGTTAAAATGTTAAATGCTTTAAAAATTTCAGGAAGAACAAAAAATGGACTAGGCATTGGCTTTTTTAATGCAATTACCGAAAAAACCGTTACAAGGATACAAGATAAAAATACGCAAGAAGTTAGAGAAGTTATAACCGAACCTTTTGCTAATTATAACGTACTCGTTTTAGATCAACAATTCAACAAAAATTCATCTGTAAGCTTTATCAACACAAATGTTTTCAGAGAAGGATCTTTTAGAGATGCCAATGTTTCAGCACTACTTTTTGACCTCACCAATAAAGCAAATATTTTTAAAATTGAAGGTGGTGTTGGTATGAGTTATATAAACGAGTTTGGCGAAAAAACAAATGGCTTTTTTACCGATATTGCTTTTAGAGAAATTAGTGGTAACTGGCAATGGGGAATTGAACACCACTTAGAAGATAAAAAGTTTAATAAAAATGATTTAGGCTTTCAAAGAAGAAATAATTTTAGCAATTTTGAGTCTTACATAAGCTATAGGGTTTTTGAACCTACTGAAAAATTTGATGATTATCGCATTACTTTTTGGGCTGACTTAGATTATCTGTACAAACCCAATAAATATACCAGTAACTCTGTTGGGGTTAATTATAATTTTTACACCAAAAAAACAAAACTTGCCTTTGGTGGTAATTTTCAAACAATTATAGGAAATGAATATGATTATTATGAACCTAGAGTTGAAAATCGCTATTATAAAAAACCTGGAAGAATTGCTTCAAATCAATGGATTTCTACTGATTACAGGAAAAAATTTGCCATAGATGCCAACATCTTTATTTCTAAAAGAATAAATGATGATAACTATTTTATCAATACTGGTTTTTCCCCACGTTTTAGAGTAAATGATAAATTATCCTTTGTTTATCAATTAGAATATTCAAAAGATACCAACGATAAAGGATACGTGAATGATTTGGAAGATGGAACTATTATTTTTGGAAAAAGAGATACCAAATCTATTACAAATGCTATATCTGGAAAATATAATTTCAGTATTAAATCAGCTCTTAACCTTACATTCCGTCACTATTGGTCACCTGTTGAATATAAAACTCAGTTTTATTTACTAGAAGAAGATGGTATTTTAACTGAAAGTGATTATACGGCAAATCACGATATTAATTATAATATTTGGAATTTTGACTTAAGCTACACTTGGGAGTTTGCTCCTGGAAGTCAACTGGTTGCATTATACAGAAATTCAATTTTTAATGAAGATGATTTATCTCATTTAAAATTTAAAGAAAACTTAGACAACCTTTTTAAAGAGCCTGTAGTTAATAATATTTCTTTAAAGCTTATCTATTATTTAGATTATAACAAACTTAAAACTTGGTTGTAAGTTTAATTTAATTGTGTATTTTCACAACATTAATTTACACTATGATTGAAGCAAAAAATATTCACAAATTTTATGGCGATTTAGAAGTTTTAAAAGGTGTTAGTTTATCTATAAAAAAAGGAGAAATAGTAGCTATAGTTGGTCCGTCTGGAGCAGGTAAAACAACTTTACTACAAATTTTAGGAACTTTAGACAAACCACATTTAAACAAAACTTCAACACTATCAATAAACACTACAGACTTATTAAATTTAAAAGACAAAAATTTATCAAAGTTTAGAAATAAACATATTGGTTTTATATTTCAATTTCACCAATTACTACCAGAATTTACTGCTTTGGAAAATGTGTGTATTCCAGCCTATATAGGAGGTCAACAAAAAAAAGAAACGGAAGTAAAAGCAAAAGAACTTTTAAGCTTTTTAGGTTTATCTGAAAGAATGAACCATAAACCCAACGAACTTTCAGGTGGTGAACAGCAACGGGTGGCGGTTGCAAGAGCCTTAATTAACAACCCCGATGTGATTTTTGCTGATGAACCTAGTGGAAATTTAGATTCCGCTTCTGCAAAAAATTTACACGAATTATTTTTTGAACTTCGCAATAAATTCAATCAAACTTTTGTGATAGTTACTCATAATTCTGAACTAGCAAATATGGCTGATCGTAAATTAGAAATGAAGGATGGACTTATTGTTGCAAAAACAAAATTATCAAACCTTCACAGCAATCAAAGTTAGCTTGGTACTCACAAAATAAGTTTTCAATTTTAAAATAAAAAATGATTAAAATAGGAATTATAAGTGCAATGCAAGAAGAAATTCAAGCACTTTTAAACGAACTTAAGAACGTTACAACTACAGAAAAAGGAATGAGAACTTATTTTTCTGGAACCCTATTTAATAAAAAAGTAGTGTTGGTATTTTCTCGTTGGGGTAAAGTAGCTTCTGCAGTAACAACAACACAACTTATTAATGACTTTGATGTTGATGAAATTATTTTTACTGGTGTGGCCGGAGCTATTAATTCAAAATTAAATATTGGAGATATTGTTTTGGGCAAAAACTTATACCAACATGATATGGATGCCAGTCCACTATTTGAAAAATTTGAAATTCCTATTTTAAGAAAAAAATATTTAGAAACATCCAACACAAAGCAACTTTTAAAAGCCGCCAACAATTTTTTAAATTCGTATCATCAATTCATAACTGTTCATGATGCTTTAAAATTTCAAATTACTCAGCCAAAAGTAATTGAAGGAGATATTGCTAGTGGAGATCAATTTATTTCATCTATTGAAAAAATAAAACAATTAAATAATTGGTTGCCTTCGGCATGTTGTGTTGAAATGGAAGGTGCTGCTGTTGCCCAAGTTTGTTATGAATATCAAATTCCCTTCTCAATCATTAGAATAATTTCTGATAAAGCAAATGACAATGCAACCATAGATTTTCCAAAATTTGCCAATACTATAGCCAGTCATTATGCTTTAGGGATTTTAAAAAACTATTTTGCATAAATTACTTGTAATTTAATATCTTTGAAAAATCTTTTTGAACAATGCAGTTTAAGCATCCGGAAATTTTATACGCACTTTTTTTAGTAATTATTCCAATAATTGTTCATTTATTTCAATTACAAAAATTTGCAAAAGTTCCTTTTACCAATGTTAAATTTTTAAAAAAAATTGAACAACAAACTCGCAAAAGTGCTCGGTTAAAAAAGTGGTTAACTTTAATTACTCGAATTTTAGCCTTTAGCTGTATAATTATCGCTTTTTCACAACCTTACTTTTCAAAGTACACAACTCAGCAAAATTTTGAAACCAGTATTTATTTAGATAATTCGTATAGCATGCAAGCTAAAGGAGAATCGGGTGAGCTCTTAAAAAGCATTGCACAAGAGATTATTGAAAATACTCATCAAAAAAATAACAGAATATCAATACTTACCAATGATAATTATTTCAAAGGTTTAGATGAAACCCGTTTAAAAAATACCCTTATTTCTATCAAATATTCTCCATATAAAATTGATTTAAATACTGTTTTATTGAAATTAAACCAAGTAAATTCTAACCAACCTAACACCATACATAAGTCAATTTTAATTTCTGATTTTCAGAAATTTAATTTAAACAACAAATTAAACTTTACATCCAATAACACTTCAACAAATTTATTAAAAGTAACTCCCAAAAATAACATTAACTTTTTTATTGATAGTGTATACGTTGAAGACAACTTATTAACAGACTTAACAATTAATGCAATTATTAAATGTACCAAAAATACTTCTGAAAAAATTACTGTTTCTCTTTTTAATAATTCAACTTTAATTGGTAAAACAACCGCTGTTTTTAGTAATTCAAATAAAAGTACTATTGAATTTAGTGTTAAAAAAGAACAAAATTTTAATGGCAAATTAACACTTCAGGATTCTAGTTTAGAATTTGATAACGATTTCTTTTTTACCATTACAAATCCCGAAAAAATAAATGTATTAACCATTGGAGAAAACTCTTCATTTTTGAAAAAAATTTATACCCTTGATGAATTTAATTATAAGCATCAAACTATACAACAGATAAATTATAACATTTTTAATCATCAACATTTAATTATTTTAAATGAATTAGTTTCAATTCCAACACAATTAATAAGTAGTTTACAACAATATTTTAATACTGGAGGAAATATTGTAGTAATTCCTTCAAAAGATAGCGAAATAGCCACTTATAATAATTTATTAAATAAATTAGCTTTAGGCTCTATAGGTTCAAAAATTGAAAATGAACATTTTGTAACAACCATTAATTATGAGCATCCAATTGTAAAAAATGTATTTGAAAAACGAATCTCAAATTTTAAATATCCTAAAACCTCGTTACAATACTCAACCAACTTACTCAATAGTACAGCTATTGTAAATTTAGATTCTAACAAGCCTTTTGTTTCATCAAGCACCACAAACAATAGTTCATTTTATTTATTTAATTCTCCATTAAACATCAATATTTCAAACTTTATACAATCTCCCTTAGTTGTACCTATTTTTTACAACTTTGCCAAACATAGTTTACAACCCACTAATTTGTATTATTATATCACTTCAGAAAATGAAATTCCAATTTATTCAACTATTGGAAAAGATCAAATACTTAAAATGTCTAATGGTGATACTGAATTTATTCCGCTTCAAAATGCGTTTCAAAATAAAGTAATTTTAAACTTACAAAACCAAATTTTAAAAAGTGGTTTTTATTCGGTTTCATATAACAATTCCAAGATTAAAACACTGGCATTCAACTATCCAAAACAAGAAAGCGAACTTGAATATTTAGATTTACAAAAATTATCAAATAACAATCCAAACGTTGAGGTAACAACTTCTACAGAACAAGTTTTTGATGAAATTTCCAATCAAGGGAAAATCAATTGGCTTTTTAAATGGTTTTTAGCATTTTCTATACTATTTTTGTTTCTTGAAATGCTTATATTAAAATATTTCAACATATGAATGTACTCTTAAAATCTGCAATAATTATTGATAGTTCTAGTCCGTTTCACCTCCAAACTAAAGATCTTTTAATTGAAAATGGAAAAATTACTCAAATAGAAGATTCTTTAAAAAACACGAAGAATTATAAAGAAATAAATATAGAAAACCTTCATATTTCACAAGGTTGGTTCGATTCAAGTGTATGTTTTGGAGAGCCTGGTTTTGAAGAACGTGAAACCATTGAAAATGGTTTAATTACTGCTGCAAAAAGTGGTTTTACTGCCGTAGCAGTTAACCCAAATACCTATCCAATAGTTGATAACAAATCTGCGATTGAATTTCTTAAAAATAAAGGAGCTAATTTTGCAACTAGCTTATACCCTATTGGAGCCTTAACCAAAGGAGCTAAAAGTGATGATATTGCAGAATTATTTGATATGCAAAACTCTGGAGCTATTGCTTTTGGAGACTATAATAAACCTATCAACAATGCTAACTTATTAAAAATTGGTTTACAATATGCTCAAAATTTTGATGGTTTAATTTTAAGTTTCCCTCAAGACAATTCTATAGCTACTTCTGGTTTAGTGAATGAAGAAGTAAATAGTACTAAATTAGGATTGAAAGGAATTCCTGCTTTAGCTGAAGAACTACAAATTGCAAGAGATTTATTTTTGTTAGAATACACCGGTGGAAAATTACATATCCCAACCATTTCTACAAAAAAATCAGTAAAACTTATTAAAGAAGCTAAAAAGAAAGGACTAAATGTTACTTGCAGTGTTTCCGCTCATCATTTGGCATTAACAGATGAAGAATTACATCACTTTGATTCTAATACAAAAGTACTACCTCCTTTAAGAACTTTAAAAGATACTAAAGCCTTAATTAAAGGTTTAAATGAAGGAACAATTGATATGGTTACAAGTGACCACAACCCCATTGATATTGAACATAAAAAAGTAGAATATGAGAGTGCTAAATTTGGAACTATTGGATTAGAAAGTTTATTTGGCGCTTTAAATAACATTATAAATTTAGACGTATTAATCAAAGCTTTAACTTCGAATCCAAGAACACGATTTGGGATTGATAATACCTCAATAAATATTGGAAAAAAGGCAAATCTAACACTATTTAACCCTCAACATAATTATAGTTTTAAAGAAGAAAATATACTTTCTACGTCAAAAAACTCTATCTTTTTAAACAAACTTATGAATGGGAAAGTTTATGGTGTAATTTCAAATAATAAAATGGTACTTTAAATAGAATAATTACTTCAACTAAAAAATATATTAAAATGGAAAATTTCACAGTTAAAGAAGGTAAAACAATGGCAATTATAAGTTACATTACTTGGATAGGTACTTTAATTGCGTTTATTATGAACAATGATAAAAGAAACTCCTTTGCTTCTTTTCACATCAGACAAACTATAGGACTAACCGTATTTTATGTGGTAAATATATTTATTATTGGAAGGTTTGGAGGTTACTGGATTTCAGGTCCTATCAGCCTAATTTTATTTGTATTTTGGATTATTGGACTTGTTGGAGCTGCACAAGGTGAAGAGAAAAAGATACCTTTAATTGGAGATTTATTTCAAGATTGGTTTAAAGGAATTGCGTAATCGTATATTAAAACTTACTTTTGAAGTCGTGCCAAACAGCACGACTTTTATATTACTTTATGAAAAAATTATCACTCGACTATATCTCAAGAGAACCTAATCAAATTACAGAAAACACACCGCTATTAATTTTATTACATGGGTACGGTAGCAACGAAGAAGATTTATTTTCTTTTGCTACTGAGCTACCAGAAGAGTTAATTATTATAAGTGCGCGTGCCCCTCAAAATTTAGGCTTTGGAAGCTATTCTTGGTATACTATAAATTTTACAGCTGATGCTGGTAAGTTTTCAGATATCCCAGAAGCAATTTCAGCGAGAGATTTGATTTCCTCTTTTATAGATGAAATTCAGAATGAATATAAAATAACTCCTGAAAAAACATTTTTATTAGGGTTCAGCCAAGGAACCATATTAAGTTATGCTGTAGCTTTAAATTATCCTGAAAAAGTTCAAAAAATTATTGCTTTAAGTGGTTATGTAAACCCAGAGTTACTACCATCTGATTTGACTTTAAAAGATTATTCTAAATTAGATTTCTTTATTTCACACGGAACTGTAGATCAAGTAATTCCTGTAGAATGGGCAAACAAATCACCTCAGTTTTTAAATCAATTAAAAATTAAAAATAGTTATCAAGAATATCCAGTAGGACATGGAGTAGCTCCCCAAAACTTTTTTGATTTTAAAAAATGGATTGAGGAGCGTATTTAATTAATTTTTAAATAGCTAACTCATTAAATAAATCAATTAATGAATTTTCAGAGGGTCTTGGGGCATTTGCTGTAATAATATTCCCTTGTGGATCAATTAAAATAAATCGTGGAATCCCTTTAATTAAATAATCTTTAACAAATTGAGAGTTCCAATCTTTATCCGCTAATAATTGAACACCTCCTAGTTGCTCTTTTTCAACCATCTTTTTCCATTTTAATTTATCAGATTGTTTATCTATTGATATACTTACAAATTCGATATTTTTATTATGATATAGTTTTTCAATCTTTTTTAGGTGTGGTATTTCAATTTTACAAGGTCCACACCAAGTTGCCCAAACATCTATATAAAGGTATTTTCCTTTAAGGTCATTAAAAGATGTAGTTTCTCCATTATAATTCTCATAATTTTCAAATAAAGGAGAAGGCTTACCTTTGGCAACCTTAATTAATTTTTTATAATTTTCAGTGATTTCGCTTTTGTATATTGGGTTACTTGATGCATTATTAAATATTGTATAATATGCTTCTAAATCGTAAGTGTATGTTATTCCATATTTGGCTTCTTTATACAAAAGATTATTTTTAATAACTTCGTTAGGAATTTCAGCAATTACTTTTAACTTAACGATATCTTCAGCTTCAGAATTATTTTCAATTAGCTCTTTTGTTTTAGACTCTACATACTTATCTACTAACCTTTTATAATTATTAGAAAAAAGAAAATCTTCCCCATTAAAATAGTTAATATCTTTGATTTCTTGTAAAAACTCACTAGATACTTTAAAATCTGGATTTTTAGTTGTGTATGCATGTGACTTCTCATATGAACTCAATCTATTTAAATGTTCATATTTGATATTCTTTTTTTCTAATTCTTTAAATGCTTCAGAAACTGTTTTATTCTTATTTATTTCTCTTAAAAGAGTTTCTTCAATAATTTTTGATTTTGTTTTAAATTCATCTTCATTTAACGCATAAAAATCATTTCTTTTACCAATTAGCTCGCTTTGTTTTTCTTGCTTTTGTAATAAGTAATTATTTTCATGAGGGTTTTCACCTAAAAATGTTAAAGTCTCTCTAAAGTTATTTGCATCAAAATTTACTTCAAAAGAAGTTCCTTGTTCAAAATAAATTCGTGTAAATAGCTTCCCATATGAAATTAAGTGTGTTCCATTGTCAATTTTTAAAGTATCTTTAAAAGTTCCATTAGCTGAAATTTTAATAGTGTCTCTAAAAGTTGAATTACTACTCATTATTATTAAGTCGTTTGCTGTACTATTTTTTATATTGCCTGAAAAAAGTACATACTCTTTTATTTCTTCTTTTTTACAAGAAAGGATGCTAAAAATTAATATTCCGTAGATAATTTTTTTCATGTGTATTTTTTAATTGTTATAGATTGCTTTAAATTGTAATTTTCACAAAAAGAAACCGCCCATTTAAATAAATTAAATAAAGCGGTTCATTAACTCAAATATGAAAAATTATTGTTTCTCTTTTAATTCTTTTAAGTTTTGTAAAGCTCTTTTTTTAACTTTACTACTTATAGTATCAGCCATTTTTACAGCTAATTCTCCTGCTTTAATTGCTTCTTCTTTATTTCCCACAATACCTTGTATTTGTGCAAAAGTACTAACGGTTCCATAATCGTTTGGATTCATTTCATAAGCCTTTGTTATTAACTCAGCTGCTTGAAGAAGAATTTTAGGGCTCTCTTCAAAAGACTTTCTATAAACGCTTCTAGCAATAAATGCAATTGTTTCAGGATCATCCGTTAAAAAGTTATCTACATAGTAATTGGAAGTTTTTATAAATTTATCAGCATCGTTTGCTTTAGCATAATAATTACAATGAAGTATGGCTATATCCCTTGCCTTATCTGTTAATTTTTTTAAAGAATCTAACTGTTGAAAAAACAAGGTTTCATTTTGCTCATTTGTTGAAGCATACATCTTTCTTTGTAAAATTCTTTGATAAACTTTATAAACAGTTTTTTTATTTGTTATTGAAATAAAGTATTCTTTATTAGAGTTTAATACATTAAATAATTTAGAATTTTCATCAAAAACAAAGCTCTCTATTAGTTTCCAACCTGATAAAGATAACAACCACTCATCATCTACTTTTAACATTAGCTTGTCCAAAACTTCATCAGCTGTATTAATTCTCATCTTTTGTAGAGAAATAGCGTAATTAAGCATTTCATCATTCGACATTTTGTTTTGCTCATATTTTGCAGTCAAAATTCCAAAAGCTTTACTTGGATCTATAGCATTTTCACCTACAGTTATAAACTCTTCAACACTCATTCTTGAAGTTGACTTATGTACTAAGTCTCCTTTAGAATTTATAAAAAGATATGTAGGATATGAACTTACTTGGTATTTCTTTGCCAATTCTGGTCCTTCTCCTTTTTCCATATCAATTTTATAATTGATAAATGTTGAATTGTAGAAAGAATAGACATTTTCATTGACGAAAACATTTTTATCCATCCATTTACAAGGTGCACACCAAGAAGTATAACAATCAATAAAAATAAGTTTATCTTCTTTTTCAGCTACTGCTAATAACTCTTTAAAAGTACCATTTCTAAAATCGATAGCTTTAGGGAGTTCTTTTTTTTCTTGAGCACAAGAAAATATGATTCCCACTAAAATTATATAAAATATATTTTTCATTAATAGCCTGGATTCTGATTAATTAAACCTTCTGATAATTGTACTGTTTGTATTGGTAATGGAAGTATTAATTTACTATCAGAAGAGATTTCTTTGTAAGTGTTAATATCTATATTGCCCTCTTTATGATAACGTACTAAATCATACCATTCTTCACCACTTTCGGCTCCAAGTTCAAGTACTTTTTCAACTCTTATGGCTTCTAATATTTCATCTTTATTAGTAGATGAAATTAAAATATTTTCGCTTCGCTCTCTAATGTTATTTAAAGCATCTAAAGCCTCATCAATATCATCATTTCCTCTTAAAACTGCTTCAGCATAAATAAGATATATTTCGCCCAAACGAATAAAATATTCAGTATCAGCAGTTAATGGAACTCCGTTATAAACTGAATTGTTAAATTTATTGTTTCTTGCACTTCCAGATGAAGTATAAGCAATTGCTGCTTCATATCTAGCATCATCTTCCATTTGACTTATATAATAATCAGAAACTCCAAAATAAGCTCTATACATAAAGGCTTTATTATTTCTGTCATTTGAATTATCAAATGGAGTTTGAAAAATAGCTTCTTTAGTTTCAATAATTTTTTTAGTGAAAATATCAGAAAATGTATCTTCTAATTCTCTCTCATTAGAGTTAATTACCTCTAAGGCTACTTGTGCTGCATTACTATAGTCTTTTTTATATAAAAGTACTTTACTTTTTAAAGCTTTAGCTGCTATACTTGAAGCATAAAATGTATCAGAAAAACTAGGTGCATATTGAATTGCATACTCCAGATCCTCTAAAATTAAATTGTAGGTTTCAGCAACTGATGCTCTTGCTTGTGGATTAGCACTTACAATTGGTTCTTTTTTAAGCACTATTCCATTTGTAGAATTTTCATCAAAAAATTCTCCCCAAAGTCTTAATAAATAAAAGTTTGATAATGCTCTTAAAAACTTGGCTTCTGCTACAATTTCATTCTTTCTAGCATCTTCCGTTTCTAATTTTTCAGTTTTAGTAATTACATGATTGGCATTGTTGATTAGGAAATACATATCTGTATAAATCAATTCAAGATAATAATTATCCGACAATACATCATTCTTAAAAAATGAGTTTTCAGTTCCTCCACCCCAAACTCCAGGTTTCATAGTTAGTCCCATCATTGAAGTTATTGCTGGTGTATAACTTATGTATGAAGCGCCATCAATTAGTGCTCCATAAGTTCCATATAAAGCAGTTTGAGCCTGATCTATATTTGTTATTACTTTGTCTTCAGATATTTGATAAACAGGATCTACATCTGTAACATCTGTTAAATTACAAGATGTGAACATTAAAATTCCTGTAACTATCAGTATATGTTTAATATATTTAATTTGTATCATAATTTTATAAATTTAAGTTTAACCCTAATGAAATTGTACTAACAGGTGGATATGAAGCACTATCGTAACCTTGATTAAAATTACTAGCAGCACCATAATTAACCTCTGGATCTAAACCACTATACTTTGTTATTACAAATACATTACTAGCTGATAATGAGACACTAGCACGTTGAATGAATAACTTTTCTAATAATTTTGGATTAAACTTATAAGTTATATTAATATTTTTTAATTTAAAAAATGAAGCATCTTCTATAAAGAAATCTGAATCTCTTCTATTATTATTTGGATCTCTTGAAACTAAACGTGGAATATTAGTATTGGTATTGTCTGGTGTCCAAGCATTTAAAATTCCAGTTGAATAATTGCTAGAATAATTATTAAAAATTAGCAGGTCTTTTTTATTTGAATTATATAAGTAGTTACCAACGCTAAAGTTAAACAAGGTAGATACTTCAAAATTTCCAAATCTAAAAATATTGTTCCAGCCTCCAAAAAAGTCTGGCTCAGCATTTCCAATAATGGTATTATCATCATCACCAATAAATCCATCATCATTTACATCCACAAACATAAAATCACCAGGAGCAGTATTAGATGATTGATACACTCCTTCTGGTGAAGTAGCATTTAAAGCATCAATTTCTGCTTGAGTTTGGAAAATTCCTGCTACTTTATAGCCCGAAAAATAACTCATTGATTCTCCTTCAACCAAATTATTATAGTAACCTCCATTTAGTTTTAAAACTTTACTTTTTATAGTAGTTAAATTTAATTCTGTTGTCCATTGAAATTTTTCATTTGAAAAAATTTCAACACCTACTTGGAATTCAAATCCTTTATTTTGAAAATCTCCAATATTTGAATATTGACTGCTTCCTCCTGTTTCAAGAATTACATCTCTATATAAAATTTGATCTGAGGTTTTTTTATGAAAATATCCTAAAGAACCATTAATTCTTCTATCTAATAATGAATAGTCAACAGCTATATCAAGCTGATTGGTAGTTTCCCATTTAATGTCTGGATTTGGGATGGTATTAGAAACTACTCCATTATTGTTATTGTAAAAGCTTCCAGAGCTAAAAAATGTTGCGTATTGAAAATCTGCAAAGTTAGCAGAACCTGTTTTACCATAAGAAGCACGCAATTTAATATCGTTAATAAATTCAATATCTTTTAAAAAGTCTTCTCTAGAAATTCTCCAAGCTAAAGCTCCTGACGGGAAATATCCCCATTGATTATTAGGTCCAAATTTGGTAGAATTATCTGCTCTACCAGTAAACGTTACATAATATCTATCATCAAAATTATAATTTGCTCTTAAAAAATAGGAAGATAAACCACTAATTGTTCCTCCGCTAGATAAACTTAAATTTGAAGCTGCTCCTGGTGTAACCATTACGTTATCATCAGGAAAATCTGTAGCTCTTATTGAAGAAAACTCACTTTTGTTTTGTGTATATGATACCCCTAAAACAGAATTAAAATCGTGTTTATCAAAGCTCTTATTGTACGTTAATGTATTGTCTAAAATTCTAGATGAAAATTGAGAATCTGTTTGGTTTAAAGTTCCTTTACGGTTGTTTCGTAACTCAAAGACATCGTGACTAGGAGTATATCTAAAACTTTTGTTATTTGCAGTTGTATATGAATAGGTAGATTTAAACATTAATCCTTGCATTAATTCATATTCACCAAACAACGAAATCATTAAGTTTTTACTATCTACATAAGAAGGGTAACGAACTTTTGTATAAGGGTTAGATTGTACTCCTCCAGTATCTGCTCCAAAATTCCCCTCTTCATCATAAATAGGAACATCTGGTCTATATTTTATAGTTTGGTAATAAAATGTAGTATTACTACCTTTATTGTTAGAATCACTATAATTAAAGTTAGTACCAACTCTAAGTTTTTCAGACAATTTAGTTTCAAGTTTTGTTCTTACATTATTTCTTTTGAAACCAGTACCATAAATAGCTCCTTTTTGATCATTTATACTCGCTGATAATGAATAAAGAGATCCACCATTAATAGAACCTCCATTGGCGTTTAAATAATAATTAGTATCAAAAGCATCTTGTGCAGTTGCTTCCTGCCAATTGGTATTAACATCTTCACCATAAGGGTATAATTGATCATCTTCAGGCAAATCACTTCCTGCATTTTCATAAGCAGTTTTAACTATATCATGAAATTGATTTGCATTTAACATGGAGTATTCCTTAGTAAATTTAGAAACACTTCCTCTTGTGCTTAAACTAATGTTTGGCACAGAAGAATAACTTCCTTTTTTGGTGGTTATAATTACAACACCGTTTGCACCTCTAGATCCATATATAGCTGTTGCAGAAGCATCTTTTAAAATATCAATACTCTCAATATCTTGTGGATTTATTGATGATAAAGGCGAAAGTGAGCTAGAAGAATTTTGTGAATAATAAGAATTTCCTAATCCTTGACCTATTTCAATTGGAACACCATCTATTACATAAAGTGGCTCATTATTACCAAAAATTGAAGTTATCCCTCTAATTCTTATAGCTGCTGATGAACCTGGTGCTCCAGATGAAGTAACAACATAAACTCCAGAAGCCTTACCCACCAATGCATTGTCAATACTTGTTGAGTTGAGTTTATGTAACTCTTTAAGATCAACTTTTGTCACCGACCCTGTTATGTTTTTTCTTTTTTGGCTACCATAACCTATCAATACAACTTCTTCTAATTCAGCAGCATTTTCTTTTAAAACCACATTGAGTGTAGTTTGGTCAGCTGTCAATGTAAATTCTTGATTGGTAAAACCTACATAACTGAAGCTGATAATATCTCCTTCTTTTGCTTGAATGCTATATTTACCATCCATATCGGTTGCTGTACCTCGTTCATTTTTATTGACTAACACGGTAACTCCAAATAATGGCACATTATTACCATCGGTAACAACACCACTAATTATTTGTTGTTTTCCAAAACTCTCAGTTTCATCAATAGCTATAATTTGTTTTATAATAATGCTATTACTTGAAGTAAACTCAAAATCAAAAACACCTGGTGGTAAGCTCATTTTTAAAAGAGTATTAGCTTTAATTACTCCTTTTTCAACTTTGACTTTTGGTAAGTTTTTAAACAAATTTTCTTGGTAAAG
Organism: Lutibacter aestuarii; assembly: GCF_042676885.1. NCBI lineage: Bacteria > Pseudomonadati > Bacteroidota > Flavobacteriia > Flavobacteriales > Flavobacteriaceae > Lutibacter > Lutibacter aestuarii. The sequence goes on from NZ_JBHTIC010000008.1 coordinate 616,500, forward strand.
AAATGTATAATCTGTTTGTGATTTAATTATTTCGAAAACTTCATCTACTGTGATTGTTTTATCACTGTCAATTGTAATTTTTGCATTTTGTGATAAAAGGCTTCCAGAAGTAAAACTAAAAACCGTGGAACAAAATAGTAAGATAAAAGTTCTCATAAGGTTCATTAATAGGATTTTTCTGAAATAGAAAAACCGATTGGTTAATTTAATTTTCATAAATTTGCATGTTAGTTAGTTAAACATTTTTTAATTAATTAATTCATAAATAAAGAGAGAGAGCACGGTACTTTGGTCGGTCTTTGCTTTACTCTCTTTTTTATTTTTTTATTTAAGCATTATTATTTTATTATTTATTTCATAATCACTTATGGTATTGGTGTTTTTAATAATTGTTAAAATATCATCTAATGGTTGTTTTTTGCTAAGAACTCCAACAAATTTTACTTCTTCAATATTGCTATTAGAAAAATTAATTTCTACATCGTACCATCTTTCTAAAACTTTCATGATTTCTTTAAGAGTTTTGTGTTTAAAACTAAAAACTCCTTCTTTCCAAGAAATTTCATCATCAACATCTACATTTAAAATATCAATTATTTCTTTAGTATTTATAGCTACCTTGGCTTGTTGATTAGGAACCAAAAACTCTTTTGAATTGTCAACTAGTAGAGCGACTTTTCCTTCTACTAAAGTGGTATAAGAAATTGTTTCATCTTTATAAGCTTTCACATTAAACTCAGTTCCAAGCACTTCTATTTGTTGCATTTTAGAAATTACTACAAAAGAATCACCATTATGAAGTGTACTAGGTGAAACCTCAAAATAGGCCTCACCATAAACTAATTCTACCTCTCGCGATGTTCCAGCAGTAAATGATACTGGGTATTTTAATTTAGTATCTGAATTTAACCAAACCTTAGTACCATCAGTTAAAACTAAATAAAATTGCCCTCCTCTAGGAATTGTTAAATAATTATAAGCTATAGGTTGGTTGGATGCTTCGTCGGTTAGTTTATGATTATTATTTTCTTTTTTTTCTGAATCATAAACCAATTCTTCTCCATTACTCTTTATATTTTCTGTTGCATAAGTCTTCCCTTTTTCTAGAGCAACATTGGTTCCGTCTTCTAGAGTTAAAATGGCTTTATCTTTACCAGGTTCTATAATTTTATTGCTTGAAATTTCATTTTTTAAAAATAGCTCATTATCGAAAAAGTAAATTGTTACAAACAAAACACCTATTAAAACTGCAGCATATTTTAATAGGTTTTTGATTCCTAAAAATCTTATTTTAGATTTTTTGTTGCTTTGACTATAGGTACTTGATTTGATATTATTAAATATTATTTCTTTAATAATTTCTTTATTCTTTATTTCAATTGGCCATTCCTTTGAGTTTTGATGACTCAAATAAAAATTTGTTAAATATGATATTTCTTCATTTGAAGCTGTTCCTTTTTGGAACTTATCTATAAGCTGAAGAAGATATGTCTTTTGTTTAGTATTCATTTTTCTTTTCATTGTATTTATAATATATGTCGTTAAAAACAATCTTATCCCTAATAGGAATTTGATTTTTTTTTAAAATAATTAATTTTTTAGGTAAAACATTAGATAATTAATGTTTTAAAAAGTTATTAATTGAAGTTGTAAACTATGTAATATACAAGCTCTAAAGTGGCTAATGACCCCAATGAAAGTTTAATTGTTTTAAGTGCTTTTGTAATATGAGCTTCAACAGTTTTGGATGAAATTTGAAGTTTTTCGGCAATTTCTTTATGGCTAAGTTGTTCTTCTCTACTCATCACAAAAACCTTTCTACATTTTTCAGGTAAGGTTTGTATGGCCTCATTTATCAACTGTACTAGTTCTTCATGAATCATTTTGGATTCAGGATTTGAAAAATGGATTCTTTTATCAAAATCTTCCAATAATTCAAGTTGAATTACTTTGGAATTTTTTCTTAAATAATCATAAACTTTATAAGTAACACTTGCATATAAATAGCTTTTTATGGAAATATTGATTTGTAGTTTTTCTCTCTTATTCCATAAACTAATAAAAAGTTCTTGTAAAATATCTTCACAAGCTTCTTTATTTTTTAATAAGTTATAAGCTGAAATAAATAGTCGTTCCCAATAGGTTTCATAAAGTAAATTCAATGCTGTTGCATCACTATTAGCTAAACGCTCAATTATTGCAGCATCCTTAATCTGTTTTGAATTTACCATGTTGATATTTAATTACGATTCAAAAATATATAAATTAAACTAATTTATTTTTTTATAAAAAAATAAAACAAACTTAACCTTTTTCTTATCACAAGATTTTTTGGTATAAATAACCCTAAAAAATTCAGTTATATTCTGTCAGTCAATAACATAAAAATACTTCTAAAGCAAAAACCTTATCAGAAAACTATTTTAATTACATTTTAAAATGTCTAAATTGTCAACTAATTAAAAAAATGTTAATTTAAATTTAATATTTAGAATACTTTTAAAAAATAAAATTGTTATTTTTAACTCCAAAAACCAAAGTTTCTAACTTTAGGTTAACATCCAATGCTATGGATTATTAAAAATACAACTATCTATGAAAGAAAAAGAGGTACCTAACAATTCCATGAATGAAAAATTACAACGTGTTGTTTTTATTGATGCAGATGGTAAAACCTACCAATTAAATGAAATTAGTTTTAATGAAAGATTTATTTATGCCTATAAAGCATTTCATGTTTTATATGAACCTTTAGTTCCCATAATTAATAAATCGGATGGTCATGTCATTATAAATTTAAAAAAAGATAGTGATGTTTTATTTAGTTTTGAAAATATCACAGCAGCTATTAAAGAGCAATCTGAAAGCGTTGGATATTGTTTATAATTCACATAATCAATAAAGCATATATTAATTAGTTATTTCTTTGCGTATTTTTTAATCAAATTCACTAAGTTATACAACCATACCCATAAGTTTTAAAAACAAAAACTAATAGCTATCATTTTTTTATTCATATAATTTTTATACTATTGTTTTTTATAATATCATATAACACATTATGGAGATACTCGGTATAGATGTGGGTGGCACAGGAATTAAAGGAGCTATAGTAAATGTTGAAACAGGCAAACTAACTTCAAACAGACGAAGGATACCAACTCCAAATCCAGCTACTCCAGAGGCTGTAGCCGAAACAATTCAAAAAATTATTACTCACTTTAAATGGAAAGGCCCAGTAGGTTGTGGATTCCCTACTCCTCTACAGCACGGAACTTGTTTAAGTGGAGGGAACTTACATAAAGATTTTAAAAATTTAAAAATTGATGATTTTTTTAAAGCCAAAACAGGAAATGATTTTACAATTGTAAATGATGCTGATGCTGCTGGACTTTCAGAAGTTGCCTTTGGCGCAGGAAAAAATGTAAATGGTGTGGTTATTATGGTTACACTTGGAACAGGCATAGGATCTGCGCTGTTTTTAGATGGCAAATTATTACCCAATACCGAATTTGGACATGTTTTGCATAAAAGCGGTTGTGTTTTTGAAAAATACGCTGCAAATTCTGTTCGAATAGAAGAAAATCTTAGTCGAAAACAATGGGGGAAAAGACTTCACAAATACTTTAAACATATAAATTTAATATTGTCACCAGATTTAATTATAGTAGGTGGTGGCTCCAGTAAAAAGTTTAGCAAATTTGAAGCTCAAATAAATATTAAAACTCCTATTGTTCCTGCAATTGCAGAAAATGATGCAGGTATTATAGGAGCTGCTTTAGCTGTAAAACAAGGGCTTAAATAAAACCTTTTGCCTTAAACTCTAAATATTTATTAACAACGTTTACCGTTAAATTTTTAGGCTTCGTTAAAATTCCATAAATTCCTTTACTTTCTAATTCTTTTACAATTAAACGCTTTTCATATGCAAACTTTTCAGCAATTGTTTTGTGGTAAATGGCTTGCAAATCTTCTGCGTTATTTTGTATCAACTCATCTAGTTCAGTATTCTCAAAAAATACCACTACCAGTAAGTGTTGCTTTGCTATTGCTTGTAAAAAAGGAAGTTGTCTTTTTAATGATGAAATATGTTCAAAGTTAGTATATAAAATTAATAAACTTCGTTGCGTAATTTTACGTTTTATAACTGCATATAAATAACCGAAATCTGCATCGGTATATGTTGTTGTAATTTTATATAAAGCTTCATTTATAGTATTTAAATGTGTTTTTTTATTGCTTGCAGCAACTATGGTATCCACTTTTTTAGCAAATGTAAGTAAACCAGCCTTATCATTTTTTCGAAGCGCTATATTTGAAAATGCTAAAGTAGAATTTATAGCATAGTCTAATAATTTTAATGCTTCAAAAGGCATTTTCATCACCCTTCCTAAATCAATAATAGAATAGATCGGTTGTGATTTTTCATCTTGATATTGATTTACCATTAATTGAGAACGTTTGGCTGTAGCTTTCCAGTTAATAGTCCGTACATCATCACCTGAAATGTAATTTTTAATTTGTTCAAACTCTAAGGTATGCCCTATTCTTCTAATCTTTTTTAAACCAAATTCGGTTAAACGGTTGCTCATTGCTAAAAATTCATACTTTTTCATTTGGATGTATGAAGGGTAAACTGCCACCGATTGATTATCTTGAAATTTAAAACGACGCGAAATTATTTTTAAAGGAGATGAAACATAAATATTTAATTTTCCAAAAAGATACTCCCCTCGTTCTACAGGAGTTACGTTATACTCAAAATCATATACTTCAGATGGTTTCAATACAACGATATATTCAAAATCTCTTTTTTGAAATTGAACTGGTAATTCATCTATAACTTTAGCTTCAATTTTAAAAAAGTAATTGTTCTTTATAGTTATGGGAATTGGATTTTTATCTGAGTTAGAAAATTTTTCTGATAAAATTCTTCTTGCCACCACCCCTTTTTTTAAATTAAACAACACATAAAAATCACTTATAAATAGTACTGCTAAAAAAGTACTCATAAACCAAGCAATGCTATACAAAAATGGAAACCAAAATGAAACCAAAAAAGTAACAGCAATTATGCTTATATAAACAAAAAAGCGTTGGTGTATGTAGGTATTTTTAATTAAGTTCATCTAAAAAAATTGAATAACTACCGTGGAACTTCTATCGATTGCACAATCATTTCAATTACTTTATCAGTTGTCATTCCTTCCATTTCACGTTCTGGAGTAAGTATAATTCTATGACGTAAAACTGGGTACAATACTTTTTTAATATCTTCAGGTATTACAAAATCTCGTCCGTTAATAGCTGCATAAGCTTTTGAAGCATTTAGTACTGCTATACTAGCTCTTGGAGAGCCTCCTAAATATAAATGTGGATGATTGCGTGTTTTAGTAATTAATTGGGCAATATATGTCATAATTTTTTCCTCCACTAAAATTTCGTGGATTTTACTTTTATAATCTAATAAATCAGCTTCTGAAAGCAATGATTTTATTAAAGTTAAAGGCAATACACCTTTTCTATTTTGATGAGTTTTTATAATCAAAATTTCTTCTTCTAAATTAGGGTAACCCACATCTATTTTAAATAAAAAACGGTCTAATTGAGCTTCTGGTAAAGCATAAGTTCCTTCTTGTTCAATTGGATTTTGTGTGGCTAAAACCATAAAAGGAGGTTGCATTTTATAAGTGTGCCCATCAATTGAAACTTGGCGTTCTTCCATAACTTCAAATAATGCTGCTTGAGTTTTAGCTGGTGCTCTATTAATTTCATCAATTAACACTAAATTAGAAAATATGGGGCCTTCTTTAAATTCAAATTCTGAAGTTTTCATATTTAATACAGAGGTTCCTAAAACATCGCTAGGCATTAAATCTGGTGTAAATTGAATTCTGCTAAAATCTGTAGCAATGGTTTTTGCTAATAATTTGGCTGTAATTGTTTTAGCAACTCCTGGCACACCTTCAATTAAAACATGTCCATCAGCCAATAACGCTACCATTAAAAGATCTATAAAATTTTCTTGCCCTACAATTATTTTACTCAATTCCTCTTTTATTTGAATAACAGCATTTTTTAAGTGCTCTAAATCTATTCTATTATTAAAATTCAAATCGTTAGTTTCCATATTGAATTGTTTTTTTAAATTTTTCAATCATATCGTTTAACTTGATTAACTCAAGGTTTGTTATTTCGTTTTTTAAATGAATTTCCTCACAAAATTGAAAGAGTTTTTCAACTTCTTTATAGCTATTACCACTTCGTGAAGCTACATAATTATAAAAAGTAGTATCTATTTTTGTTGTTGGAATATGTAATTTAGTTCTAATATACTCTAACAAATAATTTATTTTATGTTCTGCTATTGTTTTATGAGCTTGTTTTTCAAAATACATATTAGCAATGGTTCTTGTAAAAGCTAATGTTTGGTTTTTTAACGGAACACGAATAGGAATCATTCGTTGTTTTCTTTTTCCTTCAAAGAGCACAAAAAATAAAACTCCTACTAAGCCCATATAATAAGCCCATTTCAAATATTTTGAACTCAATAAATAGTGCATAGGTGAAGCTATTTTGCTTTTACCAGTTTTATAATAAGTGTCCCATAATATGGGAATATCTTCTCTTAAATAGGATAAAATATTGGCTGCATGCTGTTGATTTGGCGATTTTAAAATATAATAGTTGGTAAAAGCTTCTGGAAAAGTATGCAAATAAAAATTTCCTTTTCCATACCTAAACTTTACAAAATTAATACCTTCTTCGGTTCGTTTACCATTTTCATTAACATAGGCAGTAATTCCTAAAATAGTTGAGTTTAAAGTATCAATTTTAGTAAATACCTGATTCATAAATGGTCTATCAAAAGTATATTCTTTACTTTTAAAAGCTTTATTTGGTAATTTAAAAATTACTTTTTCATCAAAATTGGTACTTAATAATCGTTCAGTTTTAAAATTCAAGGTATCTATATTCATTCCATGAGTTGAAATAAATACATCATTTCCTCTTTCAACAAATTTCATTAAACGTAAAAATTCAGCATCTCCAAAATTTAAGGCATCATCTACAAAAAAATAAGTACCTGTTCGAGTTGAATCTTTTAAATATTCAAAAGGAGGTAAATTAATTGTTTTAATTTCAGTAGTTGGAAATAAATTTTCTAGTTGATTTTTAAGCACAAAAGTTCCATAAGGTATTTTATGCTTAGCAGCATATGTTGGAAACCAATTTATAGGTTGCTTTTTAGTATTTTCAAGATAAATATACCCTAAAATAAGTACTAAAAATAAAATGCTATAAATTTTTGTTTTTTTATCCACTTATGCTTTTTCAATTAATTTATAAACCTCCTCAAAATTAGCAGTTGCTTTGGCAAACTCTAATTCGTTTATTTCGAAATTTCCATACCAAACAAAATCGTATAATCGAGTGAGTTCTTTAAATGATTTTTTTAAAGATTGTTTTGAAATTTCCTTTATATAATCTTCATTGGTTTTTTGTTGCTCCCAAACTATTAATTTTTGTTGTTCTAGTTGTTTTAACATATTTAAATAAGAGTACCTTACAGCTAAACGAAAATTATTTTGTGCAATTGCTTGCTGAATTAGTTTTAGTAAATCTTGGTTTTTAATCAACTCTTCTTCATTGGTTAAATTAACTATGGCTGAATTGGTTCCAGTATTTATGATAGAATTTGAATTTACTTTTAAAAAGAATTTTACAATCAAAAACAATAAAATTGCAGCAATAATATATGGAATACTTGTTAGGATTTTAGCAAAAATACCTGAAGCATTTTCCACACCAAATATCCATTCTAATAATTTTACAAATTGCCTTCCCAACCAATTTAATAAACGATCTAACCAAGTTGGCTCTACTTCATTAGTTTCCTCAATATAAATAAACTCTTTATCTGCTTTATAAGTTTCTAAAGCTTTTTGATTGATTTTTTTTTGAACAATAATACTCGTGTCTCTTTTTATTACTTTTATTACTAATGAATCTTGCTTAGCGAAAGCTTCAAAAGTTAGTAACATAAAAAACAGGATTACAAGTACTTTATTCATCTCAATACAGTTAATTATTGTTTCCTAAGTTTTCAATTTTTTCAAAAGTTCCAGTAAAGTTTTTTTGTTCATTTAAATCAAAATAAATGAATACTGTTGAAATTAGAGGTATTGAATATAAAATGAATTGAAATAGGTAAGAAAAAATATTTAAAATTAAATATATGGGATCTTTAAAAATTTCAAAAACAGCTGTTGGATCTTCATTTTGCATCATAGTACCCATTTTTACCATTTGGTAAATAAACGCTGGAATTGAAAATGCTTGTCCTAATATCATTAACAATATCCAAACAACTAATAATACTCCAAAAGTATTCCACCACTGCCCTTTAATTAAAGTAAATGCCTGAGAAAAAGTATCTCCAATACTTTTTTCCTCAAAAACCATTATAGAAGTTGCTAATGATAAAACGGTTCCTAAGTAAATACCTGGCAAGTAACAAAATATAGCTCCAGCAACTGTTACTAAAGTTATTAAAAAACCTAAACCTAAAAACTTCCAAATATTTTTATAAATATTAGCTTTAACTTCATTAAAATTAGGTTTTCCAAAATTATTAATATACGATTTTATAAAATATAATGAGGCCATAGATAAAAGTGTATATAACAAAATATACACAAACATTAACCCAAAAAACCAAGAGAATATTTTAGACAAAAAACCTCCAGGATTAGCATCAACATTGTCTAAATCTTTAAATAAATCTGACATGGTGAACATATATAATACCAATACTGTAAGTGCAATTAAAAGCACTGGACCTACAATTTTTAACACCGTTAAAAAATACTCTTTCCAATTTTCTCTAATAAACTTAAAAGTATCGGTAATGATAGCACCTAAGTCACGTTCTTTTTTAAATTCAATAAAATTAGTTTCCATTTAGTTGTTTGGTTAATTTAATTGGGTAAATAATATAATAATAAATGATGATGCAAAGTGAAATTAGTATAATTAAAACTGCTAGCCAATCTGGCATTTGAGTTTGTCTTGTTACAAAACCTTCTAAAAATCCGGCAACTATAAAAAAAGGAATGGTACTAACCATAATTTTAAGTCCTGCTTTAAAACTTTTTTTTAGTGATGCTAACCTTGAATAAGTTTTTGGAAAAAGTAAGCCATTTCCTAAAACTATTCCAGCGCATCCAGCAATTATAATAACCGAAATTTCTATAGTACCATGAATCCAAATAGTACGAGAAGATTCCCAAAGCAATCCTTTATCGTAAAAAAAGTATAAAAACGATCCTAACATAATTCCGTTTTGCAACATTACATATAACGAACCTACTGAAAAAAACATTCCAAAAACAAAAGCGGTCATTGCTACTTTAATATTATTTAAAGTAATTAACAAAAACATATTACCTTCATTCATTTGTTTATAAACAGCCATAGGATCTCCTTTATCTATATTGTCAAGGGTCATATTCACGTAACTATCTCCTAAAATTAAACGAACAAAATCTCCATCAGTTGCTGCTGAATAAGCTCCAATTATTGCAAATAATAAGAAAGTGATAAAGGCAATACCAAGTTGTTTATGATATTGAGCAAATTCTAAAGGAAATTCTGTTTTAAAAAAGGTGATTAACCTGTTTTTACTTTCCTTTTTAGTTGTATATATTTTTTGATGTGCTTTCGAGGCTAATACATTTAAATAAACAGCTGTTTTACTTTTAGGGTAAAACGTTTTTGCGTAACTTAAATCGTCTGTAATTTCTATATATAAATCGGATAATTTATTTGGTGATATTTCCGTTGTTTTTTCCAAAACACTTTCAAATAACAACCATTTATTTTTATTCTTTTTTACAAATGATGCTTCACGCATTTTTTATACTTTTGTTTTTTTATTGGAGCAATTATTTTTTGACTAGTATTTAAGTCAACGAAAGTAAAAAATCAAATGGTCTCCGCCAAAAAGTTTAAACACAAAAATGGATAATTTTAATATTGAAACCGCTCAAAATGTTACCATACAGCAAAACGTAGCTTCTTTAAGTACTCGTATTGGTGCATTCTTATTGGATATGTTTATTATTGCAGGTTACTATATAGTTATGTTATTAATTATTAATGCATTGGGGTTTATGCCTACTGAGTCTATTTACGTATTTTATACTTTATTGAGTTTACCAGTATTTTTTTATAGTTTATTTTTTGAAACTTTATTTAACGGACAAACACCCGGAAAATATATTTGTAAAATTAGAGTTACTAAATTAGATGGTTCAAAACCTACATTTAGTAGTTTCTTAATAAGATGGGTTTTAAGAATTATTGACATTACAATAGCTTCAGGATCAGTCGCTTTATTAACCATATTATTAAATGGCAAAGGACAACGTTTAGGCGATTTAGCTGCTGGAACTACCGTTATTTCAGAAAGAAAAAGTATTTCAATTAATGACACGCTTATTATGGAACTTCCCGATGAATATAAACCAACGTTTCCACAAGTAACTATGCTGTCAGATAACGATATTCAAACTATAAAAGAATTGTATTTAAAAGCCAAAAGAAATGGCAACCATAAAACCATTGTAAAAATTCATCAAAAAATTCTTGAAATTACAGACATTAATTCTGAATTGAAACCTATTGAATTGATTGATGTTGTATTAAAAGATTATAATTATTTCACACAACAAATGTAATGACACTATTTCAAATTTTTGATATTTTAGGAATTTTTGCCTTCGCAATTTCTGGATCTTTAGTTGCCATGCGTAAACGAATGGATCCTTTTGGAGTATTTATTATAGCTTTTGCAACCTCCGTTGGTGGCGGTACTTTAAGAGATCTTTTAATTGGTGCTCAACCTGTTTTTTGGATGAAAAACACCGATGTAATTTTCTTAATTATTACCGCTTATTTTATCGCTATTTTTTTTAGAAAAAAATTGAAGTACCTAAATAAATCACTCTTTTTATTTGATACAATTGGTTTAGGTTTATACACCATTATGGGAACTGAGATAGGCTTAAGTAACAACTTCCATCCTATTATAATTGTTGCTATAGCAACAATGTCTGCTTCATTTGGAGGTGTTATTAGAGATATTTTATGTAATGAAATTCCTGTAATTTTTAGAAAAGAAATTTATGCCACTGCTTGTGTATTAGGTTCCATAACTTTTTTAATTTTACATCATTTAGATTTTAATGAAACTATTATTTATATTTCTACATCGTCAATAATTATTACAGTGAGGCTTTTAGCTGTGAAATTTCATTGGTCTTTACCTACTTTTTATTCAAAAATATAAATGGATTTTAATTATTTTAATAATAATCTTTCTAAAATTTCAGCCAAGTTAATTGGTGGTTTAGAGGTGCAATTTAAATTAGCTCCAAAAATTCGTTTAAAATATTCTGAAGAAAAAATTAACGCTAAAAACCCCAAAAAAGCTGGAGTACTCGCTCTTTTCTATCCTAACAAATTTCAACAAACTCAATTTTTACTAACCTTAAGAGCAAACTATAATGGAACTCACTCATCACAAATTAGTTTCCCTGGAGGTAAATTTGATGAGAATGACCAAACTTTAAAAAATACAGCTTTAAGAGAAACTGAAGAAGAAGTAGGGATTAGAAGCTCTAAAATTACTGTTTTTAAGGAAATGACAGAGGTTTACATTCCGCCAAGTAATTTTTTAGTAACTCCTTATTTAGGTGTAATTTCTGAAACACCAACATTTACTAAAAATTATGAAGTTGAACAATTAATTGAAGTTTCACTTAAAGATTTATTAGACGATCAAAAGCTTTCTAAAACTACTTTATCAACTTCCTATGCTAAAAATATGGAGGTACCTTGCTTTAAATTAAACAATTACATTGTTTGGGGAGCAACTGCCATGATGCTAAGTGAAATCAAAGAGTTATTAAAAGAACTTTAAACTAAATTTTCTTAAATTTGTACTTCATTCAAAACCAAACCAACTAAATGCCGATTTTTAAGAGAAATCCGTTCGGACATATTTTATTTTTAAAAAAATGGCTCGTACGCATATTTGGAGTCATTTCACATGGACGTTACCGTAGATTTAACAAATTACAAATTGAAGGATCTGAAATTATTAGAGATCTTCCAGAAACCAATGTATTATTTGTTTCAAATCATCAAACTTATTTTGCAGATGTAGCAGCTATGTTTCACGTATTTAATGCTGCATTAAAAGGGCGTGTTGATTCATTAAAAAATATTGGTTACATATGGCAACCAAAATTAAATATCTATTTTATTGCAGCTTCTGAAACTATGAAATCAGGTTTATTACCTAAAATATTTGCTTATGCAGGATCTGTTTCTATTGATAGGACATGGAGAAGTGCAGGAAAAGAAGTTAACAGACAAGTAAAAATGTCTGACATTAGTAATATTAAAAAAGCATTAGATGATGGTTGGGTAATTACATTTCCTCAAGGAACAACGAAACCATTTAAACCAATTAGAAGAGGTACTGCCCATATTATAAAAACCTATAAACCAGTTGTAGTACCCATAGTAATTGATGGCTTTAGACGTTCTTTTGATAAAAAAGGATTAATTATAAAGAAAAGAAATATTTTACAATCTATGGTTATTAAACCACCTATGGAAATTGATTATGAAAATGAAACTGTTGATGAAATTGTAAAAAGAATAGAATTTGAAATTGAACAACATCCTTCGTTTTTAAAAGTAGTACCTGTTGAAGAGTACGCACGTCAAGAAGAAGAATTAAACAAAAAAAGAAAATTCTGGGATTTGTATTAAAAAAAGCCGTTTAATTAAACGGCTTTTTTTATTTAGCTTATTGTAGCCAAGCGTTTAACATCCAAATTGTTTTTTCTTGTTCCGCAATAAAATCACTCATCATAGAGTTGGTCCCTTCATCATTAGCCTCTCCCGAAGCTTCTAAAATAATTCTTTCAATTTTCAGTAATTCTGATAATGAGGTAACTACCAACTGAACAGCTTCAACATCATTAGTTACATTTTTACCTACAGGTACTTTTGCCAATTCTGTATAATCATTAAAAGTATGTAGTGGAGTACCTCCTAATGTTAAAATACGCTCTGCAATCAAATCTATTTTTTCTTGTGAGTCTGTATAAAACTCTTCAAATTTAACATGTAATTCAAAAAAAGATTTTCCTTTAATATTCCAATGTAACCCTCTTAAATTTTGATAATACACTTGAAAATTTGCTAATAAACCGTTTAAATCTTTTGCTAAACTTTCAGTTTCCTTTTTATCTAATCCAATAATTGTTGTATTCATAATATAGTTATTTTTTTGATTTAATTTCTAATACAAATATCTTCAAAAAAACTCTTAAAATATGATAATTATTATTGATAGTTTTAATATCTTTATCATAAATATTTATAACTATGACCATTACTCAATTAAAATATGTTTTAGCGGTTGCAGAATATCAAAATTTTACTGTAGCATCTGAACATTGTTTTGTTACCCAACCTACGTTGAGTATGCAAATACAAAAATTAGAAGAAGAACTAGAAACTCAAATTTTTAATAGAAAAAAGAAACCAATTCAACTTACTGAAGTTGGTGAAAAAATAATTGAACAAGCTAAAATAATTGTTGATGAAAGTAACCGAATTAATGATATAGTAGATCAACAAAAAGGGTTTATTGGTGGGGACTTTAGGTTAGGTATTATTCCAACTATTATGCCTACACTACTTCCTTTATTTTTAAAAGTTTTTATAAAAAAATACCCTAAAGTAAATTTAAAAATTGAAGAACTCACAACCGAAGAAATTGTAAAAAAATTAGTTGATGGACATATTGATGTTGCCATTGCAGCAACCCCTTTAGAAAATGAAGCTATCAAAGAACGTGTTTTATATTACGAACCATTTGTTGGTTTTGTACCAAAAGAACATCGGCTTTTTAAAAATGACACCTTAGATGTAGAAAATTTAGAAATTGATGATATTCTACTTTTGGAAGATGGGCATTGTTTTAAAGAAAGTATTTTAAACCTATGTAGTACCTTTGGTAACAAAAATCAACATTTTCAACTACATAGTGGAAGCTTTGATACTTTAATAAAGTTATCTAAAGAAGGGTTAGGGATGACCTTACTTCCATATCTTCAAACATTAGATGTAAACACCAATGATCAAGTTTATTTAAAAGAATTTAAAGAGCCTGTTCCGGCAAGAGAAGTAAGCATCATCTATCACAAATCTCAATTGAAAATTCATTTAATTGAAACTTTAAAAAGTGTAATAGATAGCGTAATTAGAGGTGTAATTGCCTTTAATGATGTTAAAATTATAAGCCCTATCCAAAAAAGAAAAGGAGCCTAAGGCTCCTTTTCTTTAATTTCTTTCTACTAAAGCTAAACATCTATGTAACTCTGGTTTATTTGAGGTGAATTCTTTTAGCCAAAAATATAATTCTTTTATTTCATAGGGTAATAATCTGTTAACTGCTTTTTCTAATTCTTTTTTAAACAATTCTGTGTTAAAGCTAACTTTTTCGAGTACAGTTTTAGTGTACTCAAACATTGCTCTTGCCATAGATTAAAATTTTTTAGTTGGTTAAAAATAAGAACGTATTTATTGGTTAATTATTGTACCAATTTACAAAAAAAAAATATATTTTAAAATAGTCTTAAATAAATATATTTAACGATTATAATTTATTTACTTTTTCTATCAAAGCATCTGCTTTAGCGTGTAATTCTTTTTCTACTGATTTAAAATGTGCTTTTTTATTTTCCACATCTTTTTTATGAACCATATCAATCATACTATCAAATGCTTCAATAGCTTCTTCTATAATTGCTTCAGAAGCTTTGGTATCAGCTTTTGGATTTAATAATTCCCAAGTGTAGCACTCTTCAATAATATCTCCTAAAACGTAATTAATATCTTTTTTTAAATTTTTTATACTTGCCATAATTATTGAATTTATTAATAAGTGCAAATTTACAAGATTTTAATGATTAAATAATTATTTTATCAATAATGTTTATTAATTAAAATAATTGATTATTTTTGGTTCAATTATGAAAGCAAATTTAGGCATACAATCAATTATTAAAACAGTCATTAAGGATCTGCGCTCCTTAATTTCGTTTGTGTGTATTACCTATACCATGTGTATTTTAAAACAACAAGGCAAAACCACTAAAGGCACTTTCAGTTATTATGAATAATATTTAACATAAATTATATAATATTTAAAAGGTGCTTTTTTCAAAAAGCACCTTTTTTTATATCAAAATTATTAATTAAAAAACAACTATTATGAAACATGTAATCTTAATGCAACAAGTCTATTTAACTATTTCAACGCTTTGTAAACAATTATTATCAAAAAGAAATAGACACATACCTATACCCTTAATAATACATCACTAAAAATTTGAAAATGAAAACTATTGAAAACACATACCCTAGCCCTAAAAAATATTTTACAGTTACTAAAAAAGACATTAATAATAACAATGCACTATTAACCAATGTACTTTATAATGAAATGGAAAATTTTGTAAAAAATATAATTGTTTCACATAAAGAAACAGTTGTTCCAACTCCAAAACTTTATAAATTACAAGTATTAAAAAATGCATTTTTAAATGATAAATTGCTTCTTAAATCTCAAATCATCAAATACAACACTTCTGAGCTACATTTGTTAACAAAAGTAATGCTTCATTCTAATACTAATGATACCATTTGTAAGGCAGTTTTTAAATTTCCTTTAATTACTCCCAATGTAATGGCTTCCTAAAAAAAAGAACAATAAGGTTAAATTTAGCCTTATTGTTCTTTTAGTTTTTTAAGAGCTATTTCTATATGTTTTTCTGCTTCAAACTGATTGTTAAAAATATAATCAACTCTTCCTTTTTTATTTATTATATAAGTAACTCTTCCAGGTAAAATAAACATACTTTTAGGAACTCCAAACAGTTTTCTAATAACATTATTAGTATCTGCTAATAAAGTAAATGGCAAATTATATTTTTCTTCAAATTTTTTGTGAGAATGAACACTATCACTACTAATTCCAATAACTAACGCATTTAAATCTGAAAATAATTCAAAATCATCTCTAAACTTACAAGCTTCTTTAGTGCATCCTGGGGTATCATCTTTTGGATAAAAATAAATCACTATTGGTCTATTTAGTTTATTGTTAACTGTAAATTTATTTCCATTTTGATCCAATAATGTAAATGATGGAACTACATCTCCAATCTCAATTTTTTCCATTGTAGTATCTGTTATTTTCTTTAAAAGAATGAAAATTCCAATTAAAATTAAACCTATAAAAATTACTTTTTTCATGCTAAACTTTTAAACAAATATCATTTAAAATATTTAATTGGTTAATTTTGTCAAGTAAAAAGAGTACAACTGATGAAAAATTTTATTGAAAATTTACCTAAAGCAGAATTGCATTTGCATATTGAAGGGTCTTTTGAACCTGAACTAATGTTTAAAATTGCTAAAAGAAATAATATCAAAATTCCCTATGATACAGTAGCCGAAATTGAAGAAGCTTATAAATTTAATTGCTTACAGGATTTTTTAGATATTTATTATCAAGGTGCAGGCGTGCTAACCTCCGAACAAGATTTTTATGATTTAACTTATAGTTATCTGCAAAAATGTGCCAACCAAAATGTAAGGCATACTGAGATAATGTTTGATCCACAAACTCATACAGAACGTGGTATTCCATTTGAAGTTGTGATTAATGGAATTTCCAAAGCTTGTAAAGATGCCGAAGAAAAATTAAACATTTCATCATTTTTAATTATGAGCTATTTGCGCCATTTAAGCGAAGAAGATGCTTTTAAAACATTAAAAGAATCACTTCCTTTTAAATCTAAAATTAAAGCAATTGGCCTAGACTCCTCTGAAAAAGGAAATCCACCTTCAAAATTTAAAAATGTTTATAAAGCCTCAGTAAAAGAAGGTTATATACCAGTTGCCCATGCCGGAGAAGAAGGTAATGCCGATTATATTTGGGAAGCTATAGATATTTTAGGAATAAAACGTATTGACCACGGAAATAATTCTTTACAAGATGAAACTTTAGTCAAAGAAATCGTAAAACGAAATTTGGCTTTAACTGTATGCCCACTTTCTAACACCGCATTACAAGTAGTTGATGATTTGAAAAATCATCCTTTAAAAAAAATGATGGAGTTAGGATTAAAAGTTACCATAAACTCTGATGATCCAGCCTATTTTGGAGGACAAGTAAACAAAAATTATATTGAAATTCAAAAAGCCTTAAATTTAACAAAGTCAGATATTTATGAGTTAGCAAAAAACTCTTTTAACTATTCTTTATTAGAAGATGAAAAAAAACAACAATATTTAAACGAATTAGAAGTTTATTACACAAACAATAAGTAAAATTTAAGCTCGTTATTAAACAAAAACTAACCAATATATGTTAAAAAAATTAATTTTAGCTTTCACTGCATTTTTAATAACTACAACAGTATTTAGCCAAACTACAAAGAGATTTATTGATACAGGTTCTGTAAAAAATCAGTTTGATTATTTAATTGATGAATCCAATAAATACCAAGATTATAAAGTTGTTAAATACAATTGGTTGGTGAAATTAAAGTCTAATGTTTCTGATTCTTTGTCAGCTTCCAAAAAAGAAATTATTTCAAATTATAATTCTATACAAGCACAAAAGAAAACTATTGATAGTTTAATGGCAGCCGTTAATACTTCTACAAATCAAATTACTTCATTAAATACCCAAATTGAAAGTATTTCATTGTTTGGAATTCAGTTTAAAAAAGATACATTTAAAACTATCTTTTTTGTAATTATTGGAATTTTAGCAATTTTACTTCTCTTCTTTATTACTAAATATAAACATGGTTTTAGTATTATTAAAGAAACTAAACTCTCTTTAAAAGAACTTGAAGATGAATATGAAAATCATAGAAAAAGGGCATTAGAACGTGAACAAAAAGTTATGAGAAAACTTCAAGATGAGTTAAATAAGAATAAAAAAGATTAAAACTCATCTGTTAATTTTACAAAAAATAGTAACTTGTAGTTTTATAAAGTAATTAATTTAATTTTTTGCACTATGAAAAAAAATATTGGAAACGCCGATAAATTATTAAGAATCCTATTTGCTATAGCAATTATCGTCTTATATTACACCAATGTTATATCTGGTATGCTAGCTATTATACTTATGACTGTTGGTATTATTTTATTAGTAACCGTCTTAGCTAATTTTTGCCCACTATATACAATTTTTGGAATAAACACAGGAAATTCTTCCAAAAAATAAGGGTATTTGATAAAGATGGTTATTTATTATTCGCCCGAATAAGTAACATAATTTCTAGGAGTTTCATAAAGTGTTACTGTCAATTCCAACTTCGTATCTATTTTAGATCTAAGCTTGTTGTAAATAACTACTGCTATATTTTCGGCTGTTGGATTTAAAGTTTTAAATTCAGAAACTTCTTCATTTAAATTTTTATGATCTAATTTTTCCTCTATTTCAGTTTCAATCAAATGTTTTAATACCTTCATGTCCATCACAAAACCTGTTTCTGGATGAATTTCACCTTTTACAGAAACTATTAATTCATAATTATGCCCATGATAATGTGGATTTGAGCATTTTCCGAAAACTGTTGCATTACGTGCATCAGACCATTCACCATTATACAATCGGTGTGCAGCATTAAAGTGTGCTTTTCTATGTACAGTAACTTTCATGGATTAATGAATTATAAAATCGTAAAATTTTTCAAAAATAATTTTAAACCACTCCGTATATAATGCTGGTTGATGTTGTATGTCATTTTTTACAGCTTCTAAAGTCATCCATTTATAGCTCTCTACCTCTTCTTTATTTAGAATTGGATTTTCATTATAATAGCCAACCATAATATGATCTAGCTCATGCTCAGTTAAACCATTATCAAATGGGGCTTTATAAATAAATGATGTTTTTTCTTCTAACTCACAAACAAAACCCATTTCCTCTTGTAATCTCCTTTTTCCAGCTTCTAGATTACTTTCCCCATCTCGTTGATGACTGCAGCAAGTATTGGTCCACAACAATGGTGAATGATATTTATCAGCAGCCCTTTGTTGTAAAAGAAGTTCATTTTTATCATTAAAAATAAAAACTGAAAAAGCGCGATGTAATAAGGCTTTTTCATGGGCTTCCATCTTAGGCATTAAACCAATTTTTTCGTCTTTTTCATTTACTAAAATAACTTGTTCTTCTCTCATTTTTTTATTTTAACTGCTACAAATTTACAATATTTAACTATGGTAAAGAAATAATTTTACAAAGCTATAAATAGCTAATTATCAGCTTATTATAAATATTTAACAAAACTTTATAAAAGATTAACATTTTATGTGTTGCAACATCTATTGTTTAAACTTATATTTGCGGTAGAAATGAAAGTTATTACAAAGTTTCATTTTTAATTTAATAAACCTTTTAACAAGGCTTAATTAATGTTCTTTTTTAAATAGGATTGTGTAAAATAGACTTTACAGTTGAAAATTACACAGTCTTTTTTTTATTTTTGTTTATATTAGTAATGTTTAAAATATCTTTATTATAAGTATGCATAAAAATGAGTTTGTAAAAGCTAGACTTAATATACATTATACCCACAATCAATTAAAACAACATTTAGAGAAAGAGTTAAAACCCTTAGATTTACCCTTAAATCAATTTTCAGTTTTAAATATTTTAAAAGAAGCTTATCCAAATTGTAGCTCCGTTAATTGTATAAAAGAAAAAATGATTGACAAAAATTCTGATGTAAGCAGGCTTGTAGATAGGTTATTGAATAAAAAA
The DNA here is from genome assembly GCF_042676885.1 of Lutibacter aestuarii. NCBI lineage: Bacteria > Pseudomonadati > Bacteroidota > Flavobacteriia > Flavobacteriales > Flavobacteriaceae > Lutibacter > Lutibacter aestuarii. Next base: position 636,436 of record NZ_JBHTIC010000008.1, read on the forward strand.
CTAGTTATAAGAAAAGAATGCAAAACAGATCGTAGGCAAAAAGAAATTCAAATTAGTCAGCTTGGAATAAAATTAATTGAAAAAATTGGCTGCCAAGAAAAACTTTTAAGCACTAAAATAAACCATCTATCCTTAGAAGAAGTCACTCAACTAAATCAACTTTTAGAAAAAATTAAAGAATAACATTTCCATTTCTACAAATTGGCTATTCACCCATTTAAGGTTATATTTGCGCACAAATTTTGATAGATGAGTTTTTTAAAAGAAATACAACGCAGACGTACCTTTGGTATAATATCACATCCCGATGCTGGTAAAACCACTTTGACTGAAAAATTATTATTATTTGGAGGCGCTATACAAGAAGCTGGAGCTGTAAAAAATAATAAAATAAAAAAAGGTGCAACTTCCGATTTTATGGAAATTGAGCGTCAACGTGGTATTTCTGTTGCTACCTCCGTTTTAGCTTTTATTTATAAAGATAAAAAAATCAATATTTTAGATACTCCTGGACATAAAGATTTTGCTGAAGATACATTTAGAACTTTAACTGCAGTAGATAGTGTAATTGTAGTTATTGATGTTGCTAAAGGTGTAGAAGAACAAACTGAAAAATTAGTTGAAGTTTGTAGAATGCGTAAAATTCCAATGATAGTTTTTATCAATAAATTAGATAGAGAAGGTAAAGATGCTTTTGACTTGTTAGATGAAGTTGAACAAAAATTAGGCTTAAAAGTTACTCCTTTAAGTTTTCCTATAGGTATGGGATACGATTTTAAAGGAATTTATAATATTTATGAAAAAAAACTGAATCTTTTTTCAGCAGAAAATAAACAAACCGTTTCTAAAGGCATTGAATTTACAGATATTTCTACCCCTGAGTTAGATGAAATTATTGGAACAAAACCTGCAGAAACATTACGTGAAGAATTGGAATTAGTTTCAGAAGTATACCCAACTTTTAATAAAGAAGAATACCTAAATGGTGAAATTCAACCTGTATTTTTTGGGTCAGCATTAAATAATTTTGGTGTTAAAGAATTGCTTGACTGTTTTATTGAAATTGCTCCATCACCTCAACCAAAAAAATCTGAAGAACGGTTGGTCGATTCTAAAGAAGAAAAGTTAACTGGTTTTGTTTTTAAAATTCATGCGAATATGGATCCAAACCATAGAAACCGTTTAGCATTTATCAAAATTGTTTCTGGAATTTTTAAAAGAAATGCTCCTTACCTACACGTTCGTTTAAATAAAAAAATGAAATTCTCGAGTCCAAATGCATTTTTTGCTGAGAAAAAAGAAATTGTTGATGAATCTTACCCTGGAGATATTGTAGGTATTCAGGATACTGGAAATTTTAAAATTGGAGACACACTTACAGAAGGTGAGTTATTAAACTTTAAAGGAATTCCTAGTTTTTCGCCTGAACATTTTCGTTATGTTAACAATGCAGACCCATTAAAATCAAAACAATTATATAAAGGATTAGATCAACTAATGGATGAAGGTGTAGCACAATTATTTACACTTGATTTAAATGGACGAAAAGTAATTGGTACTGTTGGAGCATTACAATATGAGGTTATTCAATACCGTTTAGAACATGAATACGGTGCCAAATGTAGTTATGAAAATTTACCCGTACATAAAGCTTGTTGGGTTGAGCCTGAAGACCCCAAGAATGAAGAATTTAAAGAATTTAAACGTGTAAAACAACGTTTTTTAGCTAAAGACAAACAAGGCCAATTAGTATTTTTAGCAGATAGTGCTTTTACTATTCAAATGACACAAAGTAAATTTCCATCTGTTAAATTACATTTTACTAGCGAATTTTAACTTATAAAAAAACTCCAATTTGGTTGGAGTATTTTTATTATTGAATTGCTCTTATAACATCATGTTTGGTGATAATATGAAATTTATCATTTCCTAGATCTACCAAAACAGCGCTATTTTCTCTGTTAATTAATTTTGAAATTTTATCAATTGAAGTAGTGCTTTTTACTATAGGAAATGCAGCTCTCATTACCTCTTTAATGGGTTTGTTTGCAATATCTTTATCATCAAAATACAAACGGAACAAATCCCCTTCATCAACAGAGCCTACAAATCCATTAACATCAGTTACTGGAATTTGTGAAATATTATTTAAACGCATACGCTCAATCGCATGAGAAACTAACTCTTCTGTTTTAACTGTAATTAAAGGCGAATTTATGCGATCTTGTATTAAATCAATAGCAATCATTTTTTCCTCCTCTAAAAAACCACGTTCTCTCATCCAATCGTCGTTGTACATTTTACCAACATACCTGCTTCCATGGTCATGAAATAATACAACAACTACATCATCCTTAGAAAAATGCTTTTTTAATTGTAACAACCCTTTAACGGCTGAACCAGCCGAATTACCACAAAAAATCCCTTCCTCTTTGGCTAGTTTTCTAGTATATACTGCACCATCTTTATCCGTTACTTTAGTAAAGCCATTAATAACACTAAAATCCACATTTTTTGGTAATATATCTTCACCTATACCTTCGGTAATGTATGGATATATTTCATTTTCATCAAATATACCAGTTTCATGGTATTTCTTAAAAACTGATCCATAGGTATCAATTCCCCAAATTTTAATAGCTGGATTTTTTTCTTTCAAGTACTTTCCAATGCCTGAAATAGTACCTCCTGTACCAACTCCAACCACAAAATGAGTTATTTTTCCTTCAGTTTGTTCCCAAATTTCAGGTCCGGTTTGTTCATAATGTGCTAAAGCATTAGATGGATTATCATATTGATTTACATACCAAGAGTTAGGAGTTTCGGTAGCTAGTCTTTTGGATACTGAATAATAAGAACGAGGATCTTCAGGTTCAACATTAGTTGGACAAACTACAACTTCAGAGCCAACAGCTCTTAATATATCCATTTTTTCTTTGGATTGTTTATCGCTAATTACACATATTAACTTATAACCTTTAACTATCGCAGCTAAGGCTAATCCCATACCTGTGTTACCAGAGGTTCCTTCTATAATAGTTCCACCTGGTTTTAACAATCCTTTGGCTTCTGCATCTTCAATTAATTTTACAGCCATTCTATCTTTAGCAGAATTACCTGGATTAAATGTTTCAACTTTGGCTAGTACTAAAGCATCAATATCTTTAACTACTTTGTTTAATTTCACCAAAGGTGTATTGCCTATAGTTTCTAATATATTTTTTGAGTATTTCATTTTTTTAGTTTAGCAATACAAAGGTACAATCTTTTATAAAAACCAAAGTATTACTCGAACTTAATAGATTTTGCAGGGTTTATTTTTGAAATTATTATTGAAGGAATTATCAACATAGATAAGCATAAAACTAAGGTTCCTAGATTTAAAGCAACTAAATATTTTAAATTTATATATATTGGTACTGTAGTTACATAATAAGTATTTGGATCTAAAGTAATAAAACCGCCATATTTTTGAGCAAATAGTAAAAATAAACCTATGATATTTCCCCAAAACAAGCCTTTTAAAATTAAATATCCTGCATTGTATAAAAATACTTTTCTTATACTTACATTGCTACTACCTAAGGCTTTTAAAATACCAATCATTTGAGTGCGTTCTAAGATTAACACTAATAAAGCAGTAATCATATTTATCCCTGCTACAATAATCATAATAGCAATTATTAAATAAATGTTATTGTCAAAAAGACCTATCCATTCAAAAATTGCTGGATACTTTTCAATAATACTTTGACTATTTAAAGTGGAAGCTGTTTGCGTATAAATTTCGTTACTTTTTTCTTCAATTTCATCAAAATCATTTAACAATACTTCAAATCCTCCAACTTCATTTTCTTTCCATCTATTCATTTTTTGGATATGTCGAATGTCCGCAATTACAAAATTTTCATCAAAATCTTGAAACCCTGAGTTGTAAATACCAACAGCTTTCACCACACGTAGCCAAGGCGTTTTTGAAGGGTCTTCTTTTACAAACAAAATATTAAACTCATCACCAACACCAATATGCATTCTATTAGAAATTTCTTTTGAAATTAGAACATCAAATGATGTATCTTTTGTATAATCTGGCAAATTTCCTTCAACTAAATACTCTTCAAAAAAAGACCAATCATAATCTTTTGAAATCCCTTTAAGTATAATTCCCTCAAAATCAGTAGCGGTTCTAATAATTCCTCCTTTGGTGGCATAAACTTGAACTTTTTTTACATTAGAAATATTGGAGAAATTTGGATAAAAATCTTGATTGATAGAAACTGGTTCTAAAGTAATTTCAGAATAGTTATTATCAAAATTAGTTATTTGAATATGACCATTAAAACCTGCTATTTTTTCTCTTATTTTTTGTTGCAATCCTATTCCAGTCGCCATTGCAATCATCATAATTATAACCCCCAATGAAATTGCTACAATAGCAATTTTTATTATTGGAGATGATATACTACTTTTATACTCTTTTGCAGCAACAATGCGTTTGGCAATAAATAACTCGTAATTCAATATATATGATTTCTAAACCGTTCAAAAATACGTATTTCTTATTGTTTTCAATACTTTTTTACAGTTTCATTTCTTGTGGACAAGTAAAAAATTTAAACAACCAAATTGTTTTAGATGGAGAAATACTTACAGGAGCACAACAAACTAATTTATATGTGCCTTTATTAAAAAATAAAAATATTGCTATAGTAGCAAACCAAACATCGGTAATTTTTAAAAACAATTCAACATACACACATTTAGTAGATAGTTTATTAAAAATGAAAGTTGATGTTAAAAAGGTATTTTCTCCAGAACATGGATTTAGAGGTAAAGCAGATGCCAGTGAAAAAATTGCCGATGGTGTAGATACAAAAACTGGTATACCTATAGTTTCATTGTATGGAAAAAATAGAAAACCTACAAATGAACAATTAAAAGGTATTGATATGGTTGTGTTTGATATACAAGATGTAGGGGTTCGCTTTTATACTTTTATTTCTACACTTCATTATGTTATGGAGGCTTGTGCTGAAAATGGAATTCCAGTGATGGTTTTAGATAGACCAAATCCTAATGGACATTATATTGATGGTCCAACTTTAGATCCTTCACATAAAAGTTTTGTAGGCATGCATCCTGTACCTTTAGTATATGGAATGACCATTGGTGAATATTCTAAAATGATTAATGGAGAAAAATGGTTAAAAAATGGTGTTACTTGTGAGCTTATAGTGATCCCTCTAAAAAATTATACACATCAAAGCCTATATCATTTAGCTATTCGTCCTTCTCCAAACTTACCAAATGATAAATCCATTAATTTATACCCTAGCTTAGGCTTTTTTGAAGGCACTACAATTAACGCAGGTAGAGGAACTGAACAACAATTTCAACAATATGGAGCTCCTTTTTTTCAAAAAAGTGATTTTAGCTATATTCCACAACCTAACTTTGGTTCTAAATCTCCAAAACATCAAGGTAAAATTTGTTTTGGGGTTAATTTGACCAAAACAAAACACTTAAATTTTGTAAATATCAACTATATTATTGATGCCTATAATAAAACACCAAAATCTGAAGCATTTTTTGGACCAACATTTACAGTACATGCTGGAACAACAAAATTAGAACAACAAATAAGAAAAGGGTATACTGCTGAAGCTATTCATAAATCTTGGCAACCTGCAATTGAAACATTTAAAAAAGTTAGAAGTAAATATTTAATTTATAATTAGTAATTTTTACTAAAAAAATTAAATTTAACTAAAAGTCCTTCACAAATTGTTGGGCTTTTTTTAGTTTAAAAAAACTAAAAAATTAATATAAGCATAATCACGTTTAATTGAAAAAGTGACATATTGAGAACATATTAAGCATTTTATTTAGTTTGTTTTACTAAATAAAATACATGCTTTTATTAATAAATGGTGTAAAAATATATTTAAAACACATTGTAAATAACAGTAAAAAGGCTTTAAAAGCTAATAAACGGTATGTTTTTACAAACAAATGGTAATTTTTTTTATTTTTTATTTGTTTATAAAAAAAATATTTTTACCTTTATCAAGAATTTAACAATTAATAATACCCCTAAAAAATACCCAAAACAAAAAAATAAATAAATTAACCCTGAAAAAAATCATTTAAAAAAACATTAATTACCCCCAAAAAAGTTTAACCCCAAAACCCCTCAAAAATGAAGTCTTTCATCTCAACCCTTGTATCCTTATTTTTTATAAGCACGTTATTATTATCTTGTTCTAAAGAAGAAGATGGTGTATATTTTAATGACAATGCAGAAGTTGTAAACGAAAACAATATTACTTATTCATCTATTGAAAATGAAATATTGAAGTTAGTTAATAATCATAGAACTAGTTTAGGTTTATCAACTCTTAGTACTTTAAACATTATTTCAGGTGTTGCCGATGGTCATACAAATTATATGATTGAAGTTGGTGGAATAAACCATGATAATTTTTCACAAAGATCTGAATATTTAAAAAAACAAGCTCATGCAATTTCGGTTGGAGAAAATGTTGCTTATGGCTTCAATACCGCTCAAGGTGTATTTAATGGTTGGCTCAATAGTCAAGCCCATAGAAATGTAATAGAAAATCCTAATTATACACACTTTGGAATTTCTACAGATTCAGATAATGACAACAAAAATTATTTCACTCAAATCTTTATTAAAAAGTAAATTTCAAGTTTAACCCCTCTACACTATTAACCCCTAAAACCAAATATTATGAAATCAAATACCCTAAAGAATAACAATACTGAACCACATTTAAAACTAGTTAAAACCAAATCTAAAAAAAGAGCATTAAAGCCTAATATTAAAAAAATTTACATCAACACATTAGTTCCAGGATTTAGTTATATTAATAAATCTGGAAAAAAAATTGTCACAAATAATTGCGCACTACTATAAGTAGTTAGTTTATAATATAAAAAATGTTGTTCCCACAACGGTAGTTAAAAAATTGATAGGCTGTCCCCACACAGTAGTATTAAATTGTTGTTCCCACAACGGTAGTTAAAAAAATTGATTAAAATAAAATTCCATATCATTTTCATTAAAAAATTTGTAGCAGGATAGTTTTTTTTTAAACTATCTTGTTACATACTATATTTTTAGGGAGTATTAGGGAGATTATTATTATTTGTAAGGGGTTATAAATAATAAAATCTCCCTTAATCGTTTTACATAGTGTATAACTTTAATACTAAAAAATCTATTTTACAGGTAATTTCTTTTTTAAAGCTTCAATTATATTAAAAGTTGCTGGACAAATTTCTGTATTTTTTAGAGTTAGGTCAGTAATTTGAATAAACTTACGTCGATCAGTATGTGGATACTCTCTACAAGCCTTAGGTCTAACATCATAAATGGTACACATATTATCATTTAAATCTAAAAAAGTACAAGGCGCTGTTTTTAACACATAAAAATCATCTTCATCTCTTTTTAAGTAGTTTGAAATAAAATCCGCAACTTTAAATTTTAAAAATTTTGAAATACGTTGAATATCTTTATCTGTAAATATTGGACTCGTTGTTTTACAACAGTTACCACAAGCTAAACAGTCTGTTTTTTCAAATTCATCTCTATGCAAATCTTGCATTATTAAATCTAAATTTTTAGGAGTACGTTTTTTTAACTTTTGAAAATATTTTCTACTCTCTGGGAGTTTTTCTTTTGCTAAATCTGGTAATTGTTTTAAAAAATCTTCCATAATGCAAATATATAAATGTTATTTCTTTAGAGTAGCTCTGTAATTATTATTAATTTAGTAACACCTAATTAAATTAAATATGAAATTAACCAAACTAACAACCCTTATTTATTTTGTTTGCCTTACATTTTATTCGCAAACTACAGAGCAACTCCAACATTTAGATAACTATTTTGAAAAAACACTTACCGAATGGCAACTACCAGGAATGGCTATAGCTATTGTAAATTCAGATTCTATTATTTTTAGTAAAGGGTATGGTTATGCTTCAATTGATAAAAAAACAAAAGTTAATGGTAGTACACTCTTTGCAGTTGCTTCCAACACTAAAGCTTTTACAGCTTCAGCCATTGCTAAATTAGTAGAAGAGGGAAAACTAAATTGGAATGATAAAGTTGTTGATTACCTTCCCTATTTTAAAATGTATAATGATTATGTTACTAATCATTTTACAATTACAGATTTGCTATGCCATAGAAGTGGATTAAAGACTTTTAGTGGTGATTTATTATGGTATGGAACAACACATAGTGCAGAATATATTATTGAGGCACAACAATATTTAACTCCTGAATACGAATTTAGAACCACCTTTGGCTATTCCAATATTGCTTATTTAACAGCAGGTAAAATTATTGAAAAAGTATCTGGAAAATCTTGGCAAAAGTATATCCAACAACATTTTTTAGATCCTTTACAAATGAACCGTACTCTAACATCAACAACTCAACTTAAAAATTACAAAAATATAGCAACCCCTTATTATCTTGAAAATGGAATAAATCATGAGTTAAATTGGGTTAATTGGGATAATATTGCTCCTGCTGGAGCCTTAATTTCTTCTGTTGATGATTTTTCTAAATGGCTACAATATAACCTAACTGAAGGAAAAGAAAACAGCTTCCAAATTATTTCAGAAAATAGTTTTAGAAAACTAACAACACCACATATTAATTTTGAAGTTGGAAAAAACACTGAAAATATACACTTCAAATCCTACGCCCTAGGTTGGAATGTACAAGACTACCAAGGAATAAAAGTAATTTCGCACGGCGGAGGTTATGACGGAATGATTTCAAAATCCTTCTTTATTCCTGAGAAAAATGTAGGAGTTGTTATATTAACCAATAGCATTAACTGGGTACCTAGTGCATTAACCAATAAAATATTAGATGTTCTAGTTACTAACAATACTAGTGGCTTAGATTGGAGTGCTAATTATTTAGGGTATAAAAAACATCAAGATAGCTTAACAACATTAAAGTATCAAAAAAATGAAGTTCTAAGAGGAAAATTGCAAAAAAATCATTTAGAACTGCAAAATTATACTGGTATCTATACAGATAAAATATATGGTAATGTAACGGTTAGTATTAAAAATAAGAGCTTGTATTTTAAAATGGACAACACTCCTATTTTCCATGCGAACTTAACTCATTGGAATCATCACATTTTTACCTTTAGATTTCCAAAACATTTAGCTTCATTACCAGAAGGCAAATTATGGTTTGATATAAACAAAAATGGGGAAATTTCTAAGCTACATATAGATGTACCTAACCCTGATTTTGATTTTACAGAATTTGAGTTTATAAAACAGTAAATTTTATACGAAATTTAGTACTTTTGCACCTCGAAATAATTTAGCAAAAAAATATGCAAAACAGTTTAGAACTAGCAGTAAAAAAAGCATTTAAAGAAATTTATAAGGTAGAAATACCATCAATCGAATTTCAAGCTACTCGAAAAGATTTTGAAGGTGATATTACCATAGTAGTATTTGCATTTTTACGCTACGTAAAAGGAAATCCTGTTGAAATTGGAACCAAAATAGGAGAATATTTAAAAGAAAACGTACAAGAAATAACTGATTTTAATGTAGTAAAAGGGTTTTTAAACCTAGTCATTTCAGATGCATTTTTTATCAAAAATTTTAATTCTATTTTTAAAACTCCAAACTATGGTTTAGTAACACCTAAAAAAAATGAAAAAGCGGTAATGGTTGAGTATTCATCACCAAACACTAACAAACCACTTCATTTAGGACATATTAGAAATAATTTATTAGGGTATTCTGTGGCTGAAATTATAAAGGCTTCAGGTAAAAAAGTATATAAAACTCAAATAATTAATGATCGCGGTATACATATTTGTAAAAGTATGCTCGCCTGGCAACGATTTGGTAATGGTGAAACCCCTACAAGCACTGGTTTAAAGGGAGATAAATTAGTAGGAAACTATTACGTTGCTTTTGATAAAGCTTATAAAGAAGAAATTCAACAACTTATCTCTCAAGGAAAAACCGAAGAAGAAGCTAAAAAAGAAGCTCCAATTTTAATAGAAGCTCAACAAATGCTACTAAAATGGGAAGCTGGGGATAAAGAAGTAGTTAAATTATGGAAAACCATGAACCAATGGGTATATGAAGGTTTTGACCAAACTTACAAAGAGCTAGGTGTAGATTTTGATAAAAATTATTACGAAAGCAATACCTATTTATTAGGAAAAGATATTGTACTCGAAGGTTTAGAAAAAGGTGTTTTTTATAAAAAAGAAGATGGTAGTGTTTGGATTGATTTAACCGATGAAGGCTTAGATGAAAAAATTGTATTACGTGCTGATGGAACAGCCGTTTATATGACTCAAGATATAGGAACAGCCATTGAACGTTTTAAAGATTTTGATTTAAGCGAATTAGTTTATACCGTAGGAAACGAACAAGATTATCACTTTAAAGTCTTGTTTTTAATTTTAGACAAATTAGGTTTTGATTGGGCTAAACAATTATATCACTTATCTTATGGTATGGTAGATTTACCAAGTGGTAAAATGAAATCTAGAGAAGGTACCGTTGTAGATGCGGATGACTTAATGGAAGAAATGACCAATACTGCTAAAACTATTTCTCAAGAATTAGGAAAATTAGAAGGCTACTCTAAAGAAGAAAAGGAAAGCTTATACAAAACCATTGGATTAGGAGCATTAAAATACTTTATTTTAAAAGTAGATCCAAAAAAACGTATTTTATTTGATCCAGAAGAATCCGTAGATTTTGCCGGAAACACAGGTCCTTTTATTCAGTATACCTATGCCCGTATTCAATCTATCCTTAGAAAAGCTACTTTTGATTTTAGCATTGAAATGAGTGAACATGAAGTTGGTTTACACGTAAAGGAACGAGAATTGATTAAACAAATTCAATTATTTCCTGAAATCATTCAAAATGCTGCACAAAATCATAGCCCAGCAATTATTGCAAATTATACTTATGATTTAGTAAAAGAATACAATTCATTTTACCAAACTGTGCCAATTTTGGGATGTGAAAATAAAAATGAAAAAATATTCAGAACTCAATTATCCGCTAAAGTCGCAGAAATTATAAAAACTGCATTTAAACTTTTAGGAATCAACGTTCCTGAAAGAATGTAAAATAATTAAAGTAACTATTTTAAAATTAATCAATTTAAGAAAGCCTTTTAGTGAATTGATACAATAAGAAACTTTAAAAAAAGAAAAAAGCATTAAATTTGCTGTGAAAAATCAGCATTCATAAATAAAAATAAAACAGAAACACATGAAATACGACGTACTTATAATTGGAAGTGGCCCAGGAGGATATGTTACAGCCATTAGAGCTTCACAACTTGGATTTAAAGTTGGAGTTGTTGAAAAAGAAAATTTAGGTGGAATATGCTTAAACTGGGGATGTATTCCTACTAAGGCCTTATTAAAAAGTGCTCAAGTTTACGACTATTTGAAACATGTTGATGAATATGGCTTAAAAGCTGAAGCTATTGATAAAGATTTTGAAGCAGTAATTAAACGCAGTAGAAATGTGGCTGATGGAATGAGTAAAGGAGTTCAATTTTTAATGAAAAAAAATAAAATTGACGTTATAAATGGATTTGGAAAACTAAAAACTGGCAAAAAAGTTGATGTAACAGACACCGATGGAAATGTAGCAGAATACAGCGCAGATCATATTATTATTGCTACTGGAGCACGCTCTAGAGAGTTGCCAAATTTACCACAAGACGGTAAAAAAGTAATTGGATACCGCCAAGCAATGACCTTACCAACACAACCTAAAAAAATGATAGTAGTTGGTTCTGGAGCCATTGGTGTTGAATTTGCTCATTTTTACAATTCAATGGGAACAGAAGTTACTATTGTAGAATTTTTACCAAACTTAGTACCTTTAGAAGATGTAGATGTATCAAAACAATTTGAACGTTCTTTCAAAAAATCAGGCATTAAAGTTATGACGAATTCTTCTGTAGAATCTGTGGATACTTCTGGAGATGGTGTAAAAGCAGTAGTAAAAACTAAAAAAGGAGAAGAAATTTTAGAAGCTGATATTTTACTTTCTGCAGTAGGAATTAAATCTAACATTGAAAATATTGGTTTAGAAGATGTTGGAATTGTTGTTGACCGTGATAAAATTTTAGTTAATGATTTTTACCAAACTAATATTCCTGGATATTATGCCATTGGAGATGTAGTTCCAGGACAAGCTTTAGCTCACGTAGCTTCAGCTGAAGGAATTACTTGTGTTGAAAAAATTGCTGGCTTACACACTGAAAAAATTGATTATGGTAATGTACCTGGTTGTACTTATGCTACACCAGAAATTGCAAGTGTTGGTTTAACCGAAGCTCAAGCAAAAGAACAAGGTTACGAATTAAAAGTTGGTAAATTTCCATTTTCAGCTTCTGGTAAAGCAAAAGCTGCTGGAACACCTGAAGGTTTTGTAAAAGTTATTTTTGATGCTAAATATGGTGAATGGTTGGGATGCCATATGATTGGAGCTGGAGTTACTGATATGATAGCTGAAGCTGTTTTAGGTAGAAAACTAGAAACAACTGGTCATGAAGTATTAAAAGCAATCCACCCACACCCAACTATGAGTGAAGCTGTTATGGAAGCTGTAGCTGACGCTTATGATGAAGTAATTCATTTATAAAGCTTAAAAACACATATAAAAAAGCCTATGCTTATTTTGCTTAGGCTTTTTGTTTTTTTACTAAGAATTCCACAAACTATAATTTTATAGTATATTTGAAAAAAATCAGTTTTTATGAAAAATATCAACGTTATACTTATTATTTTTTTCTCATTATTAATAGCTTGCAAAGAGGAAAAAGCGAAAGTAAAAACAACAACTACAAAAACAGAATTACACTATATTTGTAAAAATAAGTGTGAAAATAGTGGATCAAATATGGCTGGTATATGTGCTACTTGTAATACACCATATGTACATAATGCTGCCTACCATAAGGATGAATTTTTAAAAAGCGGCCCACTAAATGTACCGAGTAACGCCCTAACTCCAAACCAAACTACAAGTGCTCCTAACAAAACTACTCCTTCACCTTCTCAAAACGCAGCAGGAGTATTTCATTATACATGTAAAAATGGTTGCGTTGGTGGAGCAGCATCAGCAAGTAATTGTAAGGTTTGTGGTGAAGCCTTGGAACATAATACATTATATCATAACAACTAACAGCTTAACATTTTTATATGGTTTTTTCACTTTCGAATTTATTAAAATCAAAAAAAACAAACGAAAATTCTGAACCTCTACCTAAAATTGATTTTAAAAGAGGTACTAAATATGCTGAAAATTTAAATAATGATGTCTATTTAGATTTTGAAGAACTAGGCGGTTTTCCATTTATAAAAACGATTATAATTGGAGATATTTCTACAAAAATTAAACGAACAGGCTGTACTCTAACATTTAAATTTGAGAATAATATAATTGTTTTAAATTCGGATAATACTACTATAGAATCTGAAAAGATTAAAAATACTCAAGTATTTTTTACTGAAATTGATTTTGAACTTGATGAGGATGAAGCCAAAAAAATTAAAAATGATAATGTAGAAGAAATTTCTTATACGTTCAAAAATAAAATCTACAGTTTTAAGCCAATTTAATTAATACTCAATAACTGTAAATTCTAATTGTAAAGGTTCTAATGAGTTCAATAAAATAGGAATCAATTCTTTTCCTAATTTTAAATACATTTCTGAAAAATTACGTGAACGCTCTTCTAAACTTTTGCTCGGAAATAATTCATCTTGAAGCACTTTAATTCTAGAAACTTCATCTTCTAGCTTTCTTTTTTGTGCTTTTAACAAACGTTTTTCAAGTGCATCCAATCCATTTAATTGTTTTTTTTCTTGCGCATTAACAGCTCCTATAAATGATTGATCTGTTTTTTTTGCAATCAATTTTAAACTATCAAATTGTTCTTGTAAAAAAGCTTTTTGAGTGGAAAAATCTATTTCTATTTCTGAAATTTCTTTTACTTTTTTATCAACTAATTTTCCTTGTTTACAAAATATTTCTTCTAAAGAAACCTTTAGTTTTTGAAGCTTTTTGTTTTGTTTTTCGGTTAAAAACAATACCGAGTTTCTCAATAACAAAATTGGAAAAGGAGTATTCATTTGCTCAAAATAAGCTTTTAACTGTAACCAATAAGCCAACTCTCCACCTCCACCTATATAACATATATTTGGTAATATAGTTTCCTGATATAAAGGTCTCATAATTACATTTGGACTAAAACGCTCTGGGTGCTTTTCCAACTCTTTTAATATGGCTTCTTTTGAAAAAGTAATGGTTGAATTATTGATATAAAATATATCGTTTTGATAAATAATTCGTTCACGAATGTCATCTTTTAAATAAAAAAGATTAATTTCTCTAGGGTTGACTTGAATATTATACCCTATAGATTCTAATTTTTTACTAGACTGAGTTACCTTTTTATAGGAAGTTTTTTGTAACAATTCATCTTTAAATAGTGGACTAAACTGTTTTTTTAGTAGTTTATCATCTCCATCTATAATTACTAAACCATATTTGCCAAAAAGTTCGTTTACTAAGTATCGCGTAGCAGCTGTTAAATTAGTGTGTTTAAGATACGCTTTTTGAAATAATTCTTTTATAAATTCCTCATTTATAGACGTGCCTAAATGCTTTGAAAATTCATTAAAAACTTTTTGAAAACCTTCTGTATTTAAACGGCCTACTGCACCGCTAACGTCTTTTTCCCACTCAATTTTTTTGCCTTTAAAATTAAAATAATTAATTTCTTCGAAATCGTGATCTTCGGTTGCCATCCAATAAACTGGCACAAAATTGTAGGAAGGAAATGCTTCTTTTAACTGCCTTGTTAAATTAATAGTTGAAACTATTTTGTATAAAAAATATAATGGTCCTGTAAAAATATTTAACTGATGTCCGGTAGTTATTGTAAACGTGTTTTCTTCTTTTAATAACTCAATATTACTAGCTGTGTTTTCAGAAAATTCAACTAAACTATATTGCTTTTTTAATGAATTTACTAAATGAACTCTATTAAACTGTGAATCAATTTTTGACTGATATTTAAGTTCAATTTGATTTGAAAACCCTTCAATATTTGGAAAATTACCATAAAATTGATCTAACTCAGAATTTTGATCAAGATAATCGTTAATTAGTTTTGAAAAATAACCTGTTTTTTTAAATGGAATATGATGTACTTTCATTCAGTTACTCGAATTGTTTTTATTAGACAACAGTTAATCTCTGACTTCATTTTTTTTAATTATCTAAATTATAAACGAAATTATGCCTTTCTTTTAAATAAGGTATAAACATATTCTCTCAAATTACCTGATGGTTGAGTATAGGTATAATTGAATCCTTTTAAAAGAACAAATTCATCACCTAACCTTTCTTGCAACATTTCTTCATTATAATTAAACACATCTAAACCAGAACATTTTTTTGCTCCATCCAAATTAAATTCAGCTAAAACAACAAAACCATTAGGTTTGACTACCTTTCTAATTAAATCGAAATAAGCTTTTTGTTGTTTTTCTTCAGTAAAAAAATGCAACACTGCTCTATCATGCCATAGATCTACATTTTTCAATTTTAATAATTCTGTAGGTTTCGTTAGGTCATCAACAATAAATGTAACATTAGAGTTTTTATGTTTTGTCAAAGAATTTTTAAGTTCTGTTAGTGCAGCTACAGCTATATCATTAACAACAATGTTTGTATATCCTTTATCTAAAAGCTCTTCAATTAAAGTAGTAGCTCCAGCTCCAGCATTAAAAATTAATGCATCATGAGGTAAATTACATTCTTCAATTAAATTAATAGAAGGTGCTGGGTTTTTTTCATACCAACCAAGGCTATTAACAGGCGTTTTTTGATATGCTGCATTCCAATGCTTTTCAAAATCGTAATGAGAGGAAGCGTTTTCTTTTTTAATAGTGCTCATGGGCTATTTTTTAATAGTATAAAAGTACACAATTTAGACTGTTTGTCGAAATACATAAAAACATCTAACACTTTTTTAACTAATTTTAAATAGGTTTTAAATCATAATACCAAAAACTATTGTCCCAAGTATCATTATCAGAAGATTCATATGTTTTTAAAACCTTTTCACCTACTTCAAACTTTATTGGTGTTTTAAAAATTGGACCATCAAAAACAAAGGTATGAAACTCTCCATTTTCACCACAAACATCTACATTAGGTGGTAAATTGTTGATAAAATTTTCATCTAAAATTCTTCCAACAAAACTTTCGTCTAGCAAGTTTGCATTCACACTTACAGTAATTGCCTTAAAGCCTAGTGATATAAATTCTAACAACAATTCTTTAGTATTATTTTTCCATAAAGGAAAAACAGCTTTTAAATTAAGTTCTGATAATTTTTTTTCTCTAAATGCTTTTAAATCTTCCAAAAATATATCTCCAAAAACCGCATATTCATATTTATTTGAAATTATTAATTTTTCTAGATTCTCTTTCATTATTATATTGTACGTTTCCATAGAAACATCTTCAGGAAAATAAATTTTATACAATGGTAAACCAATTTGTTTAGCTTGAGATTCTAATAATTCTTCGCGAACTCCGTGCATAGAAACTCTTTGAAGCTTCTTGCTTACCGTAGTTACTAATACTTCAGTTGAATATGATTTATCTTGTAAAATTTTATAAAGTGCTAAAGCAGAATCCTTTCCCGTACTCCAATTAAAATATGCTTTTTTCAATGGTTCTAATTTTGAAGTAAAAATAATACAATCTGAATAGTTTAATGCATTAAATAATTAAGTTTATTTAATTACATTTGAAACTTAAATTTTAATTTTCAATGAAAAAACTACGTATTTTACTTGTAATCAGCTTATTTTTTAATGTTATTAGTAATGCTCAAACAATTAAATCTCCTTCAGAATTTTTAGGGTATGAATTAGGTTCAAGGTTTACAAGACATCATAAAGTAATAGACTATTTTAAATATGTGAGTGAAACATCGAACAATGTTCAATTAGAAAAATATGGAGAAACTAATGAATACAGGCCTTTATATATATCTTATATTTCTTCTAAAGAAAACATAAAAAACCTAGAAATTATTCGAAAAGATAATTTAAAAAAAACAGGATTAATAAATGGTAATTCTACCAGCGAAATTGGTATCGTTTGGTTAAGCTATAATGTTCATGGAAACGAAGCCTCAAGTACTGAAGCTGCTATGCTAACTCTTTACAAGCTAATTACTAAAAAACAAGAATGGCTTAAACATACAGTTGTAATTATTGACCCTTGTTTAAATCCTGATGGACGAGATCGTTATGTAAATTGGTACAACCAAAAGAAAAGCAATCCATACAACATAAACCCTGATGTTATTGAACATAACGAACCTTGGCCAAGCGGTAGACCAAATCACTATTTATTTGATTTAAATAGAGATTGGGCTTGGGCTACACAAGTAGAAACTCAACAACGTTTAAAAATTTATAATAAGTGGATGCCTCAAGTTCATGTAGATTTTCATGAACAGTTTATAAACAGTCCCTATTACTTTGCTCCTGCTGCAGAACCATTTCACGAAATAATTACAGATTGGCAAAGAGATTTTCAAACTAAAATTGGCAAAAATCATGCAAAATATTTTGACCAAAATGGTTGGCGTTATTTTACAAAAGAAGCCTTTGATTTATTTTATCCAAGTTATGGAGATACCTACCCTACGTATATGGGTGCCATTGGTATGACTTATGAGCAAGCTGGACATGGGAAAGCTGGTTTAGGTATTACAACTGAAAATAATACAGAACTTACTTTAAGAGACCGAATTGACCACCATACAACTACAGGACTTTCAACAGTTGAAGTTGCTGCAAAAAACACGACTCAAATGCTAACTGAATTTTCAAAATTCTTCGATAACTCTAACTTAAAATACAAAAATTATATTTTAAGAGGTGCTCTTGAAAAAATTGAAAAAGTGACTGAACTTTTAGATACCCATGAAATTAAATACTATGCAGGAAATGGAAAAAGTGTAAAAGTCTTAAATTATCATACAAAAACTACCAATACACTTAAAATATTAGAAAATGATTTAGTAATTCCAACCAATCAACCTAAAGGAAAAATGGTTAAAGTATTATTTGAACCAGCTTCTAAATTAACTGACTCTGTTACGTATGATATTACTGCTTGGAGTTTACCTTTTGCCTACGGATTACAAGGATTTGCAACGGAAACTTCAATTGATTTGACTGCTAATTTTTCAAAATTAATTCACAAAACTTTAAAAAATCAAAGCTCAAAAAATGTTTATGCCTATCTTCATAAATGGAATGAAGTATCAGATGCGCAACTTTTAGGTGATTTATTAGAAGAAGGCTTTAATGTTCGTTACAGTTTAGCTGATTTTTCTGTGGAAGGTCATTCATTAAAAAAAGGAACTTTTATTATCCTTAAAGGTGAAAATAGACACATTCTAAATTTCAATGAAAAAATTGAAGAAATAGCCGATAGAATAACTAAAGAATTTATTCCAGTTTCTACAGGTTTTGTAGAAAATGGTTACGACTTTGGCTCCTCAAACTACCCACTTATTTCATCAAAAAAAGTAGCTGTATTGGCTGGTGAAGGCATTTCATCTTTAAACTTTGGTGAGATTTGGCACTTCTTTGAAACCCAATTAAAATATCCTTTAAATGTTATAAAAAAAGATCATTTAAGTAGAATCAGTACTACTAAATACAATGTTTTAATTTTACCAAGTGGTTTTAATGCCAGTAAAAAACAACTTGAGTCACTTTCTAAATTTACTTCTGAAGGTGGAACTGTTATTGCCATTGCAAATGCCATTAATAATTTCGCAGATAAAGATGGCTATTCAATTAAAATTAAAAAAGAAGAAGATAGCTCATCCACTCCAAAAATTGATTTAACTCCATTTGACCAACGTGAAAGAAATTATATGAAAAACAGTATTACTGGGAGTATTTTTAAAAGTACAATTGATGCCACACATCCTTTGGCTTTTGGTTATACTAATGAATATTATAGTTTAAAATTAAGTGCAACTTCATATAATTTATTAGAAAATGGGTATAATGTTGGTTATTTCCCAAAAGATTCAAAAAACATTGCTGGGTTTGCAGGAGTAAATACTTTACAAAATATCTCAAATTCTTTACTTTTTGGAGTTGAAAACAAAGGGAAGGGACAGCTAATTTATATGGTTGACAATCCTTTATTTAGATCGTTTTGGGAAAATGGCAAACTATTTTTTGTGAATGCCGTTTTCTTCAATTAAAAAAGAATAAAAATACCTATAAACAAAAAAAGCGAACTAATATTCGCTTTTTTTTATACTGTTATTCTTAAATTAACTTACTGGCTCACCATACAAGTCAAATTCAGTAGCCGAAGTAATTTTAATTTGAGCAAACTTGCCAATTTGCACATAATGCTTTGTAGCATCTATTAACACTTCATTATCAACATCTGGAGAATCAAATTCAGTTCTTCCAACAAAATAGTTCCCATCTTTTCTGTCAATTAAAACTTTATAAGTATTATTCACTTTTTTCTGATTCAGTTCAAAAGAAATTTGGCTTTGAATATCCATAATTTCATTAACACGCTGCTGTTTCACTTCTTCTGGAACATTATCTTTTAAAGTGGCAGCATGCGTATTTTCTTCGTGAGAATACGCAAAAGCTCCCAAACGTTCAAAACGCATTTCTTGAATCCAGTTTTTTAACTCTTGAAAGGCTTCTTCTGTTTCTCCAGGATATCCTACAATTAAAGTAGTTCTAATTGCCATATTTGGGACAGATTTCCTGAATTCTGCAATTAAATTTGTTGTTTTTTCATGAGAAGTACCTCTTCGCATTGATTTTAAAACTTCGTCATTGATATGTTGCAAAGGAATGTCTAAATAATTACAAACTTTAGGTTGAGCATTTATAACATCTAAAACATCTAATGGGAAACCTGTGGGAAACGCATAATGTAAACGAATCCACTCTATTCCATCAATTTTAACCAATTCTTTTAACAAATCTGCTAATGCTCTTTTTTTATAAATATCTAAACCATAATAAGTTAAATCTTGTGCAATTAAAATGAGTTCTTTAATTCCTTTTTTTGAAAGCTTTGTTGCTTCAATAACTAAATCTTCAATAGGTGTAGAAATATGCTTTCCACGCATTAATGGAATTGCACAAAAAGAACAAGGTCTATCGCAGCCTTCTGCAATTTTTAAATAAGCATAATGCGTAGGTGTTGTGGTTAAACGCTCACCTACTAATTCGTGTTTATAATCTGCGTCTAATACTTTTAATAAGTTTGGTAAATCATGAGTCCCAAAATATTCATCAACATTAGGAATTTCCTTTTGCAAATCTGGCTTATAACGTTCGCTTAAACAACCCGAAACATATACTCGATCAACTTCACCCAATTCTTTTTTATGTACGTAATGTAAAATTGTATTTACCGATTCTTCTTTTGCATCACCAATAAAACCACAGGTATTAATTACCACAATATTACCATCATCATTTTCATCTTCATGAACCACATTTTTGTCATTAGCTTTTAGTTGTCCCATTAAAACTTCACTATCATAAACATTTTTAGAACAACCTAAAGTAACTACATTAATTTTATTCTCTTTTTTTGATTTAGTTCTCATCTTTGTTATTTAAGGTTTGCAAAAGTACTACTTTTCAACTTTAAACCATAAAATAACCTAAACTCTTTATTTATAATCAACTGGAAGCCTTCTAATTTTAGTTAACTGTTCAAAAGCATATCCTAATTGGAGTAATTTTTGCTCTTGATAAGGTTTGGCTATAAAAGTTAAACTAATGGGTTCTCCAGTATTTTTATATCCCATAGGAACAGTTACGCAAGGATATTTTGCTACTGCTGCAAAACCAGCGTGATAATTATTAATTGATAAAATAGCATCTAACTGATATTTTTTTATAGGAGTATTTAAAAACTCAATACTACTTTGGCGTAAATTATCTTTCACAATTTTAAATGTTTCATTTGAAGTAGTATCTTTTAGAATACCCTCAAAAAGTTGTTGCCCATAAGGTGCTCTTTTTATCGAATCCTTCAAATTAAATTTTACAACATCATTTATTGATGAAACTTGAAGATTTGTATCCGCATACTTTTTTAAATAAATTGGTAAATCTTTATTCATATCGTTATTTAATAAAGTTAAAAAGCCTCTTAAACTAACTTGTGGAGGGTCAAATTCTATAATTTCTACTCCATGATTTCTTAATTTATCAATGGTTGTTTTATAAATTGAATCGTTTAACAATTCTTTTATCACCCCTAACCTTTTCCCTTTTAAGGTTGCCAATTTTAGAGCTTCAACATAATTAATTTGTTGGCTATTTCCTTTGGTTGCAACATCTTTAGAATCTTCACCTAAAAGAGCAGTTAAAAAAATTGCATTGTCAATCACACTTTTAGTCATAGGTCCTGGAGTATCTAATGTACTCGAAATGGGTACTATACCTGTTCTACTTAATAAACCAATTGTTGGTTTTAATCCAACCACAGAATTTTGACTTGATGGAGATAAAATTGAACCTGAAGTTTCTGTACCTACTGCAGCCACTGAAAAATTTGCTGCTACCGCTACTCCACTTCCTGAGCTTGAACCTCCAGTTTCAAAAACCTTTCTTCCGTATGGGTTTAATGTTTGTCCACCAACAGCACTATAACCTACAGGGCATCCACTACAAAAGTAATATGCCCACTCACTTAAATTAACTTTCCCTAAAATTAATGCGCCTTGTTCTTTTAGCTTTTTTACTATAAATGCGTCATCTGTTTTAATATTATTATTTAAAACAAATGCACCAGCGGTGGTAGGCATTCCAATAGTATTTATGTTATCTTTCAATAAAATAGGCAAACCATAAAGTGTATTTGTTTTATTGGTTGAATGGATTTTATCTTTAGCTCTTGCTTCCTTTAAAATATCTGGATTCAATGTTATAATACTATGCAAAGCTAGATTATTATCACTTTCAAATTTTCGAATTCTATACAAATAAAATAGTGCTATTTTTTCATAAGATAAAATTCCATTTTTAACAGATGTTTGTAGAGAAGGAATATTTTTTTCTAAGATATAGGGTTTTAAATTTTCATAATCTTCCTCAGAAAAATAAGCTAAATCTTCTTCAAAAGGTTTAAAAACCTCATTCATATCTAAGTATTTAGATTGAATTAGTTTAAAACGCATCCTATTAATTTCGTGGTTTTGTTGTTCTTTAATTTCAAATGATTCATCATACTTATTAAAAACAATCGGATTTTCTTTCTTTTTACAAGAAAGCGTTGCAATTAACATTATTAGTAAAAAAAATAGTTTTTTCATTTTGATTAATTTTAACTAAAGGTATAAAATAAAAAACCTCCTAAAATTAATTTTAAGAGGTTTTTTTATAAGTTTAAAGCTAATTATTTAAAAAAAGAATCGACAAATTCAATTTTATTAAATACTTGTAAATCATCTATTCCTTCACCTACACCAATATATTTTACAGGAATTTGGAATTGATCAGAAATTCCAATAACTACACCTCCTTTTGCGGTACCATCTAATTTGGTGACCGCTAAAGATGTTACTTCAGTAGCTTTGGTAAATTGTTTGGCTTGTTCAAAGGCATTTTGACCAGTTGAACCATCTAAAACCAACAAAACATCATGCGGTGCATCTTCAACAACTTTTTGCATAACACGTTTAATTTTAGTTAACTCATTCATCAAGTTCACTTTATTATGCAACCTTCCAGCTGTATCTATAATAACTACATCAGCATCTTGTGCCACAGCAGATTTTAAAGTGTCAAAAGCAACAGAAGCTGGATCACTTCCCATTTCTTGACGAACAATAGAAACTCCAACTCTATCAGCCCATACCTGTAATTGATCAATGGCAGCTGCTCTAAAAGTATCAGCTGCACCAAGCACTACTTTTTTCCCTTTCTTAGTAAATTGTAAGGCTAATTTTCCAATGGTAGTTGTTTTACCTACACCATTTACACCTACTACCATAATTACATAAGGTTTTTTATTTTCAGGAACTGTAAAATCCGTTTCGTTTCCAACATTAGTTTCTGCTAATAAACCAGCGATTTCTTCTCTTAGAATTTTATTCAACTCGTCAGTACCCAAATATTTATCTTTAGCAACTCGAGCTTCAATTCTATCAATAACTTTTAACGTTGTTTCTACACCTACATCAGAAGATACTAATACCTCTTCTAAATTATCAAGAACATCATCATCTACTTTAGTTTTTCCAGCTACAGCTTTTGTTAGTTTTGAAAAGAAAGAAGTTTTTGTTTTTTCTAACCCCTTATCTAAAGTTTCCTTTTTTTCTTTCGAAAATATTTTTTTAAATAAACTCATTACTACAAATTAATCGTGTAAATATAAAAAAGAAAAAGCTACCCTCAATTTTTGAAAGTAGCTTAAGTATAATTTTGTGAACAATTTTTTATTTTTTGCTCAAAAAGTCTTTTACCATTGTTGGATCCATTACAGATTCTACAAAAGTATATGCTCCAGTTTTTGGAGACTTAACCATTTTAATGGCTTTTGTTAACCTTTTTGATCCTGTCTGTAACGATGCTACTGCTTTCTTTGCCATGGTTCTATATTTTATTTGATGTTTTCTTTATTTGAAAACCTCTAATTATTTAATTTCTTTGTGAACTGTCATTTTTTTCAAGATAGGGTTGAATTTTTTAATTTCCATTCTATCTGGTGTATTCTTCTTATTCTTAGTAGTAATATATCTTGAAGTACCTGGTAAACCAGTTGCTTTATGCTCAGTACATTCTAATATTACTTGAATTCTATTTCCTTTAGTCTTTGCCATTTTCTTAGATTATTTTTTATAAAAACCATTTTCTCTTGCTTCTTTTAAGACAGCAGAGATTCCTTTTTTATTAATATTCTTTAATGTAGAAGCGGCTATTTTTAAAGTAACCCATTTATCTTCTTCAGGAATATAAAAGCGCTTCTTAATTAAATTAGCGTCAAATTTTCTTTTAGTTCTATTCAATGCATGAGAAACATTGTTCCCAACCATTGCTTTTTTTCCAGTAAGTTCACAAACTCTTGACATATTTCTGTACCTTTTTAATGTATTCTCAAAACGAGATGCAAAATTAAAATTTTAAAAATTAATACACAAACTTATTTTACTAGTTTTTTAAAATTTCTTTTCTTAATAATTCTAAAGCCTTATTAGAGGCTCTTTCAATAACTTTTTCTCTAGGTTTTCCAAAGTTAAATTCTTTAGAAAAAACTTGTGTTGGTGTTGCAATAGCTATAAACACCACTCCTACTGTTTTATCTGTTATATCAACTGTAGGACCAGCATTACCAGTAGTTGCTATTGCATAGGTTGTTTTATATTTTTTTTGAATTCCAACAGCCATAGCTTCTGCAACTTGCGAACTTACTACAGAATATTTATCAATCAATTCTTTTTGAACACTTAATTCTTTGATTTTTATAATTGGATTGTAAGCCACAATGGATCCCATAAAATACTTTGAAGCACCTGCTATAGAGGTTAGTTTTTGCGAAATAGCACCTCCAGTACAACTTTCTGCTACAGATAAAGTTATTTTTTTACTTGAAAACAATGTACCTAAAACTGCTTCAATAGAGACAGTATCTTCATAACCAACTATAATATCAGAAATAATTTTAGTCAACTTTTCAGTTTCAATAAATACTGCTTTTTCAAGCATTTCTTTTTCTTTTCCTTTAGCGGTTAACCTTAATCTTAATTTTCCATAAGAAGGTAAATAAGCTAATTTGATTAATGAAGGTAAGTTATTTTCCCAAGCCTCCAACCGTTCAGCTACCATACTTTCTCCCATACCATAAGTAATAATAGTTTTATGAATTATATATGGTAAGTTATATGTTTGTTTTAGCTTAGGCAGTACACAATTAGTCATTAACCCCTTCATTTCATTTGGCACACCTGGCAAAGAAACCACTATTTTCCCCTTATTATGAAACCACAAACCTGGAGCAGTACCCAATTCATTTTTTAAAGGAATACATGTTGAAGGAACCAATGCTTGGTTTTTATTTACTTCAGTAAAAGGGTAATTTAATTTTGCAAACATTGCCCTAATTTGCTCTACTATAGTTGTATTTAATACTAATGTATCATTAAAGTACTCTGTTAAAGTTGTTTTGGTTATATCATCTTTAGTTGGACCAAGTCCTCCGGTTATTAAAACAATATCAACATGAGCTTGTGCTTCATTCAATGCTTTTAAAATATGTTGTTTATCATCTTGTATTGAAGTTATTTGATAAACTGATATCCCTATTTTATTCAACTCCTCAGCAATCCATTTTGAATTTGAATCTAAAATTTGACCAATTAAAATTTCATCGCCAATGGTAATTATTTCTGCTTGCATTGTTTGATATTGTTATCTGGTAAAAGTATTAAGTTTAAATTGATTTTCAAATAATAAAGAAAACTTCTCTAAACCGCAAAAATAAAGAGTTTCTTAAAGCAACCTTTTAAAAGTTTTAGCATCTAATAAATAACTAAAAAAATTAAAAATTAGTAGGCTATGACAACAACTTTAAAATTAAATGACAAAGAGCTTTTAAAACAAGTTAAAGAATGCTCTTTACCTCCAGAATTATTTACTCATGAAATTCAACTTAAACTTAGTTGGATTTTAATTAATCGTTATGGGTTAGAAGGTGCAACTAAAAAAAATTGTGAGATTAAAGAAAACTACTATGTAAATGCTTTAAAAAGTAAAAAATTTAATTTACCCTTAACTAAAGCTTATACGGAAATTCTTCATCATTTTATGGAAAGATCTTCAGCAAAAGATTTTGATAAATTACTAAGAGAATTTCCTCGGTTAAAGTTTGATTTTAAAGAGTTAGTAAAAACCCATTACGGATATAACATTTTAAAAGAACACCGTAATGAGGATTTAAAACCAAACCCAAATAGACCTATTTTATTTACGTTTTAATTGATTACTTAACTTTAATTGAAAATACTTTTTGTTGATGAATTGCACCAACTAGCACATCATTTTCATCAATTTTGCCAACTCCAGCTGGTGTACCTGTGAAAAGTATATCTCCTTTTTTTAAGGTGAAAAATTGTGAAACATACGCAATTAATTCATCTATTTTCCACAGCATAGCTTTGGTATTCCCATCTTGTACCAACTCATCATTTTTATGCAATGTAAATGAAAGATTATTTAAGTCTCCTAAACTTTCTTTTGGCAAAAAAGATCCAACTACAGCACTTCCGTCAAAAGCTTTGGCTTTTTCCCAAGGCAATCCTTTTGCTTTACAATCGTTTTGTAAATCTCTAGCTGTAAAATCGATTCCTAAACCTATTTCATCATAATATTTATGAGCAAATTTTGATTCAATATACTTTCCTACTTTATTAATTTTTACTAAAATTTCAACCTCATAATGTATGTCATTTGAAAAAGGCGGAATAAAAAATGGTTGATTTTTAGCTAAGATTGCAGAATCTGGTTTTAAAAAAATAACAGGGTTCTCTGGTTTTTCATTTTCTAGCTCTTCTATATGCTTTGCATAATTACGTCCTATACAAATTATTTTCATATGTACTTGTAAATATTATTTTAAGTATAATTGATGATTGATTCAATTAAGGAATCCATTTTTTTTCAAAATTAGGCTTACGCTTTTCTAAAAAGGCATTTCTTCCTTCTTTAGCTTCATCTGTCATGTACGCCAAACGAGTGGCTTCGCCTGCAAAAACTTGCTGTCCAACCATACCATCATCAGTTAGGTTCATTGCAAATTTCAACATTTTTATAGAGGTAGGTGATTTTTCCAAAATTTCCTGTGCCCATTGATAAGCTGTTGTTTCTAATTCGTTATGAGGAATCACTGCATTGACCATTCCCATTTCAAAAGCTTCTTGTGCAGAGTAATTTCTTCCTAAGAAAAATATTTCACGAGCCTTTTTTTGCCCAACCATTTTTGCTAAATAAGCAGAACCGTAACCACCATCAAAACTAGTTACATCGGCATCGGTTTGTTTAAAAATTGCGTGCTCTTTACTTGCTAGGGTTAAATCACAAACTACGTGTAAACTATGCCCCCCTCCAACTGCCCAACCAGGAACTACTGCAATAACAGCTTTTGGCATAAAGCGAATTAAGCGTTGAACTTCCAAGATATTTAACCTATGGTATCCATCTTCACCTACATAACCTTGGTGCCCACGTGCTTTTTGATCACCTCCACTACAAAATGAATAAACTCCATCTTTGGTTGAAGGTCCTTCAGCAGACAACAGCACCACTCCTATTGACGTATCTTCACTAGCATCATAAAAAGCTTCATACAACTCTTTTGTTGTTTTTGGTCTAAAAGCATTTCTAACGTTTGGTCTATTAAAAGCTATACGTGCAACACCATTACACTTTTTATAGGTTATATCTTCAAATTCTTTAGCTGTTTTCCAATTAATTTCTTTCATCTTAATTTTAATTAATGTGTAAAAATAACTTATTTTAATGGTTAAAAAAATTTCTAATTCAAAAGATGAAATGTTACTTTGGTGACAAAAAAATGAAAATTAGGAATTAAAGCAGTAATTTTGGTCTTTCAATATCGACAAAAATAAAAATTCAACAATATGAGGATACTTGCTACTAATTTTAACAAGCCTGTAGAATTACCTTTAAAACTTAAAATTAGTTTTGAGGCTGTTTTTGAGTATCTTGAAAATATTACTAAAGATAACAACCATTATTTAAATTCAACGGCTCTTGAATTATTAAAAGAATACGAACAATATCCTGAATTAAGAACTGGTTTTGAAGACTTAAGTTATTTGGATAAATACAATAATCAAATTGATAAATTATTATCCATTTTATTTCCTGATTTATTACAAAATAATGAAATAAAAGCTGCAACTATTCCATTTGAATTTACAACATTCAAACTTTCAAAAAGGTTTCAACAAATTATTGAAGATGCCGGTGAAAACTATGAGTTCAAGCTACGAAATTTTGATGAATCTAAAATATATATTCTTAGCTGTGCTTTTATTTTATCTTATTGCCATAATGTAACGATTGATTTTAAAAGACCTTTTCTTTTTGATATTCCAAATATTAAAACTGGAATTACTAAACATTATAGAACATTATTAAATGGTGATTTTTTTAAAGTTACACCTTTAGCATCTGCTCCAAAAATTGCTGATGAAGATGTAAAGTTGTTATTAGATAATTTTAATAATATTGACATTTGGAAAGAAAAATTTCCACCTAACAGCTATCAGTTTACAGGTTTTGGTATGATGAATTTGTTTGACGTTACCCCCGATCAAGCCCTTTCAAACCTAAAAGAGAACCTGCTTAGAAAAGATGAGCAAGCCTTTGAAGCAATTGAAAAAAGTATTTCAAATTTATTTGGCTCAAACAATATAAAATTTGGATTCTCAACTTATGGTATTAGTAAAGAATCTTTCGTTTCAAAAAACTATCAAGCCCAAAATAGTTTTATCTTAAAATCAATTGAAAATGTTGATTGCCAAAATTTCTTCTGCAACTCAATCATTTCCAAAGTTTTTGAACACAAAGAATTATTAGCAATTTCCAATATTGATGAATATGGTGAAGGTTCAAATTATAACGGATTTTATAAATCTTTAAAACAACAAGGCATTCAAAGTTTAATTTTAGTTCCTTTAAAACTAAATGAAGACTTTTTTGTTGTTATGGAATTGGTTTCAGACACTAAATATGAACTGAATTCTATTAATGCTTTTAAACTTAAAGATGTAGCTCCAGTATTTAAAATTGCTATTGAGCGTTATATGGACGAATATGAAACCAAACTTGAATCTATTATTCAAGAAAATTACACTTCGCTACACCCAGCAGTAAAATGGAAATTTTATGAGCAGGCTGAAGCCTACCTATTTAACAACGAAACTAATAGTAAAGGTGCTACTAATTTGAAAAATATTGTTTTTGAAAACGTAGTTCCTCTATATGGTCAAAGTGATATTAAAGGATCATCCATTGCAAGAAACAAAGCCATTCAGCAAGACCTTGTAAAACAACTTGGACTGGCTTCAAAAGTAATTGAAAAAGCTAAGCAACTCTATAAACTTCCTATTTATAATGATTTATTATTTAGAATTGATGAGTGCCTAAATAATACTAAAAAAGGACTAAACTCTGGTGATGAGATGTCTTTAACAGATTTTTTAAAAAAAGATAT
Source organism: Lutibacter aestuarii (assembly GCF_042676885.1). Classification (NCBI taxonomy): domain Bacteria; kingdom Pseudomonadati; phylum Bacteroidota; class Flavobacteriia; order Flavobacteriales; family Flavobacteriaceae; genus Lutibacter; species Lutibacter aestuarii. Next base: position 665,851 of record NZ_JBHTIC010000008.1, read on the forward strand.
TTATCCCGTATTTAATCATTTAAAAACATTAGATGAAAGTTTAAAAAATGAAATTGAAAATTATATGCAACAAATTGATGATAAACTTTTTGTTGTTTATGATAAAAGAAAAAAATACGAAGAAAGTGTTACCATTCTAAATGATGAACTTGCCAAATATATTGATAAAAAACAAATAGAAGCTCAAAAAATGTTCCCTCATTATTTTGAACGTTATAAAACAGATGGAATTGATTACAATATGTATATTGGTCAATCTTTAGTTAAAAATTGCACCTACAACAAGTTGTATTTATATAATTTAAGATTGTGGCAATTGCAACTAATGTGCGAATTAGAAAATATAGCTTATAAATTAAAAGATACATTAGAACACCCTTTAGAAATTGCCTCGTTAATACTTATTCATAGCAATCCTTTAGCTATTAAATTTAGACTAGATGAAAAGCGATTTGATGTTGATGGTGCCTATAATATTCGGTATGAAATTATTAAAAAACGTATTGACAAAGCACTTATAAAAAACACCAAAAAAAGAATTACACAACCAGGTAAAATCACTATAGTTTATAGTCAAAACAAAGAAGCTGCTGAATACTTAAAATATATAAAATATTTACAATCTAACAATTATCTATTACCAACTATTGAAAAATTAGAAATAGAAGATTTAGTGGGTATTTCAGGATTAAAAGCAATAAGAGTTGCTGTTAATTATAACAATTTATCCGAAAAAAGCATTACTTTAAATGATATTATGAAAGTTATAAAAGATGAGCATTTAAATTAAACTTGCAATGGTATCATTATTTTTCATTAGTTCAAAAGCAATTACAAAAGCTATAACAGATACAATAACACCTATCATAAATATTGTATACGCAATACGTAATAATCTATATTTTTTATCCAAAACTATTCCTAAATAATACAAATCTTTCATTAAAGATTGATACAAATAGTCACGGTCATTCATCATTTCTGTCATCCCATCTTGAAATTCCTTTAAAGGCATTTTATGAAAATTTCCAAAAAACAGAAGGTTCACTTTTCTATTTACTACATCTTCTTTAGTAAACTTTCCAGAAGTAATTTTTGGGCGTGTTGATAGTATTGAAAAAATCATAGTAACCACTGTAATAAACAAAAAGAAAAGTGTTGGGTAAATCAAATAGTAATTACTAGGCTTATCTAACTTTGGAAACAAATTGGACAATGCTATAGAAAGTATAATAGCACTTACAGAAAGTAAAATATTGGCTTTCGTATCAGCAATATCACTCAATTTTATATGATTTCTAAGCGTAACCCTGTACATGGTTTCAATACCTCTATCAGGTCTTTCATCTTTAGCCTTTTTACGTTTTAAATCTTCTTTTTTGAGTTTATTTTTAACTTCCTGTTCTTCTTGTTTTACAATTGCTTTTTTTAAATCTTTTTGAATTTTCAACCAATTAAATGTTTTTTGCGCATTTAATTTACTAAAAGCATAGTTGGTAAAATAGCTATGTTTACTTAAAAACTCTTCGGTACTTTTTAACCATTCAATATCTGTTAAGTGTTTGTCACATAATTGCGCCCACTCTGAACGTAATAAATTTGATTTTTCAATATAATTTTCAGTCCCCAAATGAAACAAATCTGCATCACAAATAATTTCTTCTAATTTATTAGATGGTTTTTGAGGCATTCCAGTTGCATCAATTAAAGAAAATACTTTTTTAAGTTTGTCTTCAGGGTAGTTTTTTTCTTCTAAAAATTGTTTAGCAATACTTTTACTTTTATCTTCATGATTTTCAATTCCTTCTATATAACCAGTATCGTGAAACCAAGCAGCTAATAATAAAACTTCTAATTCTTCTTCAATTATATTTTCAGCAACGGCAATTTCAAAAACTGCTTGTACTACTTCATAAGTATGATTATAATTGTGGTAAACTACTTTAGGAGATAGGTTATTTTTCAATAAATTAAAAACAAAACTTTGAGCCTCTTTAAAAAAATCGTTTTCTAACATAAAACAAATGAATCGTTGAAAATCAAAAATACATAAATTTATGTATTTTTAAACACTGAAATTTTACTATTAATGAAGATTCTATTATTCAAAAAATACTTAGTTATAATATCTCTACTTTTTTTAAGTAGTTGCGCTACTTACCAAGCTAAATACCATTCTAAAAATGACACTTTTTCTTTTAATCAAAAACCTCCTTCTTCTGAAAAAATTGTACATACTTTTTATTTAATAGGAGATGCAGGCAATGCTCAAGAAAATGAACAATTAACTCATTTCAACTTATTAAAAGAAGAGTTATCAATAGCTGATAAAAATTCAACAGTTTTATTTTTAGGAGATAATTTATATGAAAAAGGAATGCCTAAAAAAGAACATGTCACTCGAAAAATTTCAGAACATCGTTTAGATGCTCAAATTGAATTAGTTAAAAATTTTAAAGGTCAACCTATTTTTATTCCTGGAAATCACGAGTATTATAGTGATGGTATTAAAGGACTAAAACGTGAAGAAGAATATATTATTGAAAATTTAAAAAATAAAAACAGTTTTTTACCCAAAGATGGTTGTCCACTAAAAAAAGTAGATATCTCCGAAAATCTTGTTTTGATTATTGTAGATTCTCAGTGGTATTTAGAGGATTGGGATAAAAACCCAACTATGAATGATGATTGTGAAATTAAAACCAAAGAACGCTTTTTTGATGAATTTGAAAGTTTAATTAAAAAAAATGCTACTAAAACTATGGTTGTTGCCATACATCATCCCTTATTTAGTAACGGATCACATGGAGGACAATTTTCACTTCGCAAACAATTTTATCCAGTTAACAATAAAATTCCATTACCATTACTTGGAACTATGGTTAATGTGTTAAGAAAAACCAGCGGTATTTCTGTACAAGACATGAACAATCAACTTTATTTAGAATTAAAAAAGCGTCTAATTACCATAAGTCAAAAAGCTGATAAAATAATTTTTACATCGGGTCATGAACATAATCTACAATATATTTTTAAAGATAATATTCCACAAATTGTTAGTGGTTCTGGATCTAAAACTTCTGAAGTTAGAGCCATTAATGGAAGTCAATTTTCTTATGGGAAAAAAGGCTACGCTAAAATTACAGTTTACCAAAATGGAGAGTCTTGGGTACAATTTTTTACAGAAATAAATGGAGAAAATAACCTATTATATACTACCAAAATACACAATGCAACTACAGCTTCAAAATTAACATCTTATCCTGTAAAATTTCCTCCCTTTGTTTCTAGTTCCATTTATTCCAAAAGTGAAGTTCGTAAAAGTAAACTGCACAATATGTTATGGGGAAAGCATTATAGAAAATATTATGGAACATCAATTTCTGCACCAACAGTATTATTAGACACTTTGTTTGGTGGCTTAAAACCTACTAGAAAAGGAGGTGGAAACCAATCTAGATCACTTAGACTTGAAGATAAAAATGGTAAAGAATATGTAATGAGAGCTTTGCGAAAAAGTGCCACACAATATATTCAAGCAGTGGCCTATAAAGACACGTACGTTGAAGGTCAGTTTGAAAACACCTATGCCGAAAATTTATTGCTCGACATTTATACCACAGCTCATCCCTACGCTCCTTTTTCTGTAGGAAAACTTTCCGACGCTATAAATATTTACCATCCAAACCCTATTTTATATTATGTTCCTAAACAAAATGCATTAAAAAATTTTAATCACGATTTTGGAGATGAATTATATATGATTGAAGAACGTGCCGCAAATAATCATGGAGATAAAGCTAATTTTGGTTATTCAAATAAGTTAATTAGTACTGTTGATTTATTAGAAAAATTAAGAGAAACAGACGATAATACTATTGATGAAAACAGTTATATTAGAGCTCGTTTATTTGATATGCTTATTGGAGATTGGGATAGACATGAAGACCAATGGCGTTGGGCAGAATTTAAAGATGGAAAGAAAAAGATATATCAACCCGTACCTAGAGATAGAGACCAAGCATTCTCTAAAAATGACGGTTTTATTCTAGGATTTATTACAAGAGCCATTCCTGCACTTAAATTAATGCAAGTATATGATTCCAATATTAGAAATGTAAAATGGTTTAATTTAGAGCCTTACCCTTTAGACATGGCGCTTATCAATAATTCCACATATAAAAATTGGCAAGAGCAAGTTAATTTCATCCAAAAAAACATAACTGATGAAGTAATTGAAGATGCTTTCAATAAATTACCTACTGAAGTGAATGATGAAACAATTCTTGAAATTAAAAAGAAATTAAAAGGTCGACTTCAAAATTTGCCTTTAATTGCGGAAAAATATTATAATCAACTTTCAAAATATGGAGTTGTTAAAGGAACCGACAAAGATAATTGGTTTGATATTGAGCGTTTAGAAAACGGAGAAACATCTATTAAAATATTCAACATAAAAAACAAAAAAAAAGGAAACAAAATTTTTGAAAAAACTTATTCAAAAAATAAAACTAAAGAACTTTGGGTATATGGCTTAGATGATAATGATGTTTTTAATGTAACAGGTATTAAACAAAATATAATTCCTTTAAGAATTATTGGCGGTCAAAATAATGATACATACAACATTAAAAACGATAAAAAAGTAACCATTTACGATTATAAAACTAAAAAAAATACATTTACAACAACCAAAGGAAAACAAAAACTATATAACAACTACGAAACTAATTTTTACAACTATAAAAAATTAAAATACAATCACTACCAATTGTTACCTTCTATTGGTTCTAATCCTGATGATGGTATAAAAATTGGAATCAATAGTGTTTTTACTAAATATGCTTTTGAAAGAAATCCATTTACCCAACAACATACCATAAACGCTGCGTATTATTTCAGTCATAAAGGGTTTGATATTCGCTATACAGGTGAATTTGCTTCTATTTTTAACAAATGGAATTTTCAAATAGAATCAACATTTACAAGTCCTAATTATAGTATTAATTATTTTGGTTTTGGAAATGAAACTATTAATTATGAAGTTGAATTTGATGAAGATTTTCATAGAGTTAAATTGAGTACTTATTCCATAGCTCCAGCTTTAAAATGGAAAGGACGTTTTGGTGCAGAATTTAAAATTGGCGCATTTATTGAAAGTATCGAGGTAGAAAATACAACCAATCGTTTTATTAATACATTAGATTTTAAGTTAGATGAGAGAGAAAATTATACAGGTTTAAAATCGTCATATACTTATAAAAATTATGACAATAAGTTATTTCCAACTTTAGGTATGAACTTTACATTTGATATGGGTTGGAAAACTAATTTGAAAAATTCCATAGAAAATCATGTCTATATTACTCCATCTTTAGGCATCACACACAAAATATCGTCTAATGGAAACTTAGTTTTAGCAACAAAAATGAAAGGAAATCTAATAATTGGTGATCACTTTAAATTTTACAATGCAGCAAGTATTGGAGGTTTAGATGGGTTGAGAGGTTATAGAAATCAACGTTTTATTGGGAATCGCTCTTTTTACCAAAACACAGATATTCGATTTAATCTAAGGAAAGTTAAAACAGGGCTAGTACCCCTTCAAATGGGATTATTTGGTGGTTTTGATTACGGAAGAGTTTGGTTGAAAAACGAAAATTCTAAAGATTGGAAAACTTCCTATGGAGGTGGTTTTTGGTTAGTTGCTGCAGAAATTATTAATTTAAATGCTTCACTTTTCAATTCTAAAGATGGAACTTATTTTAAATTTGGTTTAGGTTTTGGGTTTTAATAAAAAAAAGTAAATTTAAACTATGAAAAAATCTAAAATCAAAAACTCAATAGCAATTATTATTACTGTAGTAACTTGTTGGAATCTTAATTCACAAAGCATAACTACCAAAAAATTTAATTCAAGTGAACTTTTAACAGAACGGTATATAAAAATATATGTTCCGCCAAGTTATGAAATAGATTCTACCAAATTATATCCAGTTACCTTAGTATTAGATGCTGAATATTTATTTGATGTATTTGTAGGAAATGCCATACTTTTTGCTGCTAAAGACAAAGCTCCTGAACAAATAATTATTGGAATTAATCAAAATAGATATAACGAGCGTTATGAAGATTGTTCTTATTCCAAAGAAAATAGTTATCCAACCCAAGAAGGTGAAGCTTTCTACAGGTTTATAAGAGGTGAACTAATTGATTATGTAGAAGAAAATTATAGAACATCACAATTTAAAACCATTGTAGGTAATACATTAACCGCTAATTTTATTAATTATTTTTTAATTGAAGATTTTCCAGGTTTTAATGCATTTATATCCATTAACCCTTATTTAGCAATAGATATGCCTACAATGCTACAACATAAAATCCCTTCAATAAAAGATGAAAATATATATTATTACTTATCTAACGGAAAATACAATTCAGAAAAGTACAGAAATTCAATTTCTGCTACCAATGAATTATTAGCAACCACCAACAACGGAAAGTTTAAATATCAATACGAAACATTTGATACTAGTACCAAAACAGCATCTATAGGACAATCTATTTCAGGTGCTTTGGCGTTTATTTTTGAAATGTACTCTTCTATTTCTAAAGAAGAGTTTGAAAATAACATCCAAAATTTATCCCCTGCTGATGCCATTGCTTATTTAGAGAATAAATATGTAGAAATTGAATACCTATTTGGTAGTAATTTAAAAATTAGAGAACGAGATATTTTTGCAATTGAAAGCATTATTTTGGATAAGGAAAATGGTGATTATTTAAAAAGTTTTGGTGAAATGATTAATAGATTGTACAACGATTCCCCTATTGGCGATTATTATATTGGTCGCTATTATGAAACAGGTGGCAAATTTAAACAAGCACTTAAATACTACAAAAATGGCTATATGAAATTACCTGAAGGAGATCCAAATGCTGATGGCTATTATAAAAATATTGAAAGAGTTTTAAGCAAACGAGACGGAACATATATCGAACCTAATAAACAATAAATACAAATAATCCATGAAAAACACATTTTTCTCAATTCTATTTATAGCAATTACTTCTTTATTTTATGCTCAAGAAGATGTAGCTATAAAAGTTAATATTCCAAAAGAACAAAAATATCAATTTACACCTATTATCGATATTGAAGCTTCAGCTGTTAAAAATCAAGGAAACACAGGAACATGTTGGAGTTTTTCTGCTTCATCATTTATTGAGTCGGAAATATATAGAAATTCTGGTGAAATGATAGATATTTCAGAAATGTACAATGTTCGTCATACATACAATGCAAAATCGTGGAATTATATAATGAGGCAAGGCAAAATTCAATTTAGTGAGGGTGGTTTGGCTCATGATGTTATGAACTCAATAAAATTAAATGGCTTAGTTCCGGAAAGTTCTTATTCAGGTTTATTAAACAGTACTAAAAATTATGATCATTCAAAAATTATCCCTGAATTAAAAACTGTGTTAGATACTTATATTAAAAATGATAAAAAATCAAACTTTCCTAATTGGAAATTAGCAGTAGATTCAATTTTAACTGTTCATTTAGGGAAAGCACCTGAAGAATTTATATATAATGGTGTTACGTATACCCCAAAATCATTTTTAGAAATGACAAAAATTAATACGTCAAATTATATTACACTTACTTCTTTTACACACCAACCTTATAATTCAACATTTATATTGAACATTCCTGATAATTTTTCCAATGGAAGTTTTTACAATATTGATTTAGATATTTTTGTTAAAGAAGTAGATAATGCCCTAAAAAAAGGGTATACTTTAGCATTAGATTGTGATGTATCTGAAGAAACATTTTCATCAAAATATGGTATTGCTGTAGTTCCAAAAGAATTTAAAAATTCTGAAAAAGCTTTAACTTATATAGTTGATGAAGCAACTATTACTCCTGAATTTAGACAACAAGAATTTGAAAACTATAATACTACAGACGACCATTTAATGCATATTGTTGGAATGGTAAAAGATCAAAATGGCACTGAATATTACAAAGTCAAAAATTCTTGGGGTACAGATTCTAAACGCATAGGAAATGGTGGATATATTTATATGAGTAAACCATTTTTTAGATTGAAAACCATTTCTGTAATGGTTCATAAAAATGCTTTAAGTGAAACTCTCAAAAAAGAGTTAAAAGTATAATCAACCAAGAATTGCAAACCAAAAAAAGCGTCAAATTAAATTTAGTTTGACGCTTTTAATTTATAAATATTATCTTTTTATTTTAGTACCAACCTTATACCTTCATCTTCTATTGTAATTAGCTTTTGTCTAAACAATCCTCCAATTGCATTTTTAAAGGCTTTTTTACTCATTCCCAATTCATATTTAATAGTTTTAGGATCGCTTTTATCATGCAATGCTAAAAAACCATCATGCTTTTTTAAGGCTTTTAAAATAGTAATTTCATTTTTTACAATAGTTTGTTTAAACCCTACAGGTTGTAAGCTAACGTCAATTTTTTCATCTTCTCTTACTTTTTTAACATAACCCGTTAATTTTTGTCCTTCTTCAATTTTTTGATACAGTTCATTCTTGTACAACATTCCCTCAAATTCTTCATTTACTAAAACTGTAAAACCCAATGCTGTATTTCTAACAACAATTAACTCTACTTTATCTCCTGTTTTTAACTCCATTCTTTATTTATTTTAAATTGTTGAAATATGCTTTTAATATTTGATCGTTCTTCTCTCTTGGCGTTTTTATTTCTAATAACCTTGGTTGTTTAGAATCTTCAAAAAAACACTCAAGTACTTTAATTAAACTTTCTTCATCTGAAACTACCTCATAATCAAATTTATACATTTTACACAAATGTTCAGCTGTTAAATTATGAGTTGTTTCAAAATAATTTAAGGCGTTTGACTGCTGTGGTCCAGGTATAAACCTAAAAATACCTCCTCCTGAATTATTGATCAATATAATCCTAAAATTTGCTGGAATATAATCATTCCAAAGTGCATTACTATCATAAAAAAAACTAATATCTCCTGTTATAAAGGTGGTTCTTATGTTTGATACTATAGCTGCCCCAATAGCAGTACTTGTACTACCATCAATTCCACTAGTACCTCTATTACAAAACACCTGTAAAGTATTATTTATATTAAATAATTGAGAGTATCTAATAATTGAGCTATTTCCAAGTTGCAATTGCGAATTATTAGGTATAGTTGGTAGTATTTTTTCAAAAACTCTTAAATCAGAGAATGAACAACCATCTATAAAATTTTGATGATTTTTTAATCGGTGTACCTTCTTTTGAAGCCAAAATTGTTGAAAACTACTTTCTTTAGGCTTTGTTAAAAAGAAAAACTGACTAAAAAATAACTGTGGTGAAATTTTAAAGTGTTTTGATAAACAATGAAAAGTATTAAAAGCTCTTTTTGAATCTATATGCCAATGATGTTTTGGCTGATATTTTCTCAAATGCTGTTTAATTTTTTTTGATACAATCAGCCCTCCTAAAGTTAGCAAAATATCTGGTTGAAATTGCTCAAATTCATCTTCAACAAAAGGAAAAATTAACTTATCTATACTGTTAATAAACTTGGAGTGTGAAACATTGGCTGTGTTTTCAATTAAAACTAAAACGGAAGGATCCTTTGTGAAATGCTCTAACTGAGTTTGTATTAATTTGTCTGGAAAATGCGCTCCAACCAATACTATTTTTTTGGTTGAAGCATTCCAAATATCTGCAAAATTTTGAAGTTCATCGACATCTAAAGGAACTTCTTCTACAACAGTATCAATTTCATCAAAACCAACTATTTTGTTGGTTATTTCATATAAAGGTTCATCAAATGGTACATTAATGTGAACAGGTCCCTTTTGAGATTTAGCAAGTTTTAAAGCTGTAGTTACTAATTCAAAATTTGAAGCTTTAGAAACCTCATCAGCTACTAAGTTAGAAGAACATAAAATATGGTTTTCAAAAACATTTTTTTGGCGTATCGTTTGTCCATCACCAATATCAATTAAATGATCTGGTCGATCTGCTGAAATAATTATCAAAGGTATATTGCTATAAAAAGCTTCTGCAACAGCTGGATAATAATTTAATAATGCCGACCCTGATGTACAAACAATTGCAACTGGTTGTTGTAATTGTTGTGCCATTCCTAAAGCAAAAAAAGCCGCACAACGTTCATCTACTATACTATATGTTTGAATAGATGTATGATTTGAAAAACCAATAGTTAGCGGAGCGTTTCTTGAACCAGGAGAAATTACCACGTGCTTAATTTGATGAGAAATACAAGAAGCAATAACAAGCTGCGCTAAGTTATTTTTAGGAAATTGAGGCATTTAATAAATTAATTTTAAGTGCAAAGTTACGTAAAGTTATGCTAGTTTTTAAAGAAATTAATAATTTAGTATAATTGATTTTTATCATATAAAAATTGAATTCATTACATTAAATTTAATAAGCAAAAAATTTATTTTGATTAAACTAATTGCATTATTATCGCCACTTTCTATCAATTTATATGGAGCAATTTTTTTATTTGCAACAGCAACTAAACAATTTAAAAATAGATTTTTTTTAGGGCTTTTTTTAGCCAATAGTTTTATTTTATTTCTCGGTCATTTTTTATCGTTTTATGAGTATTGGAAAATATTTCAGTATTTTGATTTCCTTTTTTTAGGAGCAATTTTAGCCTTTTATCCTCTTTATTATCTGTATATCTATAGTGCTTTTAATTTTAATATTATACCTATTAAATGGATTTATCATTTTACTCCCTCAATAATTATAGCAGCTCTAATGTTAATTGTTACAAGTTTAGTTAGTTGGGAAAATTATATCGAATATATGAATAACAATCTTTATGCTAGTGAATTAACTTCAAGTTCATCCAAAATATTAGCTTATTTATATAGAGGAACTCGATTTTTTCACTTAGTTCAAATTATTGGATACAATTTTTTAACCATTCGCTTTATTTTGAGAGCGCATCAAGAAATGAATAACTCATTTTCAAATTTAGATAAGTATCAACTTAGGTATTTTTATGTAGTCAACATCTCCTTCATCTTATTTATGTCGATTCCAGGGTTTTATGTAACTCTAATTGGTAGAACACCATTAAATACGAATGATTATCTTTTGTTAAGTTCTTGCATACTCTTCTCCCTACTTTATTTAATTATTGCTATAATAGGAATACGCCAAATCCCTGTGGCAATAGATTTAAAAACAATGGTTCCTAAAAATGAGGCTGGTAAAGAACAGCTTTATGAATTTAACGAATTAGAGAAAGAGTTATACTTATATTTTAGCAATGAAAAACCTTGGTTAGTTCCAAATTTAAATATTTGGGAAGTAGCGAAACATTTAGGAACCAATCGTTCTTATATTTCAAATGTTATCAATGAAAAAGTAGGTTGTAACTTCAACCAATTTGTAAATAACTACAGAATTAAAGAAGCTAAACTACTTTTAAAACAAACTCCAAATAAAACCATCACAGAAATTAGTGAACTAGCTGGTTTTGGGTCTGTAAATTCCTTTATCAGGATTTTTAAAAAAGTGGAGAAATGTACTCCTTCAGAATATCGTAAAAAGATTCTTTAAATTTTACGATTTAAACACTCTTTTATACGATTTAAACGTTTATTTTTTTCAACTATTTATAGTTTTACAATAGAAAATCAACTGGATGTTAAGTACTTAAATATACATGGGAAGAATTGCATGAAAATTTATAATGTTAGCCCACAAACATTATAAATTTGAAAATGTTTTAACTTAGTTCTTTTCATTCGGTTGATTTTTAAAGCACTTTTTTCATAATTTCGGCTTTTGAAACTGTTTCAAACCACTCATTTTGAGGAATACTCTCTGCAGTAATGCCCCCACCAATATACAATGATGCAACCGAATTTTCAATCTGCATACATCTTAAATTTACAAATAAATTTGTTGAATTATATAGGTTTAGTTCTCCTAAAAAACCTGAATAGTAGGCTCTATCATATCTTTCATTTTTTAAAATAAATTCTTTTGCAACTTCTTTAGGCAATCCACAAACTGCAGGAGTTGGATGCAACGATTTTACAATATCACCTAACAAACTAGTTTCCTTTAATTTACCAGTAATGTCGGTTCTTAAATGCAATAAATTTCCTGCTTTAATAGTATATGGATTTGAAACTGATAAATTATCAACACATTTTTGAATACTTGATAAAATATAATTTGTCACAAACTGTTGCTCATCTCTTTCTTTTGATTCCCAATTTACCCTTAATGAATTTTTGTATGACTGTGTACCAGCTAAAGCCATAGTAGTAAAAACATTTTTTGAAACACTTAATAATCGCTCTGGAGTTGCTCCCATCCATAAACCAATTTGAGGGTGAAACCACACATACACAAAAGCATTATTATAAGTATTTAACATCTTTTTTAATGTAACTAACACATCTAAATTTGAACTTATTAATTCCTCTTTTCTAGATAAAACAATTTTGTTTGATGAGCCACTTATAATAAAATTTATTGCTTTTTGAACTATTTTTTCATGCTCAAGTTGAGCCTTTTTTAAAGAGGTTTTTGCTTTAACATTAGCAAGGTTTTGAGGAGTTTCTAAATCTGATTTGAACGAAATTTCAGTTTCAAAACTTTTACACTTTTTAAAAGGGAATATTACGGTGTTTTTACTATCATCAAATGGAGCAAAAACAAAACCAGAATCATTAAATTCTTTTAAAATATTCAAAGTTTTATCTTTTTGAGCCAAGCAAGAAACTTTTTTTTCATTAGGTTTCCTATAAACTACAAAAGGCAAATTAGATGTTAATAGTACTTCAATTTCTTTAAAAAAATGTGCAATCTCTTTTTTCAATATGATATTTAATTTATCTGTTGTAATAAAATGCTTTTAATCTGCTTAAAATTAGACCAAACTAACCCATGGCCTACACCATCCAAAGTTACCAATTCAAATTGTTGTGGTGAAATATTATTTTTTAAATAAAGTGAATTCTCATAAGGCACAATTCCATCATCATTTCCATGGATACTTAAAATCGTTGAAGGGTTTTTATTCCAACTATTTTCAAATTTTTCTAAATCCTTTTGATGTGATAACTTTTCCTTTGAAGCCGCTTGCCAAGTTTTGGGGATTAAATTTTTGGTCAATTTCCATTTATAAAAGTTTAAAGCCCAAGGCATAACTTCTTTATTTGAAAAAACAGCAGGAGCTAATAGAATAATTTTTTTATATTTTTTTTTCGAAGCTAAAGCAATAGGTCCTCCATAAGAATAACCAACTAATATTACTTTTTTAGATGGAATATTCTTGATTAAATCTTCTAATAAATTCGTTTCAAATTGTATAGATTCTTGAACATTTCCTGTATGATAAATTCCATATCCAATTCTATCATAAGAAATTAAATTTACTCTTGAATTTAACTCTTCATCCATTAAATATTTCTTAAAATCTAAAATAGAACCTATAGAACCATGAATAAAAACTATGGTTGGTAATGTTGTATCAATCTTTTTTTGAAGTTCTAAAACTCGGTATTTATATTTTTGGTAAGTTTTTGTACTAAGTGAAATAGGAAATGACAATTTTTCAAATTCTTTTTCTATTTTATGTGTAGCTTTTGGGGTTGAAAATTGATAAAATAGTGCTATTAAAACTATTAACAATAGTACAACTAATAGTAATGTTATTTTACCTATCTTTTTCAGCCTTTTCTTCATACATATTATTTTGGTAAAATAATATTGGTTAATTTACACATAGAAACCAACTTTCCTTTATCATCTTCTACCCTAATTTCTAGTAAATGAGTGGTTCTTCCCTTATGAATAAACCTTGCCGTTGCTGTTATATACCCATCTTTTACACTTCGCAAATGATTTGCCGAAAATTCTAAACCTTTAACCGTAAATTTATCTCTATCTATTACTAATAAAGAAGCTGGACTACCTACACTTTCAGCTAATGCCATTGTGGCGCCTCCGTTTAAAATACCTGCTGGTTGATAAACTCTTGAATCTACTGGCATTCTAGCCTCTAAAAAATCATCCCCTACATCGGTATATTTTATATGTAAAGTTTCCATTAAAGTACCTTTACACAAACTATTTAAAGCTTTTAATGTTTCTAATTTTTGATCCATCTTAAAAAATGTTAGGTTGTAAAAATAAGAATTAAAACTATAAGTACTACCTTTGCATTAGAATAGAATTTAAACAAAATGGCATATAAAATTAGGGCAATATTAGATGTAAATGAAGATGTAATTAGAGATCTTATTGTTAATGAATCTATTAATCTAGAAGAGTTGCACTTTACAATTGCAAAATCTTTTGGTTTTAAAGGACAAGAAATGGCTTCATTTTACCAAACTAATAATGAATGGGAACTAGGTGAAGAAATTCCTTTATTCAATATGTCTGAGGATGAAAATGCTGTTTCTATGCAAAATTGCGTCCTTTCATCTGTTCTTACAACAAAAGGAGATAAACTTATTTATGTGTACGATTTCTTTTCTATGTGGACATTTTATATTGAATTAATTAAAATAACTTCAACCGATAAAAACTTACCTTATATAGCTTTATCTATTGGTAATGTTCCAGATGAAGCCCCTAAAAAAGAATTTACAGCAGAAAATTCAAACAATAATTTTGATATTTTCAATGATGAAGACGACTTTGAAAATATAGATGATTTTGATTTTGATAATTATTAAGGTTTTAAGGTTAGATTAACTTTATATTGTTTTCTTTTTAACACTAGTTTTTTTAAGCTTAATTGCTTTTGGTAAAATGTAATTCGAATTCCAAACAGCAAAAAGAAACCTCCTAAAATCATTTGTAACGTTATTTTTTCATCCAAAAACAACCAAGCTAATAAAGTTGCTAATACCGCTTGTCCAAGTAAACTTACAGAAACTCTGGTAGCTCTCATGTTTTTTGTAGCATAACTTATTAATAGCCAAGCTAATAATTGACATACCAGTCCTTGTATTAATAATACAAACCAAGCTAAATCGCTAAATCCAGTAAAAGAAGCTCCTATCAAATAGCTAATTAACCCTAAAGAAATAGCTGAAGAGACTACACTAATAGTCATAAAACTGGTAACGTCTATTTCATTTAAAATATTTTTGCTTGTTAACATATAAACAGCATATAACATCCCTGAAAGTACTCCAAAACAAAAAGCCACATTAAAATTAAAGTTTAAAAAAGTACTAAACCCAACCAAAAGAACCATCCCAAAAATAGCTATAACAGTACCAATCCAAAAATTTTGAGTTGGTTTATCTTTCAAAAAGAAAAAAGCTCCTATACCAACCCATACTGGAGATAAATTTGTTAAAAGTGTTGCTTGTGTAGCTGTAGATTCTTGTATTGCAATGTTCCAAACTGCAACATCGGCTCCAAATATAATTCCGCAGAGTATAGAAAGCAACAACATTCTTTTAGAGGGCAATCTGAATTTATTGAAGATTAAAACGTACGGTAAAATAACTGCAGATGCTATTGCCATTCTGTAAAACGCAGATATTACTCCTGAAGTTAAATGTAATTTTACTAAAATTGGAAAAATTGAAATACAAATTATACCCACTATTAATGCTACTCTTGCTTTTGTCATATCTTAAAATTTGATCGGCAAAAATAAGCTAGTTGAATTTTTTAAAGTAGCCTTATTTAATCAATAAATTGTTAAATATTACCTTATTTGTTAATTTATAGTTCTTAAAATTGTTAAAAATAGATTATCGTATGATATAAGTATTTACATTTTCATAGTTTCTTACTACAAAAGCAAAAGCTACTTTTAAAATTTCTCCCATAGATTTACACTTTTTAAAATCCATATCTAAGGTATAGTTGTATAAATCCATTTTTAGTTGGGTAATTTTATCGGTTGTAGAAATTTTATCTTTTATCATGCAATTTAATAAATCATGTACACGTTCTTGAGAACCTCTAATTCTTCTTGCAATTGCAGAACGTTCTTCTCTTTTATATTGTTCAACCGACTCTTTTTGTAGATTTTCTTCTACCATTTTAACAAATGGATAATTTTCTTTAAAAAATTGTGGGAAATATACTTTTAGGTTGCCTTCGAAACTCTGCTGATCAAAATCCATTGCTCGTATTCTATATTCAACCTGATCAAAATCGTAAGAAGCTACTATCACATAATTATATGAACGCATATCACCTAGCATTCTAATCATACAACGTTCATTAAATTTTACAAATTCTTTAGACAAACGTTTTTTACCTCTAACAGAAACCGTTTCTAAGTTTTCAGCTAAAAACTGATCTCCTGGAATACCAAGTACATGCTCTTCAATTAAAGTATCTTTATAAACTAAAAAATTAATATTATTTGGTGATAAAATATGTTCTAGCTCTAATCCATAAACTCTAGATGCATCAGCCTTTTTAATATATAGGTAAGTATGATTATCATTTAAAATATTTCTAACTTTAATTCTAAATGGCTTAGAGTTCCCAAACGTGCAATAATCTATGGCGTCAACTGTTAAAAAAGGTAAAGAGTCTTCACTACCATCACCGTGTAAAATTAAATACATTCTTTTTAAACTTAAATCAATTTCATCTCTTTCATGTTCAGCATAGTAAACCCTTACCCATAAAGTATCTTCTCCATTTTTATCATATACAACAATAGCACCTGCAAAGCGTAATAAATCATCATAAAAAACAGGAATTTTAATATTTCTATTATATTCTGTTAAATAGTTATATAGCTCTTCATTAATTGGATAAGCTGGTTTTTTTTGTGAAATTAATTTTTGTTCTTCCATTCATTAAAAATATTGTAAAATCCAAATTTAGTATATTGCTGTAACAATTGTTATTAAATATCGTCTTAATTTTATACTAAACATAAAAATATTGGAAACAATCTTATCAATCAATAATTTAAACAAAAAATTTGGAAAAATTCATGCTGTAAATAATTTGTCTTTTGAAATTCAAAAGGGAAATGTGTATGGAATCTTAGGTCCAAATGGTAGTGGTAAATCTACAACTTTAGGAATTATTTTAAATGTAGTTAATAAAACAACCGGAGAATTTAGTTGGTTTGATGGTAGTTTATCTACACATCAAGCGTTAAAAAAAGTAGGTGCTATTATTGAGCGTCCTAATTTTTATCCGTATATGACCGCAGTTCAAAACTTAGAATTAGTTTGTAAAATCAAAGAAATTCCTTTTACAAAAATTGAAGAAAAATTAAAGTTAGTTAATTTATTTGAACGTAAAAATAGTAAATTCAGCACGTTTTCTTTGGGTATGAAACAACGGTTGGCTATTGCCTCAGCCTTATTAAATGACCCTGAAATTTTAATTTTAGACGAGCCAACAAATGGTTTAGATCCACAGGGGATACATGAAATTAGACAAATTATTAAAACCATTGCAAGCAATGGAACTACCATTTTATTGGCATCACATTTATTAGATGAAGTAGAAAAAGTTTGTTCGCATGTAGTAGTAATTAGAGAAGGCATTAAATTATATTCAGGAAGTGTAGATGAAATGATTGCTTCTTATGGATTGTTTGAACTAAAAGTTGAAAATAATCAAGAAAAGCTAACAGAATTACTGATGAGTTTTGATGGAATTGAAACCGTTAAAAACGAAGATGATAAATTAATTGCAAAGCTAAACAAACCTATAACCGCTGCTGAAATAAATTCATATTTATTTAAAAATGGCATTGTACTATCTCATTTAGTAAAAAGAAAACCAAGTCTAGAACAACAATTCTTATCACTAACTAACAATAAAAAATAAACATGCTACGATTATTAAATATTGAAATTCACAAATTAAAACATAACAGAGCTAGTAAAGTTTTAATTATTATTTATTTTGCTTTACTTACCTCCATTGCATTAATTGCTGCTATTAAATTTGATATCGGACCTATACAATTTCACCTTGCAGAACAGGGTATTTTTAACTTCCCATACATTTGGCATTTTAACACTTTTATGGCTGCCATATTTAAATTTTTCTTATTATTAGTTATTGTTTCAATGATGGCTAATGAATACAGTAACAAAACTTTAAAACAAAATTTAATTGACGGCTTAAGTAAAAAAGAATTTATTTTATCTAAGTTTTATACCGTTATACTTTTAGCTTTAATCTCTACTATTTTTGTTTTTATCGTTTCAATTATCTTAGGGTACAGCTATTCCGATTTTAATGAATTTTCAATAGTAACAACTGATTTAGAATATTTATTAGCCTTTTTTGTAAAGTTAGTAGGATTCTTTTCTTTTGGACTTTTTATGGGTATTTTAGTGAAACGATCTGCATTTGCTGTAGGAGGAATTGTAATTTGGTTTTTTGGAGAAAGTATTTTTAAAGGTTATTTATTTTGGCAATTTAAAGATGCAGAAAACACAACAGAAAAGGTTAATGCCATTTTGCAATTTCTACCTCTAGAGTCTATGTCTAACCTTATTAAAGAACCTTTTACACGTTTAAGTGCTGTAAAAACAGTAGCTAAACAAGTAGGAGAAGATTTATCAAAAGATTTTTCTGTACAACCATTAGATATTCTTATTGTTTTATTTTGGACTAGTATTTTTATCTATTTTTCTTATAAATTACTTAAAAAAAGAGATTTATAATTTTAAACCATTCTTAAGATTCTTATTACTTTGATGGAACTATAGTATGGAATTGAATTGCCTAAATTGATGTTTTACTTTAGTATAATTAATTGGAAGGTAAATCCTCCTTTTTTAAAATGGCTTTCTGTCTTCCATTAACTAAATAGGAAACTACTTCAGGTATTTCTTCATTTTCAATTTTTTGATTCCCTGATTTTGTATTGCTTTTACCATTTACACTTATTATTTCAAAAATAATAGCATCTCCTTTTTTGGTATATGTGGAAACGATAAAAGAATTCATTACTTTAAAAAAACTTGTAAATATACCAGATTTATAAAATCCATCAATTAAAATACTGTTCTTTTCATCAATAATATAATGACCTTTTGAATGATTTTTAACTATCAATTCATAAGCTCTAACATCTTCTTTCCCTCTATAATTATAAGTCATTTTCCATTGATATAGTGAGTCTGTTTTCTTTACAATTGCAAGTTGCATTGCAACTCTCATTTGTACAGAGTCTACTCCATAAATTTGTAATTCTCCTTTATAGTTTCCTTCCCAAAATTTTGGAAAAACTTCTTGACTAATTCCTTTAAAACCACTAAAAACTAGACAAAAACCTATAAGTACTAGCTTAAATTTCATATTGTTATATTTTAATAAACGAATTTACATTTTTTTATTGCTATTCTAAGTAACTAAATTAAAGATTCGTTAAATAAAAATGAACCATACATATTCAAAAAATTAAGTAGTATTTTTGCACTATGCAATTTCAAATAGCTTCAAATTTTAAACCTACAGGAGATCAACCACAAGCCATTCAACAATTAGTGAACGGAATTAAATCTCATGAAAAATACCAAACCTTATTAGGTGTTACTGGCTCAGGTAAAACATTTACGGTAGCCAATGTAATTCAAGAAGTTTCAAAACCTACCTTAATTTTAGCGCATAATAAAACACTAGCTGCTCAATTATATTCAGAATTCAAGCAATTTTTTCCAAACAATTCCGTAGAGTACTTTGTTTCTTATTACGATTATTACCAACCCGAAGCTTACATTCCAGTTACTGGAACTTATATAGAAAAAGATTTATCAATTAATGAAGAAATTGAGAAGCTACGTATTAGTACTTCATCTGCCCTACTTTCTGGCAGAAGAGATGTTATTGTAGTAGCATCTGTTTCTTGTTTATACGGTATTGGTAATCCTGTTGAATTTAAGAAAAATGTAATTTCAATTGAAGTTGATCAAACCATTTCACGCACCAAATTTTTACAACAACTAGTAACTAGTTTATATTCTAGAACAGAAATAGAAATAAGCAGTGGAACTTTTAAAGTAAAGGGTGATACTATTACGGTATATCCATCCTATGGAGAACACGCTTATAGAATACATTTCTTTGGGGATGAAATTGAAGAAATTGAAAGCTTTGATGTGTCTAACAATCAAGTAGTTGAAAAATTTGAGCAACTTAATATTTATCCAGCTAACCTATTTGTAACCTCACCAGATGTTTTACAAAATGCCATTCATGCCATTCAAGAAGATTTAATGAAGCAATATGAATATTTCAAAGAAATTGGCAAACATCTAGAAGCTAAACGTTTAAAAGAACGTACAGAGTTTGATTTAGAAATGATTAGAGAATTAGGTTACTGCAGTGGGATAGAAAATTATTCTAGGTATTTAGATGGAAGAAATCCAGGTACAAGACCCTTCTGCTTATTAGATTATTTTCCTGATGATTATTTAATGGTTATTGACGAAAGCCACGTAACCATCCCGCAAGTACATGCTATGTATGGTGGTGATAGATCTCGTAAAGAAAATTTAGTTGAATTTGGCTTTAGATTGCCCGCTGCAATGGATAACAGGCCTTTAAAATTTGAAGAGTTCGAAACCATTCAAAATCAAGTGATTTATGTAAGTGCAACTCCTGCTGACTATGAATTACAAAAAACAGAAGGAGTTTTTGTAGAACAAGTAATTAGACCAACTGGCTTACTGGATCCTGAAATTGAAGTTCGACCAAGTATCAATCAAATTGATGATCTAATTGAAGAAATTCAAGTAAGAGTTGATAAAGATGAACGTACACTGGTAACAACACTAACCAAACGAATGGCTGAAGAATTGACTAAATACTTAAGTAGAATTCAAATTCGCTGTCGTTACATTCATTCTGATGTTGACACTCTTGAACGTGTTGAAATTATGGCTGATTTACGTAAAGGTTTGTTTGATGTATTAATTGGTGTAAACTTACTACGTGAAGGTTTAGATTTACCAGAAGTTTCTTTAGTAGCCATTTTAGATGCTGATAAAGAAGGTTTTCTACGTTCTCACCGATCACTCACACAAACAATTGGAAGAGCTGCTCGTAATGTAGAAGGAAAAGCCATAATGTATGCAGATAAAATAACAAAAAGCATGCAACTGACTATTGATGAAACTACAAGAAGAAGAGAAAAACAAATAGCTTACAATACTGCAAACCATATTACACCCACTCAAATTAAAAAGAGTATAGAAAATACTTTAAGTAAAAATACAGTTTCATCATATAAATACAATATGAATGAACAAATTGCTGCTGAAGATGAATTGAATTATTTATCAAAATCCGAAATTGAAAATAAAATTCGTGAGAAAAGAAAACAAATGGAAGAAGCAGCCAAAGCTCTTGATTTTATTATTGCCGCTCAACTCAGAGACGAAATAAAACATCTCAAAGAAAAGATTTAATTTCTTTATGGATCATTCATATTCCTAAAATTGTCATTCGGGGAATATTTTTGGTAAGTGTAAACAGAAATTTTAATTTTAATGGCAAAGAAATTAAACTATGCGTAAAAAATTATATTATTTAGTGTTATTAGTACTTTTAAGTACCAATATTAACTATGCTCAACAGCAAATTGCACCTACTTGGGAATCTATAAATAGCAGACCTTATCCTGAATGGTTTAAAGATGCTAAACTTGGTATTTTCATTCATTGGGGACTCTATTCTGTACCATCTTATGGAGGTAAAGAATCTTATGGAGAATGGTATTTAAGAGGTTTACAGATGAAAGATTCACTTCGTACCAATTTTATGAAAAAAAATTATGGTGAAAACTTTACTTATAAAGATTTTGCTCCTTTGTTTAAAGCTGAATTATTCGATCCAAATGAATGGGCTGATTTATTTAAAAAAGCTGGAGCAAAATACATCATTTTTGTATCCAAACATCATGATGGATATTGTCTCTGGCCAAGTAAACAAGCCCCTAACTGGAACTCGGTTGATGTAGGTCCTAAAAGAGATTTAGTGGGAGATTTAACAACTGCTATTAGAAAAAAAGGATTGAAAATGGGTTTGTATTATTCACTCCCAGAATGGAACAATAAATTACATAGATGGTATATAGATCCCCATGAAAACATCGGCGAATATGTTGATAAAATAATGTTACCTCAATTTAAAGATTTAATTTCAACCTATAAACCTTCTGTACTCTTTACAGATGGAGAGTGGTTTAATACTGCGGAAACTTGGCACGCACGCGAGCTTATTTCTTGGTACTATAACATCGTTGGCGATGATGCCATTGTAAATAACAGATGGGGACATGGAAGTGACACTGGTTTTTTAACACCTGAGTATAGTGCCGGAATCAATAGTCCAGACAGACCTTGGGCTGAATGCAGAGGAATTGGACGTTCATTTGGTTTAAACAGAAATGAGAAATTAGAGGCCTATATGTCACCACAAGAACTTATTCATTTCTTTGTAAAAGCAGTCGCAAATGGTGGTGGTATCACTTTAAATGTTGGTCCTAAAGCCGATGGACAAATTCCTTTATTACAACAAGAACGTTTGTTACAACTTGGAGCTTGGATTGAAACCAATAAAGAGGCTATTTATGCCTCTAGACCTTGGATTAAATCTGGTGAAGAAAAAGAAATTTCTAAAAAAAGAATCGATAAAAATATTGACTTTTATTGGGCTAGAAATACGCCTTTAGAGCCTATTAAAGAAGATGATTTTAATATTTCTTGGGAAGGCTTTATACAATCTAAATTTTCTGAAACTTATACATTAGAAGCAACTGCCGATGATGGAATTAGAGTTTATATTGATGATAAGCTTGTTTTAGATCAATGGAAGAATAAAGATCAAGCTTCTGATGGAAACGTAATGGGGAACGTAAATAAAGAAAAAGCTATAAATAAAATTAAATTCAAAAAAGGGAAAAAATACAAGATTAAAATTGACTATTTCGAATCTAAACAAAATGCTTTTGTAAAATTATTTTGGCAAAGTAAATCTCAAGTAAAAGAGATCATCCCTACAACTGCATTTACCACATTACATAACAATGTCGAAGAGAAAGGCTTAACTGGAACTTACAATTCTATGTTGCAACACATTGCTTATACAACAAATAACAATAACTTATATGCCATATCTTTAGAATGGCCAAACGAAGAACTTGTTTTAAATATTCCAAAACCAAAACAAGAAACAGAAATTCAATTAGTAGGAAGAGAAGGTAATTTAGATTGGTATTACAAAAATAATCAGCTTCATATAAAGGTTGATAACGTTAAATATAATGAAATGCCTAGTAACTTTGCTTGGACATTTAAAATTAAAAATTACTTAGTAAAGTAACTAGATTCTTTGCTTTATCTAATAAAAAATCCCGCAAATGCGGGATTTTATTTTATACGTAAAAGTTTAATTTCCTTTTTTATAATCAGCTAAAAATTGTGCCAATCCAATATCTGTTAAAGGGTGTTTTAGCAATCCTTTAATGGCATTTAAAGGTCCAGTCATAACATCAGCACCTAATTTAGCACAGTCAATTATGTGCATCGTATGACGTACAGAGGCAGCTAATATTTCTGTATCAAAGCCATAGTTATCATAAATTAATCTAATTTCAGAAATTAGGTTTAAACCGTCTGTAGAAATATCATCTAAACGACCAATAAATGGCGATACATAAGTAGCTCCTGCTTTGGCTGCTAACAATGCTTGTCCTGCAGAAAATACTAAAGTTACATTTGTTTTAATTCCTTTATCAGAAAAATATTTACAAGCTTTTACTCCATCAGCTATCATTGGTAGTTTAACAACTATTTGTGGATGTAATGCAGCAAGTGCTTCACCTTCTTTAATCATTCCATCAAAATCTGTAGCTATCACTTCGGCACTTACATCACCATCAACAATATTACAAATATCAACATAATGTTTTAAAATGTTGTCTTTACCGGTAATACCTTCTTTAGCCATTAATGATGGGTTTGTTGTAACTCCATCTAAAACACCTAAAGCTTGCGCCTCTTTAATTTGCTCTAAGTTAGCTGTATCAATAAAAAATTTCATTATGAGTTGTGTTTATTTAGTTTATATTGAATTATTTACTTCGGCAAAAGTAATTAATTGATTACAATTTATAGTGATTCATTAATAACTTTTCATAAATTGTATCTGGAAGTATTTTTTTTAATACAATTGAAAACTTTTGCATAAAATTACCTACTTTATAGTGTACTTTTGGTTTTGAGGTTTGGGTTATTTTATAAATTGCTTTGGCCATTTCTAAAGGATCACTTCCACTATCAACATGAGCATTCATTAAATCTAAATTTTCTTGATATGTTTTTTTATAAGGTGAGTTTTCAAAAACAGGGGTATGATATCTTCCTGAGGCAATATTTGTTGCAAAATCGCCTGGCGCAACATTAGTAATATGAATTCCAAAACCTTTCACCTCCATTCTAATCGCCTCTGTAACAATCTCTAACGCTCCTTTTGTTGCAGAATAGATTCCTCTAAAAGGCAGTCCCATATATCCCGCTATGGAAGTTACATTTATAATTAAGCCTCTTTTTTGTTGTCTCATTTGAGGTAATACAGCTTTCATAACTTCAATGGCACCAAAAAAATTAGTTTCAAATACGTTTCGCATTTCTTGTGTAGGAGTTTCTTCAATAGGCCCTGTAATTCCCATACCCGCATTGTTTACTAACACATCAATTCTACCTTCATTTGAAATTACTTTATCTATAGCTTTTTGAATGGTTTCAACATTTGTTACATCTAATGCTATTAGTTGAAAAGGGTGGTTTGGGTTATTTTGAGGATTTCGACTTGTTCCATAAACAATAAACCCTTTTTGTAATAAAAATTCTCCTACCGATTTTCCTATACCTGAAGAACCACCAGTAATTAAAACAACTTTTGACATATGAAGTGTAAATTTAAACGCTGTAAAATTAAAAAGTTTATGTTAAGACAAAAGGTAAAATAATTTTATACAAGAAAAAACTACCTAAATTTAGTGTATAAAAAAAGGCAAGCTACCTACATCACACCGCTACAACCTAATACCTTTGCTGCGTTCCCGCCCTGGAGGATTCAAAGGGAGCTGGTTGTGTAGGACTTGCCGGGCGCAAATTTACAATCTATTTTCAGTTTAAACAATCTTTTTTTTTATAATTTTATGTAACATTTTTAAAAAACTGTTTACTAATATTTTAGTTTAAAAAAAAGAATAATGTTAACCTTAACGATTAATACTAAATAGGGATTTAGTATATTTGTTACACAAAAATCAAACAAACAAATTATGGAAAACCAAAAATCATCATCAAAACAAGTAATTTTAAATTATGGTTTAATTCTTGGGGTAGTATCTGTGATACTTTCAGTTGCAATTTATGCTATGGGTAAAATCTATGACCAAGGATTTGGAGTAATGTTTGCTAGCTTTGTTATTATGGCTGTAATTATTTTTATGGCACTTAAAAACTTTAGAGCTGGGAACAATAATCTTTTAAGTTTAGGAGAAGCATTAAAAATTGGTTTAGGTATTGCTTTAGTTGGAGCAATTATTTCAATTATTTACAATCAAATATTTATCAATTTTATTGAACCTGATTTTATGGAAAATATGATGAAAGTAGGTGAGCAAAAAATGTTAGAACAATATCCAAATATGAGTGATGAGCAATTAGAGTCGGCAAAAGCAATGCAACAAAAAATGTCTAGCCCACTAATTGGTGCAGCTATGGGAATTGTAGGTAGCTTATTCTTTGGATTTATTATCTCATTAATTGAAGGATTGATTTTAAAAAGATCTGTAGAAGAATAGAATATTAAAAAAACATACATGGATATATCAGTAGTTATTCCACTACTTAACGAAGACGAATCTTTACAAGAATTACACGATTGGATTGCAAAAGTTATGCAATCCAATCGTTATTCTTATGAGATTCTTTTTATTGATGATGGTAGTACAGATACTTCGTGGGAAGTAATTGAAAAGCTATCTCAAGAAAACCCACAGGTAAAAGGAATTAGGTTTCAAAAAAACTATGGGAAGTCACAAGCATTAAATGCTGGTTTTAAAGAAGTTCAAGGCAAGGTAATAATTACAATGGATGCCGATTTACAAGACAGTCCAGATGAAATTCCTGAACTATATAATTTAATTGTTAAAGACGGTTTTGATTTAATTTCTGGATGGAAAAAGAAACGTTACGACTCTAAAATTCGTAAAAACCTTCCATCCAAGTTATTTAATGCTGCTGCAAGAAAAACTTCTGGTTTGAAATTACACGATTTTAACTGTGGTTTAAAAGCCTATAAAAAAGAAGTTATTAAAAATATAGATGTTAGTGGAGAAATGCACCGATATATTCCAGTGTTGGCAAAAAATGCTGGATTCAATAAAATTGATGAAAAAGTAGTAGTACATCAAGCTAGAAAATATGGTGTTACTAAATTTGGAATGGATAGATTTATCAATGGTTTTTTAGATTTAATTACCATTTGGTTTATTTCTAAATTTGGAAAAAGACCCATGCATTTATTTGGATTATTAGGCACAATTATGTTTATAATTGGTTGTACTTTTGCTTTTTATTTAGGTTTAGACAAATTATTTTTTAACACCACTGGTAGACTTATTACTACCAGACCCGAATTTTACATAGCATTAACTACCATGGTAATTGGAACTCAATTCTTTTTAGCAGGCTTTTTAGGTGAAATTATTTTAAGAACCAAAACAGATACTAAAAGATATTCCATTTCGTCTAAAATTAATTTATAACGTTTTAGTTAAATTCATTTAAATGCATTAAATAATTAGCTTAATAAGTTTAATTTTGCAGTTACATCAAATATTATAAAATATGTCAGTTTTAGAAAAAGCCAACTTATGGCTAACCGATACTTTTGATGCTGAAACACAAAAAGAAGTTCAGCAATTAATAGCTACTAATTCAGAGCAATTAACTGAAAGTTTTTATAAAGACTTAGAGTTTGGTACAGGAGGTATGCGGGGTGTAATGGGAGCTGGAACCAATAGAATTAATAAATACACCTTAGGAAAAGCTACTCAAGGATTGGCTAATTATTTATTAAAAACATTTCCAACTAAGTCATTAAAAGTTGCTATTGCTTATGATTGTAGACATAACAGTCAAACTTTTGCTAAAACTGTAGCAGAAGTACTTTCTGCAAATAATATCAGCGTATTTTTATTTGAAGACTTGCGCCCAACACCTGAACTTTCATTTTCTGTAAAACATTTAGGGTGTGATGCTGGTATTGTTTTAACAGCCTCTCATAACCCACCTGAATATAATGGTTATAAAGTATATTGGAATGATGGTGGTCAAATAGTTCCACCACAAGATTATAATATTATTGAGGAAGTTAATAAGTTAGATTTTTCTGAAATTAATTTTACGGCCAATGAAAATTTAATTGAATACATTGGCTCTAAAGTTGATGAAGCCTTTATAAATGCTTCCGTTACAAATGGTACTTTTGAAACAAAAGGTAGAGAAAACTTAAAAATTGTGTTTACATCTCTACATGGTACTTCTATTGTTTCTATACCTGATGCCTTAAAAAAAGCAGGCTATACCGATGTAAATATTGTTGAAGAACAACGTATTCCTAATGGTGATTTTCCTACAGTTGCTTCTCCTAATCCAGAAGAACCTGCTGCATTAAAAATGGCGACAGATTTAGCTAAAAAAATTAATGCAGATATTGTTATTGGTACAGATCCTGATTGTGATCGTTTAGGAATTGCTGTTAGAGATACTAGTGGAAAAATGACACTTTTAAATGGTAACCAAACGATGAGTGTTATGACTAATTTTTTAATTAAAAATTGGGAAAAAGAAGGCAAATTAAATGGAAATCAATTTGTTGGTTCTACTATAGTTTCAACAAATTTAGTAAATCAAATTGCAACTAGTTATGGTGTTGAAACAAAAGTTGGTTTAACAGGTTTTAAATGGATTGCTAAAATGATTCGTGATGCCGAAGGAAAACAAGATTTTATTGGTGGTGGTGAAGAAAGTTTTGGATATATGGTTGGTGATTTCGTTCGTGATAAAGATGCTGTAACTGCTACTCTATTAGCTTGTGAAATTGCCGCTAATGCAAAAGAAAATGGAAGCTCATTCTATAATGAGTTATTAAATTTATATGTAAAACATAATTTTTACAAAGAGCATTTAATTGCTATTGTAAAAAAAGGAATGGATGGTGCGCAACAAATCAAACAAATGATGATTGATTTAAGAGAAAATCCTATAAAAGAAATTGATGGCTCTAAAGTTAAATTTTTATGCGATTATCAAGCTTCTACAAAAACAAATTTAATTACTGGTAATGTAGAAACTATTGAAATTCCTAAATCTAACGTTTTGATTTATGAAACTGTAGATGGAACAAAAGTTGCTGCTAGACCAAGTGGTACAGAACCAAAAATAAAGTTTTATTTTAGTGTAAATTTACCTTTAGACGACGTTGAAAATTCAAAGAAAGTTGAAACTAAATTAGATGAAAAAATTCAACGAATAATAAAAGAAATGAAACTCGCTTAATGAATCATTTTAGAAACATTTTAAGTTACGCAAAACCTTACATAAAATATGCTTGGTTAAATGTATTGTTCAATATTTTATATGCCATATTTAACGTACTTTCCGTTTTAGGTTTTATTCCAATATTAGGGATTTTATTCAATCAAGAAGAAAAAGTATATACCAAGCCTGTTTATAAAGGTTTTACACAACTTTTTAATTATGTTCAAGATTCTTTAAACTATCGAGTAACTGAAATGATGGAAAGTGGTGGTATAGATAAAGCCTTGCTTTTTATCTGCATTTTATCATTTAGTTTATTTTTCTTTAAAAACTTATTTCGTTATTTAGCTTCCTATGTACTCGCTTTTTTAAGAAACGGAGTTGTTAAAGATTTACGTGATAAATTATATCATAAAATAATTGAGCTACCACTAGCCTACTTTTCTGAAAAGAAAAAAGGGGATATTATTGCTCGTATGACTTCAGATGTTCAAGAGGTTGAAAACTCTTTTTTAACTTCCTTAGAAACCATTGTTAGGGAGCCTTTAACCATTATTCTAACGTTAATTTCCATGTTTGCTATTAGTGCAAAACTAACCTTATTTGTATTTATTTTATTGCCAGTTTCTGGATTTATAATTTCTACAGTAAGCAAAAAATTAAAAGCAAAATCGCTATTAGCACAACAAGAAACGGGCAATTTTTTATCATTTATTGAAGAAACTTTAACTGGTTTAAGAATTATTAAAGGTTTTAATGCTGAAGAAAAAATTGAAACTAAGTTTAATAACTCTACCAAAAAATTTAGAAATTTAATGACGAGCGTTATTCAACGTAAAACACTAGCCTCTCCTATGAGTGAATTTCTAGGCTCTGCTACAATTATTACTATTTTATGGTTTGGTGGCAGATTGGTTTTAGGAGAAAATAGCGATATGAAACCTCAGGAATTTTTTGGATACATTGGCTTATTCTACTTAGTCCTCAATCCTGCAAAAGCAATTTCAACAGCTTTTTATGGCATTCAAAAAGGAAATGCATCTGCCGAACGTATCATTAGTATTTTAGAAACTGAAAACACCATTGTTGACAAGCCTAATGCTGAAGATAAAATTTCTTTTGATAATGAAATTACTTTTGAAAATATTTCATTTAAATATATAGATGAATATGTGTTGAAAAACTTTTCATTAAAAATTTCTAAAGGGCAAACAGTGGCTTTAGTCGGACAATCTGGAAGTGGAAAATCTACTTTAGCCAACTTAATTACTCGCTTTTATGATGTTAATAAAGGAGTTATTAAAATTGATGGCATCGATATCAAAGATATCACTCAAAAATCACTAAGAAATTTAATGGGAATTGTTTCACAAGATTCAATTTTATTTAATGATACCGTAAAAAATAATATAAGTTTAGGGGTTAATAATGCTACAAATGAAGCTGTTTTAGAAGCTTCAAAAATTGCAAATGCTCACGAGTTTATTAAAGAGTTACCATTGCAATACGAAACCAATATTGGAGACAGCGGTAATACACTTTCTGGTGGACAAAAACAGCGTTTAAGCATTGCTAGAGCTGTATTAAAAAACCCTCCTATAATGATTTTAGATGAAGCTACTTCAGCTTTGGATACAGAAAGTGAACAATTAGTACAACTTGCTTTGGAAAAAATGATGAAAAACAGAACATCATTAGTGATTGCACATCGCCTGTCAACAATTCAAAATGCAGATATAATTGTAGTTATGAAAAAAGGGGAAATTGTAGAACAAGGTAAACACGAAGAACTATTAACTAAAAAAGGCGAATACTTTAAATTGGTATCTATGCAATCGTTAAGTTAATCAATTATTGGTTTTTAATAAGTCCTAATTTTTCAGCACGTTTTAACATAAAAGCATAAGCTTCTTCATAATCATTTGCTATTTTACCGTCTAAAATTGCTTCTTTTATTGCATCTTTAATTTGTCCAATTTCTCTACAAGGCTTTAAATTAAAAGTCTCCATAATTAGCTCACCAGAAATTGGTGGTTGAAAATTACGTATGTGGTCTCTTTGCTCTACCTCTTTTATTTTATCACGTACAATTTTAAAATTATGATGATATTTTTTATATCGTGCTGGATTTTTTGTAGTAATATCTGCTTCACATAAAATCATTAAACTCTCAATATCATCACTAGCGTCAAAAATTAAACGCCTTACTGCAGAATCAGTCACATCAGATGCTAATATAATAGGTCTAGAACTTAGAAAAACCATTTTTTGAACAAATTTCATTTTATTATTTAAAGGCATTTTTAATCTTTTAAATAATTTAAAAACCATTTTTGCTCCAACAAATTCGTGAGTATGGAAAGTCCATCCTACTTTTTTATCAAACTTTTTAGTAGGTGCTTTTCCAATGTCATGTAATAAAGCCGCCCAACGCAACCATAAATCTGACGTAGTTTTTGCAATATTATCAACCACCTCTAATGTGTGGTAAAAATTATCTTTATGCTTCTGCCCTTCAACCTCTTCAACACCTTGTAAATTGGTTAATTCTGGTAAAAAACGTTCTAATAATTTAGTTTTATGAAGCAACAAAAATCCTATTGAAGGCACTTTGGAAAGCAAAATTTTATGCAATTCATCAATAATACGTTCCCTAGTAATGATATCAATTCTTTCAGAATTTTTAGAAATGGCTACTAAAGAGTTTTCTTCAATCTTAAAATTTAGTTGCGTTGCAAATCTAATAGCACGCATCATACGTAAAGGATCGTCTGAATACGTAATATTAGGATCTAAAGGAGTTCTGATAATTTTATTTTCTAAATCTTTTATACCACTAAATGGATCTAATAAAATTCCATAATTTTCTGAATTTAAGCTCAAAGCCAGAGCGTTAATGGTAAAATCTCTCCTATTTTGATCATCTTTTAAAGTTCCATTTTCAACAACAGGGTTTCTACTTGTTTCGTTGTAAGATTCTTTACGAGCACCTACAAATTCAATTTCAACATCTTCAAATCGTAACATAGCAGTACCGTAAGTTTTAAAAACCTGAACTTTTGGATTGGTCGGTAACATTTTGGCTACTTCTTTGGCCAAATCAATACCACTTCCAACGGCAACTATATCTATATCTTTAGGTGTACCTCTTTTTAAAAAATAATCACGAACAAAACCTCCAATTACATAAGTTTCTAATTGTAAATTATTGGAAGCTTTTGAAATGTATTCAAAAATTGGATGCGATAACGCATCTTTATAGGTTTTTTTTTTCGACATAAATTAATTACGAAGCACTATTATTTCTCCATTTTCAGCTACTTTCAATATTGTAGATGACTTCTCATTAACAACTTCGCGCTGCAAATTTACAATATAGTCTACGCTATCCAAAATAGTCGCTTCAATTTCTTTAAAACTTTTAGGTGTTGGATTTCCACTAATATTTGCTGAAGTTGATACAATAGGTTTTCCAAAAGCTTTAATAAGTTGTTGACAAAAAACATTTTGTACTATTCTTATTGCAACAGTTTGGTCACTAGCTATCACATTTTTTGCCAATCCTTTTGGATTGTTGTATATAATTGTTGTTGGTTTGGTGCTTTTATTTAGCTCTGAAATTATGTTTTCAGAAATGGACGGAATATAGTGTTGAAGCATATCAAGCCCGTCAACTAAAATAATTAAACTTTTACTCTCTGAACGCTTTTTAATTTTAAAAACCTTATTAACAGCTACTTCAGATGTAGCGTCACAACCAATTCCCCAAACCGTATCTGTTGGATATAATAAAGTTTGTTCTTGCTTTAAAACTTCTAGTGATTTTTTTATTTCAGTTGTAAACATTAGTATTTACCAAATATTTTATGAATTTTTAATTTTCTTAAAAAAGAAAGTTTTCTTTTTTCTGGAACTCCATTTTTAGCAATATAATCTTGTACCGTTTCTACCATTCTTAATGCTGATTTTCCATCGTTGTAGGGGTGGTATTGAGCAACAATATTTTGACGTTCTTTTTGGAATACATCTTCTTGTAGGTTTGATATAATTTTAGCTTCCAAATTTTTATACTCCAATGAATTATCCCATTGTATATTTTTAGAGCTACTTTTAAAAGTTATAACGGGTTTGTTTAATAACAAAAATTCGTAAACTACCGAAGAAGTATCACTTACCATTATATCTGCCATTAATAAAAACTTAATAATATTTCTTTCTTCTTCAAAAATCACCCTTGAATTTTCTTTTGCTATTTGTTGATAAGCTACTATCAATTCCTCAGCCATTAAATCGTGAAATTTTATTAAAATTAAATGATCTTTATTCTTTGCTAATTTTTTAAATTCATCTATTAAATAAGGCGCAGATGTTAACGATGGCGAAAAAGTTGGTGCATATAACACTATTTTTTTTGCATTGTAGTTGTTTAGCAAAGCTTTTTTTTCTTCATCGTATTTATGAAGTTCATTTCCATATATATCCAACTTAGGCCAACCTGTTTCAAGTACATCAAAATTTTTATACTTGTTTTTTAATTTTAAAAATCTTTGTGTAAAATAAGGGCCCTGAGTTAAATATAAATCAAAATAATGTCGAATTCTAAAATGACCTTTTTTCTCCCCTGCCAAACCGTGGAATACTTGTACTTTTAAACCCCTTAAATAATAAGGAACTTCATTTCCTGGCACAAAAATAACATCGCTTTTAAAAGTTTTGACAACTTCCATATTAGATGTTAAAGGTTCATTTTTAAAAGGGAATTTATTTTTTATAGGTTTTTTAACAAACCATAAATAATCAAATTCTTTTTGCTTTAAAACCTGCATTATTGGTTCTAAAATACCAAATGCATACGGATTTTGACAAAATAATATAACTTTCATAGTAAGGTATTAAACTATATCATTCGCATTTTTTAGATCTTCCTCAAAATCTACTTCAATGCAATTATATTTAGAAATATCGATTGCTTTTAATTTTAAATTATCTTGAGCAATTGCATTCTCTAATCCTTTTTCAAAATAGTCATTAGCATCACATTTTTCTAATTGAGAAATAAAAATATCTAAATCATCTTTAGAAATAAAATTAATTCCAACTGCTTCACCTAACCCATTTTTAACTTCTTTCGATAGTTTATTCACAAAGTTATTTTGCAAAGTGTATTTAACCTCTTCTTCTGCTACACTTGAGGTATTTACTGCAATAAACGAATTATGTTTTTGAATATCTTGAAGCAAAACTGATAATAATTTTTCATCAAAAACCACATCTCCATTAAACCATAAAACAGATTTTCCTCGATGTTTTTTTAAGGCTCTCAATAAACTTTTAGAAGTGTTTGTTTGATCAAAAAATGGATTATAAACGTAATTAACATCAGGAAAACGTTCCATAATTAAATCTTTTTTAAAGCCAACAACTGTTGTTACATCATTAATATCAAAGTATTTTGAAATATTATTAAGTTGTTTTGCCATAATGCTCTCACCATCCTTTAAAGGAGTTAATGGTTTTGGAAATGGATTTCCGAGTCTAGAGCCTATACCTGCTGCTAAAATTACAATTTTCAATATTCTATTTTTTAAATTTACCTATTGATGACAAAAATATAACATTAATATTTAATTGTTTACACATTTTAAAAGGATCGTTAAAAAACAAAAAAAACTCTAACCTAGGTTAGAGTTTTTTTAAAATAAATATATAGTAATTAAACTGCTACATCATTTTCACGAAGCGCATCATTTAACGAAGTTTTTTTATTAGTACTTTCTTTACGCTTTCCAATAATCATAGCGCAAGGAACATTAAACTCACCGGCAGGAAATTGTTTTTTATAACTTCCAGGAATTACTACCGAACGGGCAGGAATTCTACCTTTCATTTCTTTAGGCTCGTCTCCAGTAACATCAATAATTTTAGTACTCATTGTTAAAACTACTCCTGCGCCTAAAACCGCCTCCTTTTCAACATGGACTCCTTCAACAACTATACAACGAGAACCTACAAACACATCGTCTTCAATAATAACAGGAGCAGCTTGTAAAGGTTCTAAAACTCCGCCAATACCAACACCTCCACTTAAATGTACATTTTTACCAATTTGTGCGCAACTCCCAACTGTTGCCCAAGTATCTACCATAGTGCCTTGATCAACATAAGCCCCAATATTTACATAACTTGGCATTAAAATAGTACCACTTGAAATATAGGCTCCGTGACGAGCTACCGCATGAGGAACCACACGAACACCCTTCTCTTTATAACCAGTTTTTAATGGAATTTTATCATGATACTCAAAAATCCCAACTTCCATAGTTTCCATTTTTTGAATTGGGAAATACATAACTACTGCTTTTTTTACCCATTCATTAACTTGCCAACCACCTGCTATTGGCTCAGCAACACGCAATATACCAACATCTAATAAATTAACAACTTCTCTAATAGTGTTTTGAGTAACTTCATCTTTTAATAATTCTTTATTCTCCCAAGCTTTCTCAATAATTTCTTTTATTTCCTTCATTCCTTTAGTTTTCATATGGCTACAAATATAAAATTAAAAATATTTATAAGTTTTAAAATGACTAAATTTGCACAACTTTATAAATTTTGTTAATATTTTGGGACGTATTTTAGCTTTTGATTATGGTGAAAAAAGAACTGGTTTAGCCGTTACTGATGAGCTTCAAATTATTGCTTCAGGATTAACTACTGTAGCTACAAAGAAAATATTTTCATTTTTAACCGATTATTTAAAAAATGAAACTGTAGAATTATTTATTGTGGGTGAACCCAAGCAATTAAACAGTAAAGAAAGTGAAAGTGAACAATTTATAAAACCTTTTATTCAAAAATTAAAGACAACTTTTCCTAAAATTCCTATTAAAAGAGTTGATGAACGTTTTACTTCAAAAATTGCATTTGAAAGTATGATACAAAGTGGAATGAAGAAAAAAAAGCGTCAAAATAAAGCTTTAATTGATGAAATTAGTGCTACTCTTATTTTACAAACGTATTTACAAAACAAATAGCTACAAAATTCTTTTTTTATACATTTAAGATAACAACCATTTTAAAGCAGATTTTTCTGTTGAAAATACTTTAACTTTAAAACCAACTTTTAAATATACTTCGGTTTCAAAAAGCATCGAAGCTGCAACCGAGTATGGTTCATCCACAATTAAAGCTTGTTTTTTTCCTCTAACTACATCTTCAATTGCTCTCATAAAGTTTATAATTTCTGGTAAAAAATCTATTGGTATGTCAAATTTTCCATTTCTATAATCTGATAAAAGATTGAATTTTTGTTGAGTAAACTCAGGCATTTTTAAAAATTCTGCCCAAGCTTCTTCAATAGCATCTGAAGTTATTAAACCGCAATGTTTATACCTAACAATTTTTAATGTTTTATCAATAAAAATAGAATAATTCATGGTTTTGATAGTTTATCAGCTTAAACTAATCCAAAAACTTTTAATAAATTTTGAAAATCAAGTATTAATTTAAAATAAAGGCTTGCGTTAAGTTTTATATCTAACAATTTTTTAGCTAAGCTTTTCAAATATACTAAAAATTTAAACAACAATTAGTGCAAAATTTAACCTTAGCGGCTTTCCTTAAATTAATTAATAATGAGTTATTTAGGGTCAAATAGTTAAAATTTAAAGATTCTTAAAATAACCAAGAGCAACAATTTTATTATTCATTTAAACTTTTGTATTTTTGCAATCCAAAAAAAATAATATGATTTTACCCATTATAGCATATGGTGATCCAGTTTTAAGAAAAGTTGGTGTTAATATTGATAAAGATTATCCTAATTTAACCGAACTTATTGAAAACATGAAAGAAACTATGGTCAATGCCAGAGGTATTGGTTTAGCAGCTCCACAAATTGGAAAAGCCATACGCCTTTTTATTGTGGATACTTCTCCATTTGAAAAAGATGAAGATTTAGATGAAAAAGAACGTGAGTTTTTAAGCACTTTTAAAAAAGTTTTTATCAATGCTAAAATTGTAAAAGAAGAAGGTGATGAATGGGCTTTTAATGAAGGCTGCTTAAGTATTCCTGATATTAATGAAGATGTTTTTAGGCAAGAAAAAATTACCATTGAATATTTAGATGAAAATTTTGAACCACACACTGAAGTCATTGATGGCTTAGCTGCTAGAGTTGTACAACACGAGTATGACCACATTGAAGGCATTTTATTTACCGATAAAATTTCTTCATTAAAAAAACGACTTATTAAAAAGAAACTAGAAAATATTTCTAAAGGGAAAGTAAATGCAGAATATAGAATGAAATTTCCGCTACTTAAAAGAAAATAATTTTCTAAAATAGATAAAAATTAAAAACATTTACATGGAATTAAAAAACATTGTTGCAATTAACGGAAAACCAGGATTGTATGAAATTAAAGCACAATCAAAAGGTGGAATTATTGTAGAATCATTATTGGATCAGAAAAAATTTCCTGTAATGGCTACGCACAACATAAGCGCTTTAAATGAAATTGCAATTTACACTTATGAAGAAGAAGTTCCTTTAAGAATAGTGTTAAAAAGTATTTTTGAAAAACAACAAGGTGAAAATACTATTAGTCATAAAGAAAGTGGTAAAGTATTAACTTCTTTCTTTAGAGAAGTTTTACCTAATTTTGATGAGGAACGTGTATATACTTCCAATATTAAAAAAGTATTGCAATGGTATAATTTATTAGCTTCTAAAAATTTTGATTTTACTTCTATTAAGGAAGAAGATGAAGTTGAAGAAAAAACTTCATAAATGGCTTATAGCATAACACTTACAGGTAAAAATAATAAGGAAGCTCTAGATTTACTAGAG
This sequence comes from Lutibacter aestuarii, assembly GCF_042676885.1. Classification (NCBI taxonomy): domain Bacteria; kingdom Pseudomonadati; phylum Bacteroidota; class Flavobacteriia; order Flavobacteriales; family Flavobacteriaceae; genus Lutibacter; species Lutibacter aestuarii. The sequence continues at coordinate 703,313 of NZ_JBHTIC010000008.1, forward strand.
CTTTCTGCTAAAATTATGAATACTTGCAAGTTAGTTTATTGGTTGGAAGGAGGTACTCTTTTAGGAATTAGAAGAGAAAACAGGCTGTTACCTTGGGATAATGATTTAGATTTTTCACTTATGTATCCAGGTAAACCTAAATTAGAAACCCTCATTAACCAACTAAAAAGTGAAGGGTTAAGAGTTCGTGTAAGAAAATTTAAGAATACTTTACCTTTTAAAAATGGTGATCTAAGAATTATTAAAGTTCGTAAAAAAAAATTATTTGGATTATTAAAAGGGAATGTATGCTTGGATATTTTTATAAAATATAACTACAACGAAAAAGCGTATTGGCAAATTGGAAACAAAGTAAAAAATGTTCCTTATAAATTTTATGCTACCGTAAAGGAGATAAAATTTAACAACTATTCTTATTCTATTCCCAAATTAACTGACGAATATTTAACTTATAGATATGGAAATTGGAATGTTCCAGTTAAAAATTGGAATACTTTTACAGATGATAACGCTTTAAGTTAAAAATTTACTTATTATTTTTCAATAAGTTTTAAAGCATCTTTTAAAATAGTACTACTAACACTATACGTATAAGGCAAGTATTCTACATGACAGGTGGTTTTAGGAAATTTACCTTTCCAGTCTTCTCCAACAGAAATTGCATCTATATTATGACGATCTACTATTGCTTGTTTATTTTTATCTACTTGTGGTATTACTTGATCAACAAACGATAAAGCTTCAATAATTCGTATTCTTTCATTAAAAGGAATTACAGGTAGCCTACCTTTCTCCTTTAAAATCAATTCATCAGTAGAAACACCTACTACCAAATAATTACACATTTTTTTGGTACGTTCTAATATATTTAAATGACCATAATGAAAAATATCAAAACAGCCTGAAGTATACATTTTATTAAATTTTTTAAATTCTCCCTTTAAATTTACTTCAATTTTGATAACAGGATCTGTTATTAACTTTAACTCATTCGGGGTTTCTTTTAAAAACTCATTTATTTTTTCAATAGTTATACCAATAGGCTCCAAATTCTTTGTAAAACTATTTTTTTTATAAACCATTGTAAATGATTTTTCTACTTCATTTGTAAAAATATCCCAAACATCATCAAATTCATTTTGTAATTTTTCAACTATCATTAAAATCATTTTATTTATAAATTTTGCTGCGAAGATAGTAATTGATTTTTAAATCAGCATTTTTGTTTCATTTTGATTGCCTATTTTTGCAATTAAAGTAAATTTTATGAAAACCCGAGAACAGCAACTTCAAGCATTTAGTAACTTATTAGACATAATGGATGAATTACGTGCTAAATGTCCTTGGGACAAAAAACAAACCATACAATCATTACGTCATTTAACCATTGAAGAAACCTATGAATTAGGAGATGCCATTTTAAACAATGACTTGGAAGAAGTAAAAAAAGAATTAGGCGATTTGCTATTACATATTGTTTTTTATGCCAAAATTGGTTCGGAAAGCAATAGTTTTGACATTGCTGATGTAGCAAGTACCATTTCCGAAAAACTTATTCATCGTCATCCACACATTTATAGTGATGTAATTGTTGAAAATGAAGAAGATGTTAAACAAAATTGGGAACAACTGAAACTTAAAGAAGGGAAAAAATCAGTTTTAGAAGGAGTTCCTACTTCGCTTCCAGCTTTGGTAAAAGCTAATAGAATTCAAGACAAAGTTGCTGGAGTTGGTTTTGATTGGGAAAAACCAGAGCAAGTTTGGGAAAAAGTCCAAGAAGAATTGGCTGAATTGAATGAGGAAATAAAAAAAGGGAATATAGAAACTATAGAATCTGAATTTGGAGACGTATTATTTTCAATGATAAATTACGCGCGTTTTATAAAAGTAAACCCTGAAAATGCTTTAGAAAAAACCAATAAAAAGTTTATTAATAGATTTCAATATTTAGAAAATGAAGCCAAAAAATTAGGAAAATCTTTACATGAAATGTCTTTACATGAAATGGATGTTTTTTGGAATGAAGCCAAAAAATTATACCATTAATCAACTCAATAATTTTTGGCTAAAACTTGAAGATTAACAATTAATTTGTAATTTGTATTCAGTAATTAAAATCACTATGCAATTTAAAGCAACCACTCCTGAAAATTACATATCTCAAATTCCTAAAGATAGAATACCGCATTTTGAAAAACTACGCAAAACAATTGTTGAAAACTTACCAAAAGGATTTGAAGAACAAATGAGTTATGGTATGATTGGCTATGTAGTACCAAAGAATGTGTATCCTAAAGGTTATCATTGTGACAACAAATTACCACTGCCTTTTATCAACATCGCTTCTCAAAAAAACTTTATTGCTTTATACCATATGGGAATTTATGCAAATCCTGAACTTTTAAATTGGTTTGTTAAGGAGTATCCAAAACATTGCAAACAAAAATTAGATATGGGCAAAAGTTGTATTCGGTTTAAAAAAAATTCTGAAATTCCATTCAATTTAATTGCTGAGTTAGTCAAAAAAATTTCAGTTCAAGAGTGGATTGAATTGTATGAAAAAAATATAAAACGTTAAAGCTAAATTATGGAGAAAATTGTAATTATAACTGGAGGAAGTAAAGGTTTAGGACTTGGCTTAGCAAAAGAGTATCATAAAAATGGCTACAGAGTTATTTCTATTGCTAGGACCAAATTAAAAAAACTCTATACTACAGAACAATATCAATGTGACCTTAGTAATACAGAAGCTATTGAAGGTATTTTTACTGAAATATTTTCTCATTTAGATGAAAATTCTACTAGTAAAATAACACTTATCAATAACGCTGGAGATTTAGGAACTATTAATACTTTGGGCAAGTTAAATTCAAAAGATATTGCTTATACCATACATGTAAATTTAATTGCACCTTTAACCACAAGTAATTCATTTATAAAATTAACCAAAGATTGGAATTGTAAAAAACAAATTATTAATATTTCTTCAGGTGCGGCAGTAAACCCTTATGAAAGTTGGTCTTTATATTGTTCATCAAAAGCAGGATTAGATATGATGACCAAAGTCATTTCAAAAGAACAAAAAGAAGTTGTTCATGGAGTAAACATTGTTTCAATTTATCCAGGAGTTGTTGATACGGACATGCAAGCAGCAGCAAGAAATGCTCCTAAAGAAAACTTTAAATCGGTTCAGCGTTTTATAGACTTTTTTGAACATGGAGATTTGTTTACTCCTAAACAAGTGGCACAAAAAATATATAAATTAGACCATACTGGTGAATTAAAAAATGGTCGAATTTTAGATGTTAGAAAAATTTAAAAAAAAAGCCTTACAAAATTGTAAGGCTTTTTTATAGTTTATAACTTGTAAATTATTGTTTTTTTGTTCTTTTAGTAACGGTTAATTTTTTAGCATTTTTTACTTTTTGTTTAGTTAAAGCTAAATCAATTACTTCACTCATTTCAGACACATAATGAAATGTCAATCCTTTTAAATAAGATTCTTTTATCTCCTCAATGTCTTTTCTATTTTCTTTACAAAGAATAATTTCTTTAATATTCGCCCTTTTTGCTGCTAGTATTTTTTCTTTAATACCACCAACTGGAAGAACTTTACCTCTTAAAGTAATCTCACCTGTCATTGCTAACTTAGCTTTAACTTTACGCTGAGTAAATACCGAAACTAACGAAGTTAACATTGTGATTCCTGCACTTGGCCCATCTTTTGGTGTAGCTCCTTCTGGTATGTGCATGTGTACTTTGTATTCATCTAACAATTCTGGCACAATGCCAAAGTTTGCAGCATTGGCTTTTATATACTCCATTGCAATGGTTGCAGACTCTTTCATTACATTACCAATATTCCCTGTAATGGTTAACCCTTTCCCTTTAGAAATAATAGATTCAATAAATAAAATATCCCCACCTACACTTGTCCAAGCTAAACCTGTTACTACGCCTGCTACATCATTACTCTCATATTTGTCACGCTCTAAATGAGAAGGTCCTAATACTTTTTCAATAATTTCGTTGGTAATTTTAACCTCGTACTTTTCTTCCATTGCAATAGATTTAGCTGCATAACGAACCACTTTTGCGATTTGTTTTTCTAATCCTCTTACTCCAGACTCACGAGTATATGCTTCTACAATTTTTTCTAATTGTTTTTTTCCTATTTGTAAATGTTCTTTTGTTAAACCATGCTCTTTTAATTGTTTAGGAAGCAAATGACGTTTTGCAATCTCAACTTTTTCTTCAATGGTATATCCAGAAACATTAATAATTTCCATTCGATCTCTTAATGCCCAAGGAATGGTAGATAAGCTATTGGCTGTGGCTACAAATAATACTTTTGATAAATCGTAATCTAATTCTAAATAGTTGTCGTAAAATGTAGTGTTTTGTTCTGGGTCTAGTACTTCTAACATTGCAGAAGATGGGTCTCCATTATGACTAGATGATGCTAATTTATCAATTTCATCCAACACAAAAACTGGGTTTGATGTACCTGCTTTTTTAATGTCTTTTATAATTCTTCCAGGCATTGCTCCAATATAGGTTTTTCTATGCCCTCTAATTTCAGCTTCATCACGAACACCACCTAAAGACATACGTACATATTTTCTTCCAAGTGCTTCAGCAATAGATTTTCCCAAAGAAGTTTTTCCTACTCCTGGGGGACCGTATAAACAAATAATCGGCGATTTCATATCTCCTTTTAATTTTAAAACAGCTAAATGTTCAATAATACGTTCCTTCACTTTTTCTAAACCAAAATGATCTCTATCTAATATTTTTTGAGCTCTTTTTAAATCAAATTTATCTTCTGAAAATTCGTTCCAAGGTAAATCTAACAACAAATCTAAATAGTTACGTTGCACAGAATATTCAGCTACTTGTGGATTCATTCGCTGTAAGCGTCCTAATTCTTTTTCAAAGGTTTCTCCTACTTCTTTACTCCATTGTTTAGTTTTGGCACGCTCACGCATTTCTTCAAGCTCTTCATCATAAGAAACACCACCTAATTCTTCTTGAATAGTTTTAAGTTGTTGATGTAAATAATATTCTCGCTGCTGTTGATCCATATCAGATCTTGTTTTAGACTGAATTACGTTGCGTAATTCTAATCGTTGCAGCTCAGCATCCATCTTTTTTAAAGTTAATAATGCTCTGTCTTTTAAATTATCAGTTTGTAATAATTGCTGTTTCTCTTCTACTTTTAAATTCATATTAGAAGAAACAAAGTTGATTAAAAAAGGATTACTTTCTATATTTTTTATAGCAAAAGACGCTTCAGAAGGTAAGTTGGGGTTTTCTTTAATAATACGAACCGCCATTTCCTTTATAGAATCTATGATTGCTTCAAATTCAGGATCTTTTTCCTCTTTACGATCTTCTATACAAGCTTTAGTAGTCGCCTTTAAATAAGGCTCTTCTTGTACAAAACTTTCAACTTCAAACCTTTTTTTACCTTGAATAATTACAGTGGTGTTACCATCAGGCATTTTTAACATTCGTAAAATTCTTGCAACAGTACCAACTCTATAAATATCATTAATCGTTGGATCTTCAACGGCTTCATTTTTTTGAGCAACTACTCCAATAATCTTATTTCCCTTATTTGCTTCTTTAATCAATTGAATTGATTTATCTCTTCCTGCAGTAATCGGAATTACAACGCCTGGAAATAAAACCGTGTTACGCAAAGGTAAAATAGGTAATACATTGGGAACCTCTTCTTTATTAATTTCTTCTTCGTCTTCTGGTGTCATTAAAGGAATTAAATCCGCATCTTCATCTAAAATGTGCTGTAATGACATATTGTCCAGTTTTAAAAATTTTGAATTACTCATAGTTTATTTTGGGTCATTTTGTCATTTTAAAATTTATCTTCAAATAAACTTTAAAAACAAAATTAATTTAAAATTCTAATTATCAATAAATTAACTAAATAGTTATAAAACTATCTATTAATAAATCCCAATAGTTATGCCAAATAAGTACTGTTTTTAGATATTATTTTTAATAATTTTATACAAAAGTGTAACAGTTCAATTTTGTCAATGTCTTTTTAATAGAAATCGATTTTTGAAAGTAGAGAATCAACATATAAACAAACTTATAGAACGTTGTAAAAAAGGTGATAAATCAGCCCAATTTACAATCTACAAACAATACTATAAAGCTATGTATAATACTGCTTTAAGAATTGTAAATGATAGCTATGAAGCTGAAGATATTATGCAAGAATCGTTTTTAGCAGCTTTTACAAAACTGCATACATTTAGTGAAACAGTAACTTTTGGAGCTTGGCTGAAAAGAATTGTAATTAATAATAGCATTACAGCTCTAAAGAAGAAAGATAAAATGAATACGATACCCCTAGAAAAAGTGGTATTGAATGAACTAGAAGAAAAACCTGTAGACTATACTTTATTAAAAACAAGTGATATTTTAAATAAAGTAGCGCAGTTGAAAAATAATTACAAAGTGGCTATAACACTTAACTTAATTGAAGGTTATGATTATGAAGAAATTGCTCAAATTATGGGAATTAGCTACGAAAATAGTAGAACAACAATTTCGAGAGCAAAAAATAAATTAAGACAACTTTTAGCAAACTAAAATGAAAGACAATTTAGAACATATATTTAAAAGTTTAGAAAACAAATTCGATACTGAAGAGCCTAGAATAGGTCATTTTGATAGGTTTGAAGCAAAACTACATCAAATTGAAACCAAAAAACCTAAAGTTCGTTATCAATTAGCTTCATTCGTAGCTGTGGCAGCATCCGTTGTATTGATATTTGGAATTTGGTTGGGAGCTACATTTTCTAACAAAGGAATGGAATTAGCAACCGTTTCAACAGAAATGAAAGATACCCAAAACTATTTTGTTACTACTATTGAAAAGGAACTTACCCTTATTGAAAAAGAAAGAAATAGCGATACTGAACAATTGATTGATGATGCATTGGTTCAACTTAAAAAATTAGAACAACAATACCACCTGCTTACTTTAGAGCTCAAAGAAAGTACGGAAGATAAGCGAATTATTTATGCCATGATTTCTAACTATCAACAACGCATAACTATTTTGCAAAGTTTATTAATTCAAATTGAAGATGTAAAACAATTAAAAACACAAGACAATGAAAACTATGTATAAAATATTACTCTTACTTTTTTTAATACCACTCACAATTTCTGCAACAGAAAAAAATGGAAAATACACCAAAAATAAAGTGCTAAAAAAAGAATACACTGTAAATAATAATGCTTTACTTAATGTATCTAATAAATACGGAAACATCGGTATTTCTACTTGGAACGAAAATAAAATTAAAATTGAAGTTAGCATTACTACTAATGGAAACGATGAAGAAAAAGTTCAAAAGCGTTTAGATCAAATTAATGTAGAGTTCCAAGGGAATACTTCAGAAGTTTCAGCCAAAACCCTTATAGAAAAAACGTCGAGTTCTTGGAGTTTATGGGGTAAAAAAAATAATGTAAGCATGGAGATTAATTATTTAATTCAAATGCCCATTACTAACAGCGTTAATTTAAATAATGATTACGGAGCAATTATTATAGACAAACTTGAAGGAAGCTCTAAAATTAATTGTGATTATGGTAAAATAACTATTGGTGAATTATGGAATACAGATAATGCAATTGATATAGACTATACCAATAATTCAACCATCGATTTTATACAAGATGGATATGTAAATGCAGATTATTCAAGTTTAACAATTGAAAAATCAAACAGAATTAAACTAAATGCAGATTATTCTCATATGGCTTTTGGAATGGTAGCTGTTTTAGATTATAACTGTGATTACGGAAGTTTAAAAATTGAAGATGCTGGAAACGTTACTGGTAACAGTGATTATATGCATACCAAAGTTGATAAACTTAGAAACAGTGGTAATTTTGATATGGATTATGGTTCTTTAAAAATTCTTGAATTAGGAGATGATTTAAAACAAATAGATGTAAAAACCTCATATACTCATATAAAACTTGGAGTAAAATCATCAAACAATTTTTCTATAAAAGCTAATTTAAGTTATGGCCACTTAAAATATGATAACGGATTTACTTTTAATAAAGAAATCGTAAAATCAACTTCTAAATATTATGAAGGTTTTTACAATTCTAATTCTGGAGGAATCATAAACATTAAATCTAGCTACGGTAATATTACATTTTTTAACAACTAAAAAAAACACAATGAAAAAATTATTCACAAGTATTTTAGCCTTATTAGTATTTAGCATAAGTACACAAGCGCAATTTTATCATAAAAAAATTAAAGGAAATGGTCATTTAACTACAAAAATACGAACTGTTGGTGATTACAATAAAATTGGTGTAGCAGGTTCTTTTAATGTTGAATTAATCAAAGGAACTGAAGGGGAGATTACTATTCAAGCCGAAGAAAATTTAATGGATTATATTATCACTGATGTAAAAGATGGACAGCTAAAAATTAAGACCAAAAAAGGGTATCAAATAAAAAGCACTAAAAAGATTAAAATTACCATTCCTTTTAGTGATGTAGAGGCTATTTCTTTAGCTGGATCTGGAAATATTTACACTACTCAAACTATTAAAGCTAAAGACTTACAACTAGCTGTAGCTGGTTCAGGGGATATGAATTTAAACATTTCAACTGGCCAAGTAAATACTTCTATTTCAGGTTCAGGAAATATGAAACTACAAGGGGACTCTAATCAATTTTCTTGTAAAATAGCTGGTTCAGGAAATTTAATCGGCTACAACCTTAAAGCTAATATAGCAAATGCAAAAGTGGCTGGTTCAGGAAATATTAAAATTCATGCAATGAATGAAATTCATGCGAAAATTGCAGGTTCAGGAAATATTTATTATACTGGCAATCCAGAAATTGTTAAATCAAATTCGGCAGGTTCTGGTTCTATTAAAAAGAAACACTAAACTCAACTTTTATACTACCAAAAAATCCCTTTTTCAAAGTAAAAAAGGGATTTTTTATTAATTAACTACTGGCTTTTGAATAGGTGTGTCACTTTCTACAATTAAATATGATGAAAGAGAATAATAAGCGTTTCCATTTTCTTTGTCGTTAGTCCAATCTTCAAAGCTATATTGATACTTTAGAGACTCTTCAATATTGGATAATTGTATGGAGTTAACTCTAATAGGTACTTCTTGGCCTGGACACCAACCTGCTCTATCTGGCTCCCAATTACCATTTTGTGGCTTTACAGGATTAGAACTGCATCCTATACCTCCCATTACATGATGAAATTCTTGTGTACCAATTTTTAATAAATGTGTTCTAAATCCCCATTCAGCACTTGGTCTACCATCGTTATCTAAAGGAGTTGCATGTCCCCATCCTGAAATAACACTTCTTAACCTTGCTGCTTTAGCATTTTCAGGTATGGATATGTTACCTGATAATTTAATGGTATTAGGTATTTCTTCTCCATAAGGTATTTGTTGAGAGTTATTAGTATGATCTATTAAAGGCACTATGGCTGAGTATTTGTATGTAGGTTCTCCTTCAGTAATTTTAAAATCAACTGTAAGTAGCCATCCTTCAATTGTCCATACTTCTACAAATGACTTTAATTGTACATTTCCTTGCAATAAAGATTTAAAATCTGTTACATCAAAAACAAAACCTTCACCTCTTTGAGAGTTATCTACTCCATAAGGTGTTATGTATCTGCCCATTTCAAACCAATTATTAGTTGATGCATCTTTTACTTTTATATTGGCAAAAACATCCCAAGCACCACAACCTCCATTTGGGCATTCTAATTTTACATACATTAAAATTTGTGTAATTTTTTCTGAATTTACTGGAAAATTAAAAGTTCCTTCTTTTGATTGAACTCTACCATCACCAAAACTTAAATGAGCTTTATTAAATGTGTTTACAATGGTTGTTGTTGGTACAATTTCTTCGTTATTGACTTCTGAATCTTTTCCGCACTGAGAAAAGCTAAACAGTATTAAAGTAAATAGTAATGGTTGAATTATAATGTGTTTTTTCATTGAAATTTGTATATTATTTTCAATAAAAATATGCTATATAAACTGCCTCAAAAAATAAAATAGCTGAATAGCTAAACAACATAGTTTAACTACAACCTTAAAAAGTTGAAAATAAATTTTGACTAATTTTTACTGCTATTTCTAAACATAAAAAATAACCCTACTAACACCAAAGGAATACTTAAAACCTGTCCTGTATTTAATCCTAATACCCAATCTTCTCTACCTTCAACTTGTGCTTCTTTAAAGAACTCAACAAAAAATCTAACTGTCCATAAAAGCACAAAAAACAACCCAAATAAGTAACCTTGTTTTTTTATTTTATCTGTTTTCCAATAAACAAACATTAAAATTCCAAAAATAAACAAGTAGCTTATTGATTCATATAATTGAGCTGGATGACGAGGAAAATCCTCTCCTAATCTTCTAAAAATAAAACCGTAATCACTATTGGTTGGTTTACCAATAATTTCAGAATTCATTAAATTTCCTAATCTAACAAATACGGCACCCGCAGCAACAGGAATAGTTATTCTATCTAAAATAAATAAAATTGGTTTTTTTAATACTTTTTTGCTAAACAAATACATTGCTATAATGATTCCAATGGCAGCACCATGACTTGCTAAGCCCGCAAATCCAGTAAATTGAAACTTGGGTGAAAATTTAAAAGGCAATATAACTTCTAAAGGTTTTTTAAATAAAAATTCTGGATCATAAAATAAAAAATGACCTAACCTTGCACCTATAAGTGTTGCTACCACGGTATATATAAATAACGAATCTAACTTTTCAATAGGAATTTTATCGTTAATAAATATTTTTTTCATTAAAAATAAACCCAACATAAAAGCTATCACAAACATTAAGCTGTAATAACGAACTGCGAAAGAACCTATTTTAAAAATTTCTGGTGCTGGATTCCAATCAATTTGAAGTAACGTCATTTAAATATATTTTAGTACTGTAAATTTAATTTAATTGTTGAATTAATTTTTAAAAAATCATTTTTTTAAATCCTCCTTTTCAGGAACGGGATCGTAACCACTTCCACCCCAAGGATGACAGCTACCTATTCTTTTAATAGCCAACCAACCACCTTTAAAAATTCCGTGTACTTTTAATGCTTCTAATGTATAACTAGAGCAAGTTGGGGAATACCTGCAAGCTGATGGCGTGTATGGCGAAATCGCTGCTTGATAAAAACGTACTAGCCAAATAAAAGGAATCGCTAATATTTTAGTAAAACTTTTCAAATTAATTGATTGAAAAAGTAGTTCCTTCTTTTCCATCTTTTAACTGAATACCTAGAGCAGCTAATTCATCTCTAATCTTATCGGACAATGCCCAATCTTTATTGTCACGTGCATCTTTTCGCATTTTAATTAGCATAGAAACAACGCCCGATAATTTATCTGAACTATCTTCTTTAAGTTCATTTTTCAAACCTAAAACATCAAAAACAAAAGCGTTAATTGTTACTTTAAATTCTTCTAAATCTTCTTCAATAATTGTTGCTTTCTTTTCGTTTAAAAGATTTACAAATTTTACAGCCTCAAATAAATTTGCGATTAAAACTGGTGTGTTAAAATCGTCATTCATTGCATCGTAACATTTTTGTTTCCACGCTTTAATATCAATTGAAGATTCTTTACTAACTTCAATTTTATCTATATTGCTTAAAGCTTCCATTAATTTAATATAGCCTTTTTCAGCAGCTTCTAAACCCGTATTGGTGAAATCTAAAATACTTCTATAATTAGCTTGTAGCATAAAAAAACGAGTGGCACTTGGTGAAAATGCTTTGCTTAAAATTTTATTATCTCCTGAAAATATTTCATTTGGTAAAATATAATTCCCAGTTGATTTGGCCATTTTTTGACCATTTAAAATCAACATATTTGCATGCATCCAATAATTTACTGGTTCCACTCCATTTTTAGTTTTGGACTGCGCTATTTCACATTCATGATGCGGAAATTTCAAATCCATTCCACCACCGTGAATATCAAAAGTTTCGCCTAAATATTTAGTACTCATCGCAGAGCATTCTAAATGCCAACCTGGAAAACCATTGCTCCAAGGTGATGGCCAACGCATAATATGACGTTCATCTGCTTTTTTCCATAAGGCAAAATCTTGTGGATTTTTCTTTTCACTTTGCCCATCTAATTCACGTGTATTATGAATAGAATCTTCAATGTTTCTGCCTGAAAGAATTCCATAATGTTCATTTTCATTGTATTTTAACACATCAAAATAAACAGAACCATTAACCTCGTAAGCTAGACCTTTTTCTAAAATATCTTTAATAATTTCTATTTGTTCAACTATATGCCCAGTAGCCGTTGGCTCTATACTTGGTGGTAAATTGTTTATTTTTTGTAATGTTTCATGAAAATCAACTGTGTAGCGTTGTACAACTTCCATTGGTTCAATTTCTTCTAAACGCGCTTTTTTAGCAATTCTATCTTCTCCAGCATCGGCATCGTTTTCTAAATGACCTGCATCGGTAATATTGCGCACATAACGCACTTTGTACCCTAAGTGTTTTAAATAACGGAAAATCATATCAAAAGACATAAAGGTTCTAACATTTCCTAAATGCACATTGCTATAAACAGTAGGGCCACAAACATACATCCCCACTTTACCTTCTATTACAGGTTTAAAAACTTCTTTAGTTTTGCTTAAAGAATTGTATATTTTTAGCTGATTTGTTTTGTATAATTCCATTAATTTATTCTTAAGTTTGAAGTTGTAAAGATAAGAACAAATCCCTAATGGAAAAATTTATACGATTAAGGTTTTAATCGCATATAAAATGAAGAATTGAATTTAGTTTTTTAAATTAACTGAACTAAAAACAGCGGTTAAAAATAATTTATTTAACGATTCAGAATTTTGAGAATATCCGTCTAAAATCTGCACACCATCTACTACTTTTTTGTTAGACTTTAACATTACCTTATCAAATTCTAAGTTAGATTTTTTTGAGTTTATTTGATATAAAAAAGAAGTGTTTGATAAATCTAATGATGCTGTGGCATAATCTAAAATTATATTAAGCCTGTTAAAATTTGGAGCTGTATTATTTACTTGAATCGTTCCAAATTTTTGACTCAATGAAACATCATTTCCAACTTCCTCTAAAATTACATCCGATGAATTTGAAAATAAATTAACATTTTCAAATGTTCCAAACTTAGCGTTTGGAACATTTTTTAAAGTTATGGTACTTGAGTTTAAAGCAACAATACTTACAGGTGAATTGGAGAACGTTAAATTATTGGTTTCTCCAGTGATAACACCCCCTATAAAGTTACTATAAGACACATGAGCAGACATTTTCTTATTAGATTCTGGGATGGTAACTTTCCCATGTCTAACATTTAAATCAAAAGTTGCTTTTTTAGGAACTTTAATCTTTAAATATTTTTTAATTTTTATTTTAGAATTACTGGTTGCTTTATAATTAAAATACACATTTTTACCATAGTTTTGAAGAGAATCTAAAGTACCCTCTTTTTTCATTTTTTCAACTATTTCTAGTGCAACTTTACTTGCATGTTTTGCCTCTTCAGCCTGCTTTCTCCATAGTTCTTTATTTTCAAGCATTTCTTTTTTTACTTCAGCAGCAGCTCTTTTTGCATCACTGATGGCTCTTTTAAACTCTTCAGAATTTCTAAGCTCTTTCATTTCTTTAGCCATTTCTTTAGAAGCTTTTTTATACTCTTCTATATTTCTTTTAAATTCTTCTGAATTTCTAAAAGAATCAATCTTTTTTTTCCAGTCGCTATTTTTAAACTTCTCAACCTGTTTTGCTACTTTTAATTTGTATTTTTTTAAATATGTAGAATCTTTTTTATAGGCTTGATAATCAAACTCAATTTCAGGTATTTCAGGGATCTCTGGCATTTCGGGCATTTCAGGAAATTCAAATTCTGCAAATTTCAGTTCTGGAAACTCAATATGAGGAAATTGAATATCAATTTCAGGGAACTCAAAATCAAAATTAAAATTCATATGATTTGACATAGAAATTACTTCCACTTTATGTTTATTTCCTAAGGCTTCAAAATTCCAATTTTTCAAAATTTTGGTTGCTTCTTCCTTAGTTGCACCTTCCACTTCCATTATAGCTTCTATACTAACTACATTTCTATTCCAAGTTTCAATTTCAACATCTGTTTGTGTGGCATCAATTTTAAGGGTAACATCTGAATTTACCTTAAAACTTTCATTGACCTTTTTATCAAACTTTTGTGCTTGAGTTATTACTGCAAAAAACAGCAATATTAGGGTTAATTTATATTTGAACGTTTTCATTATTTGTTATGTTAAGTTTTTTTAATTCGTTTAATTGTGCTTTTAATTGGTACAATAGTTTTAAACGCAATTGCAAGTTTTCAATTAAAGCATTAATAGTTTTCTCGTTTAAACCTTCGGTATTTAATTCATTAGTAAGCTCTTTATAATCTTCTGTTAATTCACTTATTTTTTTAAAATAGCCGTCAAGTAATTCTTTATTTTCAGGAGTTTCTTCTAAAGTAACTATCTCAGACTGAATACTTGCTAAATAATAATTTTCAATAGTTTTCAATTCAGGAGAAATACTGCCTAAACTTTCAATTTTTGCTACAGAAGTTACTAACGAATCTTTTTCATTTGAAAAATAAAATAATGAAGCGCTTAACCCTATTAAAACTAAAAATGAAGCAGCTATTTTAAGAACATAAGAGTTATTCTTTTTAGTGGCATGCAATTCCTTTTGCAATTTAGCCTCAAACTTTGCTCTGTGATTTTCAGATAATTTACTAGTGTTTTCAATATTATTTTGAAACATTTCTTTTAAATCTTTAGGCATAATTAACTGCTTTTAATTGATTTTTTAATTTGTTTTTACCTCTCATTAACTGTGATCGAGATGCAACCTCTGTAATGTTTAATACTTGTGCAATTTCCTGATGATCATAGCCTTCAATTAAATATAAATTCAAAACAACTTTATACTTGTCTGGCAAACTATTTATAGCAGAAGTAATTTTTTTAATAGTTACTTCATCTTCAACAGTCCAATCATCATCGGCTATTGTAAGTTTCGATTCGTCAATAGAAACTAGTTCAATTTTTCTCTTTTTCAAATAATCAATGCATTGATTAATAACAATTTTTTTTATCCAGGCACCTATAGTAACTTCACCTTTAAACTTTTTGATGTTTTTAAATACTTTTATAAAAGCATCTTGCATTACATCTTCAGCAATAAAACTATCTTTCACATACCGTTGCGCAATTATATACATTGCATCGCAATAATTATCATACAAAAGCATTTGAGCTTTTGCTTTATTGAGTTTGCAATCTTCTACAATTTGTTGATTTAATGAAACTGTTTTACTCATTTAGTTGGTTACTTCAGTTATAAAGACGAAACATTGTATTAAGTGTGGCACAATTATCTAAATAAATATTTTAAATTTACCAAAATTTTTAGAAGCTTATTAAAAAAACTGTTAAAAGCGTTCTTAAAACTACTAAAATTATCAAGCTAAAATGAGCTACCAATTTACTATAGTTGTACCGGTGTACAACGAAGAAGACAATTTAAAACGTGTAGAAGAAGAATTATCCAAATACATAAAAATTGCCATAAAAAAAACCAAAGTTTTATTTGTAAATGACGGAAGCAAAGATAAAAGCCAAGAGCTTATTGAAGCTATTTGCACAAATAATCATGATTTTGAATTTATTCAATTTGAAAAAAACTGTGGGTTAAGTGCTGCTATTACTGCTGGATTTAAAAATACAGATACTGAACTCGTTGGCTATATTGATTCTGATTTACAAACGGCTCCTGAAGACTTTAATTTATTACTAAAGGAAATTGGAAACTATGATTTAGTTACTGGTGTTAGAGCAAATAGGAAAGATTCATTTGTAAAAAATATGTCATCAACAATAGCTAATGGAATTAGACGAACTTTTACCCATGACGGAATGGATGATACAGGTTGCCCTTTAAAAGTTATAAAAACTTCCTATGCTAAAAACATCCCTATGTTTAAAGGCTTACATCGCTTTTTACCTGCAATGATTTTACTACAAAACGGTAAAATTAAACAAATACCTGTACAACACTTTCCTAGAATTGCTGGTGAAGCTAAATACGGTTTATGGAATAGGCTTTTAGGCCCTTTAATGGATTGTTTTGCTTATGTATGGATGAAAAAGAAATACATTAATTATTCTATTGCCAAAAAGAGTTAATGAGCAACTGGATTATTTATACCATAGGATTTTTAGCCCAATTACTTTTTTCGGGAAGGTTAGTACTGCAATGGATTTTATCTGAAAAAAACAAAAAAGTTTTAACTCCTTCTTTATTTTGGAAGCTCAGTTTATTAGCTTCATTTATGTTGTTTGTTTACGGCTACTTACGTGATGATTTTGCGATTATGCTAGGACAAATACTTACATATTTTATTTATATAAGAAATTTACAATTGCAAGGTGAATGGCAAAAAACCCCAAAATTATTAAGATGGTTTTTATGGATATTCCCTATCATACTTGTAATTTACGGACATAATAACAATACCTATGATATAGAAAAGCTTTTTAGAAATGAAGCTATTCCCCTTTGGTTACTTTTACTAGGAATCGTTGCTCAAATTATTTTTACATTGCGTTTTGTATATCAATGGATTTATTCTGAAAAAAATAAAGAATCATCATTACCTTTTGGGTTTTGGTTACTGAGTCTTATCGGTTCGTTAATGATTTTAGCTTATGCCATTTTAAGAAAAGATCCTGTTCTTCTTATAGGACATTTGATGGGTTCATTTATATATACGAGAAATATTTTTATTTTAAAAAAGCAAATCTGATAACTAAAATTCAAGTATGAAACACAAATTATACATTTTTCTAAGTATTGTTTTTGTCATACTCATTTTTAAATTAGGTAGCTGGGGATTAACCTTTAGCAGCGAAGCTAGATATGCTGAAATTGCTAAAGAAATGTTTGTCAAAGGAGACTTTATTAACCCTGTTCTTTTGGGAATTAAGCATTTACATAAACCTCCTGTTACTTATTATTTAACCGCTTTAGGATATCAACTCTTTGGAATCAATGAGTTTGGAGCTCGTTTTTTTATGCAAGTTGCTCTTGTTTTACAGCTTTTATTTGTTTTTAAAATTACATTATTGTTATATAAAAAGGAAAAGATAGCTTTTGCTGCTACCCTTATTTATTTTTCTTTTCCAATAGTTATCATTGCAGTTAGAAACGTTACTACTGATGCTTATTTAACAACTTTTATATTAGGTTCCATATATTTTTGGTTGCAATATAGGGAACAATCTAAACCCTATTTTTTATACTTATTTTATCTATTCCTAGGACTCATTTTTGAAACAAAAGGCCCTGTGGGTTTTATAGTTCCTTTAACATTTATTATAACGCACAAAATAGTACATAAAAGCAAAATTGAAATATCCATACATCAAATTTTAGGGTTTTTATTATTTTTAGTGGTTTCATTAAGTTGGTATCTTGCTGTAATTTATAAAAATGAAGGCTTACTCGACTATTTTTTAAACACTCAAATTGTTGAACGAATTTCCAAAAACAAATTTAATAGAGAAAAGCCTATTTGGTATTATCTCGTTTTAATTCCACTTGTAGGACTTCCATGGGTATTTTATTTGATCCTTTATTTTAAAAAGAATTTTAAAATAATAATTACAAAAAAAAGTACTGATTTTATCTTGTTAGTTACCTTTTCTGTTTTATTTATAATTTTATCATTATCCACATCAAAACTAATCTTATACATCCTCCCGCTTTATTTTATTTTAGCTATTTTTTCTGCTAAATATTTAAGTACGAGTTCTAAAAAAGGAATTCAAAATTTATCCATTTTATTTTTAATTTTAATTGGCTTAATATGTACCTCTTTAGTAATTATTTCAATTATTAAAAGTGATGGTATTGAAATTAACCTATCTATTTCATTAATCCTATTTACAACCTCTGTAATAATTTCATTGCTTATTTATAAAAAAATTTCTCCTAAAAATTATCTTAAACCAACCTATTTGGCAGTTATTTTTATAGGTACAATTATTATCTCTTCTAACCATATTTTTACAGAAAATGAATTAAAAATAAACTCCGTAAAACCTATTGTAAATTTCATTAAAGAGACCCATAAGCAAGAGCATGAAATTTTAGTATATAATTACCTTCTTCCCTCTTTATCTTTTTATTTAGGAAATAATATCACTACTATCAATCATGGAAAATACACAACACAGCGTGAAGTTCAATTTGAAACAAATGAACTTTGGAAAAAACATTTAATCAATTATTTTGATCCAATTGATCGTGCAAGGCTTTTAAATTTTACTTCTAAAGATTCCATTTTCTTAATCAAAAGAAAAAAAGATATTTTGCCCGATACGTTATTAACTTTAAAAAACAACCTAAAACATCAAAAAGATTTCGGTAAATTTGAAGTGTTTTATTAATACATTAAAAAATGCTAAAACTTGTTGAAAAATACCCTTTAATTGTATTGTTTTTAGTGGTTATTTTTATGCTTCTAATTCATTTAAACATACCTAATGTTACCATAATGGAGGCTAGAAATTTTATTACTTCTAGAGAAATGATTAATGATGGTAATTGGTTTTTAACAACTATGAATGGAGAAGCAAGGTATCAAAAACCTCCACTACCAACTTGGCTTACAGCTTTTTCAGGATTGATATTTGGGGTTAATAGTCTATTTGCGCTTCGTTTACCTGCTGCTCTAATGGTATTATTTTTAGGTGTTTTTGCTTATTTTTTATCACTAAAATTAACATTCTCCAAAAAACAGAGTTTACAAAATAGTTTAATCCTCATCACCTCATTTTATATTTTTGCAATTATTAATGAAGCTCCATGGGATATTTTTACACATGGATTTATGTTAGCAGGATTATACTATCTTTTTTGTTTTTTTAATGAGAAAACTTTCTTTTGGAAAAACGCTTTATTTTCAGCTTTATTTATAGGATTGTCCATTATGAGTAAAGGCCCCGTATCATTATATGCATTATTTTTACCTTTCATAATCTCCTATAGTTTTGTTTATAAATATGAGAATTTTAAAAGAAAATTAATTCCCTTTTTAATTCATATTCTACTTTTTATAATTATAGGTGGTTGGTGGTTTATTTATGTACGAATTGCAGATGCCAATGCTTTTTTAGAAATTGCTTCTAAAGAAACTGGAAATTGGAGCAGTTATAATGTTAAACCATTTTATTACTATTGGAGTTTTTTTACTCAAACTGGTTTATGGACAATTCCTGCATTTATAAGTTTAATTTATCCTTATTTAATTAAACGTGTAAATCATAAAAAAGCCTATAAATTTACATTTTGGTGGACCATAAGCGCCGTAATTTTATTGTCTATTATCCCTGAAAAAAAACCACGTTACTTAGTTCCTGTATTAATACCTTTAGCTTTAAATACAGGTTTTTACATACAATACCTTATCGATTATTTTAAAAATTTTAATTCAAAGAAAGAGCGTATTCCTGTATATTTTAACTTCAGTTTAATTAGTGTTATTGCAATTTCAGTTCCAATTATTCTTCTTTTAACTTTAAAAGAAAATATAACAAATTATTTAATCAGCTTTATCTGTTTAAGTTGTAGTTCAATTCTTTTAAGTTTTTTAATTCTTAAAAATTTATTCCAAAAAAATATTCAAAAAGTATTTTATACCACTGTTTTTTTTATGGTAACTCTTTTTCTTTTCGGTTTACCAATCTCAAAACATTTTACTAAAAACCAAGCATATAATTCAATTAATAAATTGCATACAATTGAATTAAAAAATGATATTAAAAGTTATTCTATTGGTGAATTAACCCCTGAACTTTTATGGGACTATAATGGGAAAATTAAAAATATTTATAAAAATGATGTTTTGGATATGCCTGCTGAAAATAATTTTGGAATCTTATTGATGAATAAAGATGTTGAATTTATAAAATTGAAATTAGCTAATAAATATACTTTTAAATTATTAGATACCTACAATTTAAATTTTGGCGCAAAAAATAAAGAAAGATTGATTCGACAATTCTATTTAGTATCAAAAAAATAGTACTTTTGACTTATGAAAACACTTACATTAGTAGATAAAATAGCCTACATTTTTTTAATTATTATTTTTGGATTTGGTATTTATTATGCAAATTCAAATTTAACTTACTTTGATGAGGTTTACACCAAAGAGGATGGCTTTGTTGAATACGGTACTGCTTTGTTACTTTTTTGTTCAAGCATTCTTTTATTTAGCAGATTTATTAAACTTCAAAAAACAAAAAAAACACTTTGGAAACTTGGTATATTAGCTATCGCTTTTGTATTTATATTTGGTGCAGGTGAAGAGATTTCTTGGGGACAACGAATTTTCAATATTGAATCATCAGCATATTTTAAAGAAAATAATGCGCAAGCTGAAACCAATTTACACAATATGGTTGTGAATGGAAAAAAAATAAATAAACTTATTTTCAGTCAATTGTTAACTGTTATTTTAATTATTTATTTATTAATTCTACCTTTTATTTATAGAAAATTTGCTGGAATTAAAAAACTGGTAGACAATTTTGCAGTACCTATAGTAAAATGGCATCAAACAATTGCCTTTTTACTAACAACTGCCATTTTAGTTTTTATAAGTTCAAATAGAAAATGGGAATTATACGAACTTGCTTTTGGAGTTATTTTCTTTTTAATTTTCTTAAATCCTTTTAATAAAGAAATTTACGAAACTAATTAATTCTTTTTTCAAAAAAATTAAACATCCAATACATAAGAGTTCCATATAAAATTCCAAAAAAGATGCCTGTTAAAACATCTAAAGGAAAATGAACGCCTATATACACCCTACTATAGGCTACTAATAGTGCCCAAAAAATTAGAAAAATGGCTTTTAATTTAATTGTTGGTTTTAAAATTAAACCAAAAAAAACTGCAATTGCCATAGAGTTTCCTGCATGAGCAGAAAAATAAGAATACAACCCTCCGCAACGTTCTTTAACCAATCGCATTAAATTTATTAGACTTTCATCATGACAAGGTCTTAACCGCTTAAAACCATATTTAAATAAATTACTCGTTTGGTCGGAAATAGTTATAAGAACTATTACAAAAAATAGGACTAAAATTGTTTTTTTGAATCCAAACTGTTTGAATGTAATATAAAGTAAAACTATATACAAAGGGATGGCTTTGTATTTATCCGTTATAAATAACCAAAAGCCATCCCATTGCAATGTTCCTAAATTATTTAGGTATAAAAATAATTCTATATCTTTTTCTATCAGTGAGTCAAACATTAATATTGAAAGAATTTATTCGTTGGTAACTATTTCTACCAATTCTACCTCAAAAACCAAATCAGAATTTGGAGGAATCACCTTTCCTGCTCCTTGAGGTCCATATCCTAAATGTGATGGGATAAAAATTAGTGCTTTATCTCCAACATTCATTTTTTGTAAACCTTCTTTAAAACCTGCAATTAATTTAGCTTCATTACTGTAAACCGCATTAAATGGTGCATATGCTCCTGCATCATCTTGGCGATGGTCAAACATTTCATATTTCTCAGCCAACTCTTTCCAAGTGGTCCAAAATAACTTCCCATCAGTAAAATAACCTGCGCAAGCTACTTTAACATTAGTTCCTGTAGTTGGTTTTTCTCCATTTTTAGTTTCTGTAATTACATATTTTAAACCTGAAGGTAATTCTATTGCTTTAGGAAGAAATTCATCGAACTTAGCTTTTGTTTCAGCTAAAATTTTAGCTAAACGTTCTTCTTTAGCTTTTTCTCTAGCTCCACGATTTTCAAAGTATTCATCAAATTTTTGTTTTGCCTTGAATTTTTTAGCAGCTTTACCAATTTTAATAATACTTACCGTTTTTATTGTATCATTCTTTATGATAGAATCAACAACATTTTGTCCTTCAATTACCTCTCCAAATACGGTATGCTTCCCATTTAGCCAAGAAGTTTCTTTATGCGTTATAAAAAATTGACTTCCATTGGTGGCGGGACCAGAATTTGCCATGGATAAAATTCCAGCTTTATCATGTTTTAAAAGTAGGTTTCCATCATCATCTTTTGGAAATTCATCATCAAATTTATAACCAGGACTTCCAGAACCAGTTCCAGTTAGGTCTCCAGTTTGAATCATAAAATCTTTAATAACTCTATGAAATATTACTCCATTATAGTAAGGTTTTCCTTTAAGTGAATCCACAATAAAATTATTTTCACCTTCAGCCAAAGAAACAAAATTTGCTACCGTTATTGGCGTTTTTTCAAACTCTAATTTTAATAATATGTTTCCTTTATTGGTTTCCATATTTGCATACAAACCATCATCTAAACCTGCATATTTTGTGGGTTTACAAGACACAGCAAATAGTGTAAAAAGAATGATTGAAGTTATTTTAACTAATTTCATACCTATACATTTTAATTAAAAGATCTTATTTTTTTACAATATCTAATAATTCAACTTCAAAAATCAAAACATCAAAAGGTCTAATTTTTCCTCCTTGTCTTGGAAATGCTCCATAACCCAATTCTTGAGGAATAAAGAATTTGTATTTTGAGCCAACGCTCATTAATTGTAAACCTTCGGTCCAACCTTTTATAACTCTATTGGCAAAAAATTCTAATGGATTGCCTTTTTCAACAGAACTATCAAAAACAGTTCCATCAATTAATGTACCATGGTAATGTACTTTAACTTTAGAAGTTGCAGAAGGTTTTTCACCAGTACCTTCTTTTAAAACAATGTATTGTAAACCGCTTTCAGTAACTTTTACATTTTCATTTTTTTTATTTTCTTCTAAAAACTTTAACCCTTCTTCTTTTACGCTTCCAAATTCTTCTTCAGCTTTTTTAATTGCTTCTTCTTGTTGTTTTTTACGAGCTTCTTCTTGTTTCTTTTGAAAAAATTCTCTCAAAATAGTTTCAACTTGTTGAGGTTCTATTAATAAGTTTGTTGAATCAATTCCACTAATGACACCTTGTATAAAAAGATCTCTATCTACATCTGGAAAATTACCTTTTAACTTGCTAGCTATATCTAAACCTAAGGCATAACTTGCTCTTTCTTCTTCTGTATCTAAAGAATTTTTAATTTTTGGATTGTTGCAAGCAACAAACATTAAAACAGTTGTAAATACTACTAAAAACTTAATTGATTTCATTTTGCTTATTTATTTTATTTAATTGAACGTTATAAATTAATGGTTGATTAATTCCTATTTTATTATTGTCACCCAAATAACCATAAATTTTATGTGATGGGAATAGAAAGGTAACATTATCACCAACTTTCATAAGTTTTAACCCATTTCTAAGTCCTTCGGGCAATTCTTGCTTATCTACTATATATTTTTGTATGCCAAGCTCATCTGAACTATAAATAATTGTATTATTTAAATCTGCTATTTCACAGGTATAAAATAATTGATCGCCTATTTGTGGCAAATAGGATTCGTTAGATTGCACATTGTATTTATACCAAAATCCATTGGCAGAATTTGTGTAATTACTTAAAGAGTCTTTTTTAATAACATCCTTTATTGCTTCTTCTTCTAGTTCAATAATTTTTTTATTTATTGAAACCGATTCTTTCATAAAAGAAGAAGTTTTTTGAGTTACCGGCTTTCTAGGTGTTGGGTTTACACAAGAAACTAAAAGTAAGATTGCTATAAAATAGAAAAAACTATTTTTCATAAGAATTGTATAATTCATGTTGATAGTTTGGCAAGATACTTAAAAACTTAGACACGGTAGCATCTAATGAAATTTCTGTCCTTCCACCTGCCGCATTATCGTGTCCTCCTCCATTAAAATGTTCTCTAGCAAATTTATTGACTGAAAAACTTCCTTTGGATCTAAAAGAAATTTTTATAATCTGCTGATCGGTATCTTCTATAAATATTGCTGCAAAAACAATTTCATCTAAAGACAAACCATAATTCACAATTCCTTCAGTATCACCCTTCTGAAAACTAAACTCATTTAATTCATCTTGTGTTAAAGTTATATAAGCCGTTTTTAATTGATCTATAACAACCAAATTACTTAATGCTCTACCCAACAATTGCAATCTGCCATAAGAATTGGTATCATATACATTGTTATGAATTTTAGCGTTATCAGCTCCTTTATCAATTAAATTTGCAATAATTTGATGAGTTGTACTTGTTGTTGAAGGAAATCTAAACGATCCAGTATCAGTCATTATCCCAGTATACAAACAAGTTGCAATTTCTTTATTAATTGAATCTTCATCCTCTAACATTTCTAAAAAATGATATACCATTTGACAGGTAGAACAAATTGAAGTATCTGAAAATAAAAATTTTGCAACAGCCTCTGGTTCTTGATGGTGATCTATCATTATAAAATCCCCTTTAAAATCTTTAAGTGTATTCTCCATATCAGATCCTACACGATGTAAAGCATTAAAATCTAATAAAAAAATAATAGCAGCTTCATCGATGGCTTTTTTTGACTGTCTATTTTGCATATCAAATTTATAGACCTCTTTAGAGCCTGGCAGCCATTTTAAAAAGTTTGGATAATCATTTGGGCTCACAACCGTAGCTTTATGTCCCTTAAGATTGAGATAATGATACATCGCTAAACATGCACCAATAGCATCACCATCTGGGTTTTTATGTGGAACAATTACTATATTTTGTGGTGTAGCTAACAATGCGCTAACTTCACTAATATCACTTTTTTTCATAAGGTTGCGAATATACAATATATTAACATTACTTTTTGGTTGAACCAACGTATATTTGTTAAAATTGAACTAAAGTTACAAAAATGAATTATCAAAAATTAATCTTATTGTTACTAATAACTTTCTATGGTTGTAAAAAGAATAAAATTCCTACAAATAAAACCCCAAAAGAAGTTAAGAATACTTATGACTTTGTGATAGCTTTCGGCTCTTGCAATAACCAAAATATGGTGAATAATTTTTGGAATACTATAGATGAAAACAATCCTAATATTTGGATTTGGGGAGGAGATATTATTTATTCAGACACCTATAATATGAGTTATTTGGAAAAAAATTATATTCAACAAAAAAATAATGTTGAGTATCAAAATTTTATAAAAAATAAAGAAATTTTAGCTACTTGGGACGACCATGATTACGGATTGAATGATGGCGGAATAGAATATACCAAAAAAAAAGAATCTCAACAGCTATTTTTAGATTTTTTAAACGTTGACAAAAATGACGAACGAAGAAAACAAGAAGGTGTTTATTTTGCCAAAAGTTACAACGTAAATAATACCAATATAAAGATTATTGCTTTAGACACTCGCTATTTTAGAACAGAATTAACCCCCGATACTGAAACTAAAAAAAGATACCAACCCAATAGTTATGGAAGAGGTAGTATTTTAGGAGAAACACAATGGAAATGGCTTGAAGAACAGTTGAAAAACTCTAAAGCTAATTACCATATATTAGTAAGCAGCATTCAATTTTTATCGGCCGAACACGGATTTGAATCTTGGGGAAATATGCCGCATGAAGTTGATAAACTAGAGGCGCTTTTAAAATCTACTCAAGCTAAAAACACCATTATTTTATCGGGAGATAGACATATTTCTGAATTTTCAAAAAAAGAAGTTGATGGTTTAAATTACCCTCTAATTGATTTCACTTCAAGCGGATTAACACACTCTTATTCAGGATTTACTGAAGAGCCTAATATTTATAGAGTTGGAACTGTTGTTTCTAAAAAGAGTTTTGGTTTATTAAAATTCAATTTCAATCAAAATAAGGTCATTTTTGAAATTAAAGGAGCGGCTAATGAAGTTTACCAAACCTTAACTCAAAATTATTAATTGCTAATTTTCATTTGTTTAGAAAATACTATATTTGCGCCGATTTAAAAATTTAGAAAAACAAAATGGCAACAAACAGAACTTTTACAATGCTTAAACCTGATTCAGTTGAAAAAGGATATATTGGAGCAATATTAGAAAAAATTAATGCTACAGGTTTTAGAATTGTAGCAATGAAAATGACCCAAATGACTGTAGCGGATGCTAAAGAATTTTATGCAATACACAGTGAACGCCCATTTTTTGGTGAATTAGTTGAATATATGACTCGTGGACCAATTATTGCTGCAGTATTAGAAAAAGAAAACGCAGTTGAAGACTTTAGAGCTTTAATTGGAGCTACAAATCCAGCTGAAGCTGCTGAAGGAACTATTAGAAAAATGTATGCTGCTTCTATGGGAGAAAATGCAGTTCACGGATCTGATAGCGATGAAAATGCTGCTATTGAAAGTGCTTTTCATTTTTCTGGAAGAGAAATGTTTTAAAAACAACTTATATAAATATAATTCAAAAAAATCCGTTGTTTCCAACGGATTTTTTTTTAGCTCAATATTATTTTTGAGATTAAAGTTTCACCTAATTCTTCATTCATCATTTTTACAATTTTTTCTTTACCATAGCTAAGCTCTTCTCTTAAAACTGATGATTTTAATCTTACCACCAATGTTTTTCCATTCATTTCAACACTTTGAGTGTAAGATACAATTCCGTTTCCCATTAGTTTTGCCCAAGCATCATTAACAGAAATTCTTTGCATTCCTTTAGTCAGTTTATTTTCCTTAATTACATCCTTCATTAAATCTTGAATAGAATGAAATTCATTTTGACGTTTAGCCATTATAATTGAAATATTTTATAGGATTGTTGTGTTTTTTTAACTACTTCTTCTGTTCTTTCTTTATGAGTATCACTAATAAATAATTGCCCAAATTCATCATTATTCACTAAATTAATTATTTGATGAACTCTTGAATCATCCAATTTATCAAAAATATCATCTAATAATAATATAGGTTTCATGTGCGACTGTGTTCGAATAAAATCAAATTGTGCTAATTTTAATGCTATTAAATACGATTTTTGCTGCCCTTGAGATCCAAACTTTTTTACTGGATACCCCTCTATTTCAAACAATAAATCATCTTTATGCACTCCTACACTAGTGTATTGCAACACACGGTCTTTATCTAAATTTTCTTCAAACAACGTTAACAAGTTAGTATCATTTAATTGCGTTTTGTAAATTAAATTTACTTCCTCTTTACTATTTGAGATAGATTTATAACGCTCTTTAAAAATGGGTATAAACTCTGATAAAAAACGACTTCTTTTTTCATAAATTACACTTCCGTAACGTTCTAATTGTTCATTATACACTTTTAAATTTACTTCATCAAACGTTCTATTTAATGCAAAATACTTTAACAAGGAATTTCTTTGAGCTAATACTTTATTATATTTTATGATAGTTTGTAAGTATATGGTATCCGATTGAGAAATTACATTATCCATAAATTTTCTTCTAGTATCACTGCCTTCTATAATTAAATCTCTATCTGCTGGAGAAATAATAACCAAAGGCAAATATCCAATATGCTCAGAAAATTTTTCATAAGCCTTTCCATTTCTTTTAATAACTTTTTTGTTGCCTCTTTTTAGGCTACAAACAACCTTATCAATTTTATCGCCTATTTTATAAACTCCTTCAATCATAAAAAAATCTTCAGAATGACGAATATTTTGTGTAGCTACAGAATTAAAATAACTTTTGGCAAAAGAAAGATAATAAATAGCATCTAAAACATTGGTTTTCCCAACGCCGTTATTCCCAACAAAACAATTTATTTTCTCCTCAAAATCAAAAGATTGAGATTCAAAATTTTTAAAATTTACTAAAGTTATTTTTTCTAAATGCATTTATTTTTATTGAAACGATAAAATTATTCAAAATAAATGAAAATTTAGGCACATTTGCATTTTTACTTTCCAATTAAAAATTCTATTTTTGCGCCTACAAATTTTACAACAAATGGCAACATATAAAAAGACAGGAAGCAAAGCTAAGAAAGGTCAAAATAAAATTGAAGACAAATCAACCACTGCTGAAGTATTTAATACTTTAGATGAAACGGCTTCAAGATCAGAACAATTCGTTATTAAAAATCAAAATATTATTTTTATTATTTTAGGACTTATTGTAGCCGCTGTATTAGGTTATTTAGCGTATCAAAAATATGTGAAAGGACCTCAAGAGAAAGAAGCTGCCAACGAATTGGCTTTCCCTAAAGCTTACTTTGAAGACGCTATGAGCAATCCTGTTGCTGTAGACTCCCTATTAACACTTAGCTTAAATGGTGCTGATGGTAAATATGGATTTATAGACATTGCCAATAATTATAATGGTACTAAAGCTGGAAATTTAGCCAATTATTATGCTGGTATTTCTAATTTAAAATTAAAAAACTATAAAGAAGCTATCGAATATTTAGAGAAATTCTCATCTAACGATGAATTATTAGGACCTACTGCAAAAGGAGCTATTGGTGATGCTTTTGCTGATATTAACCAGCCAGAAGATGCCCTTGAATATTATTTAAAAGCTGCTAATTTGAGAAATAATAATTTTTCTACTCCTTTTTTCTTATTTAAAGCTGGAAATACTGCTATGGAAATTGAAAAATACTCAAAAGCATTAGACGCTTTTAACAGAATTAAAAATGAATATCCTAATTCTGAAGAAGCTAAAAATATTGATATCTATATCAACAAAGCAATATTTGCTTCAAAAAAATAAGCTGTAATGGCAACAACAAATTTATCTTATTACGATAAAGCAACAATCCCAAACGCGAATTCCTATCGGTTTGGGATTGTTGTTTCTGAATGGAATGATGATATTACTGAAAATCTATTTTTAGGAGCTCAAAAAGCACTGCTTGAAAATGGAGCCGTTAAAGAACATATTATTCGTTGGAATGTTCCTGGAAGTTTTGAATTAATTTACGGTTGTAAAAAAATGATTGAAACTCAAAAAGTAGATGCCATTATAGCTATTGGAAATGTAATTCAAGGAGAAACAAAACATTTTGATTTTGTATGTGATGGCGTTACACAAGGCATCAAAGATTTAAATATTAAATATGATATTCCTGTAATTTTTTGTGTTCTTACCGACAACACTAAGCAACAATCTATCGACCGCTCTGGAGGAAAACACGGAAACAAAGGAATAGAATCTGCAATTGCAGCAATAAAAATGGCAGCTTTAAGAGAGTTTTAACAGGCTTCTTATTCACAAAACTTGACCATAACTTTATAATTC
Organism: Lutibacter aestuarii; assembly: GCF_042676885.1. NCBI lineage: Bacteria > Pseudomonadati > Bacteroidota > Flavobacteriia > Flavobacteriales > Flavobacteriaceae > Lutibacter > Lutibacter aestuarii. The sequence goes on from NZ_JBHTIC010000008.1 coordinate 732,659, forward strand.
AGTATTTTTGAATACTGTATAACTTATACATATAATATGTTTGGTAAATTATTTAAGCCTAGGGCTCATTATGTTTTTGACTATAAACCTCGTTATTATGACGAGCGTAAAGAACGCTTGCAAAAAATGGAGGAAAAATACCATGGCAAAAACAAAAACGAGGATACTCCTAAAATAAGGCTGACTAAAAATAATTTAAAAAATGATTGGGTAAAAAATAAAAAAAGCGCTTCAGACCGTTCAACAACTATAAGATTAGCAATAATTATTGCTATTTTAGTTGGAATTGTTGCTTATATTTTTGAATTACACACCTTATTCTAATGCCAGATATTATACAATTACTTCCTGATCACGTTGCTAATCAAATTGCAGCCGGTGAAGTTGTTCAGCGACCTGCTTCCGTAGTTAAAGAGCTTCTTGAAAATGCTATAGATGCTGGAGCATCTTCTATAAAATTAATTATAAAAGATGCCGGAAAACAACTAGTTCAGGTGATTGACAATGGCAAAGGAATGAGTCAGACAGATGCCAGACTAAGTTTTGAACGCCATGCAACTTCAAAAATTACCAAAGCTGAAGATTTATTTAATTTAAACACTAAGGGGTTTAGGGGTGAAGCTTTAGCATCTATCGCTGCTATTGCGCATGTAGATTTAAAAACCAAACAAGAAAACCAAGAACTTGGAACCCTTATAAAAATTGAAGGTAGTACTTTGGTTTCACAAGAAAATATTTCTCACCCAATAGGGACTTCCGTTGCAGTTAAAAATTTATTTTACAATATTCCTGCTCGAAGAAATTTTTTAAAATCTAACAGTGTTGAAACACGCCATATTGTAAATGAATTTCAACGTGTTGCACTAGCACATCCAAATATCTCATTTTCATTTTACCATAACGAAAATGAAATTTACAACTTGATTTCAAGTAACCTACGTCAACGAATTGTTGCTGTTTTTGGAAAAAAAACAAATGAAAAATTAGTTCCAATAAATGAATCTACTGATGTTTTAGAAATATCAGGTTTTGTAGCTAAACCTGAATATGCAAAGAAAAAAAGAGGAGAACAATTCTTTTTTGTGAATGATAGATTTATTAAAAATGCATATTTAAATCATGCTGTTTCAAGTGCTTTTGAAAGCTTATTATCCAATGGATATCATCCAACTTATTTCTTGTTTTTAAAAGTTCCAACGAAGAGTATTGATATTAATATCCATCCAACTAAAACTGAAATAAAGTTTGATGATGAAAAAACCCTATACGCAATTTTACGTTCTACAATAAAACATAGTTTAGGTCAATACAATGTTGCTCCTATTTTAGACTTTAATAGAAGTGCTTCTTTTGATACACCCTATGAATTTAAGGATAAAAAAACAGTAACTCCAAGAGTAGAAGTTGACCCTAATTTCAACCCATTTAAAACCGAAGAACAAAAATCTATTCGTTTTCCTTTCAAACGTGAAAAAGAAGCTACGTGGGAAAGTTTATACACAGGTTTAGATATTAAAAATATTGAAGTTGAAGTTGAAACCGTAAATACTTCTTTATTTAATGAAGAAAAAACCAGTACCAAAACTTACCAAGTTCATCATAAATATATTGTTAGTAGTATAAAATCTGGCATAGTGTATATCAACCAGTATTTAGCCCATCAACGTATATTATATGAAGAATTTTTAGAAAATATTACCGTTAAAGAAGCTACAAGCCAACAATTATTATTTCCATTAGAAATTTCATTTAATAAAAGTGACATTGAACTAATTAAAGAAATAAAAGAAGATTTAGAAAGCATTGGCTTTGTTTTTGATAAAATTTTAGACGACACCATTGTTATAAAAGGAATGCCTATTACTATTGTTGAAAGTCAGATTTCTATGATTATTGAACAACTTTTAGAAGATATTAAAAATGACATTCCAAATGCTAGTTTTAGTCAATTAGATATGATGGCAAAAAGCTTAGCAAAAAGTTTAGCAATTAAAACAGGAAGCAAATTAAGCTTAAAAGAACAAGAGGAATTAGTAAATAAACTATTTTTGTGCAAACAACCAGACTTGTCTCCTTTTGGTAAAAAAACATTTGTTACCATTAATTTAGACGAAATTGATAAAAAATTTAGTAATTAACATCTGTTAAATACAAGTATTATGGGAAGAATTACCGACGCTGTAAAACATATTATTATCATAAATATATTTTTATTTGTTGCTCCGCAACTTGCTCCAGCTTTAGGATTGGATAGTTTGTTTGCGTTGTATTTTCCAAAAAACCCAAATTTTGGATTTTGGCAATTTCTTACCCATATGTTTATGCACGGTGGCTTTGCTCATATTTTATTTAATATGTATGGATTATGGGCATTTGGAACACCTTTAGAGCAAATGTGGGGTAAAAATAAATTTATATTCTTCTATTTATCTGCTGGATTAGGTGCAGGTATAATTTATACACTGGTAAATTACTATCAATTTAGTGGTGTTTACGATCAATTAATTAGCATTGGTTTATCAAATAATGACATTCAAAATATATTATCTACTGGTAGCTATAATAATCAAATTTTAGAATATGTAAGTGAAGCTCAACTTGCTGAATTTTATGCAACATACCACACTCCTGCAGTTGGAGCATCAGGTGCTGTTTATGGTATTTTAGTTGCATTTGGCATGGCTTTTCCTAATGCAAAATTAGCGTTGATATTTTTCCCTGTTCCAATTGCTGCAAAATACTTTATTCCCTTAATTATTTTAGGTGATTTATTCTTTGGTATTACAAAATATTCTGTTGGAAATGTAGCTCATTTTGCACACGTTGGAGGAGCTTTAATAGGTTTTATAATAGCTTGGTATTGGAAACAAAACCAATTTAAAAGATGGAATTAATTTGACTTTTATAAACGACATAAAACAAGCGTACCAAAAAGCAAACGTAGTTGAAAAAATCATCTATATAAATATTGCATTATTTTTAATTACAGTTCTTTTCACAAAATTTAGCATTGAATGGCTCGCCTTACCTACACAGCTTTCCGAGTTTTTTTATAAACCTTGGACAATTGTTTCCTATGCATTTATTCATCAAAGATTTATTCATATTTTATCTAATTTATTAGTACTCTATTATATTGGGAATCTGTTTCTAGATTTCTATACAAAAAAACAATTTTTAAACTTTTACTTTTTAGGAGCTTTGTTTGGAGGTAGCATTTTTTTATTAAATTATTATTTAACAAATAAAATGGGTGCTCCGCTTGCTGGTGCTTCTGCCGCAGTCACCACTATTTTTGTAGCTATTGCAACTAAAATTCCTAGATATGCTCTTCAACTTAGATTTATAGGTAGTGTAGAATTATGGGTGTTAGCTGCAATTTGGGTAGGTTTAAGTATTTTACAATTGGCAAATTTTGATAATGGTGGTGCCATTGCACACCTTAGTGGCGCTGTACTAGGTTTTATGTATGCCAAACAGCTAGAAAAAGGAAACGATATTGGAAAATGGTTTGAAACAATTGTTAATTACTTTACTAATTTAACAACCATAAAAAAAGGAAAACCTTTAAAAACAGTGTATAAATCTAAAAAAAGAACTTCAACTCAAGAGGTTTCAAAAACAAAACAACGAAAAATTGATGACATTTTAGATAAAATTAGTAAGTCTGGATATGAAAGTTTAACACAAGAAGAAAAAGATTTCTTATTTAGAGCAGGGAAAAAATAATCCATGAAAAAATTATCATTGATAGATAAATTCATTTTTATTGTTAATTCTATATTAGCAACTATATTATTTATAGCCTACTTTAGTTATTATGTTTCACCTAATTCAATTTCTTTTGTTTCAATTTTAAGTTTATCGATTCCCTTTTTAATCCTTATCAATTTAATTTTTGCTATTTATTGGTTAATTAAATTGAAAAAACAATTTTGGCTTTCAACAATTATTTTACTTCTTGGATACCAATACATTGCTAAATTTTACAGCTTTAGTGAAAAAAAGGTATTGCTGACTAAGGATATTAAAGTTATGAGTTACAATGTACGTATGTTTAATTTATATAATTGGATTGAAGAAAAGAACGTGGCTCAAAAAATTTACGATTTTATAAAAGATAAAGATCCTGATATTTTATGTTTGCAAGAATTCCATACAGCAGCAAAAATTGGGTTTAATTATCCGTATAAATTTATAAAAACAAGCAATAAAAAAAATAACTTTGGACACGCTATTTTTTCAAAATATAAGATTATTAATTCAGGCTCACTAAACTTTTCAAATACTAGTAACAATACTATTTTTGTTGATGTTGTTAAAAATAAAGATACCATTCGCGTATACAATGTTCATCTTGAATCTTTAAAAATCAATCCAAAAAAAGACAATTTCAATCAAGAAATTTCCGATAAGTTAAGAGTTCGAGTAGAAAATTCGTTTAAAAAACAAGCCAACCAAGCAACTCTTATTACAGAGCATTTAAAAAAAGTAAACTATAAATCTATTATTTGTGCAGATTTAAATAACAATGCTTTTTCTTGGGTGTATCGTAAATTAATAGCTGATAAAAATGATGCTTTTGAAGTTGCTGGTGAAGGTTTTGGAAAAACATTCGATTACTATTTTCCTTTTAGAATAGATTTTATTTTAACCGATAAGGCTTTGGAAATAAATAACTTTAAAACCTTTCATATTCCTCACTCTGATCATTATCCAATTATGGCTCGGTTAAATTTTAATCCATCCTGATAATCATCAGTATAAAACTACATTAATTATATAACTTTGTTTATTATTTAAAATTCAACCAAATGAAAAAAATTATTTCGCTACTATTTTTATGCGCCTTCTTTTTAGGGTTTTCACAGCAAAAAGAACTTTCTATTGAAGATGCCGTATTAGGTTATTACAAAGGTTTATACCCAAAATCACTAAATAATCTTAGTTGGGTAGAAAACACAAATACTTATGTTTTTCAAAAAGAAAATGCACTCATTTTTACCAATGCTAAAAGTAACAAAGTAACATCAACTTTAAAGTTAGAAGAACTTCAAAAAGCATATTCTAATTTGAAATACTTTCCAAGAGTACAAGAAATCTCAGCTACAGAACTCACTTTTAGATTAAGTAATTCTTTTGAAACTTATAATTACATAACTAACAGTAAAACTACTACTGTTACTTTTGATAAAAATGGTCAAAACGCCGAATTTAATTCAAAAGCTATAGCTGTAGCTTATACTATAGATAACAATTTATATGTGGCAACAGCAACCAATCCTAAAATTGCTGTGACTGAAATAAACGATAAAAATATTGTCTCAGGACAAGCAATACATCGAAGTGAATTTGGTATTGTAAAAGGAACTTTTTGGAGCCCAAAAGGAACTTATTTAGCATTTTATCAAAAAGATGAAAGCAAGATTACTGAATATCCTTTAGTTGACATTAACTCCTACCCTGCCAGTTTAAAAAATATTAAATACCCAATGGCAGGACAAGGAAGTGAAATAGCCAAAATTGGAATTTTTAACACTCTAAATAAAACAACAACCTATTTAGATATTGATACTTCAGACGAACATTATTTAACCAATATATCATGGACGCCAGATGAAAAATACTTGCTTGTTGCTGAAATTAATAGAGAACAAAACCATGTTTGGTATAATAAATATAGTGTTGAGAATGGAAAAAAAGTAACTACCATATTTGAAGAAACTAATGATAAATGGACAGAACCAGAAAACCCAGCGGTTTTTTTACCAAATAGCACTACCAACTTTTTGTGGCTTAGTGAACGTGATGGTTTTATGAATTTATATCAGTACACTACTGAAGGAAAATTAGTTAAACAAGTTACCAAATTTAATTGGGTAGTTACTGGAATTTCAGGTTTTGACGCTAAAGGTAAAAATGTATTCATCACAGGAACTGGTGAAGATGCAAGAGAAAATCATACTTTTAAAGTAAATTTAAAAACGGGTAAATACACTAAGCTGACTAAAAATAATGGAACACATTATACACAAATTAATAGTAACGGAAATTATTTGATAGATAATTACAGCAATTTAACTACTCCAAGAAATATAGAAGTAATTGATACTAAAAAAGAAAAATCAACAACTCTATTACAAGCTGAAAATCCTTTAAAAGATTACAATATTGGAACTACAGAATTTGTAACCCTTAAAGGAAATGATGGGACTGATTTATATACTAGAATCATTAAACCTGCAAATTTTGACCCTTCTAAAAAATACCCTGTACTCATCTATGTATATGGTGGGCCACACGCCCAAATGGTTACTAACACTTGGTTAGGCGGAGCTAGTTTATGGATGCCAGCATTTGCAACTTTAGAAAATTACATCATTTTCACATTAGATAATAGAGGATCGGCAAATAGAGGTTTTAAATTTGAAAGTATTATTCACCGTAATTTAGGTAATGCTGAAATTGAAGATCAATTAACAGGTGTAAATTATTTGAAGTCATTAAATTATGTAGATGCTTCCAGAATTGCTGTAAATGGATGGAGTTATGGAGGATTTATGACCACTAGCTTAATGTTAAGAAATCCTGGTATATTTACTACAGCTGTAGCTGGTGGACCAGTTATTGATTGGAAATATTATGAAGTAATGTATGGTGAACGTTATATGGATACTCCACAAGAAAATCCTGAAGGGTATAAAAATGCCAAAGTTTCAAATTATATTAAAAATTTAGATGGCAAATTATTATTAATTCACGGAAGTGTAGATCCCGTAGTAGTTCCTCAGCATAGTATGACACTTTTACAAGAGGCCGTTAAACAAAATATTCAAGTAGACTTTTTTACTTACCCAATGCATGAGCATAATGTTAGAGGCAAAGATAGAGTTCATTTAATTGAAAAAATGATGAATTATATTGTTGAAAATAATAAATAATTGAATATCTAAATTAAATGATTAGTGTAACCTTAAAAAGTCCAGATACAACTTCAATTGTTAAAATTGAAAAGGGTGAATTAGTCAGTTACCAAAAAAATAATGAAGAACTAATTCATCAAAAAGGAACATTAGGTTGGAGAAATTCTGATACAGAAATGTTTCCTATCATTGGACCAACTGAATCTAAAAATTTTAGAATCTCAACACCAAAAGGAACAGCTATTCAAGATCAGCATGGTTTACTAAGGGAGTTATCGTATTCGCTGCTAAAAAGTAGCGAATACGATGCTGTCTTTCAAAAAAAATACATTGCAAATACTTTTATTAATAATTCAAAATATCCTGAAAAATCAACTGAAAAAGGACTTTGTTGGCCTTACAATTTCACCTTTTTCAAAAAGTATGAAATTACTAACAGCTCTTTAAAAATAAGTTTTGAACTACAAGCAGAAAATAAAATGCCCTTTATGTTAGGCTATCATCCTGCCTTTATGCTTCAAGGAAACTTAGACGAAATTGTACAATCTAACAACCAAGATATTTCTATCCCTAACATTATAGAAGGAGGTAGTACTGCATTACCTATTTTAAATACCACTGAAGTTCAACTAATTAAAAAAAATGGTTTTAACATTTCTATCAAAACAATGGGTTTTAATAATTTTATGCTTTGGACGGAAGTTCCTACTATGTTATGTATAGAGCCAATTACTGCTTATCCATACACTGATGGTGAATTGTTATCGAAAAAGCTATTTAACAAATCAAAAGGTATTGATACTTTTGAAGTGTTAATTACACCTTTTAAAATTATCTAAAACTTTATTTTATCATTTAAGTTGCTCATTAAATCATTTATATTTGATTTAGTTGCAATCAGTTTTAAAAATAAAATTCTGTACTTTTGCATCCGATAAATGTATAAGAATGAGCGCACAAAAAAAAGTCGCATTTTACACACTAGGATGTAAATTAAATTTTTCAGAAACATCAACTATTGCACGTAGCTTTCAAAACGAAGGTTTTAAACGTGTTGAGTTTGATGAAGTAGCTGATATCTATGTTATAAATACCTGTTCGGTAACAGACAATGCTGACAAACGTTTTAAAACCATTGTAAAAAGTGCTTTAAAACAGAATGAAAAAGCTTTTTTAATTGCCATTGGATGCTACGCACAGCTGAAACCTGAAGAATTAGCTGCTGTAGATGGAGTTGATATGGTGCTGGGTGCCACCGAAAAGTTTAAAGTAACCGATTATTTAAACGACCTTACCAAAAATGATATGGGAGAAGTACATTCTTGTGAAATTGAAGAAGCTGATTTCTATGTGGGATCTTATTCCATTGGAGATAGAACTCGCGCTTTTTTAAAAGTACAAGACGGTTGCGATTATAAATGTACCTATTGCACTATTCCGCTTGCTAGAGGTATTTCACGTAGTGATACTTTGAACAATATATTGCATAATGCCAAAGAAATTTCAGAAAAAGGAATTAAAGAAATTGTGCTTACAGGTGTTAATATTGGAGATTATGGAAAAGGTGAATTTGGAAATAAAAAACACGAACATACATTTTTTGAATTGGTTCAAGCTTTAGATAAAGTTAAAGGCATTCACCGTTTAAGAATATCTTCAATTGAACCTAATTTATTGAAAAATGAGATCATTGAATTTGTTGCAGAGTCTAACAGTTTTGTACCTCATTTTCATATTCCTTTACAAAGTGGTAGCGATGAATTATTAAAATTAATGAAACGCAGGTACTTAAAAGAAACTTATACCAACAGAGTTGAAGCCATTAAAAAAGCAATGCCAAATGCCTGTATAGGTGTTGATGTTATTGTTGGGTTTCCAGGAGAAACTGATGAATTATTTTTAGAAACCTACAATTATTTAAACGAACTAGATATTTCTTACTTACACGTTTTTACGTATTCAGAAAGACCAAATACTGAAGCTATAGAAATGGAAGGCGTTGTACCTCAAAAAGTTAGAACAAAAAGAAGTAAAATGCTTCGTGGGCTTTCAGTTAAAAAAAGAAGAGCTTTTTATGAAAGTCAATTAGGAAACGAATTAACCGTATTATTTGAAAGTGAAAACAAAGAAGGTTATATTCATGGGTTTACAGAAAATTATGTTAAAGTTAAAACTCCTTGGAATCCTGAGTTAATAAATACTTTACATACTATACAATTAACAAAAATTGATGAGGATGGCTTGGTGCGGTTTGATTGGGTAAAAGTTCCAACAGTAAATTAATATTTAAAAACTATGACAGTTGTAACTGATTTATATACGTTTGCTTTATTAGCTTTTACAGCATTTTTCACCATTATAAATCCATTAGGTACTATGCCTATTTTTATGACGATGACTTCTTCATTAAGCAAACAACACCGTAAGCAAACTGCAAAAAAAGCTACCATTGTGGCATTTTTCACCATTATTGCATTTGCATTTTCAGGTCAAATTTTATTTAATTTTTTTGGCATTTCAGTTGATAGTTTTAGAGTAGTTGGAGGAATTATCTTTTTTATGATGGGTTGGGATATGCTTCAAGCTAGATTAGGTAATATTAAACACACTAAAGATGAAGATAAAATTGATGCTTATGTGGAAGATATTTCAATTACACCTCTAGCTATACCTATGATTTGTGGTCCAGGAGCAATTACAAATGCTATTATTTTAATGGAAGACGCTGTAAATATTACTCAAAAAATTGCATTAATATTAGTAATAGCTATTGTTTTATTAATCACCTATTTGGTACTAATTGGAGCAAGCAAAATTACAGAAAGATTAGGTTCTACAGGTAATAAAGTAATGATGCGCTTAATGGGTTTAATTGTAATGGTAATTGCTGTAGAATTTTTCTTTAGCGGATTAAAACCTATCATAATAGGAATATTAAATGGTTAATGAACAATACAAAAACACATATTTATTTAATGCCTGGCCTAGCTGCGAGCCCTAAAATATTCAACAACTTAATTTTTCCAAAAAATAAAGTTGAACTGCATTATTTAGAATGGATTTTACCATTATCGGAAAAAGAAAAACTTGAAGATTACGCCAAAAGAATGTCTGAATTAGTTACTGAGGCTAATCCAGTTTTAATTGGTGTTTCGTTTGGAGGAATTTTAGTACAAGAAATCAGCAAATTTTTGCGTCCAAAAAAAATAATCATCATATCAAGTATTAAATCTTCCGATGAATTACCAAAAAGATTAAAACTTATTCAAAAAACAAAAGCTTATAAACTTTTCCCAGCTAAGGCTATATCTAATATTGAAGCTTTTTCAGTTTTTGCTTTTGGTGAATTTGCTAAAAAAAGAGTTAAGTTATATCAAGAATACCTTTCTGTAAGAGATGAAAAGTATTTAAAGTGGGCTGTGTTTAATGTTTTAAATTGGAAACAAAAAACTTCTCCAAAAAATATCATACATATTCAAGGTGAAAAGGATCATATTTTTCCAATAAAAAATATTAATAATTGTATTTCTATACCCAATGGAACTCATATTATGATTTTAACTAAAGCTAAAAGAATTTCTAAAATTATCACAGATATACTTTAATTGTTAAAATAGAACCACCTCTTCATTAAGTTTAAATTTATTTGTAATTTACCCTCTTAAAATTAATACTATCATGAAAAATTCAATTAAACTAGCAGGTTTATTAGCTATTATTTTAGTGAGCTCTTTATTTATTTTTGCGACTAAAAGCAATTACAATAAAACCCCTACAGAAACAGTTGAAAATGATAAAAACACCAGTGAAACCTATCAAATTAGAGCTCTAAAAATACCTCAAAATTTAGAATTTGCAGGAGAAAGAGTCCCTATTGAAAAAGAAGATATTAGAGAGCGCGTAGATAGAGAATTATTGGTTAATACTTATTGGCAATCAAATGGATTACTTTTGTTTAAAAGAGCCCATAAATATTTTCCAATTATAGAGCCTATTTTAAAGAAAAATGGTATTCCTAATGATTTTAAATATTTGGCGGTAATAGAAAGTGGTCTTCAAAATGTAACATCTCCAGCTGGCGCTAAAGGTTTTTGGCAAATCATGAGAAATACCGCTAGAGAAAATGGTTTAGAAGTTAACAATAATGTAGATGAAAGATACCATCTTGAAAAGGCAACACAAGTTGCTTGTAAATACTTAAAAGATGCTAAAGAACACTTTGGAAGTTGGACAATGGCTGCCGCTGCATATAACGCAGGAAAAAGTGGTATTGCAAGAAAAGTAGAACAACAAAAAGTAACAGATTATTACGATTTATTGTTAGCTGAAGAAACAAAGAGATATATCCCAAGAATGGTTGCTGTAAAAGAAATTTTATCCAACCCTAAAAAATATGGATTTATTTTTGACGAAGAAGATTTATATAAATTAGAGCCTATTAAATTAATAGAAGTTGATTCTGCAATTACTGACATTGCACAATTTTCTAAAGAGTTAGGAATTAATTATAAAATTTTAAAACTACACAATCCTTGGCTACGAGAAAACCATTTAAATAACAAATCTGGTAAGTTATATCAAATAAAAGTTCCTGCTGAAATTTAATATGAAAATGACCTTAACAACCATTATTACTCTAATTTTTATAGGCTTATTAGCTGGGATTTTAAGTGGCTTAGTTGGTGTTGGTGGTGGTATTATTATGGTTCCTTTATTTGTTCTATTCTTGGGCTTAACACAACATAACGCTCAGGGTTTAAGCTTAGCGGTTATGCTGCCACCAGTAACTTTTTTAGCTGTTTATAATTACCATAAAGCTGGTGGTGGAAGTATCGATTGGAAAGTAGCATTAATTGTTTCTACATTATTTATTATTGGCGGTTTTATTGGCTCTAAATTAGCTTTACAAATAGATCAACGAATGTTAAAAAAAATATTTGGTGTAATGATGCTTGTGGTAGCTATTAAATTAATTTTCTCAAAATAAAAATCTTCAATTCAACATTAAAAAAAGTATCTTTGTCCAATGGGATTATCAAACAATGACATTTTTAAAAAATTACGTGTAGCACATAAATTAAGGGACACAGATATTGTAAAAATATGTGAATTAGTAGATTTTAAAGTTACTAAAAGTGAATTGGGTGCTATTTTTAGAAATGAAAATCACGAAAAATATATGGAATGTGGAGACCAAATTCTACGAAATTTTTTAAATGGTCTAATTATCCATTTAAGAGGTCCAATGCCTCCAAAAAGTCCTAATCCTATAGTTAAGAAGAAGTAGTGTTTAACACCAACTTTTTTTCACTTCTTCAAATTCGGTTATAATTTCATTTAAAATTTCAGCGGCAGGTTTTATCTCATGAATTAGACCAGCAATTTGACCAATCTCTAATTCCCCATCTGCTAAATCACCTTCAAACATTCCTTTCTTTGCCCTAGCCCTACCTAATTTCTCTTTTAATTGTTCAATTGTAGGGTTTTGTGAATACAATTCTTGTAATTCCTCATAAAATTTATTTTTTATTAAACGAACTGGAGCCAATTCTTTTAGCGTTAAATGCGTATCACCATCTTTAGTTTTAACAACTTCATTTTTAAAATTGATATGAGCTGAAGATTCATCACTTGCAACAAATCTACTTCCAATTTGAACAGCATCTGCTCCTAAAACCATGGCCGCTAACATTCCTCTACCAGTTGCAATACCTCCTGCGGCTATTACTGGTATGGTTAACTTTTCTTTCACCATAGGAATCAATGTAAAAGTTGTTGTTTCTTCTCTACCATTATGACCTCCAGCTTCAAAACCTTCTGCTACAACAGCATCTACCCCTGCTTCTTCAGATTTTACAGCAAATTTTACACTACTCACCACATGTACTACTGTTATTCCATTTTTTTTCAAATAAGAAGTCCACGTTTTAGGGTTACCTGCCGAAGTAAACACAATTTTAACTCGTTCATTTATAATTATCTCTATAATTTCTTCAATATTAGGATATAGCATTGGTACATTAACCCCAAAAGGTTTCGTTGTTGCTTTTTGGCATTTTTGAATATGTTCTCTTAAAACTTCTGGATACATAGACCCTGCACCAATCAACCCTAATCCTCCAGCATTACTAACTGCTGAAGCTAGTTTCCATCCACTATTCCATACCATACCTGCTTGTATAACAGGGTATTTAATATTAAAAAGATTTGTGACACAATTTTTCATTTTATTTTTTCTGAATTAAAACGTCATTTAAGCAATAACACCCGAACCTAAAAGCTCATTATTAACATACCAAGCTACAAATTGGCCTTCTGTAATTGCAGATTGCATGTTTTGAAACTCTACATATAAGCCTTCTTTAACTTTATATAAAGTAGCCTCTTCTAGCGCTTGTCTATATCTAATTCGAGCTTTTACTTTCATAGTTTCAGTATCTTTCAGTGCTAAATCTTGTCTTATCCAATGCAATTCTTCATTAGAAACAAAAAGTACATTTCTATACAATCCTTGGTGATGTTTACCTTCACCTGTATATATTACATTGTCATTAACATCTGTATCAATAACAAATAATGGTTCTTTGGTTCCTCCAACAGCCAATCCTTTTCGTTGACCTTTGGTAAAATAATGAGCTCCTTGATGTTTACCAACAATTTTACCATCAGTTAATGAGTAAGTAATTTTTTTAGCATAAAATTTTAACTCTTCTTCTTTGGAGTTAAAAACTGGTATTTCTCTTTTATATAAAGGTGAATTTTTAGGTATTTGAACTATAACTCCTTCTTTTGGCTGTAATTTTTGTTGCAAAAATTCGGGCAAACGTACCTTACCTATAAAGCAAAGTCCTTGAGAGTCTTTTTTATCAGCGGTAATTAAGTCTTGTTCAGCTGCTATTTTTCTAACTTCGGGCTTCGTTAATTCTCCTATTGGAAATAATGCTTTGGATAATTGTTGTTGTGAAAGTTGACATAAAAAATAAGATTGATCTTTATTACCATCTTTCCCTGCTATTAATTTGTATACTTTTTCATTATTTATTACTTCTTCTCCTTTTCTACAATAATGCCCAGTGGCAACATAATCAGCTCCTAAATCTAATGCGATTTTTAAAAAAACATCAAATTTAATTTCTCTATTACATAACACATCTGGATTGGGAGTTCTTCCTTTTTCATATTCATTAAACATATAATCTACTATGCGTTCTTTATATTGTTCACTTAAATCAACAACTTGAAAAGGGATTCCTAATTTATCTGCAACAATCATAGCATCATTACTATCTTCTAACCAAGGACATTCGTTAGAAATAGTAACAGAATCATCATGCCAATTTTTCATAAACAAACCAACAACTTCATAACCTTGCTCCTTTAAAAGGTATGCTGCTACGCTACTATCTACACCTCCAGAAAGACCTACAATAACTCTTTTCATTTAAACCATTTTAAGTATGCAAAGATACGATTAACTTTTAGGTTCAAAAAGTTAATTTTAAATATGAAAGTATAATGTACAAGAATGAAAAAAGCCTATCAATAAAAATATTGATAGGCTTAACAAAAAAAGGTTGTAAGTATATATTAAATAACTTTTACATTTACTGCGTTCATTCCTTTTTTACCTTCCTGTAAATCGAATTCTACCTCATCACCTTCACGAATTTCATCGATTAATCCAGAAATGTGGACAAAATGTTCTTTGTTTGAACCTTCTTCTTTAATGAATCCAAATCCTTTAGTTTCATTGAAGAATTTTACTGTTCCTTTACTCATTGTTAAAAATTTAAAATATTATATTGATTACAAAGATAATGAATTTAATTTCATAACTGATGTTTTATAAATTATTATTTTTTTTATAACCTCTTGATTTAAAATATTTTTGTAATAATAGTTGAATAAAGTGCAAGTGAGGTAATGGAAAACACTATTCAAAATTTAAACAAAGAAAGAAGCAAAAAAATATTCATTTGATTATGAAATCAAAAAAAGGATTTTAATTTTCTATAGGAAACTTCCCTAATTGCCCCCATTCTGCCCAAGAACCATCATATAACGACTTGTTGTTTTCTAACGCAATTTCACTTGCCAATAATAAAATACTAGCTGTAACACCCGAACCACATGTAAAAATTAGAGGCTGGTTTTTAATTGTAAATTGTTGAAAAATTGTCAACAATTCATTCTTAGACTTCATTTTACCGTCGTTATCTAAAACATTTTTAAAATGTAAATTTAGCGAATTTGGAATATGACCACTAGCCATGTTTTCTCTAGGTTCAGGCACATTTCCTTCATACCTATCAACCGACCTTGCATCAATTACCAAATGTGTTTTTTGTTTGATGTTATTAACTAAAAAAGATGAGTCTTTCACCAAATTTGGTTGATAATTCGCTTTAAAATTACCTTTATTATTTGTAATTTCTGAAATAGATTCAACAGGAAAATCTTCTTTCATCCAAGCATCCAACCCGCCATTTAAAACAGCAACTTTTTTATGCCCCATTACTCTAAACATCCACCAAGCTCTTGGGCTTGTATAGATTCCCAAATTATCATAAACAACAATAATACTTTCATTGTTAATCCCCAACACTCTACATTTTTTGGTAAAAACCTCTTCTGAAGGTATCATATTTGGTATGGCGCTTTTTTTGTCTAAAAAAGTAGTCTCCATATCAAACATTCTAGCACCTTTAATTCTTATATCAGTATATTTAGGAATTAAGTTAGATTTATTCTCTTTTGGACTGGCATCTAATATTATTAAATTAGGGTTTTCAATATTTTTAAATAACCAAGCTACTGATACAAGTGGTTCAATTTTCATAAATTATTTTAAAAAAGGTCATATATTTCTCTAATATCTTTCAGTATTTTATTGAAATCAATTTTTAAATCTATCAACTCACCTGTATGGATATCCCAAACCCAACCATGAACAGTAATATTACGCTCTCTAATTGCTTGTTGAACATCTGCGGTTTTTAAAACATTGATACATTGTTCCTGCACATTTAGTTCTACCAATCTATCATATTTTTTATCTTCACATTCAATTTTATCTAGCTCAACCTTATGCAACCTGTATACATCTCTAATATTACGTAACCAAGGGTTTAACAAACCCAAATCTTTAGATTGCATAGCTGCTTTAACACCTCCACAAGAATAATGACCACACACAACTACATGCTTAACTTTTAAATGAATTACCGCATAATTTATTACAGACATTACATTCAAATCGGTATTAGGAACCATATTTGCAATATTTCTATGAACAAATACATCTCCTGGCTGCACACCCATTAAATCTTCAGAAGAAACTCTACTGTCTGAACAACCAATATATAAAATCTCTGGGCTCTGCCCTTTCCCTAAATTAGTAAAATAATCCTTATCCCCATTAAGCCTTTCAGCAATCCAAGCTCTATTGTTTGAAAAAATTTTTGATATATCCAATTTCTATTAGTTTTGTTGTTAATTTGCTTTTAAAATTAGGCGCAATATATGATTATTGTTTTAATTTTTTTACATCTTCAAAATATTTCCACTTACCTACTTTTTCATCATTTTTATAACTTCCAGTATAAATTAACTTTCCTTTTATATTATAAAACTTAGCAATTCCTTGACGCTTACCATCTTCATAATTTAAATCATCTAATAAAACTCCTGTATCCGAATACCTTTTAACGTTACCCTGCAATTTACCTTGTTTATAGTTTAGAATTTCGGCAATTTTTCCATTTTCAAAATAAGTTTTCGAGACTCCTTCTAATAAACCATCTACATAAAATTCTTCCGAGAGCATGGTTTTACCATCCTTATGATAAAATACCCATTTTCCTATCCTATTTTTTTGATTAAGTTGCCCTTCACTTTCCAAAACGCCTTTTATAGTAAAAAACTTTACTATTGAGATTGCACTGTTTTCTTGAAATATTTTTATAGATATGGGGTGCTCTGAGTTTTGAGCGCTGTAAAATTTAAATTCTCCTACTTCTTTTCCTCCTTCAAATTGACCTTGGTAGCGTAAACGTTTATTTGCATAATACTTTTTCCAAACTCCTGTTCTTTTTCCATTGGCATCAAATTGATTGATTTTTTCTTGAGCAGAAACAATAAAAACTCCACAAAATAATAACAGATAAGCGTATTTAAATTTCATTTATTTTACATTAATAGTCTGTATCCAATTCGATAAAATTTCATGTTGTTTTGCCGATAATTTAGCATCTTTATGAACAATCAAATAACTTTTTAATGGCATTTCATTTTCTTCCATTACTTCTTCTAAGTCTTTTTTAATATGGCTTTGTTGATTTTGATTATATGATGTCCATTCAGAAAAATTTAAATGTTTTTTCCCATCATTTACGTGCGATGCCAAATACCAAGACACAGGCGCAATTTCACTATACCAAGGATAAACAGTATTGTTTGAATGACAATCAGCACAAGAAGTTTTTAATATTTCTTGCACATCATTAGGAACATCAACAACCGTTGAGATATCATTAGTATAATCTTTAGAATTGTTTTTTTCTGGACGAATAAATTGCATAACAACCACTAAAACCAACATAATTAATAGTACTTTTTTCATTTTTTTATAGATTTAAAATTTCTTGTAATTCTGTTTTTGAGATAGTCAACAATTTAGGTTTTACTAACCTAGGTGTTAACTCTTTCCATTTTTTATTTTTTTTAAAAATATTTTTTAAAATTGACTTTGCTTCCTCCATTTCTCCATTATTGGCCAAAGTAATTGCATACCAATATTTCATTTCTAAATTATTAGGATTCAGCTTTTGTGCATTCTTATAAAGCTGTTTAGCCAATATATTATCTCCGATTTCTACGGCTAAATCACCCTTATTCATAAAATCATATGCTTTATGAATTGTAAGTAACCTTTTCATTTCTTGCAGTGGGTTTTTATGATCTTCAACCCTTAAATCAACAACTATGTCTTCCCAACTATGACCTGCACTCTCTCCTTTAACGACTAAAATTGCTGCAGATTGCTTTCCTCTAATATCTCCTCCCTCATTTTGAGCAGCTTCCATTGCAATTAACATTCTTTCTGCTAAACTACCTTTAGATTTTTTGAATGCTTCAGCCATAGCAGGCCAAACCGTATTTTTATCCATTAGATTTGCTTGAACTGAAAAATTATCACCAACAATATGTCCAGCTGCATCAATACAATTTTTACCTGTATAAGCCTCTACATTTCCTTGAACATCTAAAATAGCTAACTGCCTTACTTCACGTCCTTCATCTAATTCTAACAATGCTTTTACTGCTAAAGCTGGGGTTAATCCATTTTCTAACAATGCCAATCCTCTTGGACCAAAAGAAGGATTTATAAAAGATTGTGTGGCAACCACACCAACACCTGCTTTACCCCAAACAACTAAACTTCCAACAGAAAACCAATTTGATTGAACTGCCACTCCCATTTCTCCTGTTACTGTATCTCTTGCCACAATTGAATACGTGTGAGCAAATGGTTCTTTTTTGGAAAATACCTGTTGCCCAAAAAGGTTACTTCCAAAAAAGAAAATAACCATAAACACTCTTAAAAATTTCATATTTTTTAATTTTAAACATTAAAGATATTACTTTCTTTTATAAATTTAATCACAAAATTTAATTATGGGTATTTCAAATTTTTGGTTTTATACCATTATGGCAATTGTTATTTTACATGTGCTAATTGCTTTTGTTTATTTAATGATTAAACTTTCT
Source organism: Lutibacter aestuarii (assembly GCF_042676885.1). Lineage (NCBI taxonomy): Bacteria > Pseudomonadati > Bacteroidota > Flavobacteriia > Flavobacteriales > Flavobacteriaceae > Lutibacter > Lutibacter aestuarii. The sequence continues at coordinate 751,351 of NZ_JBHTIC010000008.1, forward strand.
CCTAAAAAAGATAAGAAAAAGAAGAATGGATAAGGATTATTTAATTCAACAATTAGAAAACATTCAAAATGCCAAAATAGTAAATAGGTTACGCGTTGCCAATTTAGTAATAGAAAACCCCAATCTTTTTAAGTTTTTACTTGAATTAGTTTTTGATGTAACAGCTAAAACTTCCATTAAAGCTGCTTGGGTTTTAGAATTTGTTTGCGAACAAAAATTAGAATGGTTAGCACCTCATTTAAGCTATTTCACTGAAAACATTAGTAAAGTAACTTTTGATAGTGCTGTTAGGCCGGTTGCAAAAATTTGTAATTTTTTAGCCATTGCCTATAACACAAAAAAAGATTCAGTGATAAAAACAAAATTGAATTCAAAACATATTGATCAAATAATTGAAACAGGTTTTGATTGGATGATTAGCAATCATAAAGTTGCAGTAAAAGCGTATACAATGACTACTTTATTTTTATTTGGAAAAAACTATGATTGGGTTCACGAAGAATTAAAATTAATAATCCAACAAAACATGGCAAAAGAAACAGCAGCATACAAAGCAAGAGGCAAGATTACTTTAGCCTTGATAAACAAAAAATAAAACTACTTATTTTGGCTAATATTCATTAATTTTGCATTTTTCAACACAAAACTAAAAAATGTCTTTAACAAATTTAAATGCCATATCTCCAATTGATGGAAGATACAGAAGTAAAGTAGAAAGTTTAGCTCCTTTTTTTTCAGAAGAAGCACTTATAAAATACAGAGTAAAAGTAGAAATTGAATATTTTATTGCATTGTGTGAAATTCCGCTACCACAATTAGCAAATTTCAACACCAATCTCTTTAATGAGCTGAGAAATATTTATAAAAATTTCACTTCAAAAGATGCACAAAAAATTAAAGATATTGAAGGCATTACTAATCATGATGTAAAAGCTGTTGAATATTTTATAAAAGAAAAATTTGACAGCTTAAATCTTCAGCAATATAAAGAGTTTATCCATTTTGGTTTAACTTCTCAAGACATAAATAACACTTCAGTTCCATTATCTATAAACGATGCATTTGACGCTGTTTATTATCCTGAATTAGCAATACTATTAGAAAAATTAAGAGGTTTAGCTGCTGAATGGGCTAATGTTCCAATGTTAGCTCGTACACACGGACAACCTGCTTCACCTACTCGATTAGGAAAAGAGATTTTGGTGTTTATTGAACGCATTGAACAACAAATAACACAATTGCAAAATATACCATACGCAGCTAAATTTGGTGGTGCTACTGGTAATTTTAATGCCCATAAAGTTGCTTATCCAACTATTGATTGGAAAGCTTTTGGAACTCACTTTGTTGAAAAAATATTAGGACTGCATCATTCGTTTCCTACAACACAAATTGAACATTACGATCATTTAGCGGGTATTTTTGACGCTCAAAAGCGCATTAACACTATACTAATTGACTTTAATAGAGATGTTTGGACCTATGTTTCAATGGACTATTTCAAACAAAAAATTAAAAAAGGAGAAGTTGGTTCATCAGCAATGCCACATAAAGTGAATCCGATAGATTTTGAAAACTCGGAAGGAAACTTAGGAATTGCCAATGCTATTTTTGAGCATTTGGCTGCTAAGCTTCCAGTTTCACGTTTACAACGTGATTTAACTGATTCTACTGTTCTAAGAAATGTAGGAGTTCCATTTGCACATACAATTATTGGGTTTACTTCTACGTTAAAGGGGTTAAACAAATTATTAATTAATGAAACTAAATTTGCTGAAGATTTAGAAAATCATTGGGCAGTGGTTGCTGAAGCTATTCAAACTATTTTAAGAAGAGAAGCCTATCCCAACCCGTATGAAGCTTTAAAAGGATTGACAAGGACTAATGAAAAAATCACTCAAAAATCAATGGCTGATTTTATTGACAGCTTAGATGTTTCAACCGAAATTAAAACAGAGCTAAAACAAATAACCCCTAGTAATTATACTGGAATTTAAACTATTAAATATGAAAAAGACACTACTAATAATTTCAATTTTCACACTTTTTATAAGCTGTAAAAATGAACCTTTAAATGCGGATCGCTTTAAAACAGGAACGTTTGAAATTCCTGAAGGTAAAGGATATGGAAAAACCATTGTTATTAGGAATGACACTATTCAAATTGAAAAATATGAAGGTAGAATAGATACTTTAAGTATTTTATGGAAAAACAATTTTAATTATACTTTAAAAATGTTACACCCTAAAACAGCTATAGATGAAGATCCAATACATGTTAAAATTACAAACATCAATAAAAATTCTTATGAATTTGAAGCTGTAATTGGGCATTCTAACTTTGTTCAAAAAGGTGAAATTTTTAAAATAGCTGACTAGCTCATGGAAATATTTTTACAACCAGATACATGGATAGCGCTTTTAACACTCGTTTTTTTAGAAATTGTTTTAGGGATAGACAACATTGTATTTATTTCAATAGTTTCAAATAAACTTGAAGAAAAAGACAGACCAAAAGCTAGAAATATAGGATTATTACTAGCAATGGTTTTTCGTATTGGCTTGTTATTTGGAATTTCTTGGGTACTTCAACTACAAAATGTATTAGTCCATGTTGACACCTCTTGGTTAAAAGCTGGAATCACAGGACAAAGTTTAATTATAATTGCAGGAGGAATTTTCTTATTATACAAAAGTGTTTCTGAAATTCACCACAAATTAGAAGGGGATGTAAATGGTAAAGAAGTAAAAACCAGTACTACAGTTTTAAATGCCATTATTCAAATTGTAATGCTAGATTTGGTATTTTCTTTTGATAGTATTTTGACTGCGATTGGTTTGGTAAGTTTTGACAATCCACCTGCCGGATTTGGATATTTTGGAGGAATGGTTATTATAATTATTGCTATTGTAGTTTCAATAATTATAATGCTTGTTTTTGCTGGACCAGTAAGTAAATTTGTAAATGAACATCCTACAATTCAAATTTTAGGTTTATCCTTTCTATTATTGATTGGGGTTATGCTATTGGCTGAAGGTTCGCATTTGGCGCATTTTGAATTTTTTGGAAATATGGTACACAGCATACCAAAAGGCTATTTATATTTTGCAATATTCTTCTCTCTATTTGTAGAATTTTTGAATTTAAAAATGAAAAAAGGAAAAAAACCTGTTCAACTTCACAATTCTACTATTCTTGATGAAAAATTAAAAGACAAGAAGCTAAACGACTAATTTTAAGAATTATAAAAAGATACCATCGCTAAAAACATGAACGATAGAAAAACAACTAATATTTTATTATTGGTAATTGTAATACCCCTTATTTTTTATTTACTAAAAATACTTTCTTTTATTTTTATTCCTCTAATAGCTTCAATGTTTATTGCATTGCTGTTTTTACCACTAATGAGATGGTTTAACAAAAGAAATGTTCCTAAATTCATCAGTATTTTTGTAATTCTCTTAATTTTTGGAGTTATATTTAAAATTGGAGGAGAACTTATTAAATTATCCAGTAGAGAAATTTTAGCTGCTGATAACTTTTTTATTCAAAAAGCTTCTACCAAATTAACCAATTTATTCAGCGTAATTGAACAGTTTTTTGGAATAGAATACTTTAGTGATAAAGGAAATATTTTTTCTAATTTGTTTCAAAAAGAAAACATTTCAAAAAATTTTGGCTCCACATTAGAATTTATTAGCAATACCCTTTCTATGACGCTAATGACTGCTTTTTTTGTTGTTTTATGGTTGGCTGAATCTATCAATTTTGAAAAGCTATTAAACAACACTATTCTTAAACAAAAGTTTGCGTCAGTTAAAACTTTTATGAAAATTGAAAAAGATTTATTAAAATTTATTAAAGTTAAAATATTAATAAGCTTATTTACAGGTATTGGTATTGGATTAGCTTGTGTGTTTTTTGATATTAAGTTTCCGATATTTTGGGGGCTTTTTGCTTTTGTTATTAATTTTGTTCAAATGATTGGATCATTTATTTCTGTTATCTTATTAGCATTATTTGCATTTGTTCAGTTAGACCCTACAAGCACCTTATTCTTTTTTATTGTAACAATTACTGGAGTTCAAGTACTATTTGGTGGTGTATTAGAGCCTATTTTCATGGGTAAATCATTCTCCATAAATATTATAACCATTTTAGTTATGTTAATGCTTTGGGGCTTTATTTGGGGAATTCCTGGTTTAATCATGGCCATTCCATTAACCGTTTTTATTAAAATTATTTTAGAGCAATTTCCTAAAACCAAATTATTAGCAAGTTTTTTATCTGGAACACATTAATTTTTTTGAAAAAACAATTATTTTTCACTTTATAATTTTGTATCTTTAAACTATAGATTTTACAATTTAATATTGTGCAATAAATGTTACAAATGTTTGTAATGTTTATTACGGTCTACCCTTTTCACCTCAAGTATTTTTGCATAAACTAAAAAACAAAAACTATGCGAGGAAAATATCTATTCATATTTCTTTTTTTAAATTTTAATAGCTTCTTCATCAATGCGCAAGAAAAAGTTTCTATTTCTTTAAATGAAATTATTTCTAAAGTTGAGGAGTACAATCAAACCATTAAAATTTCAGAAAAAGATTATACTATTGCTAAAGCAGAGTACAACCAAACAAATTCAATTTTATTGCCTAATGTTAACATTTCACACACAGGTATTTCCACAACTAATCCTTTAATGGCATTTGGTTCTAAATTGAATCAAGAAATTTTAACTCAGGCTGATTTTAATCCAACATTATTAAATGATCCAGATGAAATAAAAAATTTCACTACTAAAATTGAAGTGCAACAGCCAATTTTTAATGCAGATGGTATTTTTATGAGAAAGGCTGCAAAAGCAAAAATGATAGCTATTGAATTGCAAGGCACAAGAACAAAAGAATACATTCAATTAGAAGTTACCAAAGCATATATGCAATTACAAGTTGCATATAAAGCTGTTGAAGTTTTAGAAAAGGCGAAAGAAGCTGCATTAGAAAATAAAAAAATTGCTGAAAATAACTTTTTACAAGGCTATCTTCAAAAAGCTGATATTTTATTAGTAGAAGTTCATGTGAATGAGATTATAAACAAACTACAACAAGCAACTAGTAATGTAAAAAATGCTTCAGATTATCTATGGTTTTTAATGGGAGAAACTAATAATTCAACATTAGTTCCTTCAGACATGTTAATTGCTGAAATTAATTTAGGTATTTATAGCGATGAATTATCAAATACCAGAGCTGATATTGAAGCGATGACTAAAAGTACTGAAGCTTATAGTAATATGCACAAGGCTAATAAAGCAAGCTATTTACCTAAATTAAATGCTTTTGGAACTTATGAACTATATGATGATAAATTTTTAGGTACCAATGCCAAAGGTTATTTAATAGGCGCCCAATTATCTTGGAATGTTTTTGATGGGTTTAAAAGTATAGGTAAAACCCAAAAAAGTAAAGCTGAATTAGATAAAGCCGAAATTAACTTAACAAAATATAAAAATCAAAGTCAGTTAGAATATAATAAAGCTAAAAGACAATTAAAAGACATTGAAAATCAATTAGCATTAACAAGTTTGGCTGTTGAACAATCTAAAGAAGCCTTACGCATTAGAACAAATAGATTTAAGCAAGGATTAGAAAAATCGTCTGATTTATTAACATCAGAAACAAAATATCTTCAAAAAGAATTAGAATATCTTCAAACTGTATACAATTATAATTTCACAAAAGCTTATGTCGCTTTTTTAACAAAATAAATTAAAAAATTACTATTCTAAAAAATACACTCAATGAAAAATACCATACAAATTATAGCCATATTAACTCTAATAGTTACAACAAGTTGTGGTGAAAGTAAAAAAGAAACTGTAGATAACAGACCTACCGTAAGTGTAATTGTTAGCACTCCTTCAACAGAAAACGGAACTTTTATTACTGCAAGTGGAAAAATTGAAGCCGTACAAAATGCAAATATTAGTACACGAATGATGGGATTTGTAACTAAAATTCATGTAAATGTTGGTCAAAAAGTTACAAAAGGACAGTTGTTAATTAGCATAAACAGTGCAGATATTGCCGCTCAAAAAGCTCAAATCAATGCTTCAATTACAGAAGCAACTGCAGCTTATAAAAATGCTGAAAAAGATTATAATAGATTTAAATCTTTATTCGAAACCAATAGTGCTTCTCAAAAAGAAATGGATGACATAACTGCTAACTTTCAAATGGCAAAAGCACGCTTAGAAGCTGCTAATCAAATGAAAAATCAAGTAAATGCACAATTATCTTATTCAAATATTACTGCTCCATTTAGCGGTGTAATTACAGGTAAATTTATTAACAAAGGAGATCTGGCGACCCCTGGAATACCTTTGTTAAGTATTGAAAATCCAACTAATTTTCAAGTTATTGCAATGGTTCCAGAATCTGAAATAACAAGTATAAAAACTGGAACTACAGTACAAGTAATTGTAAAATCTACCAACCAAAAGCTAACTGGTAAAGTTACAGAAGTAAGTACCTCAACTAAAAATACTGGAGGACAGTACTTGGTGAAAGTAGTGTTAGATAAATCTGAAGTTAATTTATTATCCGGGATGTTTACATCTATTCAGTTTCCTACAGAAAATACCACAACTGCATCAAAAATATTAGTTCCAACAAATGCTTTAATTCACAAAGGTGAACTAACCGGAGTCTATGTAGTTGGTCAAAATAATACAGCTTTATTACGTTGGTTACGTTTAGGAAGACAATTTGGTGATAAAACAGAAATTTTATCTGGCTTATCAGTTGACGAACAATTTGTAGTGTCTTCAAAAAGTAAATTAACAAATGGTGCTAAACTTCAAATTCAATAATTATGAAAGATGGATTAGCTGGTAGTATTGCCAAAGTATTTATGAATTCAAAACTTACTGTTTTACTAATGATTATGTTTATGGTTATTGGTATATATAGTTCGTTTTTAATTCCACGAGAAGAAGAACCTCAAATTGATGTACCTATAGCTGATATTTTTGTACAATATCCTGGCGCAAGCCCTCAAGAGGTTGAGTCTAGAGTTATTAAACCATTAGAAAAAATTGTTTCTAATATCAAAGGAATAGAATATGTGTACTCTACTTCAATGAATGAACAAGCTATGCTAATTGTTCAATTTTATGTAGGAGAAGATATTGAACGTTCTTTTGTAAAGCTTTATAACGAAATTATGAAGCATATGGATCAAATGCCTCAGGGAGTTTCAATTCCTTTAGTAAAAACAAGAGCTATTGATGATGTACCTATGCTTGCGTTAACATTATGGAGTGAAAATTATGACGATTACCAATTGAAACAAATTGCTAGTGAATTAACTAGTGAAATTGAAAAAATAAATGATGTTGCTATTACCAAAAAAATTGGAGGTAGAAATCGTCAAGTTCGTGTGATTTTAGATAAAGATAAAATGGCAGAAAGCGGCTTAGATTTGTTGAGTATTACTCAAAAAATTCAAGTCAATAATCAACAATTAAATTCAGGTAGTTTTGATCAAAACAATACAGAATATTTAATAAATACTGGTAATTTTTTAAGCAATGTAAAAGATGTTGAAAATTTAGTTGTTGGAGTACAACAAAATAAGCCAATATACCTTAAACAAATAGCAACTATTACTGATGGACCTGAAATACCTAAAGAGTATGTTTCATTTGGTTACGGAAAAGCCAATGAACTTTCTAACACCTACCACTCAGAATACCCTGCAGTAACTATTTCTGTAGGAAAAAGAAAAGGGGCTGATGCTATGAAAGTTTCTGAAAAAATATTAGAAAAGGTTGAGCATTTAAGACAAAACCTACTTCCTGATGATGTGCATATGACTGTTACTAGAAATTATGGTGAAACAGCTTCACACAAAGTATCAGAATTATTAATGCACTTGTTTGGATCTATTATTGCTGTAACCATAGTAGTTATGCTAGCTATGGGATGGCGTGGTGGATTGGTAGTGTTTTTATCTGTACCTATAACTTTCGCTATGACTCTATTTAGCTATTATATGCTAGATTACACCTTAAATAGAATTACCTTATTTGCATTAGTATTTGTTACGGGTATTGTGGTTGACGACTCCATTATTATTGCCGAAAATATGCATAGGCATTTTAAAATGAAACGATTGCCTTTTAAACAAGCTGCATTATATGCTATTAATGAAGTTGGTAACCCAACAATTTTAGCAACATTTACTGTTATCGCATCTGTACTGCCAATGGCGTTTGTATCTGGTTTAATGGGACCATATATGAGTCCAATGCCAATAGGAGCTTCGCTAGCTATGATTATTTCTTTATTTGTAGCCTTAACAATTACTCCATATTTAGGATATTATATTTTAAGAGAAAAAGACAAACAAGAAGAAAAAGAAGAACAAGGTTTAGAAACTTCTAAAATCTATAAAATTTATAATAAATTTGAAAAACCTCTCATTGAAAACAGAAAAAAACGTTGGGCTTTTTTAGGCTTTACAACACTACTTCTGTTGGGTTCAATGGCTTTATTTTATACCAAAGGTGTAGCAGTTAAAATGTTGCCTTTTGATAATAAAAATGAATTTCAAGTTGTAATAGATATGCCTGAAGGTACAACACTTGAAAAAACATCAGCAGTAACTAGAGAAATTGCAAATTATTTATCTCAAAGACCTGAAGTTGATAACTATCAGAGTTTTGTAGGCACTTCTGCACCTATTACCTTTAATGGCTTGGTTCGTCATTACGATTTACGTGGAGGATCTAATACTGCCGACATTCAAGTGAACTTAATTGATAAATCTCAACGCTCAGAACAAAGTCATGATGTTGTAAAAAAACTAAGAACTGATATTCAATTAATTGGAAAAAAATTCAATGCTAATATCAAATTAGTTGAAGTACCTCCTGGACCACCTGTGCTTTCAACAATTGTTGCAGAAGTTTATGGACCAGATTACAAAGAGCAGATAAAAATAGCCAAACAACTCAGACAAATTGTGTCTTCAACAAGTGATATTGTTGATGTTGATGATATGATTGAAGCAGACCAAAAAGAATTTAATTTTGTTGTTGATAAAGAAAAAGCAATGCTAAATGGAGTTGCACCCCAACAGGTTGTAGCAACTCTAAAAATGGCTCTTTCAGAGCAGCCTATTTCAACTTTATACAAAGAAACTGCCAATGACCAAGTTGGAGTGGTTTTAGCTATTGATGAAAAAGAAAAATCATCTATTAATGACCTCAAACAACTAAAAGTTATTTCACAAATGGGAATAGCTATTCCTGTTGGAGATTTAATAAAAGTTGAACAAAAAATTGTTGATAAAGCTATTTATAGAAAAAATCAAAAACGCGTAGTGTATGTTCTTGCCGATATGGCTGGAGAATTAGAAAGCCCTGTTTATGGAATTTTAAATATGAGTGATAGATTAAACGAAATAACTATTCCTGAGGGATACTCTCTAAATGAAGCATTTAATCAGCAACCTACACACGAAGATAATTATACTATAAAATGGGACGGTGAATGGCAAATTACTTATGAAGTATTTAGAGATTTAGGTGCTGCCTTTGCTGTAGCTATTTTTGTAATTTATTTATTGATTGTAGGTTGGTTCCAAAATTTTAAAGCACCATTGGTAATGCTTGTTGCCATTCCACTATCTCTTGTAGGTATTATAGTAGGTCATTGGTTAATGGGTGCGTTTTTTACTGCTACTTCAATGATTGGTATGATTGCTTTAGCAGGTATCATGGTGAGGAATTCAGTATTATTAATAGATTTTATTGAACTACGTTTAGAAGATGGGATTCCTTTAAAACAAGCTGTAATAGAAGCTGGAGCAGTAAGAACTACTCCAATTTTATTAACTGCTGGGACAGTAGTAATTGGAGCATTTGTCATTTTATTTGACCCAATATTCCAAGGTTTAGCAATTTCCTTAATGGGAGGAACAATTACTGCTACAATTTTAACTCTTTTGGTGGTACCATTAGTATATTATATGACAGAAAAACACAAACATCAAAACTAAGTAATAAATGAAATTATTAATAATAACAAGTATATTGGAGTTTGAAAAGAACATTTGTAAACTTTTCAAAAAATCAAAAATTGAAGTATATAGCACTTTGGATATACAAGGTCATAAACTTCAACTACCAACAAATATTCAAGATAATTGGTTTTCATCTCATAGAGATACCTTTGATTCTAAAATGTTTTTCACATTTACATCTGAAGAATTAATAGCTAAAATGCTAAATGAAGTTGAAACTTTCAACTCAAATAATACTTCAAAAAACCCAGTGAAAGCAATTGTACTTAATATTGAACAATCTATATAATTAAAAAAATAAGAAAATGAAACAAAGAATTGTTAGAGCATTTGCAGGAAGCTTTATTTTAATAAGTTTAATACTTGCATTATATGTAAATTTAAATTGGTTGTGGTTTACTGCATTTGTAGGCGTTAATTTATTGCAATCATCTATAACTAAATGGTGTTTGCTTGAAGTGATTTTAGAAAAATTTGGCATTAAAGATTAACAAACTTTTGTAAGTTTGTAGCCTTAAACTAATTTGTGATTAAACAGTTTTACAAACATATCATCTCAAAAGTATTAATTATAGCTGTACTGCTTCCCTTTGCAGTACAGTTTATACATTCTTTTGAAAACCATAGTCATCATGTTTGTAATGCTCAAAATATCGTTCATTTTGATACTCACGAAATTGATTGCTCAGTTTTTCATTTCAAGATAAACTCCAATGCTATAGATTTTTCGTCAACTCATAAATTAGTTGATAAACAAATAAATAACAGTTCTATTTATTGCTCTGAAGAAAGCTTTTCTTCAACAAATATTCAACATAAATCTTCTAGAGCTCCTCCTTTTTTAATGATTTTATAGCTGATCTAAAATTAGTATCCATAAATAAAAATTATTAAAATATGAAAATATATTTAAGCTACCTATTTATAGGTATGGCGTTTGTTGCACAAGCTCAAAATAAAATATCGGGCATTATTAAAACTACCCAAAACGAACCATTATTAGGGGTTCAAATTTATATAGAAGACTTACAAAAAGGAACCTCTACAGATGAAAATGGTTATTATGAATTAAAAAATTTACCAAATATTCCCATCAAAATTACGGCAGTTTATATTGGATTTGAAACACAATCTAAAACAGTCACTTTTGATAAAAGTGAAATGATACTTAATTTTACTTTAGAAGAAGCAGTATTTAAAATGGAAGAAATTATTATTGCTACTCCATTTAACAAGCTACAATCTGAAAATGTAATGAAGGTAGAAAAAGCCAGCATCCAACAACTACAACATAAAGGTGCTGCTACTTTAATGGATGGACTTAACACCATTGCTGGAGTTTCACAAGTTTCTACAGGTGTTGGAATTGGAAAACCTATTATTAGAGGATTAAGAGGTAATCGGGTACTCGTTTACTCTCAAGGAATAAGACTTGAAAATCAACAGTTTGGGGATGAACATGGGTTAGGAATTGATGAATCTAGTATTGAAAGTGTGGAAGTTATTAAAGGACCTGCGTCTCTATTATATGGTTCCGATGCATTGGGAGGTGTTATATATTTCAATCCTCTAAAATTCGCTGATGCTAATTCATTTGACTTTACCTATAATCAATCCTATCATTCAAATACTCAAGGAACAAATACTACTTTCGGAGCTAAACAATCTTACGATTCTTGGAAATTTTTAGCCAATGGTTCTAGAAACTCTCATAGTGATTATAAAACACCTAACAACACTAGAATTACCAATACCAGATTTAATGAAACTATTTTTAATAGTGCTATTGGCTTTAACAGTAATTTTATTTCGAGCACCTTACGTTTCAATTACAATTCAACCAAAGTGGGTATTCCTGAAGAAATTGGAATACAAAACAACCATAAAACACCACTATTGCCTTATCAAGATTTAACAACTAAAATGCTTAGTTGGTCTAATAATTTTTTTCTATCTAATTCAAAAATAACTAGCACTTTTGGGTATACTTTAAATGAAAGAAAAGAATTTGAAGAACATCATCATGAAGAAGAAGCTACTCATGAAGATGAAGAACATGATGAACCTCTTCATCCATCATTATTTTTAAAATTACATACATATAGTTATGATGTTAAATGGCATTTACCTAAGCTAAATAAATTTGAAACCATACTAGGTTTTCAAGGATTACACCAAAAAAATGATAATTTTGGTGAAGAAATTTTAATTCCCAATGCAACTTTAAATGATTTTGGATCTTTTTTTACTGCCTTTTATAATTGGAAAGAGCACAGTATTCAGGGAGGAATTAGATTTGATACTAGATCTTTAAAAACTGAAAAACATATTGTTTTACATGAAGATGAAGAGCATATTTTTGATCCAATTGATAAAACATTTGAAAATTTTACCGCTTCATTAGGGTATAAAACAAAACTATTCAACAAAATAATAAGTAGAATTAATTTTGCTACAGGATTTAGAGCCCCTAACCTTGCTGAATTGACTTCAAATGGAGTACATCACGGCTCAAATAGGTTTGAAATTGGAAATAATGATTTAAACAGTGAACGAAATTTTCAGTCAGACATTTCATTTGAATATGATTCGCAACATTTTGAAATATTTGCAAACGGATTTTACAATCGCATAAACAATTATATCTTTATTTCACCTACTGGTAATTTTGAAGAAGAGTTTGCTATTTACCAATACATTCAAGATGATGCCAAGCTTTATGGAGGTGAATTTGGAGCACATTTACATCCACACCCAATAGATTGGCTACATTTACACAGTAGTTTTGAGTTTGTGATAGGTAAACAAGATAATAAAGCGTATTTACCTTTAATTCCGGCTCACAAATTGACAAATACTTTAAGAGCTGAGTACGACATAAATAAATGGTTGAAAAACGGATTTACTTCTATTTCTTTAGAAAGCACTTTTAAACAAGATAAAATTAGTGAGTTCGAAACTACAAGTAATGGGTACAACCTTGTAAATGTTGGTATGGGTGGAAAAATAAAGCTTTCTAAAATTTCATTAGATCTAAGTTTGAATGTAAATAACTTATTTAATACTTCATATATCTCTCATCTTTCACGCTTAAAAGTGAATGAATTTAATAATATTGGAAGAAATTTTATAGCAAGAATTCAATTTAATATTTAAATAGTTTTATTTAATGAAACAAAAAAGGAGTTTAGAAAATCATTATTCTAAACTCCTTTTTTTATGTAAATAAAAGTCTATCTTAATCTATTACAAAAAGTACGTCATTTTTAGCAACTGAATCACCCGAATCATAATTGATTCCTGACAATACACCATCTCTATTTGCTTCAAAATTATTCATCATTTTCATAGCCTCAAGAACTACAACAACTTCACCTTCTTTAACTTTATCACCGTTTTTCTTTTTGTATTCAACAATCATACCTGGAATTGGAGATAATACCGCTTTTTCATCCGTATTTTTTCCTTTATTCTCTTTACTTTCTTTCTTTTTACGTGCTGGTCTAACACTTCCTTTTGCATTAGGAATGGCTACATTAAACTTTTCTCCATCAACAATTACTTCCATCTCATGCATTTGTCCATTAGACTTTTTACCTGCAGTAAGTTCTCCTGCTAATGCTTTTGCTATTAAATCACTTTCTTTTTTAACATCTTCAAGTGTTTTAGGAATTACATCTTTAGGCTTATCTTCAAGTCCATATTTCCACTTTAAGAATCTTTTTCCAGTAACAGGGTATAGTGCTAAAATTAATTCATCATCAATGTCTTTAGCCAAACCATCAGATTTTTCTTTAACAGCATTCATTTCTGGTTCTAAAATACTTCCTGGTCTACATTCAATATGTTGCTCGCCTCTTGGGTAATCCTTTAAAGCTTTTTTTCTAAGCTCCTCATTAATTGGTTTGGTTGTTTTACCATACAAACCATAGCAAAGATCTTTCACTTCTTGAGTTATCCTTGAATATTCTCCTTCGTAAGAATCAAATAAAACATTATTAACTGTTTGAACACCAACTATCTGACTGGTAGGAGTTACCAATGGAATTTGCCCTAAATCTTTTCGTACTTTTGGAAGCATTCTAAACACATCATCTAGCTTATCTAATGAATCCATTGCTTTTAATTGATTTACTAAATTAGATAACATTCCTCCTGGAGTTTGATGTAAAATTACATCCGTATCAATAATTGAGTATTTAGGATTGTTTGCTAAATGTTTATACTTAGGAATTATTTCTTCCATTTGAGCACTAATTTTTGATAATTTTTGAATATCAAAACCAGTATCTCTATTGGTTCCTAATAAAGAAATAACTAAAGGTTCAATTGCAGCATGTGAAGTTCTATAAGCGTAAGGAGACATACAAGTATCCACAATATCAACGCCTGCTTCAATGGCTTTAAAAATTGCTAAATCTCCCATACCTGATGTAAAATGTGTATGAAGATTTAAAGGAATGTCTGTTATTTTTTTTAATTCAACTATTAAATTGTAAATATCATATGGAGCAATTAAACCTGCCATATCTTTTATACAAATTGAATCAACGCCAAAATCTATTAATTCTTTAGCCTTATTAACATAGTACTCTAAGTTATAAATTTTACCACCCATTCTTGGTTCAGTTAATGTATAACAGATGGTTCCTTGAAAGTGCATTTTATTTTGTTTAACAACTTTAGCCGCAGTTTCAAAGTTTCTATAATCATTAAGAGCATCAAAACATCTAAATATATCTACACCATTATCACAAGCTCTTTGAACAAAATTTTCTACAACATCATCAGCATAATTTCTATATCCTACCACATTTTGACCTCTTAACAACATAAAAAATGGTGTTTTAGGCATGTATTTTTTCAGAATTCTTAACCTTTCCCAAGGATCTTCTCCAAGATATCTATGCATGGTATCAAAAGTTGCTCCACCCCAAGTTTCCATTGCATGAAAACCTATTTCATCCATTTGCTCAGCAAGTGGAATCATATCTTCAGTTCTACCTCTTGTTGCAAATAACGATTGATGTCCATCACGAAAGCTTAAATCTTGAATTTTGATTGGATTTTCAGCTTTTACTCTATTAGCACTATAATCAATGGGTGCCATTTTTAATATTCCGTGGTTGTCAAATTTCATTTTCAATTAAATTTAAATAGTTTACATTAAAAAACTTTAATTCCAATAGTTTTACCTTTACGCTGTAGAATTTCTCTATCATGAATTGTTCTACTTATTCCCATTTTTCCCCATTTATCGTTGGATAAGTTGGTATTGGTGTTTTGGGTTTGCATATAATAACCTACTGCTATTATCGCTGCGCGTTTCTTTTTTTCAGTTAAAGTCATAATTATAAAATTATTGTGGGATGTTTCCGTGTTTTTTTGGTGGAAGCACTTCATTTTTAGAACTTAAAGCTTCTAATGCTGAAATAAGTCTTTCTCTAGTTTCACTTGGTAAAATTACCTCGTCAATATAACCTCTTTCAGCTGCTAAATAAGGTACATTAAATGTAGTTTCATACTCCTCTATTTTTTCTTGTGTTTTTGCTGCTTTATCTTCTGCATCATTAATTTCTTTTTTATAATTAGAAATTACTTCAACTGCTCCTTTAGCTCCCATAACAGCTATTTCAGAAGTTGGCCAAGCAAAAACCATATCTGCTCCCAGATGTTTAGAACTCATTGCTAAATAAGCACCTCCATAATCTTTTCTAACAACAACTGTTAATTTAGGCACTGTAGCTTCAGAGTAACTCCATAGTAATTTTGCTCCGTGTCTAATAATTCCATTCCATTCTTGATGAACTCCAGGCAAGTACCCAGGAACATCAACAAAAGTTATTATTGGAATATTGAAAGCGTCACAAGTTCTCATAAATCTACTTATTTTATCAGATGCATCTATATCTAAACAACCCGCTAAAAACATAGGTTGATTTGCTATTACACCAACAGATCTATTATTAAGTCTTCCAAAACCAACAATACAATTTTCTGCAAAATATTCATGAACTTCGTAAAACTCTCCTTCATCTAAAACTTCTTCAATAACCACCTTCATATCGTAAGGCATCTTAGAATCATCTGGTATTAAAGTATCTAATAAATCACAAGATCTTTTTGGATCATCCTCCATGTCTAAAACTGGAGCATTTTCCATATTATTATTTGGTAAATAATCTAACAGTTCTCGTATCTGCTCAATACAGTCCTCATCACTTTCACAAGCAAAATGAGCATTACCACTTTTTGAATTGTGCACCATTGCACCACCTAAATCTTCAAATGTAGTTTCTTCACCAGTAACTGTTTTAATTACATAAGGACTGGTAATAAACATATGGCTTTGCTTTTTTACCATAAAAACAAAATCTGTCATTGCTGGCGAATAAACAGCTCCTCCAGCACAAGGTCCCATAATTGCTGAAATTTGTGGTACCACTCCTGAAGCTCTCGAGTTTCTAAAGAAAATATCGCCATATCCTTTTAATGCATCAACTCCTTCCTCAACTCTAGCCCCTCCGGAATCATTTAAACCAACTATAGGGGCGCCAGCTTTAATAGCTAAATCCATAATTTTACAAATTTTAGAAGCATTCATTTCTCCTAAAGAACCTCCTCTTGATGTAAAATCTTGTGAATATGCAAATACTGTTCTTCCATTGATTAAACCGTAACCAACTATAACACCATCCGATTCTATTTCAATGGCTTCCATACCAAAATTTACAGATCTGTGTTTTACAAGTGAATCTATTTCATGAAAACTATCTTCATCAAATAAAAGGTTTAACCGCTCACGAGCTGTTAACTTTCCTTTAGAATGTTGGTTTTCAATTCTTTTTTCACCTCCCATTAAGGCTACTTTTTCACGTTTAGCAATTAAATGAGATATTTTATCAGCAACTTTCATATTACTTATTATTTATCTAAAATTTTTAATAATTCATTTTTAAGAATTTCGTTTGTAACAAAGTTATCATTTAGTTTATAAAAAAAAGCTTACAAACGTCAGTTTAGATTCATTCAATAGATTTTTTCACCAAATTTAATTCAATTAAATAATTGATAATTTCTTAAAAATACCTGTATTTATAATTGTTTTTTTAACAAAAAACAATTATAAAGCGTATTTATTATTATTTTAACAAAAATAAATTTAAAGCTATTTTTTTATTTTATATAAGAAAGAGTTTATTTAGTCTAAAAAAGGATAATTTTTTCACCTAAAAAAAAGCGCCATTTACAACGTTTTCGAAGAAAAAAATTGTTCTTTTATTATTGATTTTACATCTTCTTATTTTTATTAAAAACATATGACTTTTAATAAAAATTTTAAGCTTTTTCATATAATTTCTGCATATAAAATCATTTTTATTATTTCATTTTTTTTTAGAATGATTCTAAATCTATCATTTCTCTATATTCTTTCTTCATTAAGCATACATCGCTTTGTCAATTTGAATTAAATTAGCAAAATTAAATTTTCAACCTATATGAAATCTTCACAAAACCAAACTTTAACCGATACTTCAAACACTACAAAAAGAATTGTTATTGGGGTTCAATTTTTATTTGTGGCATTTGGCGCAACCGTATTGGTTCCTCTATTAATTGATATTGACCCTGCAGTAGCATTATTTACTGCAGGAGTTGGAACCCTTATTTTTCACCTAATAACGAAAGGAAAAGTTCCTGTTTTTTTAGGTAGTAGCTTTGCTTTTATCGCCCCTATTATTGCTGCTACAAAACTTTATGGATACCCTGGAACTTTAGGTGGAATTATTGCGGTTGGAATTGTTTATAGCATTGTTTCGACCATCATTAAATTATGGGGACTAAGAATCATTGAAAAACTTTTTCCTGCTGTGGTGGTAGGTCCAGTAATTATGATTATTGGTTTATCACTTGCAACCGCTGGCGTAGATATGGCTAAAACCAACTGGCTTATCGCTATTGTTGTTTTAGCAACCGCCATAATTATCGTTTCTTTTGCCAAAGGGCTCTTAAAACTAATACCCATATTTATTGGAATTATTGTTGGATACCTAATTTCAATTTTTATGGGGCAAGTTGATTTTTCTTTAGTGAATGAAGCTGCTTGGTTTTCACTACCAAAATTTACAACACCAGAATTTAACTGGGGAGCAATTTTATATATGATTCCTGTAGCTATAGCTCCAATAATTGAACATATTGGAGATATGTATGCTATTAGTGGAGTAGCAAACAAAAAGTTTGTTAAGGATCCTGGCTTACACAGAACACTATTAGGAGATGGTATTGCAACAGCGTTTGCAGGCTTTTTTGGCGGTCCACCAAATACAACATATTCAGAAGTAACAGGCGCTGTTGCTTTAACAAAAATTGTAGATCCTAGGGTATTAAGAATAGCTGCTGTAACCGCAATTATTTTCTCTTTAATAGGAAAAATTAGCGCTATTTTAAAAACAATTCCTCAAGCTGTTTTAGGCGGTATCATGTTATTGCTTTTTGGAATGATTGCAAGTATTGGTATTAAAACTTTAATTGAAGCAAAAACAGATTTTTCAGTGACCAGAAACCAAGTGATTGTGTCTATTATTTTAACCGTTGGTATTGGAGGAGCTCAAATTGGCTATGACAACTTTACATTAGCTGGTATAGGATTAGCCTCTGTTGTTGGAGTAATCTTAAACTTAATTTTACCAAAACCTAAACCAACAAAAAAGTAGTTTAAATTTACTTTGTAAAAAGCCCTCTTTTAATTTTAAAAAGAGGGCTTTTTATTTAGGATAACTTTGAAAGTAGTTTAAACAAAAAACTTAATAATAAATAATATTGCTATTACAACCATAATAGGTGTTACTTCTTTATATCTTCCTGTAAGTAATTTTAACAATACAAATGAAAGCATTCCAAAAACAATTCCCTCAGCAATACTATAGGTCAAAGGCATCATTATAATGGTAAAAAATGCAGGAATAGCTTCCGTAAAATCATTTAAATCAATTTTCATTATTGGAGAAATCATAAATAGCCCAACAATTATTAAAGCTGGAGCTGTAGCAGCTGCTGGAATAATCATAAATAATGGCGCAAAAAATAAAGACAAAGCAAACATTCCAGCTACCGTTAAGGCTGTCATACCCGTTTTACCTCCTTCGGCTACACCTGCAGCACTTTCCACATAAGTTGTAACTGTTGAAGTTCCTAAAATTGCTCCAACAAAAGTCCCTATAGAATCTGCGAATAAAGCTTGTTTTACTCTAGGCACTTTTCCTTCTTTATCTAACATTCCCGATTTTGATGAAACTCCAACTAAAGTTCCAACCGTATCAAACATATCTACAAATAAAAATGTAAATAACACAATTAGCATGTCTAAAGTAAAAATTTGCGAGAAATCAAATTTAAAAAAGATAGGTTCAATTGATGGTGGTAAACTTACAATGCTAAAGTTTTCAGGAATTATTGTAACTCCAACAAATAACCCTATAACTGTTGAAATTAAAATACCTAATAAAATTGCTCCTTTTACTTTTTTAGTTAACAAAATTCCTATAATTAAAACCCCAGCCAAACCAACTAATACATTTGGGTTTTTCATACTTCCCAAACTAACTAATGTTGCTGGATTATCAACTATTAAACCTGTTCCTTTTAACCCTATAAAAGCAATAAATAACCCTATTCCAACTGAAACTGCATGTTTTAAATTAAGCGGAATTGAATTTACAATTAATTCTCGTATGTTAAACGCTGTTAATAGAATAAATATAATTCCTTCTAAAAATACTGCTGTTAATGCAAATTGCCAAGAATACCCCATTCCAAGTACAACAGTAAATGCAAAAAAAGCATTTAAACCCATTCCTGGTGCTAATGCGAAAGGCAGCTTAGCCACCAAAGCCATTACTAGAGTTGCTATAACCGCAGATAAGGCTGTTGCAGTAAAAACAGCATCTTTATCCATACCTGCTTCACTTAAAATTCCAGGGTTTACTGCTAAAATATAAACCATTGTCATAAAAGTGGTTATCCCAGCAATTATTTCTGTTTTTAAGGTTGATTTATTTTCCGTGATTTTAAAAAATTTGTCTAACATAATTTTAGTTTAGATTATATATTCCATTTAATAGCTAGAGTAGGTCTCACATTAAATTCAAATTCGTAAGCAAAATTATTTGTTAACTCTATTTCACTTCCAATTGAAAAACTTTTATTTAAATGATACCATAATTGTGGCTCAGATAAAAATACCGTTTTTTCGGACAATCCATTTTCAGACCATAGATCTGCAAATCCAGAAAATGTCAATTTATTTTCAATTAAATGAACATACCAAGTTCCTGTAATTTGAAAGTTTCCTTTATTTGCTCCAGTAAAAGCTTTATAACCTGCGTATGTTGAAAATCCCCATTTCGCATTTCCTTTTGAATAGTTAGCTCCAAAAATCCAAGCTTCATTATAACTAAATTGATTGGAATTTCCGGCATTATATTCTACATGCAATCCCACTGGCATTTTTTCTGTTTTTAAAACACGAGCTATCTCATAATAGGCAGCACTTGTTCCAATAGCGGAATTATAATCAAAATCAATAAAGGTAAAAGTGTTACCATATTTATCCATTTTAAAGTATTCAAATGTGGTTGTAAAATGGCCTCTTTCAAAATCTCTATGAAGTTGTAAGTTTTGTGCAGTAACAGCTGCTGTTACAAAAATTGTAATTAAAGTAATTAGTTTTCTCATTTTGTGTTGTGTTGAATATTTAAATAAAAGAACAAAAATACCATATAAAACACTATATAGTCTTATTTAAAAAATTCAATTATTAACACGTAATTAACTATTTAAAATCAAAATAAATAGCACATCACACAAAGGTTAAACTTAAAAAAGAAATATTCATTGAAAAATTCACAATAAAAAGAGGTTTTCAAAAAAATAACAGCCATTTTTTAAAATTTAAATCATAATCATACAATGGTTTCTATAAAAATTTAACAATCCTACAAATCGATCAAATAATTTGATTATCAGATAATTAAGAAGTAAATTTAAGTAATAAAACTACTAAACAATTACTTATGAAACGGTCAAGGCTACTAACCCGCCTTTGGGAGTTTCAAAATAAATTTGGCTTTATATCTGACAATGCCATTTCTGAGATTGCTCAAAAATTAAGGGTTTCAAAAATTGAAATTGAAGGAGTTATTTCTTTTTACCACTTCTTCCACAGACAACCTACTGGAAAATACATTATTTATCTAAATAATAGTATAATTTCTGAACACAAAGGCTTTGAATTAGTTAAAACTGCTTTTGAAAAAGAAACGGGATGTACTTTTGGAAAATACTGCGACAACACTTTATTTTCTTTATTTGAAACTTCTTGTATTGGATTAAGTGACCAAGAGCCTGCAGCACTTATTAATTTTCATCCATTCACAAATTTAAATCCAGAAAAGGTAAAATCTA
Organism: Lutibacter aestuarii; assembly: GCF_042676885.1. Classification (NCBI taxonomy): domain Bacteria; kingdom Pseudomonadati; phylum Bacteroidota; class Flavobacteriia; order Flavobacteriales; family Flavobacteriaceae; genus Lutibacter; species Lutibacter aestuarii. Next base: position 772,919 of record NZ_JBHTIC010000008.1, read on the forward strand.
TTGTACAAAAATTAAAAATTGGTGTTTCATTAGAAACACTACAAAACAACCCTACAAGTAAAATCCAATACATACCTTCTGGCAATAAAACAATTTTTTTTAGAGACTATTTTTTAGGTAATTCAATAAAAAAAATACTTAAATACTCTCCCGAAGAATTATTAAGCACTTTATTTAAAACAAACCTTGAAGGTCACGGAGGCGCATTTTTTTCAACTGGTTTAAAATGGAAATATTGCAAAGAAAGCAATTCAACCAAAAAATATATTATTTGTAATGCAGATGAAGGAGAACCAGGAACTTTCAAAGATAAATCTTTGCTTAATAACGTACCTGAATTGGTCATTGAAGGGATGATAATTGCTTCTTATATAACTGGAGCCTCCAAAGGAATAATTTATTTACGTGCTGAATATACCTATTTATTCAAAAAAATTAAAAATGCCATACAGAAATTTAAAAATAAAGGTTATTTAGGGAATGAAATATTGGGAATGAAAGATTTTAAGTTTAATATAAAGATACAATTAGGGGCAGGTGCCTATGTGTGTGGTGCTGAAACGGCTTTAATTGAATCTTTAGAAGGAAAACGAGGAGAACCTAGAATACGTAAATATTTTCCTACTGAATATGGTTATTTTGGAAACTCAACTGTTGTAAACAATGTTGAAACTTTTGCAAAAGCTGCCAGAATTATTGAATTAGGAACCGACTTTTTCTCAAATATAGGAACTCAAAAAAGTAAAGGTACTAAACTAATTAGCATTTCTGGAGATGTTGCAAAACCAGGAATTTATGAAATTGAATGGGGAACTACCATAAAAGAACTACTTCATTTATCTCAAGCAACAGCTCCTTATTATCTTCAAATTAGCGGACCATCTGGAGAATGTATCAATGAAATGGAATTCGATAGAAAAATTTGCAAAGAAGATTTAATTTGTGGCGGATCTATTATGGTATTTAATCGCTACAGAAGTATTTTACAAATCATAGAAAATTTCATGAAATTTTTTAATGAAGAATCATGTGGTTCTTGCACACCTTGTAGAGCTGGAAACCAAATTTTGTATGAAAAAATTAAGAAAATTAAAAAAGGAATATGTACTTCAAAGGATTTGGAAGAAATTAAAGAATGGGGTAAAATTGTTTCATTAACAAGTAGATGTGGTTTGGGTCAAACCTCAACAAAAACTTTTAGTATGGCTATAGATAAGTTTAAAGATTATTTCAACTTAAAAGTAAAAACTTGTACAGATAATTGCTCAATCGAATTTGACATGGAAGAAGCAGTTTATGATTATGACTCAATTATTAAAACTACTCAATTTTAATATTGAAATTTATTTTTCTTATTAAATACCTAATTATTAAGCTGTTATTTTACAATAAATATATTTTTTATGATATTTATCATACGTTTTTTACATTTACATTAAATTAATAATGTAATAAAAAATATCAAAAATTAGAATGTATAAAAAAAAATACTGATTTTTTTATAAAAACCATACGTTGCTTCCGTAAAATACTTCAATATAAACAAATCGTTCTAAAACGTTTAAAATGGTGTTTTTCTTGCTATTCTTTATTCGTAACTTTAATTACAGCAAACATCAATATACTTTCTTATGGATAGAACACAGTTGTTAAATAAACTATGGGAATATCAACATGAATTTGGATATATTTCAAAAAATGCAATTTCCAAAATTTCTAAATCATTACAAGTTTCAAATATTGAAATTGAAAGTGTGATTTCATTTTATCATTTTTTCCATAAACAACCTACAGGAAAAAATATCATTTATTTAAACAATAATATTATCTCTGAACTAAAAGGTTTTGAAGACATTAAAACTACATTTGAAAAAGAAACCGGATGTAATTTTAATGAACAAGGTAACGATGAATTTTCCTTATTTGAAACCTCTTGTATTGGTTTAAATGACCAAGAACCTGCCGCCCTGATTAATTTTTTACCTTTTACAGACTTAACTCCTAAAAAAGTAAAGTTAATTATTCAAAAAATTAAAAATGGTGAAAATTTAAAAGATTTTGCTAGTAAAACTAAAAGCAAAATTCAATATACTCCCAAAGAGGATAAAACGGTATTGTTTAGACCTTATGTAATGGGTAAAAGCATTAAAGAAGGTCTTAAATATAGTTCACAAGAAGTTATTGATAAAATAACAAAATCTAAATTACTAGGATTGGGGGGTGCATTTTTCCCAGCTGGTTACAAGTGGCAATCGTGCAAAAACAATGTAGATGACATTAAATATATTATTTGTAATGCAGATGAAGGCGAACCTGGAACATTTAAAGACCGAGCTATCTTACAACATGTACCTGGTCTCTTGTATGAAGGTATGATTTTGGCTGGGTATGCAACAGGTGCAAAAGAAGGAATCATCTATTTAAGAGCCGAATACCTTTACCTATTACCTGAATTAGAAAAACTTTTAGAAGAATTTTATTCAAAAAATCTATTAGGCAAAAACATACTAGGTGTTGAAGGATATGATTTTGACATACGCTATCAAATAGGTGCTGGCTCCTATGTTTGTGGTGCAGCATCTGCACTTATTGAATCTATGGAAGGTAGAAGAGGTGAACCCCCAGTACGTATGTGGTCTGCAACAAAACACGGTTTTAAACATAAACCTACAGTAGTGAATAATGTTGAAACTTTGGCCTACGCTTCAAGAATTATTGAGTTAGGAGAAGATTTCTTTTTAAGTTTAGGAACAGAGGAATCTCCTGGAACTAAACTTATAAGTATTTCTGGTGATGTGGCAAAACCCGGTATTTATGAAATTGAGTATGGAACAAGTTTTAAAGAACTTTTAGGAATAGAAATGAGTCAAGCTACAGCTCCATATTTTCTTCAAGTTAGCGGACCTTCTGGAGACTGTATTAATAGTTCGGAGTTTGACAGAAAAATTTGCAAAGAAGATTTGTTATGTGGTGGAGCTCTTATGGTATTTAATCGCAACAGAGACATTCTTCAAATTTTTAGAAATTTTATGGAATTTTTCAAAGAAGAGTCTTGTGGCGTTTGTACACCTTGTAGAGCAGGAAATTTTATTTTAACAGAAAAAGTAAAAAAGATTCAGCGAGGTCTATGTTCTCAAGAAGATTTGGATGACATTAAACAATGGGGAAAAATCATCAAACTTTCTAGCAGATGTGGATTAGGAAAAACTTCTCCAAATTCATTAATGATGGCTATAGATAAATTTCCAGATTATTTCAATATAAAAATAGCCCCTTCAAATGAAGACCAACATGTTGAATTTGATATGGAAAATGCCATTCATGAATTTGATAGTATTATTAAAGACACTCAATTATAGTTTTAAAATTGTTACTAATGAAAAATATATCATTTAAAATAGATGGAAGAAATTGTACAGCTGAACAAGGACAAAACTTAATTGAAGCAGCTAAGCAAAATGGAATTTTTATTCCTACACTTTGTCACTTCAAACATTTAAATCCTTTAGGAAGCTGTAGAGTTTGTACAGTAAAAAATAATGGGAGAACTATTGCTGGATGTACTTTAAATGTTGATGAAGGGATGGATATTGAAGTAAATACTCCAGAACTATTAGATGCTCGAAAAGCCATTTTAGAAATGATGTTTGTAGAAGGAAATCACTTTTGTCCTTCATGTGAAAAAAGTGGTGATTGTCAAATGCAAAACCTTGGCTACGAAACCGGAATTAGATACACTCGTTTCCCTCATCTTTTTGTAGATCGTATTGTAGACGCACGTCCAGAGAGAATTGTTGTAAACCAAAACAGATGTATCAAATGTAAACGTTGTATTGAAGAAGTTAGAACCACCGATGGAAATCGCGTATTTAATTTCACAAACAGAGGCAATAAAACACTCGTTTCAATAGATTACGAGCAAGAAGCTAAACTTTCTGACACTCAAGCCGAACATGCAATGCATATTTGTCCAACAGGGTCTATTTTAGTTAAAGGAAAATCGTTTGGAAAGCCTTTTGGAAATCGTGAATTTGATTATTCTAATAAAGAAAAAAATATTTCATTTAATGAAATTAAAAAACATAAAACCACTCATAAGAAAAAAAGAATTGCTACCACCTCTTTAGCAGGTTGTTTTGGCTGCCATATGTCTATGCTCGATGTAGATCTAGGCATTTTAGATTTAATTGAAGTGGTAGAATTTAATAAATCTCCAATTACAGACATTAAAAATTTCACCGAACATTGCGACATTGGTTTAATTGAAGGCGGTTGTTGTAATACACATAATATTGAAGTCCTTAGAGAATTTCGTAAAAATTGTGACATTTTAGTTTCTGTGGGTGAATGTGCTATTTGGGGTGGATTACCTGCCATTAGAAATACTGTACCATTAGAAGAATGTTTAAAAGAAGCCTATTTAAACTCTATGACCAGCGAAGAAAATGAAATCATTATCCCTAATCATGAGGATATTCCTAAAATTTTAAATAAAGTTTATTCTAACCATGAAGTAGTGAAAATTGATTATCATATTCCAGGCTGTCCACCAAATGCCAATCATATTTGGAACGTAGTAAAACATATTCTTTTTGAAGAAGAATACTCCATTGCATACCCTGAGTTTAAGTACGACTAACTATTAAAACAACCAAAATGAACAAAAAGAAAATAGTTATAGAACCTGTTACACGTGTGGAAGGACACGGAAAAGTAACCATTAAAATGAATGAAGAAGGCAAAGTTGAAGATGCTTTTTTACATATTGTTGAATTTAGAGGGTTTGAAAAATTTATCCAAGGTCATCCTTATTGGGAAGCACCTGTTTTGGTTCAACGCTTGTGTGGTATTTGCCCTGTAAGCCACCATATTGCTGCTGCCAAAGCCATCGACCAATTAGTTGGTGTAGATCCTGAAAATTTAACACCTACAGCAACTAAACTTCGTAAGTTATTACATTACGGTCAAGTTTTTCAATCTCACTCTTTACACTTTTTCTATTTAGCCTCTCCAGATATATTATTTGGAATTGATGCTCCAGCAGAGAAAAGAAATATTGTTGCTGTAGCTACAGAAAACCAAGAACTTGCTAAAAAAGGCATCTTAATGCGCAAATTTGGGCAAGAAATTATTAAAGCATTGGCAGGGAAAAAAATACACGGAATTTTAGCAGTTCCAGGAGGTGTTCATAAAACATTTACAAAAGAAGAACGCGAGTACTTTTTAGATGGAAAACAAATTCCAAATGTAGATACTATGATAGAATGGTCTAAAGAAATTATTGATTTTATGAAAGCTTATCATTTTGATAACGCACCATGGATTGATAATTTTGCTGCCTACCCATCTAACCATTTAGGTTTAGTACATAAAGAAACTGGAGCTATGGAATTATATGACGGCCGTTTACGTTCAATAGATTCAGAAGGAAATGAGCTATTAAACATAGAAGACATAGAGTATCGTTATCATTTCAAAGAAGCTGTTGAACCATGGTCATATCTAAAATTTCCATACATGACAAAATATGGAAGAGAAAATGGTTGGAATAGAGTTGGTCCATTAGCTCGTATAAACACTTGTTCTCATATTCCTACATATTATGCCGAAATTGAACGTCAAATTTTCAAGGCATATACACAAGACAAGCCTAATAATATGACCATGCATACACATTGGGCGCGTTTAATTGAAATGTTACATTGTGCCGAACTAATAAAAGAACTCTTATTAGATGAAGATTTAATGGGTACAGATTTAGTAACAAAAGGAACTCCTAGAAATAAAGGAATAGGAATTATTGAAGCTCCAAGGGGAACTCTTATTCACGAATATCATACCGATGACAAAGGCTTAATTACTAAATGTAATTTAATAGTTTCAACTACACATAATAATGAAGCAATGAATAGAGGTGTTAGAACTATTGCAAATGAAGTTTTAAATCATAAACCAGAAATTACAGAGCCTATGCTCAACCAAATTGAAATGGCTATAAGAGCATACGACCCTTGTTTAAGCTGTGCAACTCACGCGCTAGGACAAATGCCTTTAATAGTACAATTAGAAGATCTTCAAGGAAATTTATTAGATGAAAAAATTAGATAACACCCTAATTATTGGAATAGGAAATAACACACGCCAAGATGATGGTCTTGGTTGGTGTTTTTTAGAACATTTAGAAAAAGAAGGTTATCATGAAGATAGCCTATTATACAAATATCAATTAATGGTGGAAGATGCAGAATTGATTGCCAAATATGAGAAGGTCATTTTTGTTGATGCCTGTAAAACTCAACTAAATAACGGTTTTGAAATAGAACGTGTTTTGCCAGCTGAAAAAGTAGCCTTTTCAACTCATGAAGTGCCTCCCAATCAAATTTTAAACCTATGTGAAACCATTTATCAAAAAAAACCTAAATCTTATATCATAAAAATACAAGGATATGTTTGGGATATTCAAATTGGACTTAGTAATGAAGCAACCGAAAATTTAAAAAAAACGGTTTCTTATTTTAAAAATTTTACTCCTTAAAATCATTAAACTTGTATTCTAACTTTCATTTAAAATGCAAAAAGAATTTATTCCTAAATTGTTTGCTCTTTTAAAACAAGGAATATCTAAAGAAACATTAATTAAAGACATATTATCTAGTTTAATTGTAGGTATTTTCAATAAAGATTATAAAGTTGTTAAGATATAATTATACCCCATCCCAACTAAAATTGCCAATCCAAAGCTTAACAAAGTACCAATTAAAATATATTCAGTAAGTTTTCTATCTTCAGATCTTGACAAGTCTCCAAACCTAAAAACAGACTTAGCAGCCAATAAAAACCCTATACCTTGCCAATTATTTGTAATAATAAACACAAAAATAAAAAGACGCTCTAAAATACCTATATATTTTCCAGCATCATTTAACGACATTTCATTTGAATTGCTATTTAACTCCCATTTAGAAATGATTAGCTTCATAACAATTGAAGCTACAATAGTTACAAGTAAAACAGCTATAATAAATAGTAACAATTGAGGCTTATAAAATATTGAAACATCAACCTCATAAATTTCATAAATTCTCACTACTCCAAAAATTACCACTAAATGAGCCAATTGATCCCATAAAAATAGCCATCTAACATTTATTTCTTTTATTAAATATAATTTGGATAAATCAATCAAATAATGAGAACAAACTATTATTAAAATTCCTAACCAATAATTAAAATTAAACTGAAGCGCAATTAGTAAAGCAATGGTGTGAATTAAAATATGCCAATATAAATATGGTGATTTGTATTTTTTATCTTCCTTGCTTTTAACCCATTTATTAGGCTGAAAAACAAAATCTCCAACTATATGTGCCAAAAATAATTTTAAAACAAGTTCTAACATAATTTTGTTATTTGATTTCTATAATAACGTTCCATTTTCATAATTTCATCAAATCCTGCTATTTTTAAACTTTTACTAACTGAACTTTGTGTTTTATGTAACATATTAGCCATTTGTTTTTGAGTAGAATTAGGATTTTCAATGGATACTTTAACTATTTCAGCAGATTTTTGAGTCCATCTATTTATGGTTAATTGTGCTAAATCAAATGCTAAATTCATTTGAATATCAAAATCAGGAAAAGGTGATTTAATGGCTAAAATACTTTTCTTTAAATTTTCAAAACATTCTCCTGAATTGATAAATACACTTCCGTTTGAAGCTGTTATTTTTTCTGAAATATAAGACTTTTCTCCAATACCAATAGCCAGTCTAACATCTAATCCTTCAATACTTCTTATACATGCTTTTATATAAATTGCTGCTAATAAAGCTTTTTTTGGTGGTACTTCTAATTGAAAACTATCGCCCCTATAAATTTCCCATTGCAAGGGTTCTAAACCATAGTTGTTTAAAACACTTTTTAGAATTGGCATCCAGTATTGAGGCTTAATATTTCTAGAATTTATAATATCTCCTGTTATTACACTTGTCATTTAATATTTTTTTGAATATAAATCAAATATACATAATTTAATTCAAAATATAACCTTTAAAGTGAATAATTTAAAATATAACCTTTATAATGAATAATTTAACATACAACCTATAAGGTGAATAAAATTATTTCCCAAAAGCTGTAAGAACTAAGCTTCTGGAGCCTCCTGAATTTCTGTGCTCACATAAATAAATTCCTTGCCAAACACCCAAATTTAAACTTCCATTTGTAATAGGTATTTGAATAGAACATCCTAACAATGAATTTTTTATATGTGCAGGCATATCGTCTAAGCCTTCATAGGTATGAATAAAATACGGCATGCTTTCTGGTACTAAATGATTAAAATGACTTTCAAAATCTTTTCTTACCGTAGCATCAGCATTTTCATTTATTGTTAAACTAGCCGAAGTGTGTTTTATAAACACATGTAGCTGACCAATACTTATGTTTTTTATTTCTGAAATTACTGCCAGTACTTCTTCTGTAATTAAATGAAACCCTCTATTTTTAGGTTTTAAATTCAACTCTTTTTGATAAAATTTCATCATTTTTATATTTTATCAATAATTTCATCTGCGATAGCCAAGCAGGCTGTAGCTGCTGGAGATGGAGCATTTATCACATGAATGTTATTATTTTTCTTTTCTATTTTAAAATCATCAACCATATTTCCATTGAAGTCTATTGCTTGCGCTCTAACTCCTGACCTAGTTGGTTGCACATCTTCAACTGTTAAAGAAGGCATCATTTTCTGTAATTCTTTTACAAATAAATGTTTTGAAAAAGCACGTTTATACTCATCAATTCCTTTTCTCCAATGCCTTCCAAATAATTTCCAAGTTCCTTTAAAAGTTAATGCTTCTAAAGTATCTTTTAAATTAAAACTATTTTTTTGATAGCCTTCTCTTTTAAATGTAAAAACCGCATTAGGACCACACTCAATACTTCCATCAACCATTCTAGTAAAGTGAACTCCTAAAAATGGAAATTTGGGATTGGGAACAGGGTAAACTAAATTTTTAATTTTATGCGAAGCTTCGGATTTTAATTCGTAATAATCCCCTCTAAAACCAACAATTCTTAAATCTAATTTTAAGTCATCTTTTTGCGCAATTCTATCGGATTGCAGTCCACCACAAAATAATACTTGATCTGCACTAAAATTACCTTTTGTAGTTTTGAGTTCGGTACCATTATTTAAGGAATTAATACCAATAACTTCACAAGAAGGAAAAAGTTTACTTTTTAAATTGATTTTTGTTATTTCTTTAACAAAGGAATTGCAGACACCCACATAATCAATAATTCCAGCTGTTGGAACCCAAATAGCTTTTATTCCTTTTATATAAGGCTCTTTTTGAGTTATTTCATCTGCATTTAAAAAGCAAATTCCTTCGGTTTCATTTTTAACACCTCGTCTATAAACATCTTCTAAAATTGGGAGTTCCTGACTGGTAGTTGCCACTATAATTTTTCCACAAACATCATGTTTTACATTAGTTTTTTTGGCAAACTCCACTAATTGTTGGTGACCATTTTTACAGTTTTTAGCTTTGTAACTTCCTGGTTTATAATAAATCCCCGAATGCATTACACCTGAATTTCTTCCAGTTTGGTGTTTTCCAACTTCATTCTCTTTTTCTAAAATAGCAATTGATTTTTTTGGAAATTTTAACTGAAGTTTGTACGCAGATGCTAACCCTACTATACCTCCACCAACAACAATAAAATCATATTTATTGAACATATTTTGTTTTTCCTACAAAGTTCAGTAAAACAAAAGATATTAAAAAGAAAACTGCTAAAAACAATACACTATATTGCATAGATCCTGTTAAAGAATTTAGCAATCCAAAAACAATCATACCAAATACAATGGCTATTTTTTCAGTAACATCAAAAAAGCTAAAATAAGTAGCATGGTCTTGTGTTTCAGGCAACAATTTAGAATATGTAGAACGCGAAAGCGACTGAATTGCTCCCATTACTAAACCAATAAGAGCTCCTAAACCATAAAAATAAAAATGAACATACTCTTGCTCCTTATCTAATAAAAAAGCTACAAAACAAACAATTGTCCATATAGCTATGGTAATTTTTAAAGTGGAGATATTTCCAATTTTATCTGAAACTCTTGAAAAGAGGAAAGCTCCAAAAATAGCTACAATTTGAACCAATAAAATAACCGCAATTAAATCTGTAGTTGGCAATCCTAACTCTCTACTTCCAAAAATTCCAGCCATTAAAATAATTGTTTGAACTCCCACACTGTACATAAAAAATGAGGTTAAGAAAAATTTTAATTCAGGATGTTGTTTCAACTCCAACCCTACTACTTTTAATTCATGTAAGCCTTTCCAAATAAAGTCTTTAGCAGGTTTTTTATTATAAACATTATTAGGCAATTTTGCATAGGTAATATGTGCAAATCCAAACCACCATATTCCAACAATTAAAAAAGTTAGTCGAGATGCAAAACCTGCTCCTGGCAATCCAAATAATTCAGGTTTATTTATCATTATTAAACTTAATAAAAGTAATAAAATAGAGCCCGAATATCCAAAAATAAATCCTTTAGCACTAACATCATCTTGTTGTTCAGGATAGGCTACTTCGGGCAAATATGCATTATAAAAAACAATACTTCCCCAAAAACCAATACTAGCTAAAATTGTAAATAATATTCCAACCCATAATGTTTCTTCACCTTTAAAAAAGAATAAGCTCATTACTGAAAGCGAACCTAATAAACAGAATCCTTTTAAAAACTTCAATTTATTTCCTGTGTAATCTGCGATACCCGATAAAATTGGAGAAATAAAAGCAACAATTAAAAAAGAAAAAGCTAAGGTATAATCATATAAAGTAGTTGGATTCCATTGAGTACCTAAAAAGTTTATTTTTCCTTCAATATTTGAAAAAGAAGCTGTTAAACTACTGTAATAAATTGGAAAAACAGCTGTACTTATAACTAATGAATAAACTGAGTTTGCCCAATCGTAAAATGCCCAAGCATTTATTAATTTTTTATTTCCTTTTTGTAACATACTATTTAAACTAAAAAAACCGTACTCAAAATTGAGAACGGTTTACAATATACTATAAAAATTCTTTTATGAATTTTAATTTCTTAAAACTACTGTGCATTATATTTATTTGCTAGCTCTATTGCTGTTGGTAAATATGCTTTTAAGTTTTTTATTCTAGTTTCGTTAGAAGGGTGCGTACTTAAAAACTCAGGAGGCGCGCTTCCACTATTTGCTCTTTGACTCATTCTAATCCAAACATTAATTGCTTCTTGAGGTTGGTAACCTGCCATTATCATAAAAACCATCCCCAATTTATCTGCTTCCGTTTCATGAGTTCTGCTATACGCTAGCATTCCAACTTGAGAACCTATTCCATAAATAGTATTCCATAATTGTTTTGCTTTAGGATCTTTATTATTAGTTCCTAAAGCTACAGCAACTCCACCTAATTGTTGACCATAAGCACTTGTCATACGTTCTTGCCCATGTTTGGCAAAAGCATGAGCAACTTCATGTCCCATAACCGCAGCTATACCATCTGTATTATCACATATTGGTAATATTCCTGTATAAAAAACTACTTTACCTCCAGGCATACACCAAGCATTTACTGTTTTATCTTCAATTAAATTGAATTCCCATCTATAAGCATTTGCTTCTGCAACCATACCATTTGCTCGCATGAACTTATCTACAGCTTTTGAAATGTTTAAACCTACTTTTTGAACTTCATTGGTCATTTTTGCATTAGTTGATAGTTTGTTCTCTTTTAAAAACCCTTCATATTGAGCAAAGCTTGCAGGTAAAATTTCAGCATCATTCATGATATTAACTCTTTTTCTACCTGTTATTGGTACCGTACTGCAACTAACTATAAAAAGTGTAACTATTGCTAAGGAAATTAATTTTTTCATTTTTCAGTTTTTTTATTGGGTGAGTATTTATAAAATTACAAATTCTATCTTTATACGCAAATTTAAAATTTTTATGAAACAAAGTACCCCTACTAATTTAAAGAAATCAAAAAACATTTCTCAAATACCAAAATCTATCATTTTAACAGGAAAAATACTTCAAAGTATCTCTTTACATCTTGCTACACTATATGCTGTAAAACTTTTTAGAACTCCAATAAAGCATAAACCTCCTAAACGTGAAGAAATGATGGCTAAAAGTGCTCAAAAAGAAATGATTTTAATTCCTGAAATTGGCAAAAAAATAATGCTGTACTCTTATGGATATTCCAAAAGAAAGGTTTTATTAATTCACGGTTGGTCTGGAAGAGGAACTCAACTCTATAAAATTGCTGACAAATTGTTAGAAAATGGATTAATGACCATTAGTTTTGATGCTCCTGCTCATGGAAATTCAGAAAGTAAAACTACTATGATGACAGAATTTATAGCTTCAGCTAAATTTTTAGAACAAAAATATGGTCCTTTTGAAATTATAATTGGACACTCTTTAGGAGGTATGGCAACTTTAAATAGTATAAAACAAGGAGTATTTACTAAAAAAGCAGTAATTATTGGTGCTGGTGACATTATAACAGATATTATTGCCGCTTTTATAAATAAATTGGATTTAAATCCAAAAATTATTCATAAAATGAAAAATTATTTCTTTAAAAAATTTGGAGAAAATATTGACAATTATTCAACTAGTGAAGCTGCTAAAAAAGTAAATATTCCAACATTAATAATTCATGATACTAATGATAAAGAAGTTCCTGTAAGCTGCGCTATAAATATTAGAAAATATGTTAAAAATGGTGAGCTTTTAATTACGAACAGTTTAGGGCATACTCGAATTTTAAAAGATGATTATGTAATTTCAAAAATTTTAGATTTTATACTCAAAGAAAAATAACTCATTCTTTTTTAAGTAAATTTGTAGCTAATTTAAATATCTAAACTTGACATCAAATTTTAAATTTCTATTTCTAATTTCAATTTTATTTATTGGGATTGTTTCCTGTAAAATGGAACCAAAGAATGAATATTCAGCACTTCAAATTGAATTGAATAATCATAAACATGATGTTGGGTTTATTGGTTCGGATAAATGCTCTTCATGCCATGAAAAAGAATATAAAGATTGGCTTGGTTCCGATCATCAACTTGCAATGCAATTACCCACTGACAGCACTGTTCTTGGCGATTTCAACAATTCAAAATATACCATTTATGGGGTTACAAGTACTTTTTTAAAACAAGATGACTCTTTTATCATTAACACACAAGGTCCTGATGGAAATTATCATGATTACAAAGTAAAATATACATTTGGTCACTATCCTTTACAACAATATTTGGTTGAATTTCCAAATGGAAAATTACAGGTTATAACTCCTTTTTGGGATTCTAGAGCCAAAGATGAAGGGGGTCAAAAATGGCAACACTTATATCCAGATGAATTTATAGCCTCACATGATGAATTAAACTGGGGGCGCCCACTTCAAAATTGGAATTATATGTGCGCTGAATGTCATTCTACCAATGTGAAAAAAAACTACGATCTTAAAACACAAACTTACAATACTACTTTTGATGAAATTAATGTTTCCTGTGAAGCTTGTCATGGACCTGGTGACGTACACGCTAAATGGGCAGAGAACAAAGATCAAAAAGTTAAAAACATGGGATTGATTTTTGATATTATGGATAGAGATTCTGCTCATTGGAAAATTGATCCTAATACTGCCTTGGTAACAAGAAGCAAGCCACGAAAATCTAATATGCAAGTGGAATGGTGTGGGAGATGTCATTCAAGAAGATCACAATTAACTGATGAATTTACATTTGGAAAAATGTTAGAACACACCCATCAAGTAGCTTATTTAGACTACCCTCTTTATAATGATGATGGAACAAATAATGATGAAGATTATGTATATGGTTCATTTCTTCAAAGTAAAATGTATGCAAAGGGAGTTACTTGTAAAGATTGCCATAATGTACATAGTGGGCAACTAAAAATTGAAAAAGATAATGTCTGCTTTCAATGTCACATGCCTCAAAAGTATAAATCTACCAACCATCATAAACACGAAGAAAATAGTGATGGGGCTAGTTGTATTAGTTGTCATATGCCAAAAATAACTGTTATGGTAGTAGATCCACGCTCTGACCATAGTATGAGGATTCCAAGACCTGATATTAGTGTTAAAACAGGTGCTACCAATGCCTGTAATAATTGTCATAAAGACAAATCAAATGAATGGTCTTTAGCTGCGTTTAAAAACTGGTATGGTAATAAATATGATACCATACCTCATTATGGATTTGCTTTTCATAAAGTTAGAACCAATCAACCTGAAGCTCAAAAAGCATTAAACAAAGTTATTAATGATAAAAATATGGCACATATTGTTATTGGTACCGCCATTAGATTTCAAGATTACAGTAACAATCCTATGGCATTTGAAAACTTAGAAATGGCTTTGGCTTCTTCAAGTCCTTTGGTTAGAAGAGCAGGACTGGAATCTTTAAAAAACTTGCCAAAACAACAACAATTTGAATATGCTTTACCATTAACTAAAGACTCTATTTACGGTGTTAGGTATATGGCTAATAGCTTAATTTATGACATTCCTATAACAAACGTTCCAAAGGAACAGCAAGCTGTATTAATTAATGCCAGAAAGGAATATATAAACCAATTATTGTATTGGCAAGATCGTGCTTTAGGATTGTCTTCATTGGGGGTTGCTGCACTTAACTTAGGAAAACAAGAGCAAGCAGAAGACTATTTTAAAAAAGCTGTTGCTTTGGATACCTTAAATCTAATCGCAAAAATTAATTTTGCCGATTTAAAAAGAATGCAAGGAAAAAATGAAGAATGCATTGCAATTCTTAAAAAAATTATCTCTATTGATAAAACATTTTCTGTCGCCTATCAAGCTCTCGCATTTGCCTATATAAGAATGGGTGATAAACAAAAAGCTTTAAACACCTTAAAAACAGCAATAAATATTATTAAAAATGATCCACAAAACCATTATTACTTTGCTGTATTACAAAATGATTTAGGTCAGCACAAGCAAGCAATTTCAACCATTATGAAAGCTCTTAAAACCTACCCAAACAACGAAGAATTACTTACGCTTGCCTATTCCATTCATTTAAATAATAATGAAATTTCTGAAGCAAAAAAAATAGCAACAATACTTGTTAAAACATACCCAAACAATAAACAGTATCAACAAATTAGCAACTCTAATTAAAATAACGTAAGAAATTAACTCTTTTTGCGACAAAATTTTAAAACAATATTTTAATTATGAAAAAATTACTCATTACATTATTTTTAATCTCTATAGCAAACACCCAAGTATTTTCACAAGTCAAAAAAAATAAAACCATGATAAAAAAAGTTATTAAAACTGAACAAGAGTGGAAACAAACCTTAACTGAACAAGAATACTATGTTTTAAGACAAAAAGGAACAGATAGGCCAAGTCAAGGTGGTTTAACTTCTCATTTTGAAAAAGGAACTTATCATTGTGCCGCTTGTAATTTGCAATTATTTAAATCTAACAGTAAATTTGAATCTCATTGTGGCTGGCCTTCATTTGATGATGCCATTGAAGGAACCGTAAACTTTGTGAGAGATACTAGTCATGGAATGATTAGAACTGAAATTATATGTGCCGCTTGTAATAGTCATCTTGGTCATATTTTTGACGACGGACCAAAAGAAACTACTGGAAAAAGGTATTGTGTTAATACAACTTCCATAAAATTTGTTAAAGGTGAAAAATAAGGACTTTTACTTTTAAAATATTTATAATAATATGGCTCAAATTAATCTAAATGCAACAATTTTAATTGATCAATATATTGAAAACTTACCGTTATTTTCTAAAAATATATGTACAGAGCTTCGTAATTTAATTCATCAAACAGAAACAAAAGTTTATGAAGATTGGAAGTGGAATATTCCTATATTTAGTAAAAAAACTATGATTTGTGGAGTTGCGGCATTTAAAAACCATGTATCATTCACCTTTTTTCATGGAGCTAATATGAGCGACAAACATAAATTATTTGACAACAATTGTGATGCTAAAAATACTCGCACAATAAAATTTACAAGCGCAAAAGAAATCAATCAAACTCAATTATTAGATTATTTAAAAGAAGCCTTTCAAAAAAATGAAACCAATTTATGCAGTGCACATAAAACTCGTGAAATTATAATTCCTAAATTACTTGAAATAGCATTACATAAAAACAAATTAGCAAGGCTTAATTTTGAAAACATGGCTTATACGTATCGTAAAGAATATGTAAAGTACATAACTGAAGCTAAAAAAGAGACCACCCGAATAACCCGATTGGAAAAAACAATTAAAAAACTCGAAAAAAATTTAAAAATACACGAGCAATTTTAGTAAAAAAGCACAAACCTAAATGGTTTGTGCTTAAAAATTAATTCATTACAATTTATTTATATACACCTATTCTCCATAGTTGGGACTTTATTGATTCAGTAAATTCTTGCCAGTCTTTCAAGGCATTTTCCCAACTTCCTTCACCATATAATTCTTCATAGTACTTTTTTATTCCACCATCATCTTTATCAAATTCAGCCCAGTTATTAAATTCCCAAACAATCGCCACGTCTCTCCCATCACCTTCATTAAATTGGTTTTCATATATACTAAAATTTTCGGTTTCTTTTTTCTCATAAGACTTTTGAATTTTAGTAATAAACTCTTTAAATTTATAATACTGTCCTCTTTTAATATCTACAAACCAAATATTTTCATATTTTGGCGTTGATCCTTTTGATGAATATGAAAGCTTTTTATTGTAACGCCAATATTCAGTTCTACCATATTTTTGAACTTTCGGTGATACATTCTTTGCCCAATCGTTTGTATGTGCTTCGTTTTCAGGACGATTATCTAAATCTGAAAAAGTACAAGGTCCCATTATCCACACATACCAACCCGCTTCTTTTCCTGTTAAAATATAATCTAAGGATCCTTTAAAAGGATCTTGATTATGAAACTTTTCATTATGCATTTTCACAGCATTTTCAAAGCTTTTTTCCATTCCAATTTTAGGAAGCATATAAGTAATTTCTGCCATCCCATAAGTTTCTTCTTGGGCTTTTACCTCAGAAGTTGTTAACATTGCTATACAAAATAACATTGCTAAAAAAATTGATGTTGTTTTCATTGCTTAAAGTATTAGTTAGTACTATTATTATATATCAAACTATTTGATATCAAATCTAACTTTGGAGTCGAAAATTGGGGTAAGCTTAATCTTTAAAAATTTAGGATAAGTAAAACTTTATGTAACATTGGTTACATACTAACAACTAATATAATAAATATTAATCACTTAACAATAAAAAAAATCAAATTATTGTTATTCATCAATTAGCTTATTAGGAAGTTAAAATAGAATTCTTATTAAATTTGAAATCTAAATTAACCTGCCTTTTATTATTTATAAGAAACAAAGTTTCAGTACTCAATTTCACAGTTTTTATTATCTTTGCAATTCTAAAAATTGAAGCAAGAATATGTTTAATAATTTAAGTGATAAATTAGATAAGGCCTTTCATGTATTAAAAGGACACGGAAAAATTACCGAAGTAAACGTTGCTGAAACTCTAAAAGAAGTTCGAAGAGCACTTTTAGATGCCGATGTTAATTTTAAGATAGCAAAAAACTTTACAAAAACTGTTAAAGAAAAAGCCCTTGGTCAAGATGTTTTAACAACATTGAACCCTGGTCAATTAATGGTAAAAATTGTAAAAGATGAGCTTACTGCATTAATGGGAGGTGAAACCGTAGGTATTAACCTTTCTGGTACACCAACGGTTATTTTAATGTCTGGTTTACAAGGTTCAGGTAAAACTACTTTTTCTGGAAAACTTGCTAATTACTTAAAAACAAAAAAAGCAAAAAATGTTTTATTAGTTGGTTGTGATGTTTATAGACCTGCTGCAATAAATCAGTTGAAAGTTGTAGGTGAACAAGTTGGTGTTGAAGTGTATGCCGAAGAAGGCAACCAAAACCCAGTTGAAATTTCACAAAATGCCATAAAACACGCAAAAAATACTGGTAAAAATGTTGTTATTATAGATACCGCTGGTCGTTTAGCTGTAGATGACGCTATGATGACTGAGATTTCTAATATTCATAAAGCTGTAAGCCCACAAGAAACATTGTTTGTTGTAGATTCTATGACTGGACAAGACGCTGTAAATACAGCAAAAGCTTTTAATGATATTTTAAATTTTGAAGGAGTTGTACTTACCAAATTAGATGGCGATACGCGTGGTGGAGCCGCTTTATCTATAAAATCTGTTGTAAACAAACCTATTAAATTTATTGGTACTGGTGAAAAAATGGAAGCTATTGATGTGTTCCATCCAAACCGTATGGCTGATAGAATTTTAGGAATGGGTGATGTTGTTTCTTTAGTTGAACGTGCTCAAGAACAATATGATGAAGAAGAGGCCCGTAAAATTCAAAAGAAAATAGCTAAAAATCAATTCGGTTTTGACGATTTCTTGAAACAAATTCAACAAATCAAAAAAATGGGAAACATGAAAGATTTGATGGGTATGATTCCTGGAGCCGGAAAAATGATGAAAGATGTAGATATAGATGATGATGCTTTTAAAGGAATAGAAGCCATTATTCATTCTATGACTCCAGAAGAAAGAAGCGAACCAAAAGTAATCAATGCTAGTAGAAAAAAGAGGATTGCTAAAGGATCAGGAACAACAATACAAGAAGTCAATCAATTGCTTAAACAATTTACTCAAATGAGTAAAATGATGAAAATGATGCAAGGTGGTGGAGGCAGACAAATGATGCAAATGATGAAAGGAATGGGAAAATAACATACTAAAAGGTAAACTAAATAAGTTTGCCTTTTTTTTATACTAAAAATTTATAGAATGGTACTATTAGATGGAAAAAAAACTTCAGCAGACTTAAAGCTAGAAATTGCTGAATCAGTAAAAAAGCTTAAAAATCAAGTAAAAAAAACACCACATTTAGCTGCTATATTAGTAGGCAACGATGGTGCTAGTATGACTTATGTAAGTGCCAAAGTAAAAGCCTGTGAACTAGTAGGTTTTAATTCTACACTTATTGAACTTCCAGAAGAAACTACTGAAGAAAAGTTACTAGAAGAAATTCATAATCTTAATACAAATAAAGACATTGACGGTTTTATAGTTCAATTACCATTACCAAAGCATATTGATGAACAAAAGGTTTTAATGGCTGTTGATCCTGATAAAGACGTTGATGGTTTTCATCCAACTAATGTTGGTAGAATGACCCTAGATTTACCAAGTTTTATACCAGCTACACCATTTGGAATATTAGAATTACTAGAAAGATATAATGTAGAAACATCAGGTAAACATGTAGTTGTAATTGGTAGAAGTCATATTGTTGGTAGACCAATGAGTATTTTGATGAGTCAAAAAAGAAATGCTGGAAATGCTACCGTTACAGTTGCCCATAGCAGAACTAAAAACCTTAAAGAATTTACCTTAAATGCCGATATTATAGTTGCGGCTTTAGGTATTCCTGAATTTTTGACTGGAGATATGGTAAAAGAAGGTGTAACTATTATTGATGTTGGAATTACTCGTGTAAAAGATGAAACTAAAAAAAGAGGCTACCGCTTAGCAGGAGATGTACATTTTGATAGCGTAAGTCCAAAATCAGCTTATATTACTCCTGTTCCAGGAGGTGTTGGTCCAATGACCATTGCAATGCTTATGAAAAATACCTTATTAGCATGCGAGAGAAAAAGTTAAATTCAAATAATTTCAAAAAAAACTTCAATATTAATTAAATTAATATTGAAGCTTTTTTATTATTCCCTATTCACTAAATCTATTGAAAAAGCAGGTAAACATACTGACAAATATTCGCACTCTTCATCAAATGGATTCGCATATTGAACTCTTGTTCCTTTTAAAATTTTTATAGATTGTCCTGCTTCTAAAACAATCAATTCACCTTCAATATTAAATTGCTTCTTCCCTTTAATAATATAAGTGTATTCATCAAATTCAGGTTTTTGAAAAGGTTCACTCCATTTAGGAGGGGCAATCATATGTGCTAAACTTAGCTCAGAATTTATACTTGCCAAACCAAAATGTTCTTCAATTAATTTACCATCATTCGTTGGAACCACAAAAGGATTTTTTTGTACATCAAATTTTTTCATTTTTATTATCATTATTAATACTTATAAAAGTAATAAATCAATTGCATAAAAAGTATGTAGAAGTTTCATAATATAAAGCTTAGCAAATGTCATTTTAAAATTGTAAATTAGAAAGACTTATAACACTTATTACTAACTTAATACAACTTAAAGATGAAGCTAACATTTTTTGGTGGTGCAGGCACCGTAACTGGATCAAAAGCCTTGTTAGAAAGTGATTTTACAAAAATATTAATTGATTGTGGGCTATTTCAAGGATTGAAAGAATTAAGACGTAAAAATTGGGATAAACTTCCAATAGATTTAGATGAATTGAATTTAGTAATCCTAACTCACGCACATTTAGATCATATTGGATACCTTCCTGTATTGGTGAAAAATGGTTATACAAAAAATATTTATTGCACCAAGGCAACTGAAGATTTGGCTAAAATTATTTTATTAGATAGCGCTAAAATTCAAGAAGAAGATGCTAAAAGAGCTAATAAATATAGCTATTCAAACCATAAACCGGCTTTTCCTTTATATACCATAAATGACGCTAAAAAAACTATAAATCAACTAAAATCATTTGAGTTAAACACTTGGTATCCTATAAATATTGATATACAATTTAAATTCTTAAATAGTGGACATATTTTGGGAAGTGCATTTGTTCTTCTAAATATTAAAGGAAAAATAATTGTATTCTCAGGTGATATTGGAAGAAAAAAACCGATATTACTTCCTAGGTACAAATACATAGACAAAGCTGATTATGTTGTTATTGAATCTACTTACGGCAACAGGCTTCATAAAAAAAGAAAAATAACAGCGCAATTATTAAGATATATAAAGTTAACCTACTCAAAAGGTGGGATTTTAATCATTCCAAGCTTTTCAGTAGAAAGAGCTCAAGAAATAATTTATTTTTTAAGCCTACTTAAAAGAGAACATAAATTACCTCAAATACCCATATATCTAGATAGTCCAATGGGGGTAAATGCAACTGAAGTTTATTTTAAATACACCAATTATCATACCTTAACTGAAGAAGATATTAATAGTATGATTAATACTGTACACTTAATTAGTGATGTAACTACTTCTAAAAGTATAGTAAATGATTTAAATCCTAAAATTGTAATAGCTGGTAGTGGAATGATTACTGGTGGAAGAGTTTTACATTACTTAGATAAGTTAATTTCTGATAAAAAAAACAGTATTTTAATTGTTGGTTACCAAGCTGAAGGTACTAGAGGTAGGTCTTTACTTTCTGGAGATTCTGAATTGAAATTTTTTGGAAAATATCACCCAATCAAAGCCGAAGTATTTAAAATAAATGAATTTTCTGGTCATGCAGACCAAAGTGAATTATTAGATTGGTTACAACATTTTAAAGAAGCTCCAAATTTAACCATTATAAATCATGGAGAACCGCACCAAAGTCAAGCATTAAAAGTAAAAATAAAAACAGCACTAGGTTGGAAATGTACTGTAGCAAAAATGAATAACGAGTATTATTTAAACTAATTAAACCAAATTGTAAAATATTTAATTTTAGCCAAATCAGGTATTTGATCTATCGTTACTTCTTCTCTACTAAAACTATTTAAACCCAACTCTTTTTTGTCAATAGCTATAGTTGCATTAAGTTCATCAATAAATAGCATAGCAGAAGTTAACGTAGTTTCTACATTATTTACCATATAAGTTTCATGGATATCTTTAAATGTTGATTGCAATGAAATTCCCTTATTTGTTTTATATGAGTTATCAAAAATTTGAATGCTTTTAATTTTTGAAGTAGAATCATTTGCTTGGGTTGGCTCAATTTCTAATAGTTTTTTTCCTTCTTTAGAAAACACCACATATTCATCATTTGTTACTGAAAATAATTTATTTGAAATTGTATCAGTCAATGATAAATTTGAAACAATTGAATCCTTTATAAAAATTGAATTTAATTCTTTAATGGTGGTTTCATTAGTTAAAACACCTACTTTACCTTTTTCAATTAAATATTGGTTTTCTTTAGCACATTGAATAAAAGCTACTGCTACTAAAAAAATTACGATTTTTCTAAAAAATGACATTTATATTTTTTTTAACTATTTTGTATTAACGTAAATATTTCAAACTTATTTGCACAAATATTATAAAACTCTTTTTAATATTCCTAAAACACCTCTAATAAAAGTTGCGCTTGTTACAACTTTAATAACTGGATTCATTCGTGTGCTTCTTCTTGAAGCTGTATTTTTAGTTCTTGATGCTTCTTTTTTTCTTTCTTCAACTTCTTCTTGCTCGTTAATTTTTTCAATTTTTTCATTCAAAATTTCATAAGCACTGTCTCTATCAATAACATCATTGTATTTATAATACAGCCTAGAGTTGTCAATTAGTTGTTTTAGTTCACTCTTAGTTAAAACATCCATTCTGCTCATTGGAGCACGCATTAAAGTAGCTGCTAAAGGGGTTGGACGACCTTTTTCATTTAAAACTGAAACAAAAGCTTCTCCAATACCTAATTGAGTTAGAGTTTCATCAACATCATAATATTCAGAATCTGGGTAATTTTCAGCTGCTAATTTAATAGCTTTTCTATCTTTTGCAGTAAAAGCTCTCAAAGCGTGTTGAATTTTTAAACCTAATTGTGCTAAAACATCTTCTGGTACATCTTTAGGGTTTTGAGTTACAAAAAATAATCCAATTCCTTTAGATCTAATCAATTTTACAATACTTTCAATTTGAGAAAGTAATGCTTTTGAAGCTTCTTTAAAAATTAAATGAGCTTCGTCTATAAAAATTACCAGTTCAGGTTTATCACTATCACCTTGTTCAGGAAATGTAGCATAAACTTCAGCCAATAATTGCAGCATAAAAGTTGAAAATAATTTTGGTTTATCTTGGATATCTGTTAAACGCAGTACAGAAATAATTCCATTTCCATTCTCATCTTTTCTCACCAAATCTTTTACCTCAAAAGAACGTTCTCCAAAAAATAAATCTCCTCCTTGTTGATCTATCTCTACAATTTTTCTTAGAATGGCTCCTGTACTAGCAGATGAAATTCTTCCATACTCAGTTTGAATTTCGTCTTTTCCTTCTTCTGTAGCAAACTGTAATACTTTTTTAAAATCTTTTAAATCTAATAGTGGTAGTTTATGATCATCACAATATTTAAAAATAATAGAAACTATACCACTTTGGGTTTCACTTAAATCTAATATTCTTGAAAGAAGTACAGGGCCAAATTCTGAAATAGTAGCTCGTAAACGAACTCCATTTTGCTCTGATATTGATAGAATTTCTAAAGGGAACTTTTTAGCTTCAAATGGTAATCCTATAGCTGCATGGCGCTCATCAATTTTTTGATGACCTTCACTTGCTTGCGCTAAACCACTCAAATCTCCTTTAATATCCATTAATAATACCGGAATTCCTTTTTCAGATAAATTTTCTGCCATTACTTGTAAAGACTTTGTTTTACCTGTTCCTGTAGCACCTGCAATCAATCCATGTCTATTTAAAGTTTTTAATGGAATTTTTACAAATGCATCTTTTATGGTTTTACCATCTAACATAGCTGAGCCTAATACTAAAGAATCTCCCTTGGTTTGATAGCCTTCAATAATATGATTGAAAAAAGCTTCTTTTCTATCCATTTTAAAATATTTTTGATAAAAATACAGTTATAAATTTCAAATTAAAAATTTGATGATAAATTAAATTCATTTTATTTATTATCATACTGAATCCCTATATTTGCAAAATGATAAATCAACACACACAAGAACTTATTAATAAAGGAGAAATGCTTCCATTAATGGAAGATTTTTACACAATTCAAGGTGAAGGATTTCATACTGGAAAGGCAGCTTATTTTATTAGAATTGGTGGTTGTGATGTGGGGTGTCACTGGTGCGATGTAAAAGAAAGCTGGAATGCAAAATTACACCCTCCAACAAAAACAGATGCAATTGTTGAAAATGCTAAAAAATATGCAAACACAGTTGTAATAACGGGTGGTGAGCCTTTAATGTGGAATTTAGACTATATTACCAACGCTTTACACCAAAGCAATGTAAAAACTCATATAGAAACATCTGGTGCGTATAAAATTAGTGGCAAGTGGAATTGGATATGTCTTTCTC
Source organism: Lutibacter aestuarii (assembly GCF_042676885.1). Taxonomy (NCBI): domain Bacteria; kingdom Pseudomonadati; phylum Bacteroidota; class Flavobacteriia; order Flavobacteriales; family Flavobacteriaceae; genus Lutibacter; species Lutibacter aestuarii. Next base: position 797,305 of record NZ_JBHTIC010000008.1, read on the forward strand.
CTAAAAAAACAAAACTACCGTTAAATGATATATATATTGTAGCTAATGAGTTAAAAATTATTGTTTATAATAAAAATGATTTTAAGTTTGCCGAAGAACAAGCATCTAAAGTCTCAAAAAATTGTGAGCTTTTTTTACAACCAGAATGGAGTAATAGAGAAAAAATGACACCTTTAATAGTTGATTACGTTATGAAAAATCCTAATTGGAAAATTTCATTACAAACTCATAAATACTTAAACATTCCTTAACTTTTCTTGAACTAACTTATCAATTTTTTCAAATTGTTCGTTTAAAGTTAATTCGGAATTGTCAATTTCTATAGCATCTTTAGCTTTTATCAATGGAGAGTCTAATCTTGTTGAATCAACATGATCTCTATATTTAACATTTTTCAAAATTTCTTCAAATGTAACCTTGTCTCCTCTCTTCAATAATTCATCATATCTTCTTTGAGCTCTTGTTTCTACTGAAGCATTCATAAAAAGCTTCAACTCCGCATTTGGAAATACAACAGTTCCAATATCTCTTCCATCCATTACCACTCCTTTATTTTTCCCCATCTCTTGTTGTTGTTCAACAAGTTTCTTTCTCACTTCTGATACTTTTGCTATCTCACTCACTAACTCAGATACTTCAATAGTACGTATTTTATGTTCAACATTCATATTATTCAAATATACTTCTGCAAATCCAAGCTGTGAGTTAAATTTAAAAGATATATGTATTTTATTAAGATTATTAATCAATTCATTTTTTTTAAATTGACCTTTAGAAATCAAATTATGATTCATAGCGTATAATGTAACCGCCCGATACATAGCACCAGTATCTACATATATATATTTTAATTTGTTAGCTAATTGTTTAGCTATGGTGCTTTTTCCAGTTGAAGAAAACCCGTCAATAGCAATAGTTATTTTTTCCAAATTTCAATTGATTTTAAACTACAAAACTAATATATTAAAGAATATTAGCGTAGAAAAAGGGATAAAAAAAAACCTTCAACAATAAAGTTGAAGGTTTTCAAAAGAAAGGCGGTGACATACTCTCCCACCGAGTGGCAGTACCATCTGC